>JAJFGU010000010.1 GCA_021775955.1 Alphaproteobacteria bacterium | reverse complement strand
CTAACGTTGCGGTAAGCCGCCCGAAGCGGCAAAATAAAATAATTACGAATACTTAAAAAACGAACAAAAAACCGGCAAAACTTGAGGGTCGGCTTTAGCGGCTTGTTGGAAACGCGAAACTCAAAGAACATTGACTACCAGAGAAAACAATGCTTTTGCTTTTCAACCTGGAATATCATTTTGATTGCTACTATTTTGTTTCAATTTCAATTGGTTTTATGATAAATACCATCTTTTTAGTAATCTGTTACTGAAAACGCATCTCTTTCCATTTGTTAATCGTTTCTACTTTTTTGTCTCTTCCAATGATTGAGTTTTCCTGTATTTAGGGGCATATCGAAAAATGTCAGGCTCTACAAATTGTTATCTGTTTTTATCATTTTTCTTCAATAGTTTTTTTATTTCACGATCAAAATCAGAGACATACTTTTTATCCTCTGCCTTTCTATATTTCTCATATTCTATTTTTGCTTTCTCAATTGCTTTTTGATGGCTGATTTTTCCTGCATTTGTTAGAAGTTCTTTTTCACTTACTTTTAGAAAATCATCTAATTTTTGTATCCAATCGTGCATTTTCATTAACCTGCCGTTTATTGCCTGTAGTTCAGCAAAATCAAGATACATTGATACTATAAGGTTTAATTGTTTAAGCTCTTCTTCTGAAAGATAATTTTTAGCAACTCCAATATCTCTCTTGGTTATGTATTCGCCTTTGAAGTTGGTAAGCCCTAAAAATGGTTTTTCAGCATCGACTCTTTTATTTATCATCTCAGCGGCAGTTTGACCATGGATGGCATAGTGCATTTTATTTTGCACTGTTGCAAAAAACTCTTTTGTCAATTTGTCATCGTTTTTATAATCAATGCTGGTTGCGTAAATATCAGTGACTTTCTGGTAAAAATTCCTTTCACTGCTTCTAATATCCCGAACTCTTTGCAGTAGTTCTTCGAAATATCTTGACCTTGCTCCTTCCTGTTTCAAACGATCATCATCCATTGTAAAACCCTTTACAATGTACTCATGAATCCTTTTGGTCGCCCACTGTCTAAATTTTGTGCCTTGTATGGATTTTACTCTGTAACCAACTGAAATTATGACATCAAGGTTGTAATAATTTGGTGTTTTTTGTTGAAATTCGGAAATTCCGAATTTCTTTAATGTTTGGCTTTTATCCAATTCATTTTCAGCATAAATATTTTTAATATGTTCATTTATGGTGGACTTCGCTTTGCCAAAAAGCATTGCCATTTGGTCTTGGTTAAGCCAAACGGTATCATCTTCTAATTCTACTTGAAGTTTTGTTGTGCCGTCAGGCGCTGTGTAAATTATTAATTCTGATTTTTGTTTCATTTTATCCTTTAAAAGTAAGCTTTAAAGTGTAATCCCATTCTATCATACGATCCATTACCAACGCAATCCAGAATTTATTGCAATAAATATATGGTGATTATATACCGTGATATTCTCTGAACTTTTGCCTCTTCCAACGCACGAATCAGCCGCCGCGCTTTTTGTGGTCGGCTGTATAAGTTTGTTAGAAAAATTGTGCTATGTATAAGATTTACAGTCATCTGCCCCATGATTTACGTTTAACTTTGAACCAAACGAAAGCCTAAAGTGCTTGCTTTTTTATCTGGTAACCAGGACGCTCGGCGTGCTGAACGTGTATATTTTGGATAGCTCAACCACGAACCTCCACGAACACTCCGGTCTTGCCCATTATTAGGGCCTGTTGGGTCTATTTGTTCTTTTGCTGAGTAAGGGCCATACCAATCTTGTACCCATTCATACACATTGCCATGCATATCGTACAATCCCCACAGGTTAGGGGCTCTACTGCCTACAGGTAAAGTTTTCATTTTAGACAGCCAAGTGTAGTAATGAGCTTTTTTTTTATTTGGTTTATCGCCCCAACTATATTCGGTTTGTGTACCTGCTCTACAGGCGTACTCCCATTCAGCTTCGGTTGGTAGTCTATATACTTCACCAATTTGCGCACTTATCCACTTAGCAAATGCTTGAGCATCATGAAAGGATACATTAATCACCGGTCTATTGCCTCTTGTCCATTCCTCATCATCCGGTAATTCTCGACCCGTGGCTTTTACAAAAGCATCATATTCATCAAAAGTTACGGGGTATTTCATGAATTTTAATTCTCTGGAGATAATTACCTTATGTACAGGTCTCTCTTTATCATTATCATGTTTAATATTGCTCCCCATTAGAAAGCTACCCGCAGAAATTTTAATCATTTTTGGAACTATCAGATTGTGTTTACATATTTCCTTGTTTCCATGCCGTTTCGTTATTTCATTAGTTATAGTATCTTCTATTGAAACCTTTGCATAAGGGTTCTTTGTGATATTAGGCTTCTTTTTCTTGGGAGCTTTGTGTATCGCCCGCCCTAGATCTTCAAGTCTGTAGTCATATTCATTGTCTTTTGTGAAATCAATATAAAGTCTAGTCCCGAGCGTAGCAGGTATTCTTCGACCTGTGTTGTTTCGCACAATGGGTATGAACTTGTCCGTATTCGAGTCACCTAAAATATCAGTTGCTATAATGGACTCTTCAAATCCAACACCACCAACATTTTTATCGGCTTTCTCCGTGTATCGTTCAGTACAAACAAGAATGACACGATCAACATCTAAAATACTTCGTTTCATAAAGTGGGTAATACTTTCGCCTATCCCAAGGTCATATTGATCAAAGATGACATCAACACCTTGCTTGGTGATTAAATCATCTACCAGCTTTATAACCCATTCTTTATGTGGCTGAGAGTCCCAAGAATAAGAGACAAATACTTGTGGTGATTTAGGTTGAATCATAACATTAGTATTTCTATTACAGAAACAGTTGAAGCTTTAAAATGTTAATAAGTTAGTCTACTCTAAAATTTGTTACTTTACATATATCAATATAATGTTGAGAAGCACGTCTTTCTAATGCAGACCAAACTTATGGTTATAGGTATTTGAAAACAGTGTCTATTTCTTATTAAAATTTTTCCGCGTCTGTATCTAACAAGTGGTTTACCGGTTCCTTATAACTCCGAAAATCACTTATCCGGTTTTAAATATGTTGATTTTGTAACCTAAAACAGACAAAATCACCAAGGATAACAACCTTTTCAGCGGTTGTTATCCTTAATGATGAAATTCTAAACTTTTTAGGCCTTTTATTCCAAAGATTATTGTTTTGAACATTCCTAAAGAAATTAATGTCAAGTTTGATCTTATACTTGTTAATGAAGGTGTTCCCATTAAAGAATATAATAATTTCAGAAAATGGCTGTGATTTTAGTTCAATTTATACGCATGCTATCAAAAGCCTTACAACAAAAGATACTAAAAGTCCTTTAGATTTTTAATAGTTTATAATTGTCATTTACCTTAAAGCATTTTAGTAATCTAAAACAAATAACAAAATATGGCAGTGATTGCAAATGATTTTTATGATAATTGTCAAAGGATGTAGAAACAAGAATAAACGTTCTGTCCAATTTTGTTCCTCAACTCAAATTAGTTTTTGAAATCGTAAAAAACTAAGAAAATATCAGAATCGTATACAATCTTAGCTATGTTATTCAGAAAGAACAAAACAGGTTTTGAAATAAATAATGTTCACGACTTTAACCAAAAGATTTACAGAGGCCTGTCCCATGATTTTGTTTGCATTTAATACCATTTGTTTTCTTGTACTCCTTCATTATCTCAAATTTATTCATTCTTTTTTAGTTGGTTAACGATTTTGTCGAAATCTGAAACAAAGTTTTTATCTTGTTTCACCCTAAAAGATTCATATTCTTTAATGGCGAGTTCGGCTGCCACAACACGGGATATTTTTCCTTGGTTGTTTAGGATTTCCTCCTCGTTGAATTGTAGGAAAGCATTTAATTTATTCGTCCAATCTTTCATATACATTGGTTTGCCTTTGCTGGCCTGAAATTCGGCATAATCAAGGTACATATCCACTATATGATTTAATTTTTTAATTTCTTCTTTTTGTAAATAATTTTTTGCAATAACAACATCGTTTTTGTAGATTTTACCTTTTGGTGCTTTTCTCCAAGTGGTTAGCCCCATACTTTCTTTTGTATTATCAGCTCTGGAAGCGATTATTTCTGCTGCAGTATGGCCTGTTATTGCAAAATGGAGCTTGTTTTGAACTGTTGCAAAAAAACGTTCTGTTTCTAAAGTATCAACTGAATAATCTATAGATGTGGTGTATATATCAGTTATTTTTTGATAGACCATTCTTTCGCTTGCCCGAATTTCTCTTATCTCTTCGAGTAATTCATCAAAAAATCGAGCATCGAATCTACTACCTTTAATAAATCGATCTTTGTCTAAAGCAAAACCCTTAAAAATATAACTTTTTAGTTTGTCGGTCGCCCAAACCCTAAATTGTGTTCCACGAGTGGTATTTATACGATATCCAACGGAAATTATTGCCTCAAGGGAATAATGTTTTGTTTTGTATTTTTTACCATCAGAAGCAGTTGCCGAGTATTCCTCGACAACTGCTTTTCTATCTAACTCTTTCTCTTTAAAAATATTTTTCAGATGCAAAGAAATATTATCTACACTACATTCAAAAAGCTCTGCCATGAGCTTTTGAGTAAGCCAAAAATTATCCTTATCAAATAAAACACTTATTTTTATTTGTCCATCATCAGTTTCGTATATGGCTATCTCATTATTAGCTAGTTTGTTCATTTTTCTAAATTGTTTTTTTTGTTATATTTAAGTGTAAAATCAATTTATAGTTAATTATTAAGCAACGATTTAATCAGAGATGAGTAGGGTCAAACCTGATTTATTGACAAATAATGTACAACTTATTTATCGATCATTCATTATTTAGTAATTTTAAACAGTGATTATACTTACTTTTCAGTTCCTTATCTACCTGTAACTTTTCCTTCAATCTTCTTCTCACTTGGCTCATACCCCCCTACCATCAAACCTCCCAACTCACTGCCTATTTCCCTTAAACTTTTGTGGAACACGCCATACTTACAGCATAAATCTATACATGCCATTTTTACTTCACGACTTAATGGCCGACGTTTTAGTGTCTATTCTTTACAATTTGTTTCTAATATAATCTCTTGACTAATATTCTTTACTGATCTATTGTCAATAATGGGAGACCCCAATATGTCTGAGCCACAAGGGGTTGGAC
>JAJFGU010000009.1 GCA_021775955.1 Alphaproteobacteria bacterium | reverse complement strand
CGGAGCCTTGTCGATCGCGTCCACGCTCTCGCCAGCGCCGTATTTCTTGGCAATCGCCGCCGTCAGCGTCGTCTTGCCATGATCAACATGACCAATTGTGCCAATGTTGCAATGCGGCTTGTTACGTTCAAATTTTTCCTTCGACATCTTTCTTCTCCTTCTAAAAAATTAACTAAGCCCCGAGGCTTTCTTTTACTTCCTGTGCGACCGCGGCCGGTACCGGCTCGTAGTGGTCGAATTGCATCGTGTAGTTCGCGCGGCCCTGTGACATCGAGCGCAGCGTATTAATGTAGCCAAACATATTGGCCAGCGGCACCAGCGCCGTTATAACCTTTGCGTTACCGCGATCTTCCATGGAATTGACCTGACCACGGCGGGAGTTCAGATCACCAATGATATCACCCATATATTCTTCCGGCGTGACCACTTCGACCTTCATCATCGGCTCAAGCAATTGCGGACCGGCTTTGGCAACAGCCTCTTTAAAGGCAGCCTTGGCGGCAATCTCAAACGCCATCACGGACGAGTCAACATCATGGTAAGAGCCGTCAACCAGGCTCACTTTAAAATCAAGAACCGGGAAGCCGGCAACAATACCGGTTTCCTTGGCTTGCGTGATCCCTTTTTCAACACCGGGAATGTATTCTTTTGGAATATTCCCACCAACAATTTTGCTTTCAAAGACAAAGCCACTGCCCGGCTCGCCCGGCTCGAAAATCACCGTCATACGCGCGAACTGACCGCTACCGCCGGTTTGTTTCTTGTGAGTGTAGTCAACTTCGGCAACCTTAGTAATCGTCTCACGGTAAGCAACCTGCGGCGCGCCGATATTGGCCTCAACCTTAAATTCACGCTTCATACGGTCAACCAGAATATCCAGATGCAGCTCGCCCATCCCTTTAATGATGGTCTGACCACTTTCATGATCAACAGAAACGCGGAAGGACGGATCTTCGGCAGCCAAACGTTGCAGCGCCTGTGACATTTTCTCCTGGTCAGCCTTGGTTTTCGGCTCAACGGCGATTTCAATCACCGGATCGGGAAATTCCATACGCTCGAGAACAATCGGTTTGTCCTGCGCACATAATGTATCGCCGGTCGTTGTATCCTTCATGCCAACAAACGCCACAATATCGCCAGCATGGGCGGCATTGATCTCTTCGCGGTTGTTCGAGTGCATCAGCAGCATCCGGCCCACGCGCTCGCGCTTGTCTTTGACCGAATTTTGCACATAAGAGCCGGACTCAATCGAACCGGAATAAATACGCGCAAATGTCAGGGAGCCAACAAAAGGATCGTTCATAATTTTAAAGGCAAGAGCAGAGAAAGGAGCATCATCTTCGGGTGGGCGGGAATCGTCTTCGTCGCTATCAATCTTCTTACCCTTCACTTCACCAATATCAAGCGGGTTTGGCAGGAAATCAACAACAGCATCCAATAGAGGCTGCACACCTTTGTTTTTGAAAGCAGAGCCACACAAAACCGGCACAAACGCTCCGGCAACCGTGCCCTTGCGAATGCAGGCCTTGAGCGTCGCTTCATCGGGCTCAGTGCCATCGAGATAGGCTTCCATTGCCGCATCATCGTGCTCTACGGCCAGTTCAACCAGTTTCTCACGGTATTCGGCAGCCTTGTCAGCAAGGTCAGCCGGAATGTCTTCTTCTTTAAAGCTCGCACCCAGCGCCTCGCCATCCCAGACGATCGCTTTCATTTTTACCAAATCAACATTTCCGGCGAAATCGTTTTCGGCACCGATAGGGAGCTGGATAACCAATGGCACCGCGCCAAGACGGTCAATAATCATATCAACGGTGTTGTAGAAATCAGCGCCGATTTTGTCCATTTTGTTGACAAAACACATGCGCGGCACAGAATATTTATCAGCCTGACGCCAAACTGTTTCGGTTTGCGGCTCAACGCCGGCATTGGCATCAAACACAGCAATCGCACCATCAAGAACGCGCAATGAACGCTCCACTTCAATCGTGAAGTCAACGTGGCCTGGTGTATCAATGATGTTCAGGCGGAATGTTTCGCCCGGGGCAGAACCATGTGCAGGACCTTCCCAGAAGGTTGTTGTTGCCGCAGAGGTAATTGTAATGCCGCGCTCTTGCTCCTGCTCCATCCAGTCCATCGTTGCGGCACCATCATGCACCTCACCGATTTTATGAGACTTACCCGAGTAAAACAGAATCCGTTCCGTAGCCGTGGTTTTCCCGGCATCAATATGGGCCATGATGCCAAAGTTTCTGTATCTCTCTATCGGATGCTCGCGTGTCATTTCTTGTTCTTTCTTACCAGCGATAATGCGCGAAAGCTTTATTGGCTTCGGCCATTTTATGTGTGTCGTCGCGCTTCTTCGTGGCATTGCCGCGATCATTGGCGGCATCCATAAGCTCACCGGCCAGACGTTCAACCATTGTGTTTTCCGAGCGTTTGCGCGCTGCTTCAATCACCCAGCGGATCGCCAGCGCCATAGAGCGCGTATTGCTTACCTCGACCGGCACCTGATAGGTCGCACCACCAACGCGACGAGAGCGCACTTCCAGCTTCGGACGGGTGTTTTTTAAGGCGTCATGGAACAAACGAAGGCCTATGCTTTTGGCAGAAATCGCATCGCTGCTGCCGGAATCTTTTTCGCCTTCTTCGCTGCCCTCTTCTTTTTTGCTTTCATTGAGGCCCTTTTTCTCAAGGATTTCAATCGCGCCGTAAACGATGCCTTCAGCCGTGGATTTCTTGCCGTGGATCATCGCATTGTTGATGAATTTCGACAGCACCAGATCACCGAATTTCGGGTCAGGGAGGATTTCGCGTTTTTCTGCTCTGTGTCTACGTGACATTTCTTATTCCTTACTTAGGTCTCTTCGTGCCGTAACGAGAGCGCGATTGTTTTCTATCCTTAACCCCTTGGGTATCCAGCGTGCCGCGAATAATCGTGTAGCGCACACCGGGCAAATCTTTCACACGGCCGCCACGCACCAGCACAACAGCGTGCTCCTGCAGATTGTGGCCTTCACCGGGGATATAGCAAATAACCTCAAGGCCCGTGGTAAGACGGACCTTGGCAACTTTCCGCAAAGCGGAATTCGGTTTCTTCGGCGTGGTGGTATACACGCGGGTACACACGCCACGGCGCTGCGGGTTGCTTTTCAGCGCCCGGTTCTTCTTTGCTTTCACAACCTTTTTCCGTGGAGCACGGATCAACTGGTTAATTGTTGGCATCGTAAGCCCTTCTTATTCCATATGTTTTGAGGATGGGGTGACTGAGCTTTCGGCTCGAAACACGCTGAGAGGCGAATCACGAAGAAGACTCAAAAACAAAAACACTGAGCTGCGTCTAGTCCACTCTTCACTTGTAAAAAGCGGTCTACAGCCAGCCCATCCAATGTTATTCGGTGCGGAATATAGGGCCTAAGAGCCCTTTAAGTCAAGTAGTTAATTCAAAAAAAGTGTAATAAAAAAGGGACCCGAGAGACCCTCTCTAATGTTCAGCCCAGAGCTTTTCGACAATTGAAGTATTTTGCGCCGAAAATAGCGGATTTCGAGAACCGGAAGCGTAAGTGTATTTAGACATACACGCGAACCGGAAGCGCAGAAAACCGCTATTTGCAGGCCAAGAGACAATAATTGTCGAGAAGCTCTATCCGGCGGCAGCTTCCTTGCCATCATCCGAAGCCGGTGGCTCTTCCTCCACCTCACCCGGTAAGGCCGCCATTTCAAGGCTTGAAGCAGCTTCCCGCTCGGCGCGTTCGGCCTCCTGGGCAGCTTCCTGCAGCGCTACTTCCGCCTGCTGGGCCTCCATAGCAACCTGGTCACGCGCCGCCGCTATACGCTTGACATCATTGACATAAGCGCCAGTTCCCGCCGGGATCAAACGCCCAACGATAACGTTTTCCTTAAGGCCGTGCAGACGGTCAATTTTGCCGTTCACAGCCGCATCGGTCAGAACGCGGGTGGTTTCCTGGAAAGAAGCCGCCGAGATGAAGCTTTTTGTCTGCAGGCTTGCTTTGGTAATACCCTGCAGAACCGGGCGTCCTTCCGCCGGGCGCTTGCCTTCATCCAGATATTTCTGGACGCCTTCATCGAATTCCTCACGATCAGCAAGCTCACCCACCAGATAGGTGGTGTCGCCTGTGGCCATAATTTCCACTTTCTGCATCATCTGGCGCACGATCACTTCAATGTGCTTGTCATTGATTTTCACGCCCTGCAGACGGTAAACATCCTGCACTTCGTTGGTCAGATAATGAGCCAGCGCTTCGACACCGAGGACATCAAGAATATCATGCGGCACCATGGCACCATCCAGAATCGGATCCCCTTTGCGCACAAAGTCGCCTTCATGCACGGCCAGATGACGGCCTTTCGGGATCAGATATTCGCGCGATTCACCGTCTTCCTTGTTTGACGGGTTAACGATAATCCGGCGCTTGGACTTGTAATCCTTGCCAAATTCGATATAGCCATCAATTTCCGAGATCACGGCAAAGTCTTTCGGCATGCGGGCTTCGAACAATTCAGCCACACGCGGCAGACCACCGGTGATATCCCTTGTTTTTGATGTCTCGCGCGGGATACGCGAGATAATGTCACCAGCTTTGACTTCCTGCCCGTTTTCCGCCGTCAAAATGGCACCGACAGACATGTAGTAATTGGCAGGCAGACCGTTGGCCAGCTTGATGACCTTGCCTTTTGCATCCAGCAGGGAAATCCGGGGCTTAAGGTCGCCGCCTTTAGGCTGGGAATGCCAGTCAATCACGCGCTTGGACGAAATACCGGTGGCTTCATCGGTCTGATCGGCAACAGAAAGACCCTCAACCAGATCAAAGTAATGCGCCACACCGTCTTTTTCCGTCAGGATCGGCAATGTATACGGGTCCCATTCAGCCATTTTGTCACCGGCTTTGACCTTGGCCCCATCTTCAACCAGAAGACGCGCGCCGTAAGGAACGCGGTGCGTTGCTTTTTCGACATCATTTTTGTCCTTCATAACAATTTCGGTGTTACGCCCCATCACGATATTAACCCCGGATGAGTTTTGCACGATATTCTGATGACGGATTTCTATTGAAGCATCTATGCTGGCCTCGACATGAGAGCGCTCGGCGCCTTTTTGCGCCGCACCGCCAATGTGGAATGTCCGCATGGTCAGCTGCGTGCCCGGCTCACCAATCGACTGAGCCGCCATCACACCGACAGCCTCGCCGAGATTCACAGATGTTCCACGCGCCAGATCACGGCCGTAACAGGCCGCACAAATACCATGTTCTTCCCCTTCACAGGTCAGAACGCTGCGCACCAGCACTTCATCATAACCGGCGGTTTCAATATCTTCAGATTTGACCTCGTCAATAATCTCACCGGCTTTGACGATCATACTGCCCGAAAGCGGATCTTTCAGATCAAGCGAAGAGGAGCGGCCAAGAATACGTTCAGCCAGCGATACGACAATATCAGCACCGTTCATGACGGCTCTGATTGTCACACCGTTTTTGGTCTTACAATCATACTCAGTAATGATGGCATCCTGCGCCACATCGACTAGGCGGCGGGTCAGATAACCGGAGTTCGCGGTCTTCAGCGCCGTATCGGCCAGACCTTTCCGCGCGCCGTGCGTGGAGTTAAAGTATTCCAGAACCGACAGGCCTTCCTTAAAGTTGGAAATAATCGGCGTTTCAATGATTTCACCCGACGGCTTGGCCATCAGACCGCGCATCCCGGCGAGCTGACGGATCTGAGCGGCACTACCCCGCGCGCCCGAATGAGCCATCATGTAAACGGAATTCAGATTGCCTTCATCGATATTAGAGATATGGCTCATCATCGCATCGGCAACGTCATCAGTACATTTTGACCAGATATCGACAACCTTGTTATATTTTTCACCTTTGGTGATCAGACCGTCCTGGTATTGCTGTTCAAACTCGGCAACTTTCGCATTGGCCGTGTCCACCAGAGTCTTTTTGGCATCGGGAATAATAAGATCGTCCTTACCAAAGGAAATCCCGGAAATACAGGCATAACGGAAGCCTAACTTCATAACGCGGTCAGCAAAAATAACCGTTTCTTTCTGGCCACAGTGGCGGTAGACCACATCAATCACATTCGAAATTTCTTTTTTCGTCTGAAGCTGATTGATCAGGGCAAAAGGTACATTCTGGTGGCGTGGGAACAGCTCGGACAGCAGCATACGGCCCGGCGTTGATTCAACGATCTCCGTGATCGGCTCACCGTTTTCATCAATGCTGTGATAGCGGCATTTGATTTTGGCATGCAGGGAGACAACATCTTCGGTCAGCGCATGCTGGATTTCACCAACACCGCGGAAAATCATGCCCTCGCCTTTTTGATCATTCAGCTCAAGCGTCATGTAATACAGACCCAGAATAATATCCTGCGTCGGCACAATAATCGGCTTACCGTTGGCGGGCGAGAGAATGTTATTCGTCGCCATCATCAGACAACGCGCTTCAAGCTGCGCTTCAATCGACAGCGGCACGTGAACGGCCATCTGGTCACCATCAAAGTCGGCGTTAAAAGCCGTACAGACCAATGGGTGAAGCTGAATGGCTTTACCTTCAATCAGAACCGGCTCAAAGGCCTGGATTCCAAGCCTGTGCAGCGTCGGCGCGCGGTTGAGCATCACCGGGTGTTCGCGGATAACCTCTTCAAGAATATCCCAAACCTCGGGACGTTCCTTTTCCACCATGCGCTTGGCCGCTTTCACCGTGCTGGCAAGTCCGTAAATTTCCAGCTTGTGATAAATAAACGGCTTAAACAGCTCAAGTGCCATTTTCTTCGGAATACCACAT
>JAJFGU010000008.1 GCA_021775955.1 Alphaproteobacteria bacterium | reverse complement strand
AATCACATCGCGGCGGTTACGCCCACCGCCAAAACCAACTCCGGCACTTTTACCACCACCGAACAAGCCGCCGGCCAGACCGCGCGCCTGATCTTTGACCTTGTTGTTGAATTCTGCACCCGTGCCAAACTGATCATTCGGCCCGATCGCAATTGCGGTTTCACCATCGCTTTCAGGGAACACGCAACCAACCTTTTTCGGCTTTTTACACGTCTTGATGCAATCCTCGTACATCTTGAGCGTTTTCTTATAATGCTCTTCAATCTTGTCGAGCTCACTCATTAATGTTCTTCTACGCCCGATCTGCTCATAGGGGACAGCACGGTTTTTATCGAGCCGCGTTAGATGCTCAATTTCAATTTGGCGCACTTTAACCTCATGCGGAATACGTTCATTCAGCTCCTTAGCCAGCTTAGCGCATTTAAAGCATACCTCATCGAACGGGCCTTTCCACCAGGCGGGCGCCTTGTATTTATACGGTGGCGGCACGTCTTTTGGATCCGAACCCTTAATCGGTGGCTGACCACCAATCCTGATATCCGTCTTTTCACCCTCATCGTCCTTACATTGCTTTTCACAATCAGCAATTAACTCTCGCAGCTTTTGCGCACGATTTTCAGCATCCTGCAAAAGCCTGGCATATCTTTTTTCGTTGTTCGCCTCACCTTCAGCCAGATCAAAAATCTTCGACATTGCATGCCCACCGGCTGCCAATTCATACTCCGCAGCCTCGCTTTCGCTCAGATTTCTCTTTTTGATCGTCTCTTTGACATTGTCTTTGTAATCTTCGTGGAGATATTCAAACCCTTTCGCCCGCTGCTTTTTTGACTCCGCAGACATTTTTTGGAGGTAGCGGTAGTAGAGAACTTCACGCATCACCAAATTATATTCCACCACCAAATATTTACAGGGTTGGCAATCTGTCTTGGCATCAACCCACTCTATTTTTTTAAAGCGGGAATATGGCTCGTCGCTATCGGTTTTTACTTCATACCAACCCTGATGATTAACATCCTTGGTTGATTGCACTTTGCCCTTCGCCAAAGCCGGAGAAGCGCCAAACGCTACAGCAAAAACCAGACAAACAAATAAAGCGCGGATCATGGGCAAAACCTCTAAATTCATAAACGGAATGAGGGCATTAAGACTCTTTTCCCCATAGAAATCAACAGGATTGACTTACTATCGCGCGCCCCGCAATATCGCGAAATGTCAGAATCTCAAAACATTGCGATCCTTGGCGCCGGGGTCATGGGGCTGAGCGCGGCTTACACGCTGTCACAGGCCGGGCACAAGATCACGCTTTATGACCCCCTCATAGCCGACGAAGGCTTTCCCGCTGACAATGCCAGTGCGATGGCCGGTGGCATGCTTGCCCCTTACGCCGAGATTGAACATATGCCGCCCGCATGGATTGAGGCCGGGCTGGCTGGGATTAAATTATGGCAACAATGGTTGCCCGGTCATGTCACACAAAATGGCTCCCTCCTCATCGCCCATGAAGAAGATCACTACATCCTCGAGCGCTTTATGGAGCATTTACGAAGGGCGCGCCCAAAAGGATTCGAACCCGCTGCAAAGGTTACGGAGCTTGAGCCACAGCTGGCAGATCGTTTTCAAACCGGCTGCTTCCTGCCCCTCGAAGCCCACCTCCAACCCCATACGGTCCTACCTCTTCTTTTTGGATTATGTAAAATAAAACAGGGTGAGGGCGTGGCCTTTAAGAATGAAGCGGTAAATTTGGAAACCCTTACCCCTGCCCACGACCACATCATCGATTGCCGCGGCATGGGCGCCGCGCAGGACGATCAGAACTTACGCGGCGTCAAAGGTGAAATTCTCATTGTCGAAAACAAGGAATTCTCTCTCTCCCGCCCGGTCCGTCTGATGCATCCGCGCTACCCCCTCTATATAGTGCCGCGTGAAAATAACATTTTCATGATCGGCGCCACCAATATCGAAAGCGCCGATGATCACGTCACACTGCGCTCCGGGCTCGAGCTGATGAGCGCGCTATATTCGCTTTCGCCCAGCTTTGGCGAGACGAAGGTTTTAGAGATGAAAGCCGGCATCCGCCCGGCTTATCCGGATAACTTGCCGCGCATCACGCTTGAGCGTAATGTCATTCGCTGCAACGGGCTGTTCCGTCACGGGTTTTTGCTGGCACCGGTAATGGCCGAATGTGTTGCCGATCATCTCGAAGACAGGCACAACAAATACATGCATCTATTTAGAGGAAACAAACATGATCCTGATTATCAACGGAGTGAAAAAGAGCTTCACCGCGCCGCTTGATTTAAAAGCCGCGCTGGAGCAGGAAGGCTATGACGGCATGCTGGTCGCCGTGGCCGTGGGCGGTACTTTCGTGGCCAAGGGAAATTACGGCTCGACAAAACTGAATGATGGCGACGAAATTGAAATCGTCGCGCCGATGCAGGGAGGGTAGCTCTGCTGTCATCTTGAATTAACGAGATTCTTCAGGGCTCCCGCTTTCGCTAGAGCTTCGGCGGACAAAAAAGCCCTTCAGAATGACGTTGGAAAGTATTTACCCTCTTAGTCCGCAGGGCGAAGGGAAGAGAAAAACACCCCACCCCTTTCCCTCGAAGAGGGAAATAAAAGGGCTTGAGTTATGTAAAATAAAACGTTGGAGTTCTTAATGCCTTCACAACCTTTGGTTATAGATGACACGATCCTTGCTTCGCGGCTCTTTCTGGGAACCGCAGGCTATCCCTCACCTGACGTCCTGCGCCGGGCGATTGAGGTTTCAAAGCCCGGCCTGATTACCGTTTCCCTGCGCCGGGAAAATGCCGCTGGCAAAGGGCAGAAATTCTGGGACATCCTCAAAGGCTTTAACATTCCGGTGCTGCCCAACACCGCCGGATGTCACTCGGCAGACGAAGCGATCACCACCGCAGAAATGGCACGCGAGGTTTTTGAAACCAACTGGATCAAGCTCGAAGTCATCGGCGATGATTATACGCTACAGCCCGAACCGTTTTTACTACTAGAAGCGACGAAACGTCTCGTATCTAAAAACTTTAAGGTCTTTCCTTACATGACCGATGACATCGTGCTGGCGGAAAAACTGGTCGATCTGGGCTGCGATATTTTGATGCCCTGGGGTGCGCCAATCGGCTCTGGCCGCGGGCTAAACAACCCCTTCGCCCTACAAACCATGCGTGAGAGGTTCCCGGATAAAACCCTGGTCGTTGATGCCGGTATCGGTGCGCCATCCCACGCTAGCGCCGCCATGGAAATGGGCTTTGATGCTGTGCTGCTCAACACGGCTGTTGCCAAAGCCGGTGATCCGGCTGCCATGGCCGGAGCCTTTGCGGGAGCGATTCAAGCTGGTCGCGAAGCTTATCTGTCCGGCATTATCGCACCGCAGGAAAAAGCCGCCACCTCCACGCCGATGATCGACAAACCGTTTTGGCATCAAAATGGATAAGGGCATCACACCACGGGAATGGCAGCGATATGAGCGGCATCTGGCGCTACCGGAAATCACGCCGACCAGCCAAAAACACCTCAAACAAACACATATTTTGATGGTTGGCGCGGGTGGCCTTGGCGCAGCGGCGCTGCCTTATCTCGCCGGTGCCGGGATCGGCTATATCACAATTATGGACGACGATAGCGTCGATCCCACCAATCTCCACCGCCAAACCATATATAAAGAGTCAGAAACCGGGCAAAACAAAGCCACCCTCGCAGCTGATTATCTAGGAAACCTCAACCCGCATTGCGAGGTCACCGCGTTGACTGAAAGAGCAACGCAAGAAGCGCTATTACAAAATGAGGAGCTTACAAAATTCGACCTTATCCTCGACGGCAGCGACAATTTTGAGACCAAATTATTGCTCAATAAAATGTCGGTTGAGACAAAAACGCCGCTCATTTCAGCCAGCGTCAATCGCTTCGAGGCTATGGTTGGAATTTTCGCAGGCTATTTACAAGACGGTGCGTGTTATAATTGTCTGTTCCCCGAAACCCCGCAGAATTCCTGCAATTGCAACGAGGCGGGCGTGCTCGGAACCGCCGCCGGACTGGCTGGGTTGTACCAGGCCCATCTGACATTATGCTACCTCCTCGGGATCGGCGAGGTCACCACAGGCACGGTCCTGTCATTAAACTTCGAAACGTTTCGTATACAAAAACTGCAGCTTGGCAAGGATACCTCTTGCCGGACCTGCTCCGGGCAAAACTCACAGGACGCAACCGAGAGGTATGAGACCACCAAAATACAAAATGAGGAGGTTGCCCTGCTGGGCAGAAGCGACCTCGAACCCGATCACCTCATCATTGATGTGCGCGAGCCATACGAGGTCGAAGCCGACCCGATCCGCGCAGCGCTCAATATTCCGCTGGCCACCCTGCCGCTGAAACTCTCCGACCTGCCGAAAGATAAAATGCTGGCGCTGGTCTGCGCCGCCAATGTCAGAAGCTATACCGGCGCGCAAATGCTGAAGGAATTCGGGTTTGATAATGTCTGCGTGCTCGACAAAGCCCGCGCGGCTTAAAGCTCTCCGTCTACGATTTTCCGGATCATCCGAAACGACAGCATGGATTCCAGGATCATCTGCACCGCCGCGAACACCACAAACACCACCCCGGCTACAATCAGGCCATCAGCCGCCAGCGTACACAGCACATCACCGGCAAACCAGCGCTCATGCAGCGCCCCCATCAGGGCCGCAATAGAAAAACAACCAATGGCGATATAGAAAGATGTCAACGCGCGGTGAAAATAGTGCGAACGTCTGAGCAATTTGGCAATCTCCGCCTCATGGCCCTTCTTGCTGTCTTTCACCAATGTACGGATCAGGCCATTGACATGAAAAAACCGGTTGGACGTCGACAGGATCAGCGCGGCCACCCCCGGAATAAAGGTAAAGGGAACAATCCAGCTCATCAGCGCGCTATCCATTTTCTGCTTACTCCAATTTCCCTTAACTGTCATCCTGAAGCGCCTGCGCTGAAGGATCTAGATTCTTCAAGGCAAGCCTTTCAGAATGACAATATTTCTCTAAGCCTGGGCCGGGACCTTATCACCACTCTTTGGCGTATTATCCTGCACGGCATTTTTAACCTGTTCAGGCCGCGGGCACAGCTCATCCATCGGCAGCGAGCGTCCGTTATTTTGCACCACCCGCACATGATGACGGCGCAGCTCACGCGGCTCGGCCACGCCGCAGGAATGCGCAATGACCTCGACCTCATGCACGATATTCTTGCAGTAACTGGCCACTTTCACCGCTTTGTCCTCGGGGTTCAGCCCCTTTTGCAGCCGCTTGTCATGGGTGGTGATACCAGTAGGACACGTGTTCTTGTTGCATTTAAGCGCCTGAATGCAGCCCAGCGAAAACATAAAGCCGCGCGCCGAATTGACAAAATCTGCCCCGGCGCATAACGCCCAGGCTACTTCGGACGGCGTAATCAGCTTACCCGAAGCAATCACGCGCACGCGATCGCGCAATCCGTATTTGTGCAAAATATCCGACACCATCGGCAGCGACTCTTTCAAGACAAGCCCGACATTATCCATCAACGGCATCGGCGCGGCGCCGGTGCCGCCATCGCCACTATCGACGGTAATAAAGTCCGGCGCGCTTTCAATCCCGCGCACGTGAATTTCCTCACACATTTTCTCCAGCCAGCCATAGGCACCGATCACCGATTTAAATCCAACCGGCTTGCCCGTCACGTCGCGAACGCGCGCAATAAAATCGAGCAAATCGTCAATGCTATCGATTTCCGGATGGCGGTTGGGAGAGATAGAGTCTTCGCCTTCGGGGATGCCACGTATTTCTGAAATTTTTGCCGTGACCTTGGCACCGGGCAAAATCCCGCCCTTACCGGGCTTGGCGCCCTGTGAGAGCTTGACCTCAAACATCCGCACCTGCTTGTTCTTGGCGACCTCTTTGAGTTTCTTATCGCTCAGCTTGCCTTTGGCATCACGCACGCCGTATTTGGCGGTACCAATCTGATACACAATATCGCAACCGCCTTCGAGGTGATAAGGCGAGAGCCCACCCTCCCCGGTATTCATCCAGCACCCGGCCATTTTGGCACCGTTTGAAAGCGCGCGCACCGCCGGGGTCGACAACGCGCCATAGCTCATACCCGAGACATTAAAGATTGACCCGGCCTTATACGGCGTTTTGCAATAGGGTCCGATTTCCATCGGCAGCGTGCAGGCCGCGTCTTCTTCCAGCTTGGGAAAGGCGCAATTGACAAAAATATTGGTGCCGGGCGCTGCCAGGCTTTTGGTCGAACCAAAGGCAATCGTGTTGTCATGACCTTTTGACGCGCGGTGAATCCATTCGCGCTCGGCGCGGTTAAACGGCATTTCCTCGCGGTCCATGGCAAAGAAATACTGGCGGAAAAACTCACCCAAAGTTTCAAAGAGATACCGAAAGCGCCCGACCACCGGATAATTTCGCCGCACAGCATCCTTGGTCTGGCTGACATCAATGACAAACAAGATTGCTGCGACAAAAACCGCGAGGCCAATGGCAAAAATAAATAATGTCGCAAGCAACTCCAGCCCCTGCGCAACCCAGTCCGGTAACATGATCATAGCGTTATTCCTTCTCTCTAGCCCGTCATCCCGTTGGCATGCGCGAAGCGCATTCGCACGAACGGGATCCGGAAAAGACAGCGGCTTTGCCGCTGACATATGGATCCCCGCCGTTTAAGTTCTGCTACGCAGAACCGCGGGGATGACGATGTAAGTTAATGCGTCATACCCTACTCTATTCGGGCATTCTCGCCAAAGGTTTCTTATCAGGCAAAGCAGAGCTTATATTCTTTAGCGGAACAAAACGTTAGGTGGCATGGATATATTATGATAAACGTGGTTGGATTTTGTAAAATAAGCGTAATTGAAAGGAATTTCTAATGAGAATTTTACTTTTTTCAGATGTGTATGACGCGCCTGAGGGTCAAGATAATTTTTTTCCTCAGTTTATTAAAGAAGCAAAAAGAACAGGGCATTCTATAACGCAGGTTCACGATGTCGGCGCGTTGCAGAACGAGCGAAGTACAGATGGCTACGATGTGGTGATAGGTGAAGCTTCTTATTCTAACGCTATAGATGAAATCCAAGCAATACATGAAGAGATTCCTACCCTTGCTGTTGGTGTTATGGATCTACTTGACGACTTGCCCCAAAAAGGTAAGAAGGACGCCCTTGAAGATGCGGGCATAGGCGTTTTTTCAATCCCTCCAGGGAAGAATGCGAATATGGAGACACTGCTGTTTCGAATAAAAAAACACATAGAAAACCAAGCTGCAGCCAGCACCGCCGATGCAGAGGCACAAGCAACAGGTGCGGCTGAGAGTGTCGAGGGGGGCGCTGACCAGAAGGGTAATACGATAACGCCATATGATGTTTCGCCCTTTAGCCTTTCTTTATAGCATTAAAACGACCTGCAAAAAGACATAAGGGCGTACCAGATATAAGGTGCGCCCTTAATTTTTGGACCCATAAAAATAACATTGCCGTCATACCTGCTTTATCTCTAATAATACTCCCATGGCGGAAAAGAAATTCAATACCCTTGTTAACGAAATCAAAGCCTGCCGTATTTGCGAGGCGCACCTCCCGCTTGGCCCGCGGCCGGTATTCGTTGCGCGGCAAGAAGCAAAAGTCCTGATCGTTGGCCAGGCACCTGGTCGCAAAGTCCATGAAACCGGCATCCCGTTTAACGACCCCAGCGGTGACAGATTGCGCGACTGGATGGGCGTAAGCCGTGATACATTCTACAATTCGCCAAAGCTAGGCATACTCCCCATGGGGTTTTGCTATCCCGGCACCGGCAAATCGGGCGATCTGCCGCCGCGCCCGGAATGTGCGGAGCACTGGCGCGAAAAGCTGCTGGCGCAAATGCCGGGCGTCGAACTCACGCTGGTCATCGGCCAATACGCCCATAACTGGCACCTCAAGGGCAATCAGGAAAAGAACCTCACCGAAACCGTGAAGGCCTGGAAGAATTATGCGCCGAATGTCATTCCGCTGCCACACCCCAGCCCGCGCAACAATATCTGGCTGCGCAAAAACCCGTGGTTTGAGGAAGATGTGGTGCCGGTGATTAAGAGGCGGGTGAGGGGGTTACTTTAGCCTACTTATAATTTTTATTGACATAATTTAAAAATACAGCTATCTCTAATGACCAAATAAAGAAGGAGGAAATTATGCCTGAACATGACTGGGATTTAGATCTAAAACCTCTCACAGGCGCTTGGCCTGCCCATCAAGCAAACAATGACTCTGCAAGAATTACAGCTGTGGGCAATGAGTTGGCCAAAAGAATGGCCCAGACCATTTCACCTTGTACACAAGAGGCCATTGACACGGGTCGCATTCCAAAGCCGTAGCGATAACACTCATTGTCATTTCGAGGAGCCTTTACCCACCGTCATTCTCCGAATTTTCGTCCACGAAAATTCTAGGGGAATCCACTCATAACATCTGGATCGCCCTAGAATTTGCCGCTGCAAATTCAGGCGATGACGGGATGGAAAATTTTAAGCCGCTTCGGACTGGCTCGCTTTGGCGACAAAATCACCGAACGCCTCTACTTGCGCTTTCACACGCGGCGCGTATTTCTCGATAAACGCCTCGTCCAAAGTCTCACCGCCCTGATAAGCGCTCAGCGCCGTCGTGCCGTCATAATCGCAACCGGACAAACGCAGACACAGCGTTTCAGGATCTTCGCCAAACGCCGTGCCGGGCAAAGAAGCCAACCCATAGGTTTTCATCAGATGCGCCGCCAGTTCTTTCGACGTGGTGATGCCCATTTTTGCCAGACCGTCACGGAAAGACTCAAAATTCGGGTAATTGTAAAAGCTGCCCTGGACCAGCGGGTTTTCAATGCCATGACCACGCAAACCGTTCGAGATGTAAATATTCATGCATTTATGAATATCGGTGCAGGCCTGGATATGGTCTTCGATATCCTGATGACCCTTATAGGCCTCGATCACCGCTTGTTGCATCGGCGCCGGCACACAGGACCAGGTTTCACTGGCGATATTGTTGAGCAGCTTGTTCAGCCCATCCACCGACTTGGGAATAAAGCCAATGCCAAAACGCCAGCCGCCGAGCGAGAGATGCTTCGACAGGCCGGTGGTAATCGCCGTATGGCTCGGTGCGTATTTGGCAATCGTGCGGTAATTGCCGTCAAAGGCAACAAAGCCGTAAATCTCGTCCGAGATAATCAGGATGTCCTCGTCAACACAAACCTGCGCCACCTCTTTGAGGTTTTCTTCGGTCATCGTCAGACCGGTCGGATTGCTTGGGTAGTTGAGAATAATCTTGCTTGGATTCTTGCCTTCGCTACGCGCCGTTTCGATTGTAGCGCGCAGCGTATCGGGGTCGATATAATAGCCCTCATCATCCAAACGCGTGGGCACTTTAATCACAGCGGTGCGCAGCATCTTCGCCTGCGGCGCATAGCTGACCCAGCTCGGCACCGGCATCAAAAGATCGCCTTCAATCGCCATTTGCAGGGAGTATAAAATCAGCTTGCTGCCCGGCGCGACAATCACATCGAACTTGTCGGTATCCAGGCCGATCTTATCCTTGTAATACGCCGCAATCGTCTCGCGCAATTCCGGCAGGCCGCCTGTCGGCAGATATTCCTTGCGATGCGCAGACTCACTTAAAGCTTTTTTCAAACGCTCGGGCACAGGGAACGGTGACTCGCCAAAGCCCATATGCAGCACCTGTTCGCCACGCTCTCGCCTCTGCTTGACCATCTCATTGGCCTCGAGTGTCGGGGAGAGTTCAAATTCCGTTGCGGTTTCGACAAGCTTTACCATATCGGCCTCCTTTAAGGGTCATGGAAATATCTGCGCAGAAAATGGCAGACTTCCGTGGATTTTGCAATAAAAAACCGGCCAAAAATAGTGTCTGGGCCGGCTTTTCGTGCTGCGGTGCAATGCATAAATATAGCTATTTTGGTTAAAAATCAGACATCTCATATCGTCATTCCCTGAATTTTTGCCTACCAAAATTCTAAGGGAATCCACCCTTAATACAATGGATCGCCCTAGAATTCGTTATACGAATTCAGGCGATGACGATTTGGGATGATGTCCGGCTCTGACCAAGATCAGATTCTACCCGATCTGAACCTCGCCTTCCCCATCATTGTCATTTGAACTGCGTTCGCAAACCTGTGGGATCGTTCTTTCTATTTCCTCCGGTACAAACATGACGCTGCCGGATGCGGATGCATAGGATTTCATTTGGAAACCTCCTTGTTCTTGTATTGCTTTTGTTTTGTGGAGCCCGATCATAGCGATTCTCCGGCCATTTTGCAAATTTCACTACGCCGGTATGTAAAAAACATAGTCTTTTCAATTTATTTTTGCACAAGGCGCAAGGAGCGCCGCGTAGTGAAACCTACGGTAGCGACGAAGCAACGATGTGCAAAATTAAAGTGGGAAGACTATACAAAACGCACCGTAGGAAAATCCCATACGGCGCGTTTTTAGAAAAGCAGATTTTGCTATGTTTATGCTTTAGGGCGTGTCATCAATTGAAGTATTTTGTGCTGAAAATGACGGCTTTCGAGAACCGGGGCGGAGCGTAGTCTACCTACGTGAGCACCGGAAGCGCAGAAAGACGTTATTTTCAGGCCAAAAGACGAAGATTGCGGACATGCCTACTCGACGGCTTTCAGATCGCTTGCAGCTTCTTTGCCACGGCTTTCTGTAATCTCGTATTCAACTTTCTGGCCTTCATTCAGGCCCTGCAGGCCCGATGCCTCAACAGCAGAAATATGCACAAACACATCATTCCCGCCTGCATCCGGCGTAATAAAACCAAATCCCTTGGTGGGGTTAAACCATTTGACTGTGCCTTGTTCGGCCATCTCACAATGCTCCTTTAAATTGTTAAATGCACTCCAACTTTCTACGGAATATTATAATACAAGCAACCCTCGTGCAAATAATATTTACGGGAATATGTAGGCGCATCTATCCATTTCACAAAGGCCATAAAGCTGCTAATCTTAGGAAAGGTTCCTAGAATCAAAACCGTTCAGGAAGAATATCTATGGCCGAAGACGTCTTTGACAGAAATGTAATTCATGCCGGCAAAGTCTTTATCAAGGCCGGGGAAGAGCACGCCCGCGCATATATGGTCCAGAACGGGTTGCTCCGCGCTTTTGTGATGGATGGCGACATGAAAGTCGAGGTTGCGGAATATACGCCCGGCCGCATTATCGGCGAAACCTGCCTGATGGTTGATGAGCCGATGAGCATGAGCTACGAGGCGGTGGTCGATACCACTGTCATCACCATCACCCGCCAGGATTTCCAGAAAAAGATATCGCGCATTGATAAAGATATCATGACCATTCTCGACCATGTGATGAACAAGCTGAATATGCAGGACCTCAGCGCGATTGATAAGGCAGTGGAGCGCTCACAGATCGATGATGATGCCTATAAGATGATGGCGGCGCTGACCACCGGTCTGCCCGATGAAAAGAAGTTCGTCTATGAACGCGAAGTGCTGCCCCATGTGAACCGCATGGTCAAAACCATCAAAGAGCTCAAGGCAAAAGACAAAGACAAAACCGCCATTCCCGATATCCCGACGGATGCGGTTTAGGGTTAAGGGTGAGTTGGCGGCTCAACATGCTGTTCTTCGTCTAATGGAACTAACAGCGAACCAAATGGGCCCGGCGACATAGGGTCACCTTCACGGGGACGCCATACTTTGCGCGGCTTTTCTTCCCGTGTTGCATTTTGGCTTGCCGGGTCCCACACCGGAAGCAGCACCCTATCCTCTAAATTCTCACCCATTTTTCATTCTCCTTTTCCTCTTAAACCGCACAAGATTGTCGTTCTAGCGCAGGTCGCTTTCAAAGGAAAGGACTTTAGCAGCAAAAATATAATTATGTAAAGAAAAATTTACAGGTTAAAAAACACGAGCGCAAACGCCAATACCATGCCCAGCACCGCAGCATTGACCCGGCGGACAATGGCGCTATCGAAGATATGAGACAGGGCGCTGGCGGCCAGCACCATCACCCCGACGATCAGCATGGTCCGCACAATGACAAAGAACATAAACGCCCAGCCCTGGGTAAAACCGCTGAGCACGGTTGAGACAAAAAACGCACAAAAGACAAAACTCGCCGTCATCGTTACCATCGCCGAGGTCACGGTGATGAGGTTTTCCTTGGCCCCCGTGCTTTCCTGCCCGGCTTCAAGATCGTAAATATATAATGACATTGGAGGCTCCCGCTAAATATAAACGCTTCGTTGCGTATATTTTATATGGATGGCAGGACTCCGGCAATTGCTACAGGCACAGCCCACCAACTTGTCCAGAGTTTTCTAGATTAAGAAAGCGAAGCTGTTATCTCGTATTTTAGCTCACCCGTGGGCCATGGCTTTATACTGACCGGGGTGTGACCGGTCTTTCGTTTGGCTGCTTGCACAACGCCCGAAAGAACTTTTTGCACGTGGCCAGCGTCGTTATAAGACGGGTTATCCGGCCTAAATTGAAAGCTAGCAAAGTAAGGACATACCGACCCATCACCCGTTCGCAATATTACCGGCTCTGCTACACTCTCTAGATGATTGTCTTTTGCAGCGGCTAAAAAGGCACTAATGACCTCTTCGCAAAACGCCCTGTCGCTAGCAGGGACCTGCAAAAGCATTTCAAATTGGAGCTTAATCTTCATTGTCTCAGGCTCGTCGCCCATATCCATCTCCTTACTTAAAATTTCACATAAGATATTAAATTTTATTGGTTATGTCAAGGACATTTTACATCTGGGGTGTTTTGGGTTCGCCCAAGTCAGACGAAGCATCAGGCATGAACCCCCTACCTTCAATATAAGGAACGTTATTTATACGAGCAAAAGCCTTCAGGCCCTTTTCCAGACCTACCACCTTGCCACGCGGAGTCCCGCCCTTGCTACGGGGTTTATTGGTCCGAACCGCGTGTCTTTTCTTTCTTTTGTTCATGCGGGACCTTATATCAACCTTTATGACAACTTGTAAAGGATAAACTGAAGCGACAACCGCAATTTTTCTTGACTTTTTATGATTATTATCCTATTATAACTGCCTGTAACGGGCATGCAAGCCAATAAAAATGGAGCAGAAGGACGCAAACCAAAAAAGAAGGCAAAAATCATGCAAATATTTTTCATAGCAAAAAAGCGAGGAACAAAACACAGGAGAATCAATGCTTTGCCTTGCGGCTTAGAGGCCCCAAAAGCATTTTCTCCCGGATTCAAAGTGAAGGAATGGACATAATATAATGCCCGAAGAAAATTACGAAATCTCCAATGGCTGGAGCGAAAAACGCCGTAAAAAAACAGGCTGCCATATGCCGCCAAAACAAGCCCTGGGAGCAATCCACCGGCCCGAAAACGCCGGAGGGCAAAGCGGCGACCCAAGCCAACGGTCTCAAACACGGGCTGTTTACGCAAGAAGGCCGGGCCCTGCTCGAATGGTTGGACGCGCAGAACGGGATCGCCGACATTCATTATGCCCGCGCTATGGTGGACATTGAAAACGATCGCGAAAACGATCGCGAAATTCAGCAGGAGCGGGTTGCAAAAATTCTCGAAGCCATATCATAGGCCCTTGATATGGTTGTTTTTCGCCTTAGCTCAGTCCAGAATGCAATTTCACACAAGAGGATAAAATCATGACCAACATCAAAGATTCAGTCGTTCTCATCACCGGCGCCAATCGCGGAATCGGCAAGGCCTATGTCGAGGAATTTCTTAAAGCCGGAGCGGCCAAAATTTATCTCGGCGTGCGTGATCTGGATAGCGTTGCCGAGATGGCCGCACAGGACCCGGACAAGCTCATCCCGCTCAAGCTCGATGTCACCGACGCGCTTGATATTCAAAACGCAGCCAAGGCCGCCGGCGATACCACCATCCTTGTCAACAATGCCGGGATTTTGTTTTTCGATGATTTGACCAGCGAAGACGCCGCCAAAAATGCGCGCGCGGAAATGGAGGTCAATTATATCGGCCCGCTTCTGCTGACTCAGGCTTTTGCGCCTATTCTCAAGCAAAACGGCGGCGGCACGATTATCACACTGTCCTCGATTGTCGGCCATGTTTCGATGCCGGCGCTTACGACCTATTGCGCCTCGAAATACGCGGTGCAATCGCTGATCTTGAATAGCCGCGCACAGCTGGCGTCCCAGGGCACACGCGTCATGGGCGTGTATCCCGGCCCGATTGATACCGATATGGCCGCCGATCTGGAGATGGATAAATTCCCGCCGCAGCAGGTCGCACAGGAAACGATTAAGGCGATTGAAAACGGCAGCGACGATGTCTTCCCGGATGATTTTTCAAAGGCAACGTATGAGGCGTTCCGCACCGACCCGAAAGCGGTCGAAGCGCAGATGCGCGAAAGCTATGAGCAACAGGAAGCGGCTTAGGGGAAAATCAGTTTCTCCCTCGTCATTCCCTGAATTTGTGCCACACAAATTCTAGGGGAATCCATAGCTCATAAATGGATCGCCTTAGAATTTTTTCAAAATTCAGGCGATGACCGTTCATGACAATATTGAAAAAAACCTCTTGACAAAACCGGAATTTTATAGGAATATATTCTATCGTAGCCGGGGAAGTGCGTCTATAAAAGACGTACGATGGGATCGAGCCTGTCGCGCCGCAGTCTCGTCGCAACGCAGTGAAGACGGACGAAAGCGGATGCTTCACTCTCTCGCTATAACCACCAGATCATTTGACGATCAAGAAACAAGGTATTCAAATCTCTGCCTAGTTGCCAACAAACCTTTTTCTTCAAAATATTGATAAATTTTCTCTTGATCTTCTTTGCTAAAGTTTAAATCAACAACTTTTGCTCTTTTACCAATTACATCATCTTGTTTTTCAGGATCATGTCTAGTGTGAAAAATTAGAAACGATATTGGGATGTTTCTAACCGTACTTTTACCTAACCTTACAAAAAGTATATCATCTAATTTAATTACTTTTTTAAAAATTTTGGCATGATGAATCGTCACATTATCGTTATTTAGTTCTAATGTTTTATCTGCAAACAAGAGAACAATTACTGTCGTAACAAATATTATTGGGAGCGCTTCATGCATTTCAGATTCTAAAAAGCCTGCCCAGCCCCTATCAACAATAATAAAAATTATTATAAAGGTAGGAATGTTTATGAGCAGCGCCAAAAAGATGTAAACATGTTTGGATTGGCTAAACCGCATATATCGTCCCTAGAAAGACAGTGTGGTAAACAGGTTTGATCCGCTTTCGCCGCTACGCGGCTTCAGCGAGACAAGTCCGCCTTAAAAAGTGGCCGGACTTGAAAGATATCATAAAAGTGAGTTCAGAAGATCTGGCAGCGAACTACTCTCCCGCGCCTTAAGACGAAGTACCATCGTCGCTAAGAGGTTTCACGGCCGAGTTCGGGATGGGATCGGGTGTTTCACTCTTGCAATAACCACCAGATCATCAAAACTCACTTTTTTAACGAGGCTTATCACGCTGAAGCTACGTAGTAGCGAAAGCGGATTAGCCGAGATTATCCCCGGAGGGGATATGATGAAAATTTCCAATGTCTAACCAAACTTACGAATTCATTCAAAACTTTTTGCTGCGGATTTACCGCTGCGCGTAGTATTTGCAACTTCGTTTTTCTCGAAAGAAAAAATCCATTGCGGGTAGAATTCAAGCCAATCGTGCAATTAGTACTGGTTAGCTTCACTCGTTACCGAGCTTCCACATCCAGCCTATCAACGTGGTGGTCTTCCACGGCACTGATAGGGAGTCCTGGTATTGAAGGGGGCTTCCCGCTTAGATGCTTTCAGCGGTTATCCTGTCCGAATATAGCTACCCGGCGGTGCTCCTGGCGGAACAACCGGTACACCAGAGATTCGTCCACCCCGGTCCTCTCGTACTAAGGGCAGCTCTTCTCAAGACTCCAACTCCCACGGCAGATAGGGACCGAACTGTCTCACGACGTTCTGAACCCAGCTCACGTACCTCTTTAAATGGCGAACAGCCATACCCTTGG
>JAJFGU010000007.1 GCA_021775955.1 Alphaproteobacteria bacterium | reverse complement strand
GTCCGAATCATCGGCCTCGTAACGGTTTGGGTCCACCAGGTGCGGTCGCCTGGGCAAGGTACGTCTGCCCATTGTCGCCCATCCTGGTCAATGTATGATTGTCGAACTGCAATAGAGCCATCGAGCCATTTGCCCACAAGTGCAACTCTATCATCCCTTCCCCGACCGATCGTTGCCTCAATGAACGCATCAGCCGCATGGCTAAGTCTAGCTCGTGTTCGGTGAAATGAAGCGAGGTAGGTGATATTCGGTCCACCATTATTTCCCTTTCGCGCGAGGTGATCGGTTGGCCAGATTTTGCATTTTGATTCGCCGTCATTGCATTGTTCTCCATTTACGTAGTTGAGTGTCGGAGCGACCCATACGCCGATGAATGGTTCGGCGATGGCGGTTGCTGAAAGCAGTATGTAGATTGCGACAGCTTTAGTCTTCATCGCCGGATTCCTTTTCGTTTAGTATGCGCCACGCTGCCGACAGAGGGTCAACCAGGTCTTTCCATGTGCCGCACCGAACATTTTTCAGGGCTTGCTCTATATGCTCCCACACATCCCACGGGACGACGGCGACTGGATAAGTTCGCGGGTTGCGTCTCGTGTCAAAAGTCGCGGCCAGGTGTTCCGCGTCTTCAGATGCCAAAAACAAAAACGGCAGGCTTTCGGCATTCCCATCAGTGTCACAGTTTGCAGCCCACACCTTCCGTACTTCCATCACGCACCGCCTTCCTTTTCGAGGACTTTCACGAAATCCTTCGCCGTGTTGAACAAGTTTTCAGAGCATTCGTAGTCGAACGTGGACCATGCGTGTTCATGATCCATGTAGCTATCAAGAGCATCTGCAACCGGGCGACCAGCCTTCTCCAACTTCGCGACCCATGCACGCAGTTTCACGTTGCGTGTCTGCATCTGCTCTTCGCGGCTAATCGCTTGTCGCCAACCCTTCATGATAGCTTCGTGGTCCTTTGCGGCGTCGCCAGCTTCTTTCCGCAGGCGGTCGATTTCGGCGATCAGATTTTTTTGTTCGTCGATGCCCAGTGCAACGTTTTGGACGAGTAAGACATGTTTGCATTCGTCCAGCATGTCGTCCGTCATCGCCTCGACCTTTTTGCTGGCGCAGGGAATAGGGTTACTCAACATCTTCTACAATCCTTTCAAGTTTGCTGATGCGTCGCTCCATACCCCTGCAATGGTCTAGTAATTCGATAACCAGGTGCCCTAGCACATGGGCTTGCACTTCATCTGGAAGTTGGCCAATCGTAGCCATCCTGTTGCGTAAATTCTGATATTTGTGGTCATCCATTACCATGGCTCCGTATAGCACACCACGCACCGTACAGGGCTTCGGTTCCATCGCTGCCTGATAGGTCAGCCGTGTGCCCCTCGAACATGTCATATAGACCATTCTTGATGTCTTCCCATATCTCTGACGGGACGACATAAACCAGCTCTGCGACCGTCCCCGGAAAATAACTCTCCGCGAGCACTTCCGCAGTTGGCTCCGACATGCGCACAACCAAACATGTACCTTCGTTCACGACCGCATACGCTTTCTTCGGCTCCATCACATCACCTTTTCCCAAACGCGAAGCAGTGCATCCGCCTGTTTCTCTGACAACGGTCGCTCGCGAAACTTCTGGTCCATGTCGTCGATGAAATCCATCTCCCAACCAGTTAGCCCAGAGTCTTTTTCCAACAACTCGTCAAGTAGTTTTTCCTGTTCACTCGTCATCGGGGCGGCTCCTTTTCATTCGACTTCAATATTCCAGCTATCACAAGAGTGCGGTCCAAGATCGACAACGTTCAACGCATTCAATTCGCCTTCGGATGCGGTCTCAAACAACTCCGCTGTCAAGTCCTCCGCCGTGTCGCCCTCATAATCCACGTCGTCAAACTCCCAGATATATGAAATCGTTATTGTCGCTTGCCGCTTCATTTCGTTTCCTCCGCCGCATCCGGTACAATAATCACCCTGAGAACCTGCACATCTTCGCCCGGAAACCTGACTCGCCACGTCTCGGCATAGCAATCCGTTCCCGCGATTGCATGTCTATCGAGACGTAGCACGAGCCACGCCTTGCCCTCGCGAGCGCCAGTACCATGACATCTATAAATCACAACCTGATTGCCTGGTTCCATATCTATCATGCCCCCTCCGCCGCGAGCATGGTGAAGAAGCAGTAGGCGTCAAGTTTCTCTGCTATTCCCAACAACGGTTCACGATCCATTTTGACTGCTGCTTCATGGGCTTGGACCCAATCAGACATCCGCTCGCACTCCACCGACTCGACGACGAGGGTGTGTTGTGTGATCCGATGAACTCCGTATAATATGTTGCCCATAAAAAGGCGGGTTGGTGTCCAGGTTTCGACCTCTACTTCTGTTCCTGGTGTCCCATAAGGGAATTCAATGCGTGTCATCCCTGAATTCGCAGTCGTCCACAACAAATGATCCTCGTGCATTTCGGGACGACCAATCGTCAACCCCTTCCATTTCCCGAAGTCCACCACATCCACCATCAACACATTCCCGTGATCGGCTAGCGTCGCCCTCTGCCGTGGCGTGAGTTCGATTGTCTTCAGTAGTTCATCCACAGGCATTCCACCTTCCTCGCCTTATGTTTTGGACCGGGCGGCCAGCATGGCGTCGGCCCGCGCATATGCCCATTCCGTGACGCTGATATCGTAAATATCCACGTTAGGGTTGGCCGAGAACCCTTGAATGATTGCCTTCGCGAACATGTCGCGGAGCGTTGGTTGACTCTCGATCTCGGTAACCAATTTCGTGTGCAAGTCGTTCAGAACCCAGTCGAAGTTGCTGCACGATTGCTGGAATACCTGAAGCATCAGTCCTGTGTCATCACTCATCACGTTCGCTCCTTATCGTTGCAGCCATACCCTGTATTTCGCTCGGCGACGGGTCTGGTTCCGTCTTATGTGTGCCACACTCGCGATAGCGTCTCATGTTCTGAGCGAGAGCATTGCGCTTGCTCCGACATTCCCTGCTGCACACCACCATGTTCTTCCACGCGCGGACCAACTGCCCTTTGCGGCGGACTATCGGCTGTTCGCACACGGCGCAAATCATTGGTCCGGGGTCAGCGAGCGGCCTCGCGTTGGCAGCAATACAGCACGTATTGCTACAGTATTTGCGAAATGCCCAGCATCGACGCGAGCCGGGGCTATCAGAGCAGCCAAATGTTTTGCCGCACACGGGGCAGGTTTTTGAGTTCATACCATATCCTCTTCCCCAAAGGGTTTCGCGTGCCTTGATATCCTGACGCGCGTGCAGTCGCGTCGGCCCCACTGCTTGCGAAAGTGCGACACAGCAATCTGTTCGTCTCCGTTTTCAAAAAAGCCGATGGTCTGCATCGCGTCACACAACTGCTTTTGCAGGTTGTCGTGGTCTGCGCCGTTCGGCTTGATAATCGGGGCGTTTCGGTTTTTCTTCGGCTCAGATTTTCGGTATCGGTACTGCACGACCACATCGAGTTCGAGCGCGCCGGACAACGGTGGGTCGGGACGGTGTTGCAACATCAGGTGGCACAGGTTGTTCGTGTTCTGCGCGATGCGTGCTGGCTGATAGCCGCCGCGCTTTCCCATGCGGAAGGATTGTTTCGGGGAGGGCACCATTGGTATCTTGAATTCGATCATGCTTGCACCCTCCGATCGCCGGACAAAGTGTGGCGTGTGCCCCAATCAAGCCGGGAGGCAATTCGGTCATCACACACCGTCGAAATCTCTTCCATCGTTAGATTACTGATGGCGACCAGTGGCTTGCCTTCACGCTTGTCGAGAGCAATCTTGAGCGTGTCATACTGAGAATCCGTTGGTTTTCTCGTGGCGATTTCGTCGAGTATGCAGATGTTCGCACTTGCCCAGCGGTCCCATAGGTCACGCTCCCAAATCCTGACGCCAGCCGGGCCGCGACACCAAAGATCGCCATTCTTTGACATCAGAACATTCGCATGGAGGTGTGTGAACGTCGTGTACCAGCCGCGAAAGAAGTCCGCGATACACAGACCCGCACAGGTTTTTCCGCTGCCTGCTTCGCCAGTCATGACCAGTGGCCAGGGCGAGTTGCCTCGAACGCACCCGCCGATCACTTTCCGCAAGCCGGGGTCGATCAGAGCAGGGTCGCGTGGTACGGCCACGTCCTCGGCTAGTTGCCACGAAAAACCCTCGCCAATGCGACGAACTTCCACGCATCGATCAGCGCCCGCTGTACTTTCCCGCCCGTGCTGCAACACGTCCGCCACTGCTAGGGGTCTTGTTGTCATTCCTGAAAACCTCCCAATGCTTCACGAGTGCTTCCGGCGTGCAGTCCATTTCCGGCCACTTGGCCCGATACCGACCTGCCCTGGTTTTCACGTCCCTGGCGGTCGCCTTGTACGCCTTAAGGTCGCGAACAACCTTCCCGATGCGTTTTCGCACGCTGTCGGGCATAGCGGTGCTGTCAAAGCCGAACTCTGCGCACACCGCGTCCCAAATTTCATCGCGTTTCCGGGGCTGACCGCGAGGCGAAGCCCGAGCAGAAACCCGTGAGGGTTTCTTTGCTTTGCTTTGCTTTGTGTGGTCCAGACATGTCCGGTCACAGTCTGGACATGTCTGGACATTGTCCGGACAAAACTGACGTAACTCCTTTGTTGACAACGCATCCCTCTGCGGACCCCCAGCAAGTTGTTCTTGCCTTGCCCACCGCCTCTTGACGTAGTCTGGTGCCCAATCGCCGTAATCATGGATGCTAAAGACCAAGTCGCCATCATCTGGAGAACTTGAATCTTTGTAGCCGGGGTGGCCGTCCAGAAATCCTGCGGACTGTATCGCCCGTACAAAGGTTTCTGGTTTCCGTTCCCACCCTGCGGACTCAGCAATGTCCTCGATTGACCATCCGATGAGCATGCCATCTCGCCTAATTGACGGGTCTGCGTTCGCCGTTTGCCAAAAACACTCAAGCATTCCGACAACCAGTGGCTTGCTCCTGCCAAGGAGCTTCGACAGCCGTCGTCGTTTTCTGTGATTGGGCAAACTCGAATGCGCCACGTAGCCGTCCTTGACTCTCTAATACGCGTACGCTTCTTCCACTCACATTCCCCCGCCGATGGCTTGCACATCGGGGCCGCTGGTCGGGGGGTACGCTTACGCCAAATGGCCGCCAAAGAAACTTCTTGTGCCTGTAGCCATGCCTTCGTCCCACAATGGAACACGCACACCGTGGCCATTCGGGTGAGCGTGTTGTGTCTCTTTTATCGTCGATTCAAGGTCGGA
>JAJFGU010000006.1 GCA_021775955.1 Alphaproteobacteria bacterium | reverse complement strand
ACATTCGGGATGGAGCAATGTCCGGCCACGCTGGCCGCCGATACGACCGTGAACGGCGTGCGTATCGTTCAGGGCAATGGCGGGCTGGTTCTGGTCGGCGCGGTGCCGACAAGCACGCTCGGGATTGCGTCAAGGAATATGTTAGACCCTTACAAGAACCGTTTTACGTACGCGGTGAGCGCGGCTTATGTGGTCGAGGGCGCACCGGCCAATGCGGCCACACCGCCGGGCGCAATTACCGTGATGGATGAAGCCACCGTGACAGCCCCCATCACCACCACAGCCGAATTTATTATCGTTTCGCACGGCCGCGACGGCGCGGGTTCCTACACCTCGCAAGGCGTTGCCAATGGCACAGCCTGCGGCGCGGGCACCACCGGCGACAATGCCAATTGCGCCTGGCGCACGACCAATGCGGCGTCTTTCCGCTCGCAGCAAAGTTTTACCATGGGCAACGGCACAGGCATGGCCGCCAATTATTTTGACGACGCGGTCGCCTTCACATTATCAAGCGGCGACGAAGACCAGTGGTGGCGCGCCACTGATGCGTCGGGACAGCACATCACGAATAACAATGATGGCGGGAATGTCATCATGGGCCTGAATGGCGGCATGGTCGGGATTGGGACCGATGCGCCTGAGGAGCAATTACATTTAGAGAGTGGGGGCGGTCAAGGCCCCTCGATTAGAATGGATAACGAAAACAGAAAATGGAGGTTATATTCCGACAATGCCCCGGATGGTTTTCGTATTCGTGATGAAACGGACCCCTCCGCAACCGTAGACCGCCTGGTTATTCACGGCCCTACCGGCAATGTAGGGATTGGGACGCAATACTGGCCCGCGCCACAGGCAACTCTTGATGTCGCCGGCGAAGTAAAAATCGGAAATACTGGCGCGAATTGTACAACCGAGATTGTCGGCGCGACCCGCTACGTGCCCGCCCCTGTCGACGCCATGGAGTATTGCGCCGCAAACCCCACCGGCGCCGACCCCGCCGTGCCGGGATGGACGGCATTCGGTGGTGGGGCCATGGGTCCGTGGGAAGACATTACGGATGACACAACAACACCGTTTGACCCCAGTGGTAACTGTGAATATAAAATGGAATTTGGAGAACCCTTTGAAGTAGCAACTTTTATTGCTACCCAGCTTGATCCTGATAATATTTCCTCATCCTTTCATTCGAAGCCGGCCGGCTCAATAGGCGTGCATCGCACCAGTAAAGATGTGATAAAAATAATTGTCGGAACCACTGATCATTGGCGCTCCGGCGAGCCCGCCAGAACCTTTGAACGCTGTGCGGGTACTGGCATTGGTGGCGTGGCCAGTGGCATTGGCGTTCCAGTTGAAGAAGGCAACCGCTATATCCGGATCGGCGATACACAAATCGCATGGGGCCGTACGGTATATACGCATGCTACAGCTAATAGCATGCAGAACATCCCTATTTCTTTTCCGGCAGCATTTTCTGAGAACCCGACAGTTACAGCGACGTTTGATGGCAATGATGGTGCTCAGGTCTGGACTCTTGATTTTGTAAACACGACTGGTTTTAGCGCCTTTGCAGCAAGCAACAATGCAGCGGGTTACCACATCCAGTGGATAGCGATCGGGAAGTGGCAGTAAACAAATTCTGATTCTGTTTATTGCGCTTTAGGCCACAGCCCGTAACTGATGATGGGTTTCCCAGAGGTTCTGTAATACATCGGCCATATGCTCGACATCCTCTACACTATGCGCGGCACTGGCCGTCATCCGTAGACGCTCGGTTCCCTTGGGCACAGTCGGGTAGTTGATCGGCTGGACATAGATATCGTAATCGCGCATCAGAATATCAGAGACTTCACGGCAGCAATTCGGCTCCCCCACCACCAGCGGCACGATATGACTTTCACCGCGCATATAAGGTAGATCCGCCTGCTCCAACCGCTGTTTGAACAACGCCACATTACGGCGCATCTTCTGACGCTCGATATCCGACACTTTCAAATGCTCAACCGATGCTTTCGCCGCCGCCAACACAGAAGGCGGCAAAGACGTTGTAAAAATAAAACTCGCGGCGAAACTGCGCACCGCATCGACAATCGCGCTCTTACCAGTGATAAACCCACCCATACAGCCATAGGCCTTGCCAAACGTGCCTTCGATGATATCGACCCGGTCCAGCAGACCGCGCTCTTCCGCGACGCCGCCGCCGCGCGGGCCGTACAGGCCAACACCGTGCACCTCATCAAGATAAGTTAGAGCACTATATTTTTGCGCAAGCTCGCAAATTTCCTTGATAGGTGCCATATCGCCTTCCATTGAATAGACGGATTCAAAGGCAATAATTCTCGGCCGTTTCGGGTCAATGGATTTTAACAATTCTTCGAGATGCTCCACATCGTTATGGCGGTAGATAAGCTTTTCCTGCTTGCTGTCTTTAATGCCGTGAATCATCGAGGCGTGATTAAGGGAATCAGACAAGATCACACAATTCGGCAATAATTTTCCAAGAACACTCAGCGCGCCTTCATTGGCAACATAGCCGGAGGAAAATACCAGCGCCGATTCTTTTTGATGCAAATCGGCCAGCGATTCTTCAAGTTCGACATGGTAGCGGGTGGTACCTGAAATATTACGCGTTCCGCCTGCTCCGGCGCCCGAATTATCAAGCGCCTCATGCGCCGCGGCCAAAACTTTTGGATGCTGGCCCATACCGAGGTAGTCGTTGCTGCACCAGATTGTGACCTCTTTTTTGCTACCGTCCGGCGCATGATAAATCGCCCGCGGAAAACGTCCGGCCAGCCGCTCAAGCGTTGCAAACACCCTGTAGCGGCCTTCTTTTTTAATATCATCAAGACAGCTTTGAAAATGCGCCGTGTAATTCATCTCTATTGTTTTTCCCTCTTAAAAGCGTTTAGAAACCTGCACCCTATACAAAAGTCGAGATATACATATTTTACGCTATTGCCTATACCATAGTATAAACCTGTGCTAACGATTAGCAAATGAGGTTACATTTGTCTGCACATATTTCATCTGGCTCGGTATTACTATGATTATCGTATTTGGTTCTGTTTCCGTAGATATGTATCTCGACGTTGAGAGATTGCCCACCGCCAATGAAACGGTGGCCGCTGAGGGGTATATTATTGAACCTGGCGGAAAAGCGGCCAATCAGGCTCTGGCCGCCATACGCTCCGGTGCCAAAGTCACCCTTGTCGGCCATACGGGAAATGATGAATTCGGCGAGAATATATTAGAAAAACTGAGGGATGAAGGCATTTCCACAGCGGGCGTTGCACATTCGTCTCTTGCCACAGGAACGAATTTTATGATCAGGGACGCGCATAGCCTTTCCCAGAGCATTATCGCCAATGGCGCCAATGGCGAATTATCCGCGGACCAGATACCGGAAGAAATCCTCAACGACAAAGCACTGATTCTGCTACAGACCGAAGCCAGCCCGGAGCAAAACATGGAGGTTCTGGCCAAGGCAAAACATGCTGAAGCCCAGACGATGATGAATCTGGCACCCTCTATCGATTTGACACAAAAGGCCCTGGACCATCTTGATTATCTGGTTGTGAACCAGGAACAAGCGCGCCAGCTGGCCGAAAAGCTGGGGCTGGATGTTGATGACAAGGCCCTTAAAATGGCTGAAGGCCTGGCAAAACAAGGAAATTTAAACTGCGTTATAACCATTGGCGCACGTGGTGGCATGGCTGTGACAAAGGACGGCGTTGGCTGGTCTGTCGAAGCGCTGGCTTTAGATGAAGTGGTTGATCATTCGGGCGCTGAGGATTCTTATTGCGGAACGCTGGCTGCATGCCTGCAGGCCGGGTTGCCCCTGCCGCGCGCCATGAAGCGTGCCTCGATCGCCGCATCACTGACCTGCAGTAAGAAAGGTGCGCAAAGTGCCTTTCCTGTTCTGGATGATATTGACGGGCGCATCAATGATATCGGTGATCCGCAGCAGCACGAGTTGTAGAATTAAAGCCCGCAAAACCCGGCAAATTTTTCGATCCGGCCGAGAGCCTTATCCAGCGCCGCCATGGTTTTGGCCAAATCCTTGCTTTCATCCTCTTTCCAGGTCTTAAGAACCTTTAGATAGACCCCGGTCAATCCCGCAACTTTAACCGCGCCCTTGATTCCGCCCATATCCATCCCGGCGGCCTCCAGCATCCAGCTCATCGAGCGCGCCAGATGCGGCAAGCCAATCACCGCCTGTTTTGGATCGCACAGAAAAGAATCAAGAACGGCACATATGCCTTCACGATAATTGTTCAAGACCTCATAGCGCTCCATCAGCACATCAAAAAGGCGGTCACGTTTTGATGCCCCCTCCTCGCCGTCACCGATATTATCCAATACCTGCCGGTCTATCATCCGCCCTAATGTGACCAGAATATCGGTCTTATCCTCAAAATGCTCATGGAGTTCGGCCAGGCTTAAGCCTGTTTTTTCTGCAACACTGCGCAGGGTAACACGCTCCCAGCCCTGCTCGACCGCGAGTGCAAGTGCATGATCGACAACATTTTCTTTAATATTTTTTTTGGCTTTCGCTGCCACAGGCTTGGCCTTCCTTGCATTTTTCTATAGAGATAAATCACAGTCGATCGAATCAAACAAGAAATGGATAAAAAAATGTCAGAACCCACGCTAGGCGTCGTCGCCGTCGGAAATGCCCTCGTTGATGTTATTTCTCATACAACCGAAGAATTCCTTGCCGAACAAAAGAAAGATTTCGACATGGAAAAGGGCGCTATGACCCTGATTGACGAATACCGTGCCACAGAGCTTTACAGCTTTATGGGCCCGGGCATTGAAACCTCCGGCGGATCGGCAGCCAATACCATGGCTGGGTTGGCTTCTTTTGGCGGCAAAGGCGCTTTGATTGCTAAAGTTGCTGAAGATAAGCTGGGCGAAGTCTTCCAGCATGATATCCGCTCTCTCGGCCTGCAATTTGATACCCAGCCTCTGGCCGTTGGCCCTGCCACGGGAAGCTGCCTTATTCTGGTCACACCGGATGCAGAGCGCACCATGAACACCTACCTTGGTGCCAGCTCAGAGCTCAGCCCGAACGATATCGACAAGGAATTAATCGCATCAGCACAAGTAACCTATCTGGAGGGCTATCTTTTTGACCGTGAACAAGCCAAACAGGCTTTTTCCGTCGCCGCCGAAGCAGCCCATAATGCCGGCCACCGCGTGGCCCTTACATTGTCGGACCCGTTCTGTGTCGATCGCCACCGCCATGATTTCCTGGGTCTTGTGGAAAACCATGTGGATATCCTGTTTGCCAATGAGGATGAAATTAAGTCCCTGTACATGCAGGAAAGCTTTGATGACGCCAAAAGCGCCGTTAGTGACAATTGTGAAATTGCCGTGCTAACCCGTGGTGAAAAAGGTGCGTTGGTGGTTTCAAAAGGCAAAGAAACTTTTGTTGAATCCGAAAAGGTGGAAAAAGTGGTGGATACCACCGGCGCGGGTGATCAGTTAGCGGCCGGTTTCCTTTACGGCTTTACCGAAGGCATGGATTTGGAAAAATCTTTGCGGCTCGGTGTCATGGCTGCGGCCGAAGTGATAAGTCACATGGGTCCACGGCCGGAAGCCAGCTATGCGGATTTCCTGAAGAAAGCGGCTTAACCACTCCAACCGATAGATTCGAGGCGGTCACGGAAAACCTCTAGCGTCTGCGCGGCCTGGCAGACAATCCTGATTTCGTCAAAATCATTGTTAAGCCGGTCTTCAAGGGCCTGCAGGATCAATCGCGCCGCGCGCTGTTTGGGAAAACCGTTTTTCCCCGAGGCAAGCGGCGGAAGGGCCAGGGTGCGTAAATTCATATCCGCAGCCAACTCTATCGCTTTACGAAGAACGACCAGCAAGTGCCTATCCTCACGGTCAAATTCTGTGCGCCAGTTCGGTGTAATACCGAATAAAATATGTTCACAGGGCAAATCAAATCCGGGCACGGCATACACATCGCCGAGCCGGGGCTTAGAAACATTTTCAAGAATAAATTTATCAAGCTTTTCACCGGCTGCCTTCAGCAAGGCCGAGTTCACCTCCCCGCGATATTCAAGGTTTTGGGGGATCAACGAAACAACACCGCCCAAATATTGTTCGGCAATATCACCCTGCACAAGGGTAACCCTATCCAAAAGGGGGTTGGAACGTCTGGGCGGCTCTGATATCACTATGACTATGTCTCGCTATATTACGGTTTTCATTGTTCTTTGCCTGATCACGGCACAACCTGCAAGCGCAGAAGAATATGGTGGCTTGGCCATGCATGGCAAGCCCAAATATAGCGCGCAGGACACCCATCTCGATTACGCCAATCCGAGCGCACCAAAAGGCGGCGCGCTGACCATGTCCGAAATCGGTACCTTCGATACCCTCAACCCCTATTCCATCAAAGGTAAGGCGGCCAAGGGACTGAACCTTGTTTATGACCGCCTTATGGCCCGGGTCTGGGACGAGCCGTTTACCATGTACCCGTTGATCGCTGAAAAAGTGGTGGTCCCCGAAGACCGCTCCTCGATTACCGTCCAGATCAATCCAAAAGCGCGCTTTCATGATGGCTCACCAGTTACCGCCGAAGACGTTATCTTTTCCTTCGAAACTTTGCGCGACCATGGACGGCCAAATATGCGCCAGATCTACCGGCTTGTTGAAAGCTTTGAAATACGCGGCGAGCGCACCGTTCATTTTGTCTTTGGCAAGGGCTATGACCATGAAACCGCGATGATTATTGCCATGATGCCGGTGCTGTCGAAAAAATACTGGGGTGCCCGCATCGAAGAGGGCAAAAGCTTTGATTCCACAACACTTGAGACGCCTTTGCTGAACGGTCCGTATCGAATATCAGAAATCGATCCGGGACGGCGTATCGTCTATGAGCGCAATCCCGATTACTGGGCCAAAGACCTGCTTACCAATGTTGGACACCATAATTTTGACCACGTAATTTATGAGTATTACCGGGATGATACGGTTGCTTTTGAAGCTTTTAAATCAGGTGATCTCGATCTACGCCGCGAATGGGATGCCGGAAAATGGGCCAGCGCCTATGATGTCCCGGCGGTTCAGGAGCAAAAAATTGCCATGGAATCCCTGCCCCATGGCCGACCCGAGCGCGCACGGTCTTTTATTTTCAACACAAGGCGAGCACCTTTCGATGATATTCGTGTGCGCGAGGCCCTGACGCTGCTTTTTGATTTTGAATGGATGAACAAAAACCTTTTTCACGGCCAGTATAAACGCATTGAAAGCTTCTTTCCCAATTCCGAACTGGCCGCCAGCGGTGAGCCCGGCCAGATGGAAGTTGGCGTGCTGCAACCCTGGAAAGATGTGCTGGCCCCGGAGGTTTTCGGCCCGGCTTACAAGGCTCCCGTTTCCGCCACGGCTGAGCAACTGCGCGCCAACCAACGTGAGGCGGGCCGTTTGCTGAACGAGGCTGGCTGGGCGGTGCAAGACGGCCAGCGCATGAAAGATGGCAAAGCGCTGGAGTTTGAAATTCTTCTCGGCGCACCGGAAGATGAAAAAATCGCGCTGCCTTTCAAACGCTCCCTTGAAAAAATGGGAGTTAAGGTCTTGATCCGCGTCCTTGATTCTGCCGCCTATCGCAGCCGCCTTAATGAATATGATTTCGATATGACGCTGTATCACTGGCTGTCTTCGCTCTCACCGGGAACAGAGCAAGTTCTGTTCTGGGGCTGCGAAGCGGGCAAAGAGCCCGCCCGCTGGAACTTTGCCGGAATTTGTAGCGAGGCCGTTGATTCCATTTCTCTGTCCATCGCCTCGACCAGAGACAGAAACAGCCTCGTTGCCCATGTCCACGCGTTGGATCGCATCCTCACCCACGGCCATTACATGATCCCGCTTTATTACGCCGGCAAGGATTATGTTGCTTATTGGCACCCAGTACAGCGCCCTGCCAACACGCCTTTATATGGCATGGTGCTGGAAACATGGTGGATGGATCAGCAAACCCCGTAAATCTGCATTGAGCCAGAAGCCCCGCCTTGCTATGATTCTTCTGTAATATGTGTCCAACCAAGCCTTGGTTACTTTCATGCGCTTTTCTCTCACTCTCGGTGTTCTTGCCACTTTGGCCCTGCCCGCCTGTTCCTCCGCTTCCAAACCGGAAATCGGAGAGAGCCAGTACTGGCAAAGGGTCAGCGCGTCATCAGCCGCCTATATACGCGGCCCGAAGGCACAGCAAATTCTCAACCGTGATATCGCAAGATGTGTGGTTGAATTGCGCGAGCTGGAACGACTGGGTTCAATCACAAGTGCCATTCCAACCGATTCCCATGGCCGCATCCTTGACCCGGCGCATGATCTGAGCGCTGATGACTGGGATACGCCGGAGCGTGACGGCGCGTTGCTGGCCGAACATGGCGATTACCATGATTTCGACAGCTGCATGCTCACCGGTGGCTGGGAACGCATAAAATATGTGCCTTTTGATGTGGCGGAAAAAGCACAACTGAATTACCTCAGCCACCATGTCGCCACCCGCGATCACTATACAGAGTCAGGTAGAATGATGGACGTCAGCGAAACCAAAACGCAAAGCGCCAGAGAAGCCGACGATTTTAATCAGTAGATTTAGGCTATAGATCCGGGGGCAGTATTTCACCTTCGTGTTTCGAGGGCATGCGATACGCATCTTCCAAGCGACTGGTTTCTTCGTCCAAGAGGCGGGCATCTTCGAGAGCTTTATTTTTTTTGCGGCAATCCCGTTCATCAACACATAAGTTTACGATGGCATTCCAAAACGCTGCGTAACCCATGTGTTCCAGTTCCAGTCGCTGATCACAATTGTCGCTTGAAAAGGATAAGTAATCTTTTAACTCCCCATCCGTAAAACCACCAATATAAGCCCTTAAGTCATTTTTACTACTTCCAGAATTTTGGGAAAGAGTTCCGTCTTCTGACTCGACCTCAGCATCAGGATCTGTGCCCGTACGGTACATAACTTCCAACCGGCGGTTGTCTTTATTGCGTCGCACACGGTCATCTATACATAAATTTACGATGGCATTCCAAAACGCACCTTCGGCCATGCTTTTCCGTTCAAAACTCTGATCACGAAAATTTCTTGCAAACCAGGTGTACTATTCTAGCTCTCCCTCCGTGAGATCACGAATGAAGGTATTCGAAACAGTATTAACGACCTCTGACATTAACATTCCTCAGTTATTGTACTTTATTACAAGAAATTTTATATTACATAACGCTTGGCAATGTCAAGCAGCGCTTGCCTTGCTATCCTTATAAAACGCATTAATTTTGTTCAAAACCACCTCAACCGTTAGGGATTCCATCAGGCAGGGCGCGGTTTTCGGCTCATAGCCTTCATAATCAATCAATTCATCAAAGCTCTCGGGCGTGGCGGCATAATCGGCCATAGCGCCCCAGGGTCTGTAAATCGCCGGATAGCTCGGCCCGAATAGTCCTATTGTCGGTGTGCCCACAGCTGCCGCCATATGCATCAGGCCGGAATCATTGCCGATATAAAAATCACACTGTGATAACGCCGCCGCCGCCGTGCCGGGATCGGTTTTGGCGATCATATCGATGCGCCGCGCTGAAGGGACGGAGCCCAGAACTTTATACGCGCCCTCTTCCTCTCCGGCAGCCGCAAACACAGCCACGCGCGCCTGCGGTAAAATACCATCCAGAGCCGTTAACGCCTCCACGACCGCAATAAAGCGCTCCGCCGGCCAGGTCTTCGCCGCCCAGTTGGCAGTGGGACCAACAGCTAAAATCAAACCGTCATCTAGATACATACCGTCATCCCGGCGCAGGCCGGGATCTTGTTCTTCAGAGCCTGAAGATCCCGGCCTGCGCCGGGATGACGCCAATGGGGAAAACATAAATTCTTCTGCCTTATCCTGCTGCTCTTTTGTGAACCAAAGCTTCGGGGGCGGAACCTCACTCAGCTTCATCACCGCTGCGTTTTGCTCCACCTTATGCAGAGCCTTATCAATATGAGAGCCGAAGATAAAACGCTGCCCGGCCCTGACCCCACGCGACACGGCGGAATTTCTTAAATCCACCACAATATCCCAGTGCGTGCCGACCACCTTTCGCCAAAGCCCTGCCCAATGGGCGTTATACTTGCGTTTTTTCAGCGGGATAATCTCCTGTAACAGCGGGTAGCCCTCAAAAAGACTCGCAGCCAGCGGGCCGCAAACAATTGTCACCTTGGCATCGGGGTATTTTTGCGCCATATAATCAAGCAGGCCCGTCGAAAGCACGGCATCGCCAATACGGCTGGCTGTAATAAACAAAATATTCATGAGCGGCACTATATGACGGATGACAAATATTATACAAGCCTTAGCGGCCGCGGCCTTATCCATCTTGAAGGCCCGGATCGCCACGATTTCCTGCAGGGACTCATCACCAATGACATGAACGCCCTAAAGCCGGGAGAGGCGCTTTATGCCTGTCTGCTGACGCCGCAGGGGAAATTCCTGCATGATTTTTTTGTCAGCGAAGGTGATGGTTTTACCCTTCTAGAATGTGAAGGCGGTGAAAGGGCGCAGGATTTATATGAACGGCTGAACAAATACCGCCTGCGGGCCGATGTGCAGATATCGGTGGAAGAGAACGTGCCCGTCTATGTGATATTCGGGGAGCAAAACGCTCCGGGTTATTTTGATCCCCGCCATCCGGATATGGGCTTTCGCAGCTTTGAAAAACCTGATCTGCCCGAAAAGCCGTTCGAGCAATGGGACCGCCGCCGCATAGAGCTTGGCATCCCGGACGGCAGCCGCGACATGGTGGTAGAAAAATCAACGCTCGACGAAGCGCATATCGAAAAATGGAATGGCGTTTCCTATGAAAAGGGCTGCTATGTCGGCCAGGAACTCACCGCCCGCATGCATCACAGAGGTCTAGGAAAGAAGCATCTTCAAACTGTACAGCTTAATGCCCTGCCTGACAAAGCCGAGCTACGCTCCACCTGCGGTGATATCGGATTGGCGTTGGTTAGAGAGACTTAAGCCACCGGCGCTTTTGAAAACACCAGATACAAAATATAAACCAGCAGCCCGACAATAAACGCTACTGCCAACATCAAATCCCAGCGGCTGAAGATATGGTACATATCGAAGGTCTTGTTATCGTCTTTGGGGTCTTTGTCTGTCATAGCGATTCCTTCTCTGTCTTATTCTGCTGCGGCAAGTTTTTGGCCTTTTTTATCCTGAAAAGGGACGGTCTTCTCCTGCCCCTCCTTAATTGCAGCCTGCGCCGCGGCCAGCCTGGCAATCGGCACACGGTAGGGCGAACAGGACACGTAATCGAGCCCAACCTTCTCACAAAAAGCGATAGAAGACGGATCGCCACCATGCTCACCGCAAATGCCGAGCTTGATCTTCGCATTGGTTTCACGGCCGCGCTTCACCGCAATTTCAATCAGCTCACCAACACCTTGCGTATCCAGTGTGGCAAACGGGTCGCGCTCAAAAATACCGTGGCCAACATAGGCCGGCAGGAAGCTCGAGGCGTCATCGCGGCTCATTCCCAAAGCTGTCTGCGTCAAATCATTGGTACCGAAACTAAAGAAATCGGCGACTTCAGCGATATCACCGGCGGTCAAAGCCGCGCGCGGCAGCTCGATCATGGTGCCGACGATATAGTCGACTTTTTTGCTTTTCTCTGCAAAGACGGCTTCGGCGGCACTCTCGACAACCTCGCGCATCATAGCCAGCTCTTTGCGTGTGGCCACCAGCGGAATCATAATCTCCAGCTCGACGCTCTCATCGGATTTTTCGGCCGCTTCAATCGCCCCTTCAAAAATAGCGCGCGCCTGCATCTCGTAAATCTCGGGATAGGTAATACCAAGCCTACAACCACGATGACCCAGCATAGGGTTCATTTCTTTCAGGTCATCCAGGCGGCGGCGGACTTTTTCCGGATCGATATCGGCCGTTGCCGCGAACTGATCGATATCGGCTTCTTCATGCGGCAAAAATTCATGCAGCGGCGGGTCCAGCAGACGAATGGTAATCGGCAGGCCGGCCATAATTTTAAACAGCTCGGCAAAATCGGCGCGCTGTTCGGGCAGCAATTTTTCCAGCGCCGCGCGGCGATCTTTTTCCGTTGTCGCGAAAATCATCTCGCGCACATTTTGAATCCGTGAAGGCTCAAAGAACATATGCTCGGTGCGGCACAGCCCAACCCCTTCGGCACCAAAATCAACAGCCGTTTTGGCATCCAGCGGCGTTTCAGCATTGGTGCGCACTTTCATACGGCGGCGCTCATCCGCCCATGCCATCAGCGTAGAGAAATCGCCGGACATTTCCGGCTGAATGGTGGCGACCGCACCCATAATCACTTCTCCGGTCGAGCCATCAATGGTCAGCGTATCGCCTTCTTTAATCGTATGATCGCCAACGCGGATCATGCGCGATTTGGCATCGATATGCAGCTCTCCTGCCCCGGCGACACAAGGCTTGCCCATGCCGCGCGCAACAACAGCGGCGTGTGATGTCATGCCGCCGCGCGAGGTCAAAATACCCGCCGCCGCATACATGCCGTGAATATCTTCGGGGCTGGTTTCCTGACGGCAGAGAATAACGCTCTGCCCCGCATGACTTTTGGTTTCGGCTTCATCAGCCGTGAACACAATCGTGCCGCTGGCCGCACCGGGGGAAGCGGGCAGTCCCTTGGCAATTATATTCTTCTCGGCATCCGGGTCGAGCGTCGGATGCAAAAGCTGATCCAGGCTTTGCGGATCGATGCGCAGCAACGCTTCTTCCTGCGTGATCAGCCCCTCTTCGACCATATCAACGGCAATCTTGAGCGCGGCTTTGGCGGTGCGTTTTCCCGAGCGGGTCTGGAGCATAAACAGCTTGCCCTTTTGCACAGTGAACTCCAGATCCTGCACATCGCAATAATGCGTCTCTAACTTTGTGCGCACATCATCAAGCTGGGCAAACACTTCCGGCATAGTCTCTTCCATCGAGGGCAAATCGCTACCCTCGCGTTCGCGGCCATATTTCGTGAGCGATTGCGGCGTGCGGATACCGGCAACAACATCTTCGCCCTGCGCATTGATCAGATATTCGCCGTAGAAATAATTTTCGCCCGTTGACGGATCGCGCGTAAACGCCACGCCGGTTGAACAATCCTGCCCCATATTGCCAAAGACCATGGATTGCACGTTAACGGCCGTGCCCCAGTTCCCGGGGATTTCGTGAATCTTTCTGTATGTCACCGCGCGCGGCACCATCCACGAGCTGAACACCGCACCGATCGCGCCCCAAAGCTGCTCTTTCGGGTCTGTTGGGAACGGCTTGCCAATATCGGCTTCGACGAGGCGTTTATATTCGCCGACAATTTCCTGCCAGCCCTCGGCGGTGATGTCAGTATCCTGCGTGATCGCATTGTCGCGCTTATGCGTATCGATCACATCTTCAAATTCGTGATGATCGACGCCCAGCACAACATCGCCATACATCTGGATAAAGCGGCGGTATGAATCCCAGGCAAAACGTGCATCGCCCGACTGCTTGGCCAGTCCTGCGACGGTTTCATCATTCAGGCCCAGGTTAAGCACCGTATCCATCATGCCCGGCATCGACACCCGCGCGCCCGAGCGGACAGACACCAGCAACGGATTATCGGCATCGCCGAATTTCATACTCATGGATTGTTCGATTTGACCCAGAGCCGCTTCAACCTGATCAGTCAGCTCTTTGGGGTAGGATTCGCCATTGTCGTAGTAATGGGTGCAAACTTCCGTGGTGATGGTAAATCCCGGCGGTACCGGCAGGCTCAGCGAGGCCATTTCCGCCAGATTAGAGCCCTTGCCGCCCAGAAGGTTGCGCATGGATGCGTCGCCCTCATTGTGATCGGCGCCGAAACTATAGACCCACTTGCTCATTCAATGCTCTCCCAAACTCTTTGCAACGCCTTATGCACTAAAGGATTTAGCATATTTAACGCTCATATTAAAAGCAATAAATGCTGTCATCCTGAACGAAGTGAAGGATCTCATGAATTGGGAAGATTCTTCAGGGCAAGCCCTTCAGAATAACGGCTTATAGGCTTTTCACCATCATCAGGCATAAATTATCGTCAATCGGGCGAAATTCCCCGTAAGAGAGCTGTTTGCGGTCATAGCTGACCCCGTTTCCATCGGGCACATAGCCGAGCTTGATATAGAGTTTTTGTGCCGCTCCATAAGAGCCATCGACGCCAACGCCAATGCCTATTTGCTCATAGCCCTTATCCCGCGCCAGATTTTCGCAATGGCGAATCAGGGCGCTGCCGATCCCCTGACGGCGCAAATCATGCAGAACATTGATATCCTGCACCTCGGGAATGCCGAGCTTTTTGAAGGCTGCGTATTTCGGCTCCCAGTTGAGAATACAATAGCCCGCATCCCGGCCATCCAGCGCAGCAATCAAGACCAAACGCTTGCCCTCTTTTTGCCGGGCCAGGCTGTGCTCGAAATAATCCACATCCTTGGCATAGCCCAATTGCTCGATCAGAGCCCAAAGCGCCTCAATGTCGCCGTCATCAATCTGGCGTATGGATAGATTTTCACTTACCATGGGGTGATACTAGGAAATCCAATGAAGATTACAAAGCTCCTTATTCTCATAGCTGTGCTGGCCCTGTCATTTGACGCAGTGCTGGCCGCCGACAAGCCGCGTTCGGGGCTGTCTTATACGGCCATGGGCCAGAGCCATAAAAAGGAAAGCGGCCAGCTCAGAAGCATCGAAGTGAAAACCGAAGAGCCCGAGCAGGTAGAGGACGAAGAACCGCCCGCCTCGAAAGTCTGGAAAAAATACAAGGCTCTAGCCGCCGGTCAACATGATGATGATGAACCGGCCACAGAAGAAACAGCAAAAGAACCTCAGGCAGAAGAGCCGCGGCCACAAAGGCAAACCGGCTTAGCTGGAATTATCGAGCAATACCGCCAGAACAAGGAAAACGGCAGCTCGATGAAATCCATCAATGTCAGCAAGCCGAAAGCGCCGGACAAACCGAACAAGCCGCAGGTTAAAAAGCCCAGCAATTAGGCGCAAGACGACAGGGTGAAGAAGCTTGCGGGAATCCCTCAAAACTGCTTAAAGTCCATTATGACCACAAATACAGCCAGAAAAGAAGAGCCCGCTGGCTCTGCCAATCCCCTTGAGAGCCTTTCGGCCCTTTTGGAAGAGGATATGAAGCAGGTCAATGCCTTGATCCTGGAAAACATGGATTCTAAAGTGCCTCTGATCCCGCAACTGGCCAGCTATCTGATTGCCGCGGGCGGCAAGCGTATCCGGCCTTTGCTAACCTTGGCCTGCACACAACTATACGGCGGAGAGATGGAGCGCGCCCACCGCCTTGCCGCTTCCGTCGAATTTATTCATACCGCCACCTTGCTCCATGACGATGTCGTTGATGAAAGCGATGAACGGCGCGGGCAGGATGCCGCCAATCTCGTCTTCGGCAACCAAGCCAGTGTGCTGGTCGGTGACTTCCTGTTTTCGCGCTCCTTTCAATTGATGGTGAAAGACGGCTCGCTCGATATCCTGCGCATCTTGTCCGATGCCGCCGCGATTATCGCGCAGGGTGAGGTACTACAGCTTTCAACCACCGGCAACATTGAAACCAGCCTTGATGATTATCTCGAAGTGATCAAAGCCAAAACGGCTGCGCTGTTTGCCGCCGCCTGCGAAGTCGGGCCAATTATCGGCGGCCAAAATCACGACGCCGCGCGGGCCATGGCAGAATACGGGCTTAATCTCGGCATTGCATTTCAGATTATCGATGACGCGCTTGATTATGCGGGCGGGCAGGAAAAAATTGGTAAAACTGTAGGCGATGATTTCCGCGAAGGAAAAATGACCGCGCCGGTTTTATTTGCGCTCCAAAACGCCGATGCCAAGGAAAAACAATTCTGGCAGCGCACGCTGAGCGATAAAAACCAGAAAAAATCAGATCTCAAACAGGCGCAGGAAATAATGGCCCATCACAATGCCATAGAACTTAGCATGGTTCTGGCCCGAGACTACGGCGAAAAAGCGCGGCTTGCTCTGGCCGAAGCGCCGGACCACGAACTCCGCGCTCTGCTCGATGACATCGTATCCTTTACAATTGAGCGAGAGTTTTAAGGTAGGTCAGCGTTAGACCGTGCCATCCAGATCGCCTTAATCATAGTTGGAAATTCGAGCGCATCGAAGGGTTTGTGAATAATACCAATCGCCCCAAGCGCCTTATAATCATTCTCCATGGTCAGTTTTGTTTTACCGGTCAGAAGGACAATGGGAACATCTTTCTTATCCGGGTCTTCGCTAAGCGTTTTTATAACCTCAAGCCCGTCCATATCCGGCATGATGACATCGAGGATAATAAGGTCGGGCTGCAACTCCCTAAAGCGCGCGATAAGCTCCTGCCCGCCACCACAGGTCACAAGAATGCTCTCATCTTCCCCGCTCTCAAGCGAGTCCCGAACCAGCTGCCTCATTTGCTGGTCATCATCGACATAAACAATACGCTGTGGGAAATCCGACATACATTAGAGGATACCACTTTGCGAGCCATTTGCAATTTCGCAATGCCAATGTAATGCTGTAATCCCGCAAAATGGGGATGACCATGAAAAAGGCACGACAATGACCGAAAACTGCTGCCACAAAGAATCAGAACATAAGCATAAGAAAACAGGATTTGATCCTATTCTCCACGGCAGCCTGTTGGTTATTGCTTCGACTTTGATTTTATATTTTTCTGGTCTGGAAATCCCCTATGTTCCGGATTTTTCCCGTGCTGTCATCGAGCTGTTAAGTCGCATGTGGTGGGGCATTGTGCTGGGCATAATTTTCGTCGGCTTTATGAGCAAAATCCCACGCGAGTATTTTAGCGCCATTTTGGGCCGTGGCGATACTTTTGGCGGCATTATCCGCGCTGCGATTGCCGGGCTGTTTCTTGATTTATGTTCTCATGGCATTTTGATGATCGGTGCAAAACTGTATGAGCGCGGGGCCTCACTAGCACAGGTCATGACGTTCCTGATCGCCAGCCCGTGGAATTCGTTATCCCTGACCATTATTTTGTTTGCCCTGATTGGATTAAAATGGACGCTGATTTATATTGCCGGTTCGGCACTGATCGCTATTTTGACCGGTATGGTTTATATGGCGCTGACAAAAGCAGGAAAGCTGCCGGATAACCCGCATACGCAGCCAAAAACGTCCGATGACTTTAACCTGAAACAAGACGCCAAAAAGCGCCTCTCAACATTTAAACCATCCGGGCAGTTTTTTAAAGATGTCGGGCTGAGCGGCTTAAAAGAATCCAAAATGATTATCAAATGGCTTCTTTTTGGCGTTATTATCGCCGCCGCCATCCGCAGTTTTGTTCCGACCGATATTTTTTCTGACTGGTTCGGCCCCACTCTTGTTGGCCTGCTCCTCACGCTCGTCGCCACGACAATCATCGAGGTCTGCTCGGAAGGCTCCGCCCCCATCGCTTCGGAACTGGTGACGCGGGCCAATGCACCGGGTAACGGCTTTGCCTTCCTGATGGCGGGCGTGGCCACCGATTACACCGAAATGCTGGTCATCCGTGAATTCACCAAAAGCTGGAAAATTGCCCTGCTCCTGCCGCTGGTAACTGTGCCGCAGGTTCTTGTTTTGGGTTATATTATGAACGGGTTTTAGCTACTTCTTTTTGCACGGATAAGATTCAAACAGCGCCAGCGACACTGCCGGGGCCGCAACAAATCCGCCATGCTCTTCTTTATGGCGCAAAAGATAGACAAACACCTTTTTTTGCAAATCATAGAGACTGGTGTTTTCAGGAATGCAAAAATCAACACTCGGTGCAGTGCCGAGCGAGCGGATCAGGATATGATAGTCGACAACACCGGAAATATAAGCCTGACAGGCAATATGACCGCCGGGTATAATTTCTTTTCCCTCTTTGTCGCTGGCACACATCTGGACCAGGTAGGAGCCTGAAAACTCCGCCGCCTGCGCTTTAAAAGGGAAAGTGAAAACTAGAAAAACCATAAGCAGGACAAGAGCGCGCATTTTATTTTCCGTCTGACTTGGCTTTAAGCTGACCCAAAATCGCAAAAGGAGAATCTTCCGGGTTTTCCGGCGCTCCGGCCTGCATAATCCGCGGCTCTTTTTTGGGCGCTTTCTTTTTAACTGGCTTTTGAGATGGCTTTTTGAAATCTTTTTTGCGCTCCGGCTTTTTTGCAGCAGCAGGTTTTTCCGCCTCAAACGCCTTGCCTTTTTTCAGACGGAATGTAGCCAACTCCGGTTTTTCTTCGGGTTTCGGCTTTTCTGTTTTTTCGCTTGCCTCTCCCTCGGCCTTTTCCTTGGCTTCTTCCTGCTGATCCGCGGGGTCAGATATTTTCTTATGCCCCATCGCCTCCAGAACCAGATACAGGTCCTCTATTGATGAGCCCAGCCATTCCGCCATTTCATGTTTGGCTTTGAATTTCCCGTCCTTGGCCCCATCGTAAACAGCGTTAATCACCCGGTCCAGCATATCAATGCGGATCGAACGCGGCCCATAAATCGGATAGCCAATCACACGGTGAAAGACAGCATCCGCATCTTTATCTTCCATCTTAAAAGAAACCATACCATCAGACGGCACTTTGGCTGGCAAAGGCTTGTCATTCCACAAGCACCACAAAAGTCCACGCATGCGCACCGCCGCCGGCTTGTTCAAATCGGGAAGAAAAACCAGAACCGGACCAAGCTTAATTTTTTTGGCTCGCAAATCGCGGCGCGTTTCCTGGTCGAGCTGCGCAATCAGGCTTTCCAGATTTTCACGCGGCAAAATACCCATCGCTTCAAAAAGCTGTGCGGCAATTTCCTGAACCGGACCTTCGGGGCCTTCCGCCTTTAACGCGACCAAAGGCTCCAAAACCGTATCAATATGTGTGTGCAGCCAGGAACGCAGGAAGTCCGTGAGCGCAGTTTTGTCCTCGCCCTTAACAGCATCCCCTTCGACCAATTCAACATCGGGGCGCAGAATCTCGGGGCCCTTGACTATTCCGGCAACAACCTCCCCCGGCACGGGGTTGCTGGCATCTTGCTGCCATAAAATCTGACCTTCATCATTCAGGGTAAACTGACTGGGCTGCGAATTCAGTATCACTTAAATGTCCTCATCATTGCGGAATAAGCCGCATCCTAGGCTCTGAGACCCTAAAAATAAAGCTGATTTTACCTTTGCCGCCCGGGCTGTTTCTGGTTAAATAAGCTCCGTTTTTACCCATGTTTATCGCCGGAGCCTTTTATGATCCGTTTTATTGCTGTTTTTGCCCTCATTTTACTCGGTTTTGCGCCGCCCCCTCAGGCCGCCGAGATTAATGATGACGGGGCGCAGCACCTGCAATCGATGTTCAGCGACATCATCTCCTATCAAAAAAACGTCTCACAACTAACCAGAGGCCGGCAATATATCTATCAGGGCGATGTGAGTGTTGAGCCCGCGGAAGACTACTACGCCATTACCCTGCCCCATATTTCCATTCTCTATCCGGCAGGCCGGCGCGTTGAAATCGGCATGATCTCAATCAATGCCATTCCGCATAAAGAAGACAAGAAATGGAAAATGACGGTCGCCATGCCGACGCCCATCAGCGTTTTTAACAAAGCCGGTGAAACACTCACCCAGATCGATATCGGCAGCCAGCTCTCTGCTGGCATCTGGCATGAAGATATGGGGCATTTTGTCAAACTCGATGCCCGCTATCACGATATATCCATTGAAAACATGGAAAGCGGATATCAAACCACAATTCCCAAAATGGAAGTTATTTACGACCTCACTGAAGACGAAAACGGCAAATGGTCCGGCCCGGCAAACTTCAGCCTTGAAAATATCGACGTTAATGGCGGTGATAACGGCACAAAAGTATCTATTGATAAAATCCGCACCGAAATAGAGCTTAACAACTATGACCCGGTTGCCATGCAGGATTACAGGGGGAAACTGCTGGCCCTATCCAAAACCAGCGATGAAGCCAACAATGAGAGCCAGGGTCACAAAGCCTCCGGCATTTATGGTGTAGCCCTTGACCTGTTTGGCAAAGCCAGTGCCGGGTTTAAAATGCAATACAACCTCTCCGGTTTTGACATGACGCGCCCCGGCGATGAAGAAGAAGAAAGCACGGAAAAGATCCATATCGGCAAGGCTGTGGTCGGGCTTGGCATCAACGGATTTCTTGAAGACAACCTGACCATCGATTTGCGCCTTGGCTATGACGATCTCAAGCTTTCGCTGGAGCAGGAAGATACGATGGCCGAGCTTTTTCCGACCTCCAATAATTTTGATATCCAGATCGACAACATTCCCTACAAGCAAATCTCCACTTTGGGCCGCAACAGCCTGAGCGGTGTCATGGAACAGATGGCCGGGATTTCCTTTATGCTCAAAGTACCCGCGATTTTGTCGCAGGCCGGAACCACCATCATTTTGGACGACAACCATTTCGGCAATCATATCTATAAGGTCGGTGTGAGCGGAAAAATAAGGGCCGATATCAGCGCCCTCAACAGCGCCACCGCCGATATTCAAATGGCGGTTGAAGGGCTGGAAGCGCTCAAAGCAAAAATCTCAGGCAAAACCGAGCATCCCGATATTGAAACGGCGCAGGATTTTGAAAGACTGGCGGCGCAACTGCAAATCCTCCAGCTCATGGCCAAACAAGAAAAAAGCGAAGCGGGCAAGGTCCTCCATATCCTCAATTTTGAAATGAATCCACAGGGGCAGATGCTGGTAAACGGCCAGGATATCAAGCTGCTGTTTGATCCCAAAGCGGGAGAGCGGGCAAAGCCGCAGCCTGATCCGCCCGAACCGGAGCCCGAATCTACGCAGCCTGATCCGCCTGCGAACGAAGAAGATAAGGAATAAGCGCGTTTAGGCGTAAAACCCCCTCGCGGCTCGGGCGCAGATTGTTATCGTTTTCGTGAGCCAGCCAGCCCTGTGCCACTGCCTCTTTCAGGTGATCTTCGTCAATATAATCGCGCCAGTTCTCGGCTAGGCCTGTAAGTGATATACCGCGGCGCAGCCGCAGCCCCATCATCAACCCTTCCATGAACTGATCACCGGCGGGCACTTCTTCAAACGGATGCGCGCCATGACCATGCTCACCCACCCTCTCCAGCCATATTTCTGGGGCGCGGTGTTCCCGCGTGGCGAATTTCTTTCCCTCCATGGTAATACGCCCATGCGCGCCGGGGCCGATGCCGATATAATCGCCGTAATTCCAGTAAATCAGATTATGCCGCGACTCTTGCCCCTCCTTCGCATGGTTCGACACTTCATAGGCCGGAAGGCCGTGCGCCTGCAAAATATCCTGTGTCAGATTGTAAAAATCAGCGGCAAGGTCTTGCCCCGGAATGGAAAACTTCTTGCGTGCATAATCCTGATAAAACGCCGTGCCGCGCTCTATGGTGAGTTGATACAGCGACAAATGACCATCGGCATATTGCAATGCTTTTTCAAGCTCTTGCTGCCAGTCTTTAAGGGATTGATTGGGCCGTGCATAAATCAGATCGAAGCTGTAGCGATCAAAGCTTTCTTTTGCAATATCAATCGCTTTCAGCGCTTCTTTGACATTATGCTGCCGCCCAAGAAACTTCAGGTCGTTATCGTTCAAAGCCTGCACGCCGAGTGAAACGCGATTCACCCCCGCCGCCTTAAACTCCTGGAACTTATCCGCCTCGACCGAGGTCGGATTGGCCTCTAATGTGATCTCAATATCATTGGTGACCTGCCATTTTTGCTGGATGCGATCGATCACCGCCGCCACCGTTTGCGGCTTCATCAGCGAGGGCGTGCCGCCGCCGAAATAAATCGATGAAATGCGCCGGCCCGGCAACAACGCGGCATAATGATCAATGCTCCGTAGGTAGCGCTCCTGCCACACATCATGGTCGATGCTATCATGAACATGGGAATTAAAATCGCAATAGGGGCACTTGGCCAGGCAAAACGGCCAGTGGATATAAACACCGCTACCGGACGTCAAAATTAACCCTGGAAAGTGTCGCGGCCCGGGTCACTTCGGTGGTGGCGCCGATGGTATTGAACATCGATTCATATAAGATCGGCAGAGCAAAAAGCGCGCCGCCGGAGGCCAGACGAACCGCACCGTCCTTCATTGGCGTTTGCGTCGGATTTTCGACATGATCCTTGAGCTTCAAAACACCCAAAACCCCAAGAAGAGAGCCGAAAAGATAGGAAATACCGGAAATCAGCCCCGGCAATTCTTCAATTGATTCTGTGATGTTTTCGGCAATATCGCTAAAATTTTGTCCGGCCAGCGCATCGTTTGACAACATCCCGGCGATAAAAGCGGCCTGAAAGCCCAGAAAACGGCGGTTAATAATTTTGAACATTTGAACTCTCCCCAAGGGTAAACAGATATTTACTATCTAGGCGCTTTTCGTAAATCTGTCAAATTTTTGAAATGCATCGGCGCGGTGGGAGATTTTATGCTTTTCCGTCGGGTCCATTTCACCAAAGGTAATATCATAGCCATTCGGCACAAAAATCGGGTCATAACCGAATCCTTTGTCTCCGCGTGGCGGCCAGGTCAGGGTGCCTTCCACCCGCCCTTCAAAGGTTTCAACATGCCCATCCGGCAAGGCCAGCGCGAGAACGCAGATAAAAGCCGCACTGCGATCCTCAGAATCATCCAACTCGTCCTGAACTTTTTGCATCGCTGCCTGAAAATCTTTTTCGGGACCGGCCCAGCGTGCCGAATATATCCCCGGCTGCCCGCCCAGCGCATTTACGGCCAGGCCGCTATCATCGGCCAGCGCCACATATCCGCTTTCCTGCGCCGCCGCTTTGGCTTTGAGGATGGCATTTGCCTCAAACGTAGAGCCTGTTTCTTCCGGCTCGGACAGGCCGAGCTCTCCGGCGGAATAAATTTTCCCGACATAAGACCCGAGCAGATCGGCAATCTCGCGTACCTTGCCGGGGTTATGAGTGGCGAGAACCAGCTCACCAGATTCAAATTTTTTGTTCATATTGATTAACCTACATCGTCATTGCGAGGCGCCCTTGCAATGACGTATATGCTACAGTCCCAGCGCTTTTTGCTGCGCCGCCATCAAATCAATACAACCACCCTGGGCCAGCTTTAAAAGATTCAAAAACTCTTCTTCAGAAAACGGCTCTTTCTCTGCCGTGCCCTGAATTTCACAAAGCCCACCTTTACCGGTGATCACAAAATTGGCATCGGTATCAGCCTCTGAATCTTCGTCGTAATCAAGATCAAGTACAGGCGCACCTTCATAGATACCGCAGGAAATCGCCGCCACTGTGTCATTTACCGGAACCGCAGACAGCCCTCCGGTTTTCACAACATGCTGAAGCGCCGCATGCAGCGCGACAAAACCGCCTGTGATCGCCGCTGTGCGCGTGCCGCCATCGGCCTGGATCACGTCACAATCCACCCGAACTTGCCGCTCACCCAAAGCCTTCATATCAACCACGGCGCGCAAAGCCCGCCCGATGAGGCGTTGAATTTCCTGAGTCCGTCCCGATTGCTTGCCGCGCGCCGCCTCGCGGTCCATCCGTGTTCCGGTTGAGCGTGGCAGCATGCCGTATTCCGCCGTGACCCAGCCCTTACCGGTATTTTTCATCCAGTGCGGCACGCGCTCTTCGACGCTGGCCGTACACAACACATGCGTATCGCCAAATTTGGCCAGGCACGAGCCTTCTGCATGTTTGGACACATCCGTTTCCAATATAATTTCTCTTAGCTGGTCTGCTGCGCGGCCCGACGGTCTGGTCATACTTATATCTCCTTAAGCGGTTTATTTTACCGAAAGGACCATACCCCAGACACCATGCGGGTGAAAGCCGGAATCTATTCGTCATTAATTTACCTAAGAAAAGCCCGTGGATGAACTGGGAAAGCTTAAGGATGGCAATTGCTTCAGCGTCTCATAGGGCTATAATATCCGGGATATAACGGATTTCACATTCGGGTAGACTCGTGACCAAATTTTACCGTCCTTTTTTGTTTTTGCTTCTGGCTCTATGCCTTTTTGCGCCACCGCCCGTTTTTTCAGCGGATGGCGAGCCGATGGCCGTGCCAAAATCGGATGCACCTTATTTGCTTGGCAATCATGGCTTTCTCATAGAATTTGTGCGCAAACCGGATGCCAAACCGAATGAGGCAACCTTGCGTATCACACAGCCCATATCTATCAGCGGCTGCCTGGAGATTTCTCCTCTTGAAGCGAAAATAGAGCAAAAGCACAAATCAATTACGGTCACTGTTGCTGACGCCATTGTCAAAGTCGATAATAAACCGCGTTATACCCAGTATGGCTGCAAACAAAGCGCCGGCTCCGTATCGACAGACATCACCTTAAACCGGGACAAGATGATAGAGGGCGCAGTGAACAAGATTCACCTCAAAAGCGGCGGCGGCAATGACCAATACGACGTTCATGTCGATCAGAATAAAATCTCTCTGTTTACAAAAACCAGAAATGCCATGACCGGGCAGGTAATGGCTTCAAAAGACGCGCGGGGGAAATTTTTCTTTATGCCGGCAAAATCATCAAAGCGCACAGACCCTCTGACCCATTGGTTTTATCCGGATAATCTTGTCGTCGTCTATGTGCCGAATGCACAACCCGGGGCGGACCTGACAGATGATATCAAAGCCATGGCTATCGGCGGCGGTCTGACCGGGGCGGAAATTGCGATTAAAGGCTTTCAAAGCCCTGTCAAAGATCACAATACGCTCTATTTCATAGACAATAGCAATAAACTGCGCGGACAACTCAAAGACGGGAAACCGGTTCCGTTTGGCGAGATTGAAAATATGGCCGTCTATGTCCGCCAACCCGGCCTTTTTGACTAAGAAAAGATAAAATGGACAGCGCAGAACCATCAAACGAAAACCCTGACGAGCCGCAAGAAAGCGAGCAAGAAGAAAGCTTGCTCGAGCGATCTGTGCGGCTGGAGGCGGAAGCGGCCAGACTTGCTGGTGGCGATCTAGCTGGCGGGGACGATATTGACCCGCTGGCACCGCAACCGCTGGGTGGCAATCCGGACGATGAAATGGACGCCCCCCCGGCAGGCAATGCCCAGAGCGCTGCCCTTCAGGAGCAGCTCAATCAGGCCAAAGACCAGATGATGCGGGCTATTGCCGAAGCCGAGAACACACGAAAACGCGCCCAGAAGGACCGTGAGGAAGCCTCAAAATTTGCCATTTCCGGCTTTGCCCGCGACTTGCTGGATGTGGCCGATAATCTGCGCCGCGCGTTAAGCGCTGTGCCCGATGACCTTTTGGAGACGGAGCCGCGCTTGAAAAACCTGGTCGATGGCATTGAGGCCACGGAACGTGAGCTTTTGAGAAGCCTGGAGAAAAATGGTGTCGAAAAGCTTGAGCCTACCGATGAGCCGTTTGATCCCAATTTCCACGAAGTTATGTTTGAAATGCCCGATTCCGGCAAGCCGGCTGGTACGATTACACAAGTTATAGAGATCGGCTATATCCTGCATGACCGTCTGCTGCGCCCGGCCCGCGTCGCCATTGCCAAAGACGACGGCAGCGCTGATGGCGGCGGCCCTCCGCCGCCCACGCATCCCGGCGGCCAGATCGATACGGAAGTCTAGGAGAGTTTACCCTATGCCAAACCAGGAGGCTCTAGCTTAGCATCAGATGTTGATGCAACCAGCACCTCGTTTTGAGGGTCTGTGGCTTCGTTTGAGGTCACTTCACCATCAACGGCAGCAGCAAAAGTTTTCTGTTGATCGCTATCAAGCTGAGCACTCTGCTCAGGAATGCGGAAATCTTCAAGAAGCTCACGATGGTTCAGAATATTAAGATAATATTCAAACTGGCCCGGATCTCCGAAAAATTGCTCTAAAGCTTCGACGCCTTGCAAACCGGGCGGAATATCATCACGGTCTAAAAATTTTGCTTGCATAAACAATAGTGAGTTGTCAGGAAGCTCCCCCTCTGCTCCGAATCTACCTGCAATATCGTGCACTCTTCTATCCATTGCGTCCAATCCATCATATTCCGACTTAAGTGAAGATATTTTCTTTGTAACCTCGGACCCAACATCATTATTATAGCGACCGTTAGCATCGCCTTTAATGCCCCACTTGCTTAATTGGGCACCAACTCGTTGAATCACCTCATCTTGGCTAAGTCTCTCGTTTCGCGCTACAAAAATGTCTCTAATATATTCCTGTGCATTTTCTAATGCGACATCACGCCTCGCCATAACAACACCCTCTCTTTTATTTTTGGCCCTAAGGCCCATTACTCATAACTTTGGTACGATCATTGTAGACCTCAAAATCTTAATATTACGTAAACTTCTCTCAAGACTTAAATCATGCAATTTTCGTTGAAATTCTTCTTACCCCGCTCTGGCATTTGGCGGATTTCATGCTATATTCCTATCCTTAATATAAAAAAGGTGTAAGCAATGAGCAAAGTTATCGGTATTGATTTGGGTACGACCAATTCCTGTGTCGCCATTATGGAGGGCAAAGAGCCCCGCGTTATAGAAAATTCGGAAGGGTCACGCACGACACCTTCGATGATCGCCTTTTCCAAGGATGATGAAAGACTGGCGGGGCAGCCTGCCAAAAGACAGGCCGTTACCAACCCGGAAAATACGCTTTATGCGATTAAACGCCTGATTGGCCGCCGCTTTGATGACGAGCAGGCCAAGGATCTGATCCAGAAGGCCCCGTTTAATATCGTCGAAGGCGATAATGGCGATGCCTGGGTGGAAATAGAAGGCGAGACTTACGCGCCGTCACAAATTTCCGCCATGCTTTTGCAAAAGATGAAAGAGACAGCCGAAGCCCATCTCGGTGAGAAAGTGGACAAGGCTGTTATTACCGTTCCGGCCTATTTCAACGATTCCCAGCGTCAGGCCACCAAAGACGCCGGCAAGATCGCCGGGCTGGAAGTGCTGCGCATTATCAACGAGCCAACAGCCGCTGCGTTAGCCTACGGGCTGGACAAAAAGGAATCCGGCACCATTGTCGTTTATGACCTTGGCGGTGGTACTTTTGATGTATCGGTTCTTGAAATCGGCGATGGCGTGTTTGAGGTTAAATCCACCAACGGCGATACGTTCCTGGGTGGAGAAGACTTTGATGCCCGCATTATTGATTATCTGGCCGATGAATTCAAAAAAGAACAGGCGATTGATCTGCGCAATGACAAGCTGGCGCTGCAACGCCTGAAAGAGGCTGCTGAAAAAGCCAAGATCGAGCTTTCTTCCACCACGCAAACGGAGGTTAACCTGCCCTTTATTACGGCTGACGCTGCCGGGCCAAAACACCTCAACGTCAAGCTATCGCGCGCCAAGCTCGAAAGCCTTGTTGATGATCTGGTCAAACGCACACAAGACCCCGTGAAAGCGGCTTTGAAAGATGCCGGCCTCAAGGCCTCCGAAATTGACGACGTCGTCATGGTTGGCGGTATGACCCGCATGCCGAAAATCATTGAAACCGTTAAGGAGCTCTTTGGTAAAGAACCGCATAAAGGCGTTAACCCGGATGAAGTTGTGGCCGATGGCGCAGCCATTCAGGGCGGCGTGCTGCAGGGCGATGTGAAAGACGTTCTGCTGCTTGATGTCACCCCACTTTCCCTTGGGATTGAAACGCTGGGCGGCGTGTTCACGCGTCTGATTGAGCGCAACACCACGATTCCCACCAAGAAAGGCCAGGTTTTTTCGACAGCCGAAGACAGCCAAAATGCTGTCACCATCCGCGTCTTCCAGGGTGAGCGGGAAATGGCTTCGGACAACAAGATTCTCGGTCAGTTTGATCTGGTTGGCATTCCCCCTGCCCCGCGCGGTATACCACAAATTGAAGTCACTTTTGATATTGACGCCAATGGTATCGTCAATGTCTCGGCCAAAGACAAAGCCACCAGCAAGGAACAGCAAATCCGCATTCAGGCCTCTGGCGGCTTGTCCGATGAGGATATCAATAAAATGGTTAAGGATGCTGAAGTTAACGCCGAAGAAGACAAAAAGAGCCGTGAACTGGTAGAGACCAGGAATCAGGCAGAATCACTGGTCCACGCAACAGAAAAGTCGATGGAAGAACTCGGCGATCAAATCCCTGAAGAAGACAAAAACAATGTCGAACAGGCACTTGGCGATCTAAAATCTGTGATGGATGGAGAGAACTTTGAAGATATAAAAGAAAAAACCGAAGCTCTTTCCCAGGCCAGCATGAAACTCGGTGAGCTGGCTTACCGGCAAGCACAGGAAGCAGAAGCCGGCGAAGCAGACAGTGAAGCGGCCGAGCCGGTCGATAATAGTGAGGATACATCTTCAGATGACGATGTCGTTGAAGGGGACTTTATGGACCTTGAAGTTGAAGACGAGTCAGATGACGATAACGACGACAAGAAAAGCGCTTAATCAAAATAGAAACACAAAATACGCCAAGGCATGTCAGCAAAAAAACAAAACAAACCTGTGTCCTATTACGACGTGCTGCACGTCAAGCCTGATGCATCCGATGATGAAATTAAAAACAAATACAGGATGCTGGCGAAAATTTTTCATCCCGACCGCAACCCAAAGGACAGGCGTATGGCCGAGCACCGCTTTCGCCTGATTAACGAAGCCTACTCTCATTTGAAAACCAGAGAGCGCAGGGAAAAATACAACCGCCTTCTCAACCTTGAGACTGAGCGTCATCACGAAGCGCTTTTACAGGCCGAAAACGACAATTCCTCGAAAGGGTGGTTTGCTGACATTATCCGCATTTTTCGCCCTGCCAATGCCATGGGTAGCGTAAAAGCCGCAGGAAGCAACAAGAATGGCTGAGAGCAAAGATTTTTACAAGGTACTGGGTATCGATAAAAAAGCCGATGCGAGTGAGATCAAAAAGGCTTACCGCAAGCTGGCGATGAAATATCACCCGGACCAGAACAAGGACAACCCCGAAGCCGAAGCCAAGTTCAAAGAAGTCAGTGAAGCTTATGAAATTCTAAAAGATGAACAAAAACGTGCCGCCTATGATCATTACGGCAGCGAGGCCTTCGAAGGTGGCGGGCCCGGACCCGGTGGCTTTGGTGGGGGCGGCTTTGGTGATATTTTTGAAGACATGTTCGGTGACTTCATGGGCGGTGGTGGCCGTGCAGGTGGCACCGGCCCGGCGCGTGGCTCCGACGTACAATACACGATGCAACTTTCTATGGAGGAAGCCTATAAGGGCAAAGACGCGGAAGTAAAAATCCCCTTAAATGAAGAATGCGAACCCTGCAAAGGCAGCGGCGCAGAGCCCGGCACCTCTTCGGACAATTGCGGCACCTGCAGTGGCGCAGGGCGTGTGCGACAACAGCAGGGCTTCTTTACCATTGAGCGCACCTGCCCGGCCTGCGGTGGCGCGGGCAGCACCATCAAAGATCCGTGCAAGAAATGTGGCGGTGAGGGCCGCATCCAAAAGAACAAAACCCTCAAGGTTAAAATCCCCGCAGGCGTCGACACCGGACGGCGCGTCCGTTTAACCGGCGAAGGCGAAGCCGGAGTGCGCGGCGGACCGCGCGGCGACCTTTATGTTTTAATTGCCATCAAGCCGCATAAATTCTTCAAGCGCGACAACGCAAATCTACACTGCCGCGTTCCGATCCCGATCACCAAAGCGGCCCTTGGCGGTGATGTTGATGTCCCGACCATCGAGGAAGGCCGCGCCAAGGTCAAAGTTCCGCCCGGCACACAAGTGGGGCAACAATTCCGCCTCAAGGGCAAGGGCATGACGCAGCTGCGCTCGGATGTGCGGGGCGATATGTTCATCGAAATTTATGTCGAAACGCCGGTCAACCTCGATAAAAAGCAGCAGGACCTGCTCAAACAACTCGACAAATCGATCAGTGACGGCAAGGCAGGTAGCAAGCACTCCCCCGAATCCAGCGGATTCTTTACCAAGGCACGCGAATTCTGGGATGATTTAAAAGAGTAAATTCTATGAGCCTAGTGGATGAATTTGAAGCCTTAATTAGTGATACAAGTGACCGTGCAACAGGCATAAAATATTTTCCAGGGGCATTGCATAGCAGATGGACCATAATGGCGCGTGAAAATGAAGGCTCCATAGAGCCTTTGGAAGAACTGCTACGACAAGCGCAATCTCTTTGTCAACAAGAAGGAATTATAATAAAAGCACAAAAAGAAACGCACGGTAGCGATAAAAATTTCTATATTACTGGCGATATCATCCAATTTTTAACCCATGCACAAAGCAATACCTTTCCTCGTTTATTCAGCCCTGATACCCCCGAATACTTACTTTACGACATGAAAAAATACCAAGGAGAGCACCCTAACCCTTCTCTTTCGTAAAAAACCATATATATTAAAGCCTTAAATAAGGGAACCAAGACCATGAAAATCGGGGTTGCAGGATGTATGGGCCGGGTCGGCTCTTTGATAGTGCAGGAGATTAGCTCCGGCAACTGGCAGGGCGTGGAGCTTGCCGGCGGCACGGTTATGGCTGGCGAAAAGCATGATGCCGATTTTTTTGTCACCGAAGACCCGGCGGAGCTGTTTGAGCGCGCCGATGCGGTCATTGATTTCACCTGCCCGACCGCAACCCGCATGCATGCCGAGCTGGCGGCAAAGCATAAAAAGATTCTGGTCGCTGGCACAACGGGCCTTAGCGCTGACGATGAAAAAACCTTGCAAAACGCCGGCAAAGAAACAGCCATCGTTTACGCCGCGAATATGAGCGTTGGCGTCAATATGCTACTAGCGTTGGTGGAGCAGGCTGCGGCGCGGCTTGGGCCCGAATGGGACATTGAAATTTTCGAGAGCCATCACAAACACAAAGTCGATGCGCCGTCCGGTACAGCACTAGCCATCGGCAAAGCCGCCGCTACGGGGCGCAAGGTTGACCTCGATAAAGTTGCGGATTACGCCCGCCATGGCGAGACCGGCGCACGCAAAGAAGGCAATATTGGATTTTCAGTAGCCAGAGGCGGTGATGTTGTCGGCGAGCACACGGCGTATTTCTACGGCGAAGGCGAGCATATTGATCTCACCCATGTTGCCACAAACCGTGCCTTGTTTGCGCGCGGCGCTCTGCGGGCTGCAACCTGGGCCAAAGATCAAGGCCCCGGCCTATATTCCATGCGGGATGTTTTGGATCTTTAGCCGAGCGATTCAGCAGCCAGGATTTTTTCTTTTAATTTAGGCCCCCAGCCGTAATTGCCAACCCCGCCCGACATTGGCACAACGCGGTGGCACGGCACGATAAGCGAAACCGGATTGGCACCAACAGCGCTTCCCACGGCGCGCACGGCCTTGGGGCTTTTGATGTCATTGGCAACATCGGAATAGCTGCAGACCTTGCCTTTGGGGATTTTCAACAATGATTGCCACACGGCTTTTTGAAACACAGTCCCCTGCAGATCAAGTTTGATCTTGGCCTCTTTCCCGCGCTCCCAGGCGGTTAGAACCTTCATGGCCAGCGGCTCAATTGCCTCATCATCGCGGACCAGCTGCGCCTTCGGGAAAAACGCTTTCATGCGGCTATAGCCATTCCCTTTTCGCCCGCGCGTCATGAAGCCGAGCCAGCACAGGCCTTTTTCCGTTTGCGCCAACACCATTTCGCCAAAGGGCGAATGATAAAAGCCGTAAGTAATTTTTTTCATGGTCCCCCCATATTACATTGCTGCTGAACAAGCGCTTGATATTGGCTGGGCGCCATGCCCATATTTTGTGTCACTTCCCAGTATAGGCTTTGATACGAAGCTAATCCACATTCTTTGACGATATCTTGTATCAGGTTATCCGGGTCCTTCATCAGGCCCACGATTTTTTCTCTTCTACAAGCGCGCTTATATTCACTAGGAGATTGGCCATGCTTCCTTTTAAATGCTCTGTACATTTTTTGATAAGAAAGAAAGCCGGAAATTTTTACAACTTCTTCCAGGGGACGATCTTGACTTAAATCCTGTAAAACAGTTTCAGCCCTTACCATTCTTAACGATGTTCGATAGTGATCAGGCGTAACCCTTAAAGTAGATTTAAACTGAGCGCAAAAATTTCTTGATGATGAATAGCCTACTTTGATCGCAATATCTTTAACCAGCATATTATATTGGTTGTACTCAATAACTTTATAGCTTCAAAAATCTTAGGAGGGATATGTTCCTGTCCTATTGACGCCAGCGCTCGCTTTTGAAACTCCTTTGGTGGTAATTTAACCACCCTTGTGAAAGCATCACAAAAGGAACTATAAGAGTCATAACCGCAAAAAGAGGCAACTTTGCGAAGTGGAAACTTCGTCATCACCAACAATCTCATTGCTAGATGAATTTGATATGGAACCATCTTTTGGCTACCAGCCCCATGCTGGGCAGTAACAGACTGATAGCCATTTCGCAATTTCTTACTGGCATCTATAAGGTCTTGGCTGGGCTTCATAGTCCTATAAACTTAAAATATAGATTGCTCGTTCCCCATAGCTTTAAAAGAAAACATACCATTATGTCAATAAAAAATATGAAAGCAGAACACATTGCGGAGTTTTTCCGCCGCCTGAAGACAAAAAACCCGGAGCCGAAAAGCGAGCTTGAATGGACCAACCCGTTCACGCTGCTGGTGGCGGTTGTCCTGTCGGCGCAGGCCACCGATATCGGCGTCAACAAAGCCACGAAAAAACTATTCCAAACTGTCAACACGCCGGAAAAAATGCTGGCCCTTGGAGAAGACGGCCTGAAAGAGCATATCAAAACCATCGGGCTGTTTAATACCAAAGCCAAAAACGTGATTAAACTTTCGCAAATGCTGGTCGATGATTACGGCTCTGAAGTCCCCGAGGACCGCGACGCGCTGGTGAAACTTCCCGGTGTGGGGCGTAAAACCGCCAATGTGGTTTTAAACGTTGTTTTCGGCCAGCCTACCATGGCGGTCGACACCCATATTTTCCGGGTTTCAAACCGCACCGGCATGGCCCCCGGCAAAACACCGGAAAAGGTAGAGCAGGCTTTGCTTAGGTCCGTTCCGGAGGAATTCGCCCTGCACGCCCATCACTGGCTGATCCTGCACGGACGCTATATCTGCAAGGCCCGCAAGCCGGATTGCCCCGCCTGCCCGGTCCATGATTTGTGTAAATTTAAGGAAAAAACGGCTTAGTGGTTATAGGGTTTTTTGTAGAATGAGCTTGCCTTGGCCATAGAAAAGCCCTTACCAGGCCTCATCAGCTTGCCGATACAACCTTTAAAAACAGCCTCATCTTCCATGTTCTTTTCACGCGACCTGATTTCGTAATGGACGATTGGCGCTTCCGAAACATCTTCCTCCATCGACGCAAAATAAACATCAAGCACACAGTTATCGCCACGGTATTGCCAGACCACTGTCGGATAATCCTGGCGCACCAGCTCCGGCTCATTCAGAACCAGCGCGATATCCTGCCCGCTCATGCGCAAAAGACTGTCCGGATTGCTGCGAACAAAATGGCGGATGTTTTTACGCTCTGCCCCGGTGTAATAACCGGCCTGGATATAGCCGGCATTTTGCGGCGCGGCGATAGCGCTTTCAAAGGCTTCATTGGAGCTGAAAAGACCCAAAAGGATGAAGGCCGCCATAAACACAGCGAGCTCACGGTTATGATGCTCTGCCTTCTTCATAGAAGAACCAGGCTCGAGAGCCTGGCTCCATATTTTGTTACGGGAAGACTTTTTCAGGCGTAACTTACTAAAAAACTCAATCATTGATACGCCCTGAATAGTGACTTTCGATTATTCGGCTGCAACAGCCTTAGCCGCAAACAAACCGCTACCATCGCTATTGGCCGGTGCAGGACGCTCTTCCTGTTGCACTTGCGGCGCGCTTGCTTTAGCAGGTCTTTGCGGCTGAGCGACCTCATTTTGAGCCTTAAGCGGTGTGATACGGCCATCAAGAACAGCGCCGGATTCAACTTCAAGCTCTTTGTAGGAAATGGTACCGGTTACAGTTCCGCTCTGACGGATAGTCAAACGACCATTGACTGTCAAATCACCTTCGAAGCGGCCAGCCACAGTGGCTTCATCAATTTCGACTGTGCCGTAAAAAGTTCCGGTTTCAAAAATATCCAGCACTTTTGAACCTTTCAAAGCCGCTTCTACTGTGCCTTCAACCACCAGATGGTCACAAGACTCAATCTCGCCGGACATCGTAATGCCAGGGCCGATAGTCAGCGTGCGGTCGCCGTTATAAGCCGTCTGAGCGCTGGCCGTTGCCTGCGAACTGGCGGCGGCGTTTGCACCGTAGGAAGAACCGGGATACGCGCCGGGATATGCGCTGGCACCAGCAGCATTGGCGCCTGGATAGGCGCCCGGGCTCCGTGTTGCCTGTGCAGCCGGAGCCTCATAGGAACGCGCCTGAAGCTTTTCTGTTTGTTCGTTTTCTGTATTTATGTCTTCAGCCTGAGCATTCATGGTTTCAGTATCCTTTTCTTCACTGGTTGTTATTTGTGTTTCTGGGGTTGGTGACGCAGTCACATTCGTTTTCTCTTCCGGCTGGCTTTGCTGCTCTTCGGCAGGCTCCGCCTTGGCACCCGTTGATGGGGACTCTTCCTGAACCGCGCTCTGGGCGGCGGCTTCCTGTTGGTCTTCTTCGTTTTCTGACTTCACACGATGAAACATATCACATGCACCTTTCCGCAACTTGAAATACCGGGCCGCGCCATATGTACCGCGCGTCCCAGACCTAAAAATGTTGTTTGATATTGCGCGAACGGTAGCACGGCTTTTTTGTCATCGCAAGTGTGGATTTATCATTTTCCAACAAGAATTTGATAAGAAAATGCGAGGCCCTTGGATTCATTCAGTTTTTATTTTTCGATACGAAAGGGCTCGAAACTTACCGTGTCAATGAAAGTGATCATAGATTTTCTGCGCAACCGCTTTTGAGATTCCCTCGGCCTTTTCCAGATCACCGGCCCCGGCATTCGACACAGCCTTGCCCGAACCAAAATGATGTAGCAACGCTTTTTTACGCTTAGCGCCGATCCCGGCAATATCATCGAGCGGTGACGACGTGATCTGTTTTTTCCGCCGCGTGCGATGCGAGCCTATGGCAAAGCGATGGGCCTCATCGCGCAGCCGTTGCAGATAATGTAGCACCGGGTCATTGACGGGCAGCTGAAAGGGTTTGCGCCCTGCCATAAAAAACCGTTCCCGTCCCGCATTGCGGTCTTCTCCTTTGGCAATCGATACAAGTGTCAATTCACCAAGGATTCCAAACTCCTCCAGAACATCTTTCACCGCATTGAACTGCCCCTGCCCGCCATCGATAAGAAGTAAATCCGGCCAGTCACTAAAATCGTCATCCCGGCGCAGGCCGGGATCTTGTTCTTCAGAGCCGAAAGATCCCGGCCTGCGCCGGGATGACGAGGCGTTTTCTATCAATAAGCGCTTAAACCTGCGCTCCATGACCTCGCGCATCATGCCGACATCATCGGCAGCTTCCGCTTTCTTGATATTAAACTTACGATAGGCATTCTTACGAAAGCCCTCCGGCCCCGCAACAATCATCGCCCCGACCATATTGGTCCCGGAAATATGCGAGTTATCGAACACCTCTATTCTTGAGGGCGGCTCATCCATACCGAACAGCTCGGCAACACCACTTAGAAATTCAACTTCCGCCGCAGCCTCCGCCATATTGCGCTTCAGCGCCCCTTGCGCATTCTTCAGCGCAAAATCGAGCAGACGTTTTCTTGTTCCCCGCGCCGGTTTGGCAATCTTCACGCCATAATCAACCTTTGAGCCCAGCGCCTCTTCGAGCAACACCTTTTCCTCGACCGCATGCGAAGTAATTATCTCGCGCGGCACCGGCTTATTCTCATAGAACTGCGCCATGAAGGCCGAAAGGATATGCTCCGGTTTATCGTCTTTATCATGACGCGGGAAATAGGAGCGGTTGCCGTAGTTGCGCCCGGCGCGAAAAAAGAAAACCTGAATGCAGGCTTTGCCAGCCTTTTGATACAGCCCCATGACATCCGCATCCTTAATGCCGCTGATATTAATGTCCTGATGCGACTGGACGGCCGTCAGGGCCTTGATACGATCTCGGTATTCTCCCGCCTTCTCGTAATCTTCCTGCCCACTGGCTTCCTGCATCTTTTTTGCAAAGCCTTCCTGAATTTGTTTGCTCTTGCCATCCAGAAACAACTTCGCCTGCGCCACCTGCTCGCCATATTCCTTCTTTGACACATGCCCGACGCATGGCGCGGTGCAACGCTTGATATGATATTGCAAACAAGGCCGCGACCGCTGGGCAAAATAATTATCGGTGCAATTGCGCAACATAAAAGCACGCTGCAGCGTCGCAATGGTGCGGTTGACATCCCCCGCCCCGGCGAACGGCCCGTAATAGGTGCCTTTACGCTTTTTGGCGCCGCGATGTTTCATGACCTGCGGGCAATCATGATCGCCGGTCAGCAATATATAAGGAAATGACTTGTCATCACGCAGCAGCACATTATAGCGGGGTTTAAGCTTCTTGATGAGGTTGGACTCCAGCAAAAGCGCCTCGGCCTCGGTATGGGTCTGGACGAATTCCATCTGCCTTGTCTGGGCGATCATACGTTGCAGGCGGATCGGCTGGCGATCAATATGCGTATAAGAGCTCACCCGCTTTTTCAGCGATTTCGCCTTGCCAACATAAAGCGCCTCGCCCTTATCAGAGAGCATGCGATACACGCCCGGCGTATCGGGCAGATTGCGCAAAGCGTCACGAATTGCTGTGACGCCCTGCTCTATGGATGATGTTTCTTCAGACATAAATGGCTTTATACAACAGCCACCAGCCTAAGTGCACTGATAATGCCAGCCTTCTTTAAAAAAGCAATTCAAACGCCTCAGAGAGGTTCTAAGCAAAGGATCTGTTCTATCTTTATGGTCTCCAGGAAGGTTTCCAAGATGTGTCTGAATGTCTACGACAGTCTGCATAAGGTCTCTTCTGCACAACCCGCTCCGAAGCGTGCGCACTGGGCTGTGTGAAACAGCAAATTGAGATTGTAGTGTCTGGAGATGTAAACTTAGTTCAGTGAGATCAACCTGTCCTCCCTCCAAAAGAACATTGCCTTGGCAACTTGCCCACTCTTTTACAAAGCCCAAATCATAGACAAGCTGCTGCTTACCTCTCTGCGTATCAAATTTGCTGGTCATACTCAACATGTCGGTCATTTACTTTTTATCTCACCTGCCAAAAAGAGAATAATTTATATGAAAAATACATAAAAGGCAAGAGCCCCGTTAAAAGATTCCAACTTTTCCCTTGACAAAACTTCCGTAGTATCAACTATTGGAAATCAACTGCTGGTTGACTGTAATGAAAATATAATACTTAAGGTTATATAAGGGCCAGCCGGCAGTAACATAAAAAGGATAACTATGAAAAGACACTTCTAGACTATCAACACTTGAGCATTAACAATGTGGGGAGATATTTAAAATGCCATTGATAAAATTAAAATCCACCGAAGATGATACCGTCCTCTATCAGGGACAGTTTGTTTCTGTTACCGCCTGCCTCGAAAGCGCGGTCACGCAGCAGATCAACCTCGAAAACATTGATCTGCAAAACGCCAATCTGATGAACGCCAATCTGGATGAAGCCAAAATGCCGGGGGCCAATCTGTCGGGGGCCAATCTATCCGGCGCCAACCTATCGGAAAGCCAGTTAAACGGGGCCAACATCACCAATGCCGCGCTGTATAACACATGCTTGTGTTACTCGGATATCAGCTATTGCAGCTTTGAAGACAGCTCGTTCGGCGCCACCGATATCACCGGCGCCAATCTGGCCGAGAGCCGTTTTTCAACCCTGTCGACCTTCAGCCTCGACTTCACGCTGGTCGGCAACATGGAAGGCTGCGTCTTCAGGGACCCGGGCGGCACATTATGCGCCATGTCGCGCCCGCCGATTGTGCTCAGCGGTCTGCCAAATGGCCCCCTGGTTCTTATGGATCACCAGGTCAAAATCGGTGCCCGCATCCACCCCTATCGGGAGTGGTTAAGCCGTGTATTGCAGGTGCCGCATGGCCGGTGACCCTATGCTTAAGGGTAGAACATAAGTTCACTATGGTTGAATTTAATTTGACAAACCGGGAGAGTTTCTATAAAAACATTTTAGTGAAATTCTTTGTTACCTTTGGTGACAGGTGATTTTACCAAGAAGAAAACCAAGTAAGACGATAAGTGTGGGAAAATTCGAAGTGTGGGAAACATGATTGCGTATGTAAAATGCGGCTGTCTATTTGCAGCCTGCATGGAAATATCAGGAAAGCTCGGAAGAAAGCCATTTTTTTCGATTAACACTTGCAAGGGTGAAACAATTCTTGATATTCCATACGGGCGGCTTATAGTAACGCCGCGCCGCAAATTGATTTTGGAAAGAAAGCCCACTGACGATGACTCTACAGGGAATAAAGGGGGAGACCCAAACCCTCCGCCAGATTCTTCGTGAACTGCAGAAACTCGACCCGGAGTTTCCGCTGCAATATGCCGTGTGCTTATCCGAAATCGCCATGGATGAGGGCCTGTCGCTGACCCAGCTCTCTGATAAAACCGGCATGGCGCTGTCCACCGTTTCGAGAATTGTCGGCGCTTTATCCGATTACCGCCAAAAAGGCGCTCCCTATAAACTCGTCAAAGTAACGATCAGCGCGCAGGAGCGCCGCCGCAAGGAACTCACTCTCACCCCCAAAGGCCGCGCCGTGCTGGAAAGCATTGCCGATATCGTCGCCGGCCACGCACAGCCCCGCGCCAAAGCCAGTTAAATAACCCCTTGTTATTCTGATTTCTTCTTTTAGGATACCCCGTTAATAGAGCAGAGTGTTCCTGCTTTTTAGGGATGCTCTGCTAGACAGAATGTGTTGTTTATTAAAGCAGAATGTGGCGAAAATGATGGTTTTTGAGAACCGCGGCGCAGCGTAGTTCACCTACGTGAGCAACGGAAGCGCAAAAAAACATCATTTGCAGACCATTCGGCAAAAATAAACAACGCATTCGAAGGGCCCGTGGCGGAATGGTAGACGCTGCAGACTTAAAATCCCACAACCCTATATTCATATAAAGTTATTAATCCTTTAATTTCAATTAATTACCGTCGTAATTGACAAATATTTTTGCCCGAAATATACTTACACAAGTGTTACACAAACCGCACATTTTCTAACACTAAGGATTTGAGTATGGCAAAACATAGCTTAATGGGCGGCAAGCTCCACCTTTATAAACGGGAAAATAGCGATTACTGGCAATGCTCAACATATCTGGCCGGGAAAAACCGGCGTATTAGTACCAAGGAAGAAAGCCTTTCCAAAGCCAAAGATTTTGCAGAAGACTGGTATCTTGAATTGCACGGCAAGCACAAGCGCGGTGAAGTTACCAATGAAAAAAACTTCCGCAAGGCAGCGGATCAATTCATGCGTGAATATGAAATCATCACAGAAGGCCAGCGTAACCCACGCTATGTTGAAGGCCTCCATACAAGGCTGCGCATTCATTTAATCCCGTTCTTTGGTGATATGGGTTTATCAGAGATTACACCCGGCCAAATTCAGGAATACCGTATCCATAGAAGAGAAAAGGCCATGGAAGAACACGACAAACCACCGGCCCGTAGCACCATGCATCAGGAAATAGTGACCTTACGACAAACACTTAAAACCGCTATCCGTCACGGTTGGCTTCAGCACCTGCCCGATCTTTCTGAACCGTACAGAGGCTCAGGAAAAGTTTCTCACCGTGCGTGGTTTTCACCGGCAGAATACAAACAGCTGTATGAAGCCACGCGCCGCCGCGCCAACAAACCAATGCGGAAAAGATACAAATGGGAAAGCCAGCAACTCCATGATTTTGTGCTTTTCATGACCAATACAGGCCTGCGGCCAGATGAAGCCATGCGCCTTGAATACAGAGATGTTGAAATCGTCCACGATGAAGGTACTGATGAAACCATTCTTGAAATCAGCGTAAGGGGAAAACGTGGTGTGGGCTTTTGTAAAAGCACGTCTGGAGCTGTCATACCGTTTGAACGACTGAAAGATAGAAAAAAATCCAAATATATCGACAAAGAAGAAAACAAGCCCAAGCCTACTGACAAAGTTTTTCCTAAAACGCACCGCCAGCTATTCAACAATATCCTCGAAGAGGAAGATTTAAAGCTTGACCGTGAAGGGCAGCGACGCACGTCTTACAGCCTTCGCCATACCTATATCTGCTTACGGCTTATGGAAGGGGCAGATATTTATCAGATTGCCAAAAACTGCCGTACCAGCGTTGAAATGATCGAAAAATATTACGCTTCCCACATCAAAAATAACCTTGATGCGTCGGCGATTAATGTCCGAAAACCCAAACCTGCCAAAAAGCGAGAAAAAGCTGCATAGCTTTGCCCCTCCCCACAGATTTCCCTTGGCTGTTATAGCCATGAAAGCTATAGATAAACGTAATATGGGCCCGTGGCGGAATGGTAGACGCTGCAGACTTAAGCAAATTGAGTGCACGCCGGAAAACCGGGGATGTAGAACTGCTCAAATTCGGGGAAACCTTTCAAATGGCAATCCCGAGCCAAGCCTTGCGAAAGCAAGGAAGGTGTAGAGACTAGACGGGCAGCACCTAAAGCTTCGGCAATGGTGAAGGGATAGTCCAGACCAC
>JAJFGU010000005.1 GCA_021775955.1 Alphaproteobacteria bacterium | reverse complement strand
TCCCGCAAGGGAGTGCCGAGGGCCGGTGCAGGCCTTTTACTCTGCTTCTTACTGCGCCCAGAGAGTTTTGCTGACACTTTAAAAGTTTAGCCAAACTCCCTCCACCTGGGAAGGTGGTGCCGAGGGCCGGAATCGAACCGGTTTGCTGACACTTTAAAAGTTTAGCCAAACTCCCTCCACCTGGGAAGGTGGTGCCGAGGGCCGGAATCGAACCGGCACGAGGTTTCCCTCGAGGGATTTTAAGTCCCTTTGCCGATATTATAACTCATTGATTTTATTAGTAATTAAATTTATTTTTCTGTGTATGTGTAAGAAACTGTGTAAATTTTGACCGGTTTAATACCCCATCTTGAGCCCATATAACAGCCCCAGAGGCCATATAAATCATTCGGATCAACCTATGGGTGTGGGCTTTAAACCATGTTCATAGGGTAAATAATCGATTTTCATCAATTTCATTTCTAGAAAAATAAGTTTTCTCCTGCGGCAATTTCTCTTTGTGAGGAGTATAACTTTTCCTGCATACAGAAATCCATCTTGTTTTCTTTACCAGACTTAATAATTCTTTCAATGCCTTTTTTGAAGCAAACACATACCAACCTTCTGACCTAATATCATCAAATGAAGGCGGATATCTGCCTAAGCGTCCATTACGCCACCACACGGATTCAACCATTATTTCATTTCCATCATCTATCCAGCGGAATAGCCCTTCATTTGAATAATGCCAACCTAATGCTGAAGCAAAATTTGGGTTGAGGGCTATCCAGTTGGTGCTGCCAATTTCTACCCTCCTTGTTTCACCGGAAATGAGTAACGAGAGTCTTGCTGGTATTTCTAGATCATTCAATGTTGGATAGTCACATGCTCTCCACCAAAATTTACTAGAAATAAATGGCATTGAGGGGCTTGTTGCAATCTCTTCATCAATAATTGGGGAGCAAATGGCTCCTCTGCTTTCTTCTTTGGGGCGGTTCCATGCGAGCGTTTCAGCAATTGTCATATATCCAATTAAAAATTTTCCATTTTCGATGTTAATTGTAGGACCATCAAGAAAGCTGGGGTTTTTAGAAAACCAGTTTTCCTCAGAAAACATAACTCCATTCTCTATACCAACTGGATGAATTGGCTTTTGGTAAATTGGGGATTTGTCACAAATTAAGGGATCAGTAATATTTAAAAAGGGAAGAAAATAGTTTAGCTCTTCATATTTGATTTTTCCTGCATCAAATAGCTCTGCAACAAGATAACAAAACGCTGTAATCGCACAATCAGCTCGGGGTCTACGGTAACTTGTTTCAAATCCTAAGCGACGACATTTGTTGCTTATTTGAGACTCGGCATCGCGGTCCCAGTCCTTAGAATCCATTGTTGAATGCATATAAAGGGCGGTGCGATGCACAAGATACTCAAATGGTATACCAGTAAAATCAACAAGCTTTTCAATGCCCTCTTTAACAGCAGTTGTTAATTCAACCGGATCGCTGGTTGATGGAAGTAGCATCCCTGGCTCCAACAAAATATCTCCTGACAGAATCTCAGTTGTTTGAAAGGGGAGGATCAAAAGGTTGTAAAATGCTGGCATACTTTTTCTCTCATCAGAAGGGAGCTTCGGGGAAACATTTATCCGTCCTAGTAATTCACAGGCAGCCAGTCTTATTGCCATATCCGGTGAGTTTGAAAGAGAAATAAGATGTTCGGTGTTTTGTCGAATAACGGAATTATTTGATCGACTTATATATTCCAACAATGCCATTCCTAATAAAGGCTGTTTACCTGATCCCTGGACAAGATTCTGAATACGGGAATGAATAATTTTGAAAAGCGAATTCTCCTCCGAACAAGAAATTATTGCCATATATGTATCTTGTCTGAGTTCGGGTATGGAAAGAAGGTATAGTTTGAATAGAAAATCTATGAGAATGTCTTCTGGCGAAGAGGGCGTGGGCTCAGCATCAAAATTGACCTGGGAGTGGGCAAATTCGGTTAAGGAAAAAAGGTGCTCTTGTATTTCATTCCAGAGCTCTGCCCAAGGTGGCTCTTGCCAAAAAATTGGGATAAGCTCATCGAGCTGTCTGACGCATTCTCTTGGGTTGCGCATTTCAGAAATGTAGTCGTTTGCAAAATGTTGTAGAGCTTTTTTTCGATATTTTTCGGGATTAACCCTGCATAAAAATTGATATGGCTTGAGGCGAGTACCACCATCATAAGTGCGAACCCAACCATATCCGCTTGATTTATCTAAGCTTCGTAATGCATACGTTTCGGCTTTTTTGCTATTTCCGTTTTCAATCAGTTTATTTAAGAGGAGGCTAATCGAATTTTGCTTAATTCCTAAGCGTATAAATTCATCAAAAACCTTGGTCGTTTGATCAGTTGTAAGCTCTGGAATATACCTCTCTACAAGTTTGTCCCATCCGTAAAAATGAGATTCTTCAATGTCAGACAATAATTTTATTAGGTCATCGCTAGACTGAATTTTATTATTTAATTCATTTTCCTCTAGCGTTTTTCCAGTTTTTAGTTTCACTGACTCTGGTGACGAGTTGTCCTTTTGCAATGGGAGAACATTCAATTTTTCAAAAAAAGGTGAGCAATCATAGTTATATTTGTTGCCGATTGTTACAAAGTCATCTAACCAGGAACGTCTTAAGGATTCGGGGCAATCCACTTCTAGTTTCTGAATATAAACGGCGACTTTGCTTTCCCTCAAAGATTTTTGGGGGATGGAAAATAGTTTTTCAGCTAGAGCCTTCGAAATTTCACTATCAGCAGATTTGTTATAAGGAATGTAAAGTCGACAAACTAATTCCAACCCAACATCAATGGAGATATCAGAGCGTTTCAGGGCGGTCATACACAAAGCTTTCATCCCATCGAACAGCTTAATACTACCTTGATCTACAAACCAATTGAGAAGCGGCAAGATACTCTCGGTTTTATATGTCGCTACAAGCTGTAAAAAATGAACAATAGCGTTGGTGGTTCCATATCCTCGATTTTCAATTCCACAAGTACACAGACCAGCAGAAATTGAATTTAAAGAATTATCTAGGATTTCTGGAGCTTGTTTTAAAGCTAAATCCAGTAAGTCTATCCAGCAGCCTAGCTGGTGGTCTTTTTCGTACTCTATACCAAATGAACGTTCAATTATAATTGGCAGGTAGGTGAGCGCTTGGTCTAATCTACCGCAAGCCTTCCAAGCTCGGGCCTGTGATGAATATTCTTCTATGCGGTCGTGGAGGTCGATAACATCCAACAAACGGTTCTCAATTGTCTCAAGCCTTTTAATGAAAACTGTTTCATTTCTACTTACTTTAAATAAAGCTAAGGAAATCCTTCGGCGGAATGAAAGCGGCCAATATTTTCCGGTTTCTTCGGATTGCCACTGCAAATCAAAAAATTCTCCAAGGGCTTCAATGCATTCTTCACCATGAGCCGATACAGATTTAATCAAAAATTCGCAAAAATCAGGAATTAAACCATCATAAGGATACCAGCGTTCAAATCGTTCTCTATCTGAGAATCTGTTGTTAAAAAAGGTGATCATTGGCTCAACCATCTGCATAACTTCAAATGGAGGTAGAAGCTTAGAGCATTGTGCTTGACCTTGTAGATTGCTTAATTGAACCAGCATCCTTTCGAATATAATTCCAATTTTTTTTGCGTCTTGATTCTGGGGAACTGCGATTCCCGGTGATGTGGGAGTTTTTAATGATGAAAGCAGCCTGTTAAATCGTATTTTACGGGCAAAATAATTTAGATTCCTTGGCGAAGAAGTGGATAACTGATTATGATCCACTAAGGGCTGGCTAACATTCTTGACAAGGGTCTTAGCTAAATCGGGGTTGTTTGCTTTGAAAGCCGCCTCCGCCAATATAATTAGAACATTATCGCCAATATCAAGGTTTCCATCTTGAATCTGTTTTGCAAGGCGGGTAATAGAAGTTTCAATCCATGGGGAACCCTTAAAGTTAGCACATAGCAAAATATCAATATCTAGCTGGACTTCTTCTAGCTCCGGGCTATCAGCAAAAGCGGTTAATAACTCATCGATCCTTTCTTGATTACCCGTTAAAACGATCTCCTTAATTAACTTTGAACGGATTGAATAAATGAAATCTTCTTGGGCCTCTTCGTGTCGTTCATGTGGCAATTCATCCCGCCCAGTTTTAAATTGAAAACCTTCAAACCTTTTAACTATTTCATCTATTGGTCTGAAAAAAATTGCGGCTTTAACCCAAGTTTTCAGAACCCTCATATCCTCCCTAAAGTGGAGATCGAGTTCTTTATTACCATTTAGAATTGCAAGAGGCTCAGCCGCAAAAAATAGACGCTCTCCTTCCTTGTAATATCCTCGCTCAACCAAGGTAATTGAGTGGGTCAGGGCGTTTTCCTCTTCAATTATGAGTTCATTCCCATTAAATGCTAAATTTAAAGCATCTTCAATGCGGTTAATATCAATTAAAAATCCAACAATATCGGACTCATAGAATGTGTCTGTTCTCTGATTTATTTCTTCATCGATTAAGAGGGCACGAACTAAAACAAGAGGGTCTTCCTTTTTTTGAGCAACTCTTATGAGAAGAGCTATATCATCCCTAATTAGATATGACGGTCTAATCGCAAAAAATTGGTTTCTAAAGTATTGCTGGGTTCCAATTTGAATGACTTCTTCTGCTTTTTCCGCAGAATATAAATGAAATAAGGTTTCATGGAAAAATGCCTTAGCTTTGGGTGCCTTGGTTGATAATTCTGCTAACCTCAAGTGATAAGCTCTATGCTTGTTCTCATCAAAAACCTGCGTTAAAGTTCCCCTTCCTGTGTTATCCAGAATAAACTGGCGAAAACTATTATGATAAAAACTCCATATGTCTTGCCCTGTTTTTTGAAAATAATGACTTGCAGTGTTAACTAGGTTTTTCAGTGTAGTTTCGTCTGCCCATGTTTCGGCAATTTGCAGATCAATTGGAAGTCGAATTCGGGCGAAAAGGGCTAGAAGGTCTACAACACCTGAATTGTTTTCTATGGATTTCCAATAAGTTTTGTATTGGTCCTCAATACTGTCTGCATATGGAGGCATGTCCTTCAATGCCGAATCTAAGGTGCCTGGAGTTTTGCCTTGAATACGGTTTAAAAGATAATGCAGTGCCAAAGGGTGCCCCCCTGACAATGATTCAATTTTACAAAGTTGCTCTTCAGAAAAGACTAAGTCTGGAATGGCTCTTGATGTGATTTTTCGGATGGACTCTCTTAAGAGGCCAGTCATCTGAATAATTCGATTATTCCCCAAAGAAACAGCAATTGCGGGATTGAGCTTGTCTAATTCAAGTTTTTGTGAGCCAAGTAGAATTACAACTCCTTGCGGGATTTGTTCGGGGGCAGGGAGTTCTGCTATTAAGGACCTTACGGGATTCTGTTCGCGATCTATGTGGTCAAGGCCATCGATCAATATCAGAGTTAATTTGTTATTGCTATTCCATAAGTCATGTAATTCTTGGAGTTGTGCTACAAAAAGAGCTTTTGACTCTTGAAGGGTTTCCCTTAAGGTAAAGTTCTTGGGCCTAATTTTATTTTCCCAAAGGGCTACAGTTAAATCATGAAGGAAATTCTGTGCTTCACCTCGGTCGAGTGCCAAATTGTTGGGCACGTAGCAGTAATATTGAATAAGTTCAATATCCTGCCGACCATTCAAAGTTTGAGTGAGTAAAGTTGATTTACCAGATCCAGGTGTTCCCAGCAAAGCTAAATAGCCTTGCGAATATGTGCTTAAACAATTCTCAATTTGGGAAATTACATTTTGATTGGGTTGGTATAGTGCTTGGTTTACAGGAAATTTATGGACCGCGTGAGGTTCAAAGCGCCCATTCCAACCCAGGCGTTTAATAAGTTCTGCTTTATCCAGTTTTAAATTAGGTTGATTCTGACCAATTGTCCGAAACAGAAAATCGTGAATGGTTGAAATGTCTTTAGTGTATTTATCAGAATAATCGTCACCAGATATATTAGTTTTAGTGCTATGGTTTAAATTAAACTGGCATTGTTTTCGAAACTTATCAAAATCAGTTTCTTTTAATTTTGTTGCTGCTTCTAGTGCTTGGAAAGTTTTCTTCCATTCACTTTCTTCAATGGTAGCCAAGCCATTATTGGTCCACCCCTCATTGATAAACTTTGCCAGATTTGGAGTGTTCTTGGTAGAACTAGTAGAGGCGTGATCATTAGATATAAGCTGTACAATAATATTTTTGTCGGGGAAGAGTTTTTTTAGTCGAATCCATCCGTCAGCCAGTTGAGCGATTAATCCTTCCGTTTTATTTGTTCCTTTTATTTCTCCGTAGGTAACAGTTGTTGGGTATTCAATGGACCATTTTACTTGTATTCCATAAATTTCATTTTTCGTTGCAATAACGCCGTCGTCAACGCGGCCCACTTCAAGGTCTGCTAAAGAAATCCAAAGAAGTTCATCGTTTATTAACGCATCATAAACAATCTCTGCGACCACGTGGTATTGGGCCGAATAACCTGCCACGGCCCGACGTTCTCCTAGTGCTGGTTTAATTTCCTCTTCCAAGTTATGCTTACCTTCAAAACGATTTTTAATTTAAATGTAAAGAATCAACTTGGTTGTAGTCAAAATATCCAAATATTAATGATACCACTACTTCCTTAGGTAAGTTGAAGGGTATCTAGGTACCTTTTACCTTTGACTGCTTCGTATAGAGCCACTGTCACGCTCACCAAACAAAGGCGGCGTGATCCAAGAAGCATGGCAAGAGCCTGCTTTGGCGGTGAACCAGAGACCCTCTAAAAACGAACTAGGGAAGAGCGTATAACCATAGAGGAGAGTCAATTTATCGCCCTGGACCTCCACTGAGGCAGGGGTATCTGTTCCTTTCCTGGCTTTGACCTTCGTCCCGGTCTTTTCAAATTTCCTCTCCTTATTTCACCTCGCTCCATTAGGCGCTTTCAAATTCAGGTTTTACAGCATCGGAAGATTATACCAGAAAGCCCATGGCCCCTATATGGGTCCAGCGTCACGTTGGCTCCTCCTCTTCGTTACGGCCCTGCGGGTGCGGTTATCTGCCGTTACTGCCTCATCAGGAACAACATTACATATATATCGAAATATGATATACTATTATTCATGATAATCGGCTTTGGAAGTAAAACTACGCAGGATATCTTTGATGGCAACAATAGCAAACACGCTCGCATTCTCCCAAAAGAATTGCATGATAAAACCCGGAGGTTGCTGGATCAGCTCAACGCCGCGCCTTCACTGGATTTCCTCAAGGTTCCCCCCGGCAATCAACTCAAAAAACTGGGAGGAGCTTTTAAGGGATTCTGGAGCTTGAGAATCAATGACCAATGGCGGATCATCTTCCGCTGGAAAGAAAACAATGCTTCCAATGTGGAAGTTACGGATTACCATTAGGAGACATTAACCATGCTTCCCAAAAATCGCCCTCCCACTCATCCGGGAGAAATGCTTCTTAAGGAATTCCTGGAAGTCGGAGGAATCACGCAAACAGAGTTTGCCCGTCACCTTAACTGGCCTTACGCGCGTCTTAACGAAATCATCAATGGCAAGAGAGGGGTGACTCCGGATTCTGCTCTGGCTATCGGTGAAGCACTAAGAACCGGACCTGAGTTCTGGTTGAACCTGCAACGCGACTGGGACCTCTGGCACAGCCTGCGTGACCATCGCACCGTACCCCCTCTCAAAATCCGGTCAAAAAGAGCCATCAGCGCATAAACTTTTCAAAATACCGGTAATAGCTTATTACCAGATACCTCTATCGTCAGGGAGTTTTGAGAGAGTTTAAACCTGATTTGTAATGTTTTGTCGTGCTTCGAGGACCTCAGCATGACAAAACCATTTTTTGTGTTCCCGCCACCCGGAAGGGTGGTGCCGAGGGCCGGAATCGAACCGGCACGGGGTTACCCCCGAGGGATTTTAAGTCCCTTGCGTCTACCAATTCCGCCACCCCGGCTTAGGTGTACATGCTTTTGGAAAATGTTCCGGCAGAAAATGGGGGCCGCTGGAACTCGGGAGGAATGTTAGCAGTTTCCACTAAAAATTCCAACTGCCAACATGACTATCATGAAATAAAATTTTCCAACCCTTTCAGGCGTGAAGGTAAATGGGTCGACTCGAAGTTTTTTTCCTGTGTCTCGTCAAAAATCCCAGTTAAACTCCGCGTTCTCTTCGCCTTCTTCCACCGCTAAAAGCGCGATTTCAGCCTTGAGATCGGCAACAATCAGCGTCAACCTCTCCAAACGTTCCAGAAGAACCTCCTTACGAAGTCGGCAAAACTTTTTATGCGTTTCCTCATTAAAGGACTCGATCAGGTCCTTTTCGATTCTAAACACCACCGCATCATTCTGTGAAATAACATTGGTCTGGCGCAGCGGGCTCTCAGTAAAAGAAACCGTCCCGAAAACGGCACCGTATTTCATTTTGGCCAATTCAGAATTTGGGTTCTGGTTACGGGTAACGATCGCCTTCCCTTTAAGCAGGATATAGAGAGGTGTCTCCGACTCACCTTGGTGAATGATGTATTCGCCTTCTTTATAATACAAGAAATAGTCTTCACAGCCTGCCATTCTATCCAATTCAAGACAGTCAATATCCTTCAAAAAAGGGACTTCCTGCATAAGCTTTAATCTTTCCTGTTTAATCATAATTTTATCCTGAAGTAGTTTGAGGCTCGTTTTCGGAATCCGGGAAAAGATGGTTCAGTCTTGCCTGGCAATGGTTGCTCTTGGTAACCTTGGCCACAACCTCTTCATTGATGGAAAAATTACCTATAAAGGTTTTATTAAAATAATGAATGAACACCGACCACAGGCTGTAGACATCATAAAATTCGTTATAAATCGACAAAATATCTGTCATCCCTCCTACACTTTTGACATCAACATTTCTGTAGGCCGCAAATAATTGCATGGAAAGATCATAAAGAAGCTGACAAAGTTCTTCGGTTGCAATTTTTATAAAAACAAATTTATTAACATTACCTTCCAGCGATGGACTTTCAGAGTTCAATACTAACAGAGCCTTGCTAACCACTTTCAACCGAGGGCTGATCTCTTTCCAAATATTGGGGTTTTGTAAGCGACTGCCCAACTTAATTCGATTAGGTCGCTGCATGATCAAATTGTGAAACAAGCTATATACATTTTTCAAATGTTGTATTTTTTTGGGGTAATAAATCCGGGTGTTTTTTTCCATTTCCTTATCATAAGCCTTGATCAGAGTATAAAACCTTTCCTCATCTATCGGATCACCATTCTGAAATTTCCGTGTCATCAGGCCAAGGTCCTGAAACAACAACTGTTTGCTTTCAACCGGATACCAGAAATCTATTTCCTGGATAATGATATTGATCCTCTCCAGATTTTTTCTTCCAAATTTGTGTTCATGATGAGGAGTGATTTCGATTGTGATGTCTTCTGCTTCTTTCTGCTGCAAAACAATATTGAAATTCTTTTCCTCCAACCTGGTAAAAATCATTTGCAAACGATCAAAAGGTGTCGTCCTAGCTTCTATCTGTTTCCGGACCTCCTCGACAATATCCTCAAACCTTTTCAGGTCGACTTCTTCATCAAAACTGGTTTCCAGCTCTTTAATCTTTTTTTCAAATTCATCATGATGATAATAAATGAGCGTATTTTTTATTTTATTAAACTCATCAAGCGGCGGGGTGAGCTCTTTGAACCGTTCATGGAACGAGTATTTTTTACCGATTTTTTGATATATCAGATTGATGCAGGAATGAATCTCAAATAACTGTTCCATTTTAGTAATACTTTGAGGAAACTTTTCCATCCGGTCCAATAGTTTTCGGAAATCCGGTTCTGTCTTCCTCTTGGACATGAAATCCATGGATGTTTTATAATATTGATGGAAACATACGTTGATTTTTTCGTAGTTCTTTTTACCGGCTTCATAAAACTGATATCGGGAAAACTCTCCCCCTTTAATTCGCAAGTCATCGAATCCTGAAATTCTGGTTCCATTTTTTTCGTAACCATTCGCGAAATCAGCGAGAGAAATTTCATTTTCCTCGAATTCCTCAATCAATGCTTCCAGTTCAGGTATTATGGATTCGTGACTATTGGAGGGCAGACGGAAATGTCGAGTAAGCAGAGTTACTTCATTTTGAATATTGGGAGTGATAAATTGAAATACTCCCGAAATAGAATCCAGAAACTTGAACAATGACTGCTTGACGGGGTCCAGTTTGCATTCGTATTGCTCCAAGGAAACTGTTTCAGCCATGGACCGGATATCCTTCAGGATACGATCAATGTCTTTCAATCGGGCAAAGTAATTTGAGTGGTTTATATTTTGGGCGTTTGGGTCTGTGCGGTCATCAACCATGTCCATGATCACCGACAAGTTTTTTCTATGGAAAGAAGCCAGCTTGAGAATTCGGGACTTCTCCTTCGCCGGATCCCCACCATCAGCAATTATTTCTGATGCATTCTCTACTCTTTCCTTAAACAGAGTTAAGAGACTCTCGGCTTCTTTAATATCGTCAATCAGTGGAACTTTATTTTGCGCAGAAATCATAATAATAAAATGAAACGGCCCCTATCATTCTAGAGCCTGTATCTTCAAAATTTGCTTGAACGAATTTTAGCAGTTTATCGCCTTGGCGAATTTTTGCAACATTTATTAACAATTAGTGTAATTTTAACCTTGGTATTTCGAGGCTTACCTAACTGTCAGAGTAAAAAGGAGGTTTTTTGAGGGATCCTAAACGAATATTGAAAAAACTGCTGGGTCACGGAACGGAGGTCGAACCATTTGCTGAGACAGGCGAACCCTTGGAGCAAACAGTCGAAACATTTCGAGATGTGGTCAAATGTCGAAAAATTCGTGATTTTGTGCTGGAGCAGTTTGGTCTCAACCTGGCCCTTTCACCGGAGGTTTTTCACAGCCTGATTGATATCCCGCAAATCAATTATATTGAAACGACTCAAAGGAATTTAGAAATTGAAACGGTATCCTTAAAAGAAACCCGTGCCCCCGATGCCCCCGTCACCATCGCTAATTTGAATTCGGTACTGCGGGAACTTTATGCCAACCTTTTCCTGATCAAGGAACGCATCAGTAAAGATTTCCCCAATGCCGTTTTAATAAGCGAAATGCGAGCGGAACATATTGACCGGGTTGAGCACCTCGCTAAATCTATTTCGCTATTGCACGGCAATTTGACCGGGTATCTGCTCACCAGTTGGAAAGCTGGGCGCATAGAAAAAGAGTTCATGTCCCTTTTCCCCAACTCGGCAAAGGCGCACCCTCTTAGAAGCACGTTCCCGCTCATTGAGCATGAACTGGAACTGTATCGCGATATTCTTAAAACTCAGAATAAATGGAAAGCGACAAAACTTGATCTGTTCACCATAATCCAACACCCTCAAGGCATTAATCCCCTGCTCGAAAACCTTCAGGAAATTGGCAACCGGTTATGGCAAATTATTTATCAAAGTTCGGACATTCAACAATGTGTGGACCTTGCAGGAATAGACTTCGGAGATATTCAGCCACTGTTCGACAACAATAAAGTGACCTTAAATCCTTCAGGATAATCGGCGTAAGACTCGCAAGAATGATTCATTAAGCCGAGACTACTACCGCTTAGTAGTTAGAGAGACGGCTCATTGGCCCCACTCCGAGTGGCTAGCCTTTAACTTGAAAGCCTTCTACCTTATCCAACAGCAGGTGTTTGACAGTAGACATTTTTTGCGCTTCTTTGAGGGCATTTTTTCCTTCATCCTTAAGCCGGTTGAGTCGCAAATCGAGACGTACAAGATTGGTGAAAAGAGGCATGAATTTGGCTAAAACCAAAGCCCCTTCATCAGTAATTTCATTATCTGTAAGGACCAGATTCTGTAAGCTCAAAAGATTATCCGAAACCGCGAGGTATTTGATCCCCTCGTTACCTAGCCGGTTATAAAACATATTCAGCGAAGTCAGGTTAACCAGCACTTCAGACTGGGCTATATATTTCGCTCCTTTGGGGCCGCATAAATTCGTCCCAAAAGCCAGATGCGTTAAAGGCCGCAGAAACTCCATGCGGGAGATATCCTTGGCACCATATTCCTTCAAATAAGTAGCAGTGAGATCAAGGGTTTTGCCATCTTTGCTCAAATTCATCCGAACAATCGATTCGGTTGCTTCCATGGCCCTTTCCTGGCCAAAGGCAGTCTTGTTGCCACTGGTATCCATAATTCCCTTTCTCCAACAATTTATAACTCAGAACGGATTTTCCGCTAAGAGTTGAACTTTTGATGATTTTCTGATTATACACTGGTTTAAGTCCCACAGGCAAGAACCCACTCCTATATGAGAAAACCATCTTCCCATTAAGCCAAGACCACCTTTTTCCCATCAAAAGGATATTGCAGTTGCCCTTGCGGCTAGTAGTGGATTTTTTGCTGAAAATATTTTAAGATGCGGTATAAACCTCAATTTGGGAGTAGATGGCATGGCTGGATTATACAGAACCGAGACAGAAATGAGTCTTGGCAACAATGTGATCGTAACGCAAATGACCCAGGCTATTAACTGGGCACGAAAATATTCTTTCTTTATCTATCCCTTCATCACCGCATGTTGCGGAATGGAGTTCATGTCCGTAGCTGGCCCCCGGTACGACCTTGATCGTATGGGTGCCGCTTTTCCCCGGTTTTCACCCAGGCAGGCCGACTTGCTCATGGTTGTAGGAACCATCAGCCACAAACAAGCTCCTATTCTCACAAAAGTCTATAACCAGATGACCGAACCAAAATGGGTGGTCGCTTATGGGGTGTGTACGGTTTCGGGCGGATTCTACGACAACTACTCCACCGTAATGGGAATTGATACCCTCATCCCTGTGGATGTCTATATCCCGGGATGTCCACCAAGACCCGAAATGGTCATTGATGCTTTGATGAAATTACAGGATAAAGTACAAGGCGAAACCCTGGAAGACCACGTCAAAGGTCCTGCATTAGTCACCCCTGCCAGCAAACTCTAACCGGCTCAACGGCCATGGCGGTGATACCCCTCCGGGGCATGAAAGCTAATGAATTTACACCACACGCACGCGACCGCCAATAACATACAACACTTCCTCTAAGCGTAAGCTGATTTGCGTGCACAAAAATCGCAAACTTAATTCGTTACTAATATAGTTATAACGCGCGATATAGGGGGGACCGCTGCATAACCCACCCCAAAAACCGATATACACAGTCGAGATCAATGTCTGCTGACATTTAGGCAGAAGTAAAAACGACTCGACCGACTACTGTCAATTACCATTTTGCCTCCTTCACTTCCTCAAAGCGGGAGCGGATTAAAGGTAACTGGATATTGAAACTGCCTGCCACTTTAGCTCTCCAATAAATCATTATTATTTCGCTTGTTTAGTCCAAATGTAAGTGCAAGAGTTATCCCAATTCAAATACTTTTACACTTTAATTGGAGGTTTGAACGATGCGGAAATTCTTTGCAGCATTCATGTTATTAGGCCTAATGATGTTTTCTACTGGAGCGTGGGCGCAGTCCAGTAACATTGACAACGTTACCATTGGTATCAGCACACCTCAAGAAGGGCATTTCACCAACCTCGAAGCAACCACACAGATCACTCTGGGAGCAGAGAGCATCACGAACTTCAGTAGTATCGATGATGACAAAGTAAAAGTATCCTCTGGCGATACTCCGGGATTTCTCGATAGCAAAATTGTAGCGGGTAGTGGTGTTACAGTCACACCCGGTACAAGTCAGATCATTATTTCCGCGCCACCTGTTAATGTCGAAGACAGCGCCGATGGAGTGGAGATCACTTTTGCCCATGAAGATGCAACAGATCCAGGGAATCCTCAAATCTTTATCAGAGGGGAGGGGCTTTTTACCGACCCACTTGTATTTGATTCAACCGTCACCGTGGGCAAAGATACATATAATATTGATGCTCAAACGACACTCCCTACTGAGCAGCAGATAATAGTTTCTTCACCTTCCGGGATCAACCGCCCTGCAGGAAGTTACAGGGTTAAACTGAAAAACCCTGCAGGGGCATTTTCGGAAGGCCTTGTTCCTCTCATGGCAATCTTTAACTCCTTCTTCACCACTGCCACAGGTGGCATTATCACCACCGATGGCGATTATAAAATCCATACGTTTAATTCGAGTGGCACTTTTGAAGTCCTTCAATTGGGCACCGTGGATCCTCTCTTTGAATATCTGGTAATTGGCGGTGGGGGAGGAGGAGGAGGCTGGTGGGGAGGAGGCGGTGGTGCTGGTGGGTATAAGACAGCAGCAGGTTTCGCTCTCTCAGTCGGAGCGCATACAGTAACGGTTGGCGGTGGTGGCAGTGGAGGAATTAAAGAGTCGGGAAATGACGGCAGTGATTCTGTTTTCTCGTCAATAACTTCTACAGGAGGTGGAGGTGGAGGTTACGCACTTTCCGGTAACTCTGGTGGCTCTGGCGGCGGAGGTGGTTATGATAATGGAGGTGGCTCAGCTGACCCCTCAGGTCAAGGTAATAATGGTGGAACAGCAGTTGGTGCTACTACCCATACAACCGGAGGGGGCGGTGGTGCTGGCAGTGCTGGTGCTGGCCCGGTCGCTGCAACAGGTGGCGCTGGTGGTGACGGTTTATCTTCATCTATAACTGGCTCGGCGGTTATAAGAGCAGGAGGTGGTGGTGGAGGCGGTCGCGTTGAAAGTTCTAATTTGGGTGGTGCTGGTGGCGCAGGTGGCGGTGGTGCTGGATCAGGTAGTGGATCAACTTCCGATGGAAGGCCGGGTACTTCAAATACTGGTGGTGGTGGTGGTGGTGCACTTTCTGCATCTGCTCCTTCAGGCTCAAAAACTGGTGGGGATGGTGGATCTGGTGTAGTTATTATCCGCTATAAATTTCAATAGAAAATTTATTGGGAACATTTTGTAAAAGTAGAAACAGGCCACCGCCTCAACAGCCTGGTCTGCCCGCTATCTCCAAACTTTATTAGTTTTTGGCACTAAAATTTGGGTACTGGGTGGACGGGTAAGTGGAACTTATAAAAATGATGTCTGGCACACTTCCAATTAGAGGTCAGATGTTTATTTAATATTCACATTTAAAATGGGATGCCTGTGGACATCCCATTTTTTTATTCTAATCATTAAAGGGGCAAAAAATAACAACTAGCGTTTAGGCAACCCTGTGCTTCAGCTCAAAGTATGAGGTTAATGTCCGCTTTGGGTCGACAGGCACCTGTTCAAATGATTTAAATAGGGAAGTTCAAACTACAACTGAAAAGAAATTGACTCAGCTCTATCAGCAAACTCTAACCTCTTGGCGTCGGGCCGATGGCAATTGCTTAATCCAGTCAGCGTAAGGTTATATCTTCCTAAATATTCCCAGTCTATTTCCTTCCGGGATCAAAGACCCAGTTCAGACAACCCTTCGTAATTATCTGGACGGCGTCCTGATGGCCAGTAAAACTTACGCTCCTTTTCCTGAATAGAAAGATCGTTAATGCTGGCAATACGTCTGCACATAAAACCATTCTCATCAAACTCCCAGTTCTCATTACCATATGAACGATGCCATGCATCAAATTTATCACGCCATTCATAGGCAAACCTTACAGCAATACGCGAGTTTTCAAAAGCCCATAGCTCCTTGATCAGGCGATAGTCCAATTCCTTCGCCCACTTGCGCTGAAGGAACTGCACAATAGCTTCTCTCCCCGAAAGAAACTCCGCACGATTTCTCCAAATACTTTCCGGGGTATAAGCCAACGCTACCCGAACTGGATCACATGTATTCCAGGCGTCTTCAGCCATCCGCACCTTCTTGGACGCTGTTTCCTGCGTAAAAGGGGGAATAGGGAGCCGCGCTTCTGAGTTTGTCGTCATTCCGTTCTCCTGAGTAAAATTTACCGTCTGTCAGTTTGGACTGTTCAAAGTACAGCTGTTTCTCGTTTCAACAACTTGTTCTCTACTTTCAATTTATTTATTTCATCTTTCAACGTCTGAACCTGCTCTTCGGTGTAACGACGTAGAATATGTTTGGGACAATTCACATCCCAGGCTTCCACTGTAAACGTAATGACACGTTCTGGACGCGCCTTATAACTTGAACTTGTTACCTGAGCTGTCAATCTCGCATCATCTTCCACAACTTCTGCCCTGCCCCAGATTTTAACCCTCCGCTGATTTTCATAATCCATCAGAAAAATAAAAGCCCGGTTGTTCTCTGACAAATTCCCCAGAGTGACATACTGACGGTTACCAGAAAAGTCGGCAAAGGCCAGGGTTTTTTCATCCAGCACTTTTAGGAATCCCTTTTCCCCTCCCCGGTGCTGGATATAAGGGTGTCCATCAGAGCTTGTGGTCGCCATGTATAGAGAATCCCTTTCAGCAATAAAACCTTTCAGATCTGAAGAAACCTTATCCTGCCACCCGCCCTTTTCTTCCATACTTGCGTATCCTGCACGCGAGCCGAACCTCTCCTGTTGCGACTTAACCGCTGGTGTAAAGGCAATATCGCTGACTGGTGTTTTCATTGTTTTTTCCTTTTTATATAGAAATTAACGGACCCGAAGAAAATCTTCGGGTCCGAAACATTTAGTTTAAAGCCAACTCTGCGGCCTTGGGGAAGTCGTTTATAGTCCCAACCACGTTATTAAAGTAGTTGCTGAAAATAGTGAATACCACCAGAGCGATGATTTCTGTAATCTCTTCGTCTGTAAATCCGGCATTGCTCATTTCCGTAATTTCCTCCGTTGTTACAGCCCCTCGGGTTTCAAGTATACGGCCGGCAAAGTGCAAAGCCGTGTGGGTTTTGCCGTCCGGCGATTGCCCCAGCCGCCCATCCCGAACTTCCTCATCGCGTAATCCAGCTCCCTTGCTCAAAGCACAATGAACCGACACACAATATGAGCAACCGTTGGATTCCGAAACATGAAGCGCAATCTGCTCCTTTAACGGTTCCGATAGAACTCCCTGCCCCAACAGGTTCCAGAAATTCAAATAAGCTTCCGCCACAACCGGAGCATTGGCCATCGTTTTGATCATATTGGGAACGGTACCCAGGTTGCTTCTCACTTCCTGATAAATATCCTTAACCTTGTCGCTAGCCATATCTTCTTCCATTGCCTGAATTCTTTGCATGATGTTTCCCTTTATTTTTAAAGTGAGTTTTGATTAAGACCTGCCGTGAACATAACCACCATCTACGGGGAGGATCACACCCGTGGTAAAACCTGCCGTGGCGAGATTGAACACCGCCTCAGTAATTTCCTGCACTTCGCCAACACGATTCATTAAAGCCACTCCACCATAAGCATCGACATCCGCATCTCCCCATAACGGAGTCCGAATCATTCCAGGAGCTACAGCGTTAACACGGATATTGTCACTTGCCAGTTCACTCGCCAGGCTGGTTGTGAGAGCATGTACGCCTCCTTTGGTGATCAGAGCAGCACTGGCAGGAACCCCTGCAATGGAATGCGCGATCAGCACCGTGCCAATATTCACAATGCTTCCTCCGCCTTGTTTCTTCATTTGCCGCACTGCCGCCTGGCTCACAAAATAAGTTCCCTTCAGATTGATATGAATGAACCGATCGATATCCTCCTCCGTGTTTTCCAGAAAAGGTTTCACACCAAAAATACCGGCGTTGTTGACCAGCACATCGACACCGCCAAAACGGTTGACCGCAGTGCGAACTATTCTTTCACCCGTCGCCTTGTCACCGATATCTCCAGGAACCAGAGCGATACGATTTTCATTCCCTAAAGTACGAGCCGCATCAGAAAGCCTTTGCTCGTTCCGCGCATTCAACACGGTGTTAAAACCCTTCTCCAAAAACCCTCTGGCAATATCGAGCCCTATGCCGCTGGAAGAACCTGTCACCAACACTGTTTTGTTTTGCTTGCTCATCCGACAATCTCCTGAAATTATTTTAAACTGTTGATCACTTTCCCCCTTACATAGCAGACAACGTGCCAAACAAAACAAAAACCAATAAAGCCTTTTAAAACAATACGCTAATAGACACCATCCAAATGCAACACTATTCTATATTTCGTAATTTATATATTTTCGTAATTAATATTTGATTTTTCGTATAAACTAACCCTAAACAACAAGCAACCCCTTAACCGGAAAAAAGACAATGAAGTACCCCACTCAACTTATTCTTGATTCTGCAGGCGAAGGTATTTATGGGTTGGATTCAGAAGGCTTCACCACGTTCATCAACCCTGCAGCTCAGAAAATGACCGGCTACTCGGCGGAAGAAATGATCGGTGCCTGCCAACACAAAATGGTGCACCATTCCAAATCCGACGGCAGTCCATACTCGTTTCTGGATTGCCCGATTTATGCAGCCTTCAAAAAAGGCGAAGTCTATAAAGTTTCCGATGAGGTGTTCTGGAGAAAAGACGGCACCTCCGTCCCCGTTGACTACACCAGCACTCCAATACTGAAAAATGGCAAGTGCATCGGAGCAGTGGTGGTTTTCAATGACATCAGTCAACGCAGGCAGGATGAAGATGAGATAAAAAAACTCAGGCGACAACTGGAGCTGGAGAATGCTTATCTGAATCAAGAAGTTTTGGAAGCTCACGCTTATGGGGAAATCATCGGTAGGAGTCCGGCTTTGGGAGCCATTTTAAGCCAGATCGAACTGGTCGCTCCGACCGAAGCCAATGTCCTCATCACCGGAGAGTCGGGAACGGGTAAGGAGCTTATAGCCCGCGAGATTCACAACCGTAGTTCTCGCAAACAAAGAACGCTAATTAAAGTCAACTGCGCTTCCATTCCCAAAGAACTTTATGAAAGCGAGTTTTTTGGTCATATCAAAGGCGCTTTCACTGGCGCAATCAAAGACCGGGCAGGTCGGTTCGAAATGGCCGAGGGAGGCACCTTGTTTCTCGATGAGATCGGGGAAATTCCTTTGGACTTACAAAGCAAATTACTGCGAGTGCTTCAGGAAGGGACTTACGAGAAAGTAGGGGACGATAAAACTCGCCAGGCCGATGTCCGGATCATTGCCGCTACCAACCGCGACCTCAAAGAGGATGCGCAGGCAGGGCGGTTCCGGCAAGATTTGTTTTACAGACTGAATGTATTCCCAATCGAGGCACCTCCTCTACGAGAACGAATGGAAGACCTTCCTGCTTTGGCATCGCATTTTCTGAAGACTGCATCACAAAAACTAAATGTTCCCTCGCCACGAATCACTCAGGCAAACTTGAATG
>JAJFGU010000004.1 GCA_021775955.1 Alphaproteobacteria bacterium | reverse complement strand
TAAGGAGTTTCGCCATGCGCAACAAAGAATCGAATCGTGGTTTCACGCTAATCGAGCTGATGATCGTGGTTGTGATCATCGGGGTTTTTACCGCGGCGCTGGCCAATCTGGCGACCCAATATTATCTTGAAAAACGCGACCGCGAGATGGACAGCCGCCTCGATGAAGTGCGCAGCGCGATGGGCCGTTTTATCGCCGATGATCCGAACGAGCCTAACCCTCTCCTTGATCCGGTGCGCTATCCGTGTCCGGCCGATCCGACAGCCGCGCCGGGCAGCGCGACATTCGGTATGGAGCAATGTCCAACCCCGGCGCAGCTGGCGGCGATTGCTTCCGGCACAACCATTAATGGCGTGCGCGTGGTGCGCAATGACAAGAACAGCGATGGCGCCGATGATCTGGGCGAGCTGGTGCTGGTGGGCTCCGTGCCGACCTCGACGCTGGGGATTGCTTCGCGCAATATGTTAGACCCTTACAAGAACCGTTTCACCTATGCGGTCTCGCTGGACTATCTCGCTGAAGGCGCACCGGCCAATCCGGCCACACCGCCGGGTGCGATTACCGTGATGGATGAAGCCACCGTGCCCACCCCCATCACCGACACAGCCGAATTTATCATTGTCTCTCATGGCCGTGACGGCGCCGGAAGTTTCACCTCGCAAGGCGTGGCCAATGGCACAGCCTGCGGCGTGGTCGGCGGTGATGGTGCCAATTGTGCGTGGCAAACCGCCAACACCGCAACCTTCCGCTCGCAGCAAAGCTTTACCATGGGCACGGGCGCGCGTTTTGACGACGCGGTTGCCTTCACGCTCACCTCCGGCGATGCAGACCAGTGGTGGCGCGCCACCGATACGTCGGGCCAGCATATTACAAATGTGAATACGGGTGAGGTTGGAATAGGCACAGCCACTCCAGAACAAATAGCGCAAGCCAAGCTTGTGGTTGCGGACGATGTGGAAGGCCCGTTTAACGGCGGCGACACGGCCTCTGTTGCGATATGGAACCCGGATGCGGCGGGTGATGGCGGCAACAGCGCCCTGCGTTTTGTCCGCGGTGATGGCGGCATTATTCCGGCGTCAACAAAATGGGCGCTGATTAATGATGTCGATGGCAACGGCACAGATAGCTTCACAGTCTGGCAGCAAGGCAATCTCGAGCGCCTGACCATCGACGGCGGTGGCGGGTTTTTGTTTCAGGGAAACGCCACGTTTCAGGATCAGATTAACAACAGCGGCGGCAGCATCCGCTTGCACACAAATCATACAGACAATGGAGTCCCCAGCCCGGCGGCGCTTATGTTTTCCGGTTATACCGATACGCAATCCGAGGACTTTAAGTGGGTCATACAAGCCTCAGATGCAGAGCATGTTGGGGCCAGTGCACGCAATCTTGAGATTTATGAATACCCCTGGGGCCAGTCCGGACAGGCCGTGCCGACCGGCAATAATTGTTGCCGCCCACGTTTAATTATTGAGCAGTCCCGTGACGGGCCAACATTTAGTCAGGTAGCCATGAAGGCAAATGGCAATGTCGGGATTGGAACGACGGATCCTCAATCCTTACTTCAAGTCGGAGAGAGGCTTGGTTTATTTCACCACAAAGGTTCCACAGCTGACTCCAGCTTTATTGCCAACAACGCAGCATGGGGGTCAAGTGGCTGGGAAATGCTTTCCGATGGCTACCCCACTTCCATTATGTTGACAAATCAACGTCCCGATTTTTATGACGGATCCATATCCTTTTACACTGGTCCTTTACTCACAGAGGGTACAACATTTGATGGCAGTGTATTTAACCCCAAAATGATAATCCATAACGATGGACGTATAGAGGTGGGCGGTAATATCGTTCATTCTTCCGACAAGCGGCTTAAAAAAGCCGTTGAGCCGCTGTCCCGCCCGCTTGAAAAAATCTCCTCCCTTCATGGCGTGAGCTATGAATGGGTTAAGGAGAACATGCCTGAAGGCAAGCATCTGGGCGTGATCGCGCAGGATGTCGAAAAGGTTTTCCCCGAAATTGTAAGCACCGGCTTGGAAGGCATGAAATCAGTAAATTACACGGCCCTCATCGCGCCGATGATTGAGGCGATCAAGGAGCAGCAAAAACAAATTGAAGCGCAAGCAAATCAAATGGAAATGCAAAATCAAAAAATTGAGAACTTAGAAGCCCAGCTTTCCTTGCTGCATGGGGGAGAATGATTGTATCTTCCCACCGTCGTCACCCCGGACCTGATCCGGGGTTTATGCCGCTCTGAGAGTCCACAGGCACAAATCCCGGATAATTCGCCTTCGCTGCACTTCGGCGCAATTTCCGGGATGACGGATTTGGGGTTGGAGCATTAAAAAAGGCGCCGTGTGGCGCCTTGTTGTTTTGAATCTATTAAATATCCTTAAACCAGAATATTGACCAACTCACCAGGGCGTGCGTCGGCTTGACTACCTTGTTCAGGATCAAAGGCTTGTTCGAGCACATCACTTGTAGTTTCCACAACATTTTGATTCGGTGACTCGGCTTGCTGTGTTTCCGTAGGGGCGCCTTGTTCTCTGACAGCTTCCTGGCGTGATTCTTGCCCTTCGCTTTCGCGAGCCTCATTATTGTTATTCTGACCTTGCTGAAGTTGTGACACAGGAACTTGCTGCTGTGCGCCTATTCCACTAATTGGTCCTGCCATGATTTTTATTCCCTAAAAATTAACCGTGTATATATAGTATACAATCAAAGCCTTAATAAAGTCTTTCCATCATTAATACATACAATAAATAGAGCCGTTGCGCAAACCGGGAGCAAAAACTTTTATTACCTTAACTTAATATAAACCTTTGATGGTGTATAAGCGTAGTCAGGGCAGGGGGAATGCCGAGTAACTTTCAACAAAACCACCCACTTATGTGTTCCTTCATTTCAAACATACAAAAGTTCAAAAACGTTGGCTAATAAGACGTTAAGGATTTTACGTGTAGAATATATACTATAGAAGTATGCGGGGATTCTATAATGGATCTGAGTTTTTTAGATAAGTCATCTGCAGTTACGCCGCTACTGGTGCGTCTGTATGATAATCATAAACTGGACGGCCTGGCCAAGGATAAGAAACCTCTGGCAAGAGCCGAATTGACATCTGCTGTGAGCGAGCTCATGGAGATGGATGTCACGCCGCGTGAAAGTGAATTGATCGCCGATGTCCTCATTGAGCTGATGCGTCAGGCCGAAACCGATTTACGCCAGGCTTTATCCGAACATATATCCGTCATTGAAAATGCGCCGTTGCGTCTGGTCCTCCAGGTTGCCAATGACGATATTGAGGTGGCGCAGCCGGTCTTAAAGAGGTCTTCAGTTTTAAAAGATCTGGACCTAATTTACATCATTAAATCGCATGGCCCGGAATACTGGCAGGCCATTGCCTCACGCAAAACTCTAAACGACCAGGTGATGAATATCCTTGCCGATACCGGCGATTTGGAGACAGGTATCGTTTTGGCCGAAAACATGAATCTCAAGCTGACGGAACATACGGTTTTGGCGCTTTCCGGTCTGGCACAGCAGAGCGAGAAGCTGGCAAGGCCATTGCTGCGCCGGGAAGAAATGCCAAGTGAAATCGCCTCCAGGTTGTATCAATTTGTAGGGCAGGAGCTAAAGCAGTTTATTGCTCAGAATTACGAAGTTGATTCTGCTGTGCTGATTGATGCGGTCGATGAAGTGGTTCTTGAGCTCACGGAAACCGAAGAGATCAATGAATTTGTTCCAACATCTTCAATGATGAAGGCGTCAGCGCGGTTCAAAGAAAAAGATTTACTGACCATCCAGCTTATGCTGGGAACGCTGCGGCGAGGACAGATCAGGTCTTTTGTCGCGCAGTTTGCCAAATTTACCGATCTGGAGCCGGAAACCATTGCAGAAATTTTGACGCAGCCAAATGGGCAGGGGCTGGCAGTCGCCTGTAAAGCCTTTAAGATTCTCAAGGCTGACTTTGTGACGATTTATCTGCTGACCAATCGTGTGCGCAATAAAGGCAAGATGGTTGATCTGAAAGATATGACGCGCGCGGTGAATTACTTCAACCGCATTGAGCCTGATGTTGCGATGAATATCATGAAAAGCTCGATAGCGGATCAGTTGAAAGACTTTTAGGCCGCTTCCTCATAAGCATTAAGCGCGGCAACACCGGGCAGGCTTTTGCCCTCCAGCCATTCCAAAAACGCACCGCCAGCTGTCGAGATATAGCTAAAATCACTGACAACCCCCGCATTTTCAAGCGCTGCGACGGTATCGCCGCCGCCGGCTATGCTGACCAGGGCACCGGTTTTTGTTTTTTCTGCCACGGCGCGCGCCAGTGCATTGGTGCCCTCATCGAAAGGTTTGATCTCAAACACGCCAAGCGGCCCGTTCCAGACAATGGTCTTGCAGCCTTGAACTTTATCCATAATATTTTGAATGCTTTGCGGTCCGGCATCGATGGCCATTTTGTCGCTTGCGATGTTTTCCGCAGCTACAGTGTCGTGCTCTGCATTTTCCCGCAGCGCGCCAACGGTCACCAGATCAACGGGTAAAATAATCTCGCAGCTCGTTTCTTTTGCCCGCGCCATGATTTTTTTGGCTTCTTCCGCCATGTCTTTTTCACACAAAGATTTGCCGATATCGATTCCTTTGGCATGCAGGAAGGTGTTGGCCATGCCGCCGCCGAGAATAAGAAAGTCAACTTTTTCACACAGATTATAAAGCACGCTGAGCTTGGTGGAGATTTTGGAGCCGCCCGCAACGGCGGCCAAAGGTTTCTCGGGATTTTCCAGTGCCTGATCGAGCGCCTGTAATTCTTCCTCCATCAGCAGCCCCGCAGCGGTGGGCAGCAGATGGGCGATGCCTTCAGTCGAAGCATGGGCGCGGTGCGAACAGGAAAACGCATCGTTCACATAGATATCGCCGAGATCGGCCAGCGCCTGCGCAAAGCCTGGATCGTTGTTTTTCTCGCCTTTGTGAAAGCGCAGATTTTCCAGCAAACCGATGTCACCGGGCTGGAGCGCGGCCGCACATTCCTGCGCCGCTTCGCCGATGCAGTCCTGCGCAAAGCGAATGTCAGCACCCCATCGCTCCTGCAACTCATGAACAAGAAACGCCAGCGACAACCCGGAATCATGCTCACCATCGGGCCTGCCAAAATGCGAGAGCACCAGGATTTTGGCGCCGTTGTCACGTAAGTAATCAATGGTTGGTTTGAGGCGGGTGATGCGTGTGCCATCGGTAACCTTTTTGCCTTCTGTTGGTACGTTGAGGTCGGCGCGCAACAAGACCGTTTTGCCGTTTACATCCATATCTTTGATTGATTTGAAGTTCATTCAAGCTCTTTTCTGTAGTGCTAGGCATGGTTACGTTAGGTCTATTGTAGGTTCGTTGCCTTCTTTTTTTAAAAACTCCATCATTTCATTCAAAAGCATTTCATTTTCTTTCTTGCCTAGGTCTATGGCATGAATGACTTCTTGAAGTACGCCTGTGTCTTTTGCTTTTAGAAGCAATGCTTCTAGTTCTTCAGCGACATTCGGCAGAAAAAACACTTTGGATTTTTTTACAAGCTCTTCATATTCTAGGACTTCCTGCCTCACTTGGTCAGGAAAAAGTATGTTGGTTGACATTGGATCTGCATGCAGTATTTCAAAGTTTTTGATAAGGATATCGTCAATAAACCTTCTTAAATCCCATAGCGCACTAGGGGTTTTTCCCGAGGTTAAGATTCTGTCCTGAACTTCCTGAGGAAAATAAGTTAAGATATTTGGATCAGCTGTGTAGAAGACCATCTGCGCAAATTTCTTGAGCTTTTTTACAGACCCGTCGTTGTAGTAGCTGTTGATTGCATTTGCCATTCAGCGGACTCCATTAATTCTATGAACAAATCTTTTTGCCATAACTTTTTGCTTCTTGCAAGAAAAACCTAATAATATTCATCCAATCGTCTTTGCGTTTTCCGTTGCCTCAATCAGCCGCGAGCGCATAGTAGGGTCGAGCGCAGAATGTCCGGCTTCGGGCACGACGATATAATCGGCTTCCGGCCAGAGCTGATGAATCTGATAGGCGGTGCGGATCGGGCAGATAATATCATAGCGGCCCTGAATGATGGTTGCCGGTATCCGGCGCAGCTTATCAAGTTCACGCAGAATGCTGTTTTCGGGTGCAATGACTTCATGGCTGAAGAAATGTGATTCAAGGCGCGCCAGGGCCAAAGCGTGCTGTTTTTGTTCTGCTGTTGTAATGGTTTCGTAATTGGGCAGCAGGGAAGAGCAGGCACCTTCGTAGAGGCTCCATCTGATCGCCGCTTCCATTTGGGTGTTCGGGTCGCTATCGGTCAGGCGTTTGTAATAGCCCTCGAGCAAATTGTTCTGTTCGTCTTCGGGCAGGAACCCGGCGAATTGCTCCCAGGCTTCGGGGAAGACCGTTTTCATGCCGTAGAGGAACCAGTCGATTTCTTCCTGCTCGCATAAAAACATGCCGCGCAAAATCAGGCTGAGACAGTTTTCCGGGTGGCGCACCGCGTAAAGCATCGCCAGCGTCGAGCCCCAGGAGCCGCCGAAAAGATGCCAGCGTTCAATCCGCAGATGATCGCGTAGTGTCTCCATATCCTGAATAAGAAACTCTGTGTTGTTGTTTTCAAGGCTGCCCAGCGGGGTCGAGCGTCCTGCGCCGCGCTGGTCGAAAATGATGATGCGGTAATGATCCGGATCGAAAAAGCGGCGATGAGTCGGGGTTGCACCGGCGCCGGGGCCGCCATGGAGCAGCACAATCGGCACGCCATCAGGATTGCCGCTTTGTTCCCAGTAAATGTTATGCGTGGAATCGACAGAGAGAAAGCCGCTGGAGTATGGAGTTAGCGGAGGAAACAGGTCGAGAAGGTGCTGGCGGCGTATTGGGCTTGCCGGGCTTCTGTCTCCTTCAGAAATATCAGCTACATCCTTTTTCGGCATCGGCATAACGTTAAAATCTTAATGATTTGTGTCAATGCTCCTCACCATAGAGCCTTGTTCAGGCTCTTGCAATGTTTCGCTTGGCCTGCCGTCCTGACCAATGACTTCAACGCTTTCGGGGTGATCGATTTCAATATACGGGCCGTTATAGGATTCGACCCAGCCCCGCACTCTTAATGTTTGATTGTTCCATTGCAGCGGGTCCAGCCCGGCTTTGGTAAAGGTGCGGCGGCCCATCGGGGCGATGGAGACGGTAAAATCATTGCGCCAGTCTTTGCCGAAATTGAGATAGATACGGTTTTTCCTGATGGCGGCACTTTCGACCCGGCCTTCCACGATTTGAAAGCTGCCTTCTTTGTCTTCCGTATTCTCCGGCGCAAGAATTCCGTGCTCAGCTATCGCCCATAGGCCGAGCTTTTCTTCGCGCGCGTTTTTTTCCAATAGGTACATTTGCGTCGCCATTTCCGGGTTTCGCTTTGTGGAGCGTACACGGGCCAGGCCAAGCGCAATGAGGCTGCCCTGCACCCAGGCGTTGTCCTCTTTGCGCTCGAGATGGGCGATATGATGGCCCATGCGGTTGATACGGCCTTTGGCTTTCTTTTTGGTCTGGTAGATATTAACGTCCTTGCCCTCCAGCATATCGCGCAGTATGTCCATGGACGTGATGGCAATATCGCCCGGATCATGCGGTTTGTAGTCCGGAATATCGAGCCCGGCCAGCCGCGCGAGGCGCCCGTCGGCGAGCTGGATGGTGTAGGGGTCTATCACCTGTATCACGGATGATGAGCCGGTCAGGCGCAGAGGGGCGTAATCTGCACCCGGTAAACCCTTGTCTTGGGCGGAAGCAGGCGCTACATAAAGACAGGTTAGAAGCGCGATAGAGAAGAAGGTTTTCATCATGGCACCACAGTGGTCAGATTTGCGGATAAAATTCAAGGGGCTGTTTGCGGTTGTTGTGTTGCCATTATTGGGGGCCTGCACCACCAATCCGGCAACGGGGCAGCAGCAATTCACCGCGTTGATGTCGCCGCAGCAGGAAATCAATGTCGGGGCGCAGGAACATGAAAATGTTATCAAACAATTCGGGCTGTATAATGATCCGGCGCTTAGCAATTATGTCAGCGAGGTCGGGCGAAAGGTCACGCAGAATACAGAGCGCCCGGATGTGCAGTATAAATTCCATGTGCTTGATTCTCCGATCACCAATGCCTTTGCGCTGCCCGGTGGCTATATTTATGTCTCACGCGGGCTTTTGTCGCTGGCCAATAGCGAGTCTGAGCTGGCGGCGGTGCTGGGGCATGAGGCCGGACACATCACCGGGCGGCATTCTGCCGAGCGTTATTCGCGCAGCGTGGTGACTTCGCTGGGCGCGGCGGTGCTGGCGGCGGCGATTGGCAATGATACGGCATCGCAGGCTTTGGGGGTTGGCTCGGATTTGCTGATTAAGTCCTATTCGCGCGAGCAGGAAAATCAGGCCGATACGCTGGGCATTCGCTATCTCTCGCGCTCGGGCTATGACACCAAAGCGATGACAGGGTTTTTAAATGCTTTGCAGTCGGATTCGGCATTGCAAAGTAAAATGAATGGCCGCTCCGGCCCCGGCGCGAGTTATTTTTCGACCCACCCGGCAACGTCCGAGCGTATCGCCAAGACGGTATCGCAGGCGCATAGCTTTCCGGGGCAGGGGCGCGTGAACCGTGACGGCTATCTCAAAATGGTGAACGGTCTGGTCTATGGCGACAGCGCAGCGCAGGGTTTTGCCAGAGGCCAGAATTTCTACCATACCAAGATGGGTTTTGCGTTTTCCGTGCCCGATGGATTTAAGCTGGTGAACCAGCCGGGCGCCGTCGTTGCGACGGACAAGTCAGGCGCGGTGGTGCTGTTTGATATGGCGGGCAACAAGGACGGTGTCGATGCCGCCACTTATCTGTCGCAAATCTGGATGAAAAATGATGAGGCACCGGTGAAAGTGGAGCGCGTAACCGTCAATGGTATGAAGGCGGCCACGGCGGGTTTTCCCGGTAAGGTTAACGGCAAGCCCATGATGATCCGGTTGATGGCCATTGAGTGGCGGCCGAATACATTTGCGCGGTTCCAGATTGCGATCCCGGGCGGCGCGCCGTCGTCGCTGGTCGAGGGATTAAAAACTGCGAGCTATAGCTTCCGCAATTTAAGCGCCAAGGAAAAGAGCAGTATCCGTCCTTATACGCTGCGCGTTGTCACCGCCAAAGCCGGAGACAGCGTTTCTTCTTTGGCCCGCCGCATGCCGTTTAAAGATTTTAATGAGGAGCGCTTCCGCGTGCTCAACGGCCTCAAGCCGGGGCAGGGGCTTCAGGCCGGTGCGCAGTATAAGGTTGTTAGGGAATAAACTTCTTGCAATTACTATAATGTTATGGCAATAAAGTGTATATTTAAGTAAATGGAGTAAGAAAATGTACGAAGCAATAGACACATTTGTTGTGGAGGACAATCTAACAAGAATGTCCGAACTTATCGGCCGTATTTCCACAGCTTTAGGGAGTAATTACGAAGCAGATTACGCCCCTGACGAATTGGTTATGTTTAGAGATAAGCTCCTTACGATAGTCAATGGATGTCATGATATTTATGTTAGTCCTCCCGGTGTCCACATAGAAAGACCGCATGACGTATTCTCTGCTTTTGATGATGTTAATGGTATGTATGGCAATTTTTTACAAAGAGTTGAAAGAGGTGAATTAGAGACACATTTTAGTCCAGGTCACGCCAAAGCTCTGACAAGATATCTGAAAAGAGCTGAGGCGTTGCAGATACCTAGGATACTTTCGGAAGCAGCGGAACAGGTTATTGCCAACAACATACAACAAGCAAAAAAAGACGCTGAAGTGCCATCATTTCATATGTGGTAGGATTAACCCTCAGCAAAAAGCTGTGACGTATCATCCACCATATCGCCAATCGAGGATTTTATCCTGTCCAGAGCGCGGGACTCTAACTGGCGGACGCGTTCCTTGCTGATACCCAGTTCATTGCCCAGGGTTTCCAGCGTCACGGTTTCATCACCGAGATGACGCTGGCGGATAATGGTTTGCTCACGCTCGCTGAGGCCCTTTAGGGCTTTGCCGAGCCAGGCGGAGCGGGTTTGTCCGTCCTTCATGCCGATGACAACGTCTTCGGGGTTGGGGCGTTCATCAGCGAGCAGGCTTTGCCAGTCATCATCGCCTTCTTCGCCGAGTTTGGCATTGAGAGAGGAGTCACCGCCGGACAGGCGTTGTTCCATGCCCTCGACGTCCTTCAACTTGACGCCAAGTTCTTCAGCAATGGTTTGGCGGCCTTCATGATCGAGGTCGTTTCCGTCATTGGCTATTTGTGCGCGCAGGCGTCGCAGATTGAAGAAAAGCGATTTTTGTGCCGCGGTTGTACCGGTCCTTACAATCGACCAGTTGCGCAGTACGTAATCCTGAATTGAGGCGCGGATCCACCATTGTGCATAGGTTGAAAAGCGGATATCGCGCTCTGGATCGAAGCGGTCAGCAGCCTGCATCAGGCCGATATTACCCTCCTGGATCAAATCGCCTCTTGGCAGGCCGTAATTCATAAATTTTGAAGCCATTGATACAACCAGCCGTGTGTAAGACTTGACGAGCTCATGCAGAGCTTTTTCGTCTTTGTCATCACGCCAGCGCCGGGCAAGATTAAATTCATGATCCTTTTCAAGCATAGGCTCCTTCATGGAGGTTCTGATGTAATCCATGTTGGCTTTTTGGGTCTGCGGGTCATCAATATAGGCCATGTCAACTTTCCTTAGTGTCTATGGACAGCGTCTGTCCGGTTTCATATTGTACCGATTGGTACACACTAGACCATTCGTATGAGGAATGCAAATCGGTTACACAAAAAAACCAATTTATTCAAAGTGTTATATTATGAAAATTTTATTGTGAGTTAAGATTCAAGAATCTCAATGACTTCGCCTGATTTATCAAATCCGGCGCAGGTGAGGGTGCCACCGAAGCCGCACCCGCCATCAATGGTCGCTGTGATGCAGTTCATCTTGATTCCCCCGTGACCCGGGTCAAAGCCGCGCACGACTTTTTGATAAGGTCTGTAGGGCTCGTCCATGTCCTCGAATGTCTGATTACCCCACCAGAAGCTATCGCCCTGGTCATCAAGCTCTTTGCCTGCATCAAGCCCCGCGTGGACGAAGAGCATAGGGTAGCTGTGGTCCTCGGCTGTATGAGCGGCGCGGATAAGATGCGTGCCGAAGGTCTCGTGGCCCGGGCGCTGGCGCACGGTTTCACGAATAGTGCCGGTCCAGCGGGTTAGGCCCATGACGCCCTCGCGGCAGGCTTCGATGCCGTCATGCGGCGATAAGCCATAGGAGTAAAGCGTATTGGACAACCCGTTGCCCAGCATCCACAGCAAAACATCGCCGGGATTGGGCGCAAACTGGATTTGCAGCAGCTTTTGCCACATTTCTTCCTGCGCGCCTTTCAGGTAAATAAGATCATGCGGCATCATGGCCGGCTGAGCCAGAACAAGGCGGCGGAAGGTGAGGATTTCATCAATGGTCTCGGCGGCGTGCTCGCCATAACCGGCATAATTGCCGAGATAGACGATTTTATCGCCGGGCCTGATGCGCTCGAACAGGGCGTCATGCAGCCGGATCAGCTTGTCCGTTTCACCATGAATAGCGGATATGGCCCATATGTTCTTAGGGCTTCCCAGACTCGCTAGATGGCTGTCTTTATCAGGGCCCAAATTCATGACTCCCATGGATTTTGCGCCAGCAAATTTTTGATGAATGTTTGTGAAAACCGCGTACGGCCATAGCCGTAGCTACGGTCAAGCGGTTTGAGCAAACAGGCACAAAAATTTGCCGCGCCTGAATAAGGTAAGAATATAAATATGAATCTACATCGTCAAACAGGCTTGCAATTAGCGCTGCTAGTCTCTGCGCCTGTTTTCCTTGTATCTTCACATTTATATTCTTACAAAATCTCATGTGAGTCATGAATTTGGGCCCTAGTTTTGCACACGGCAATATATGAGTAGAGATTTGATAAGGAATGAACATCCGGCTGATCAATTGCCAGAATCTCCACTAGTATACAAAAAAATCAGGCGCATAGGAAGGCTAAAGCCACTATACGCCTGATTTATGAAATTATGTTGCTGTGACTAAGCCGCCTGTTTCTGCTTATCGGCTTCCTTGGTCAGCATTTTTTCGAGCCGTTCGGTCGCTTTGTCTTCCGTGATTTTCTCAACGGCGGCGACTTCGCGGGCCAGTCGCTCTAGCGCAGATTGGTAAATCTGGCGCTCCGAGTAAGACTGCTCCGTATCATCATTGCTGCGTTTCAAATCGCGCAGAACTTCAGCGATTGAAACCGGGTCACCGGAATTAATCTTTGTTTCGTATTCCTGGGCGCGGCGGCTCCACATGGTGCGGCGCACACGAGAGCGGCCCTTCAGTGTCGTAAGGGCATCTTTCAGACGCGCGCCTGTGCTGAGTTTGCGCAAACCGGAAGATTCGGCTTTCATGACTGGAATTTTAAGGCGCATGCGCTCTTTTTCAAAACTGACAACATAGAGCTTTATGGCCATTCCGGCGATGGTTTGTGTTTCCACGCCTTCGATTTGTCCAACGCCATGTGCGGCATAGACGACGTAATCACCTTTGGAGAAGTCTATATTGTCATTATCAGCCATGTTTTTTCACCTTTGTTCGTTGTTTTATTATTTATTATAAAAGCCTCGAAGTACAGAAAGGCCCCCTGCACAGCTCATTATTCCTGAGCATATGCCTGTCCTGCTTAAACGTTTTCGTTTGCTAGACTTTAGGAAAAGAACTATATACAAAATTTCGGAAAATTTCAACAAATAAGTGCAGAAGTCGCCGAATCCTATCCCCTTATCGTGCAAAATCTACAGGAAAAATCCAGTTTTTTTAGTCGCATACTTTCATTTTTTCAGGCCGTGGCCTGGAAAACAGCAATTTATCGTTTGGTATGAAGTCTTTATCAAGAATAAGGGAGGTTGTGGATAATTTTGATGAAACGCCCAGCAAGTTATGCGCTGTGTGGTTATGATTATCTCCAAATTCCACTGCAATAAGGTCCCGAATCACTTTTTCAGACAGGCGGGACAAAACACCCGGCATGCTGGGGCCACCCGTAGAGACAGTATTGCCATGCCTGGTTTTAACAAAAGCCTTAAAAAACTCGGTTTCAGGGTCTTCCTGGTAAAGGCTGTCGATATAGACCTCTTCGAGAGAGCAGCTGCGCCGGAACTTCCGGGAAAAGTGGTGGAAGCGCCTGAGCTGTAAATCCAGGGCATAATGCGTAAGAACAGAGGAGCTTCTGACGATAGCGGCCAGTTTTTGATGATCAAACGTGCTGGTTAGATCAAGTGTTGTGCTGCCGCTAAACACCAACGCGTTAATTTGCGTCGCTTTTTCAAGGTATTGGGTATAAAGCAGAGCGTCATCGCACAGCCCGTTGCGCAAATCCATGAACAACAGCGGCTTGTTGTCGCGGGTCGTGACGACATCCAGTATCTTACGCGGGGCGTCGTATTCATAACGAAAACCTGCTCCCCACGCCTCGAAACTGCCCTGCCGGTCAATCTGGCGGTGCTTCAACGCAAAACTCATAGCCCTGATACTTTTTTTCAAATTATTATGATGGGGCCGAGTGTATCACAAAAATGGGGGTTCTCCCAAATCAAAACATTAGAGCCTTGTAAAGTAATAATATTTCAGGATAGGGACATTTTATTTCTGAACAGCGGATTCAAGCAGCGAAAATGAAATGTGATCTTTTTGTACCTTTAATGCAGATTTTGCTCCAATCGGAAAACTATACAGCGTTTTGCCGTGGCCGAAGGGGGCATTCATGACAATCGGGATGTCGAGGCCTTCGGTATGTTCGCGGATGAGGTCCTCAAGCGTGAAGCCGAAGGGCTCGCCGTTATCGCGGATATCATGAAAATCGCCGATGACAAGGCCGGAAATTTTTTCAAAAACACCCTGATGTTTGAGGTGGAGAAGCATTTTATCAAAGCGGCTCATTTCCTCGCTGCAATCTTCAAGGAATAAAATCGCGTCGTCATAAAAGCCTTCCGGCAGGATTGGCGGCAAATATTGAAAGATGTTGAGATTGCCACCGATTAGAACGCCTTCAGCCTCGCCCTCGTTAATAATTTCAGATTTTTCCATCGGGTAAGACACATTCTTGCCGGTGAGCAAATCATGGAGGTGATCAAACTCGCCGTGTTTATGCAGGCTCTTAAAAACTGGGCCGTGGAATGTTGTGATACCCGTATGGGCATGGATCGCGCAGAGAAGGGCGGTCACGTCGCTAAAGCCAATAAAGGTTTTCGGGTTTTTCTTCATCGCTTCGAAATTGATGGACTCAATAATGTGCAGGCTGCGATTGCCGCCCCCGGCCGCCCAGATGGCGTCGATATCATCGCGCTGCCACAGCCCCTGCAGCGCCAGTGTTTTTTGTAAGTGCGTGCCGGCGGACTGGTTGTGCCGCTCATAAGTTTGCGGGTGGACGAAGACTTTGTAGCCCTTGCTCTCGAGAAAGTTCGTAGATTTTTCGATGTCGTCTTTTTCAACGATGCCGGACGGGGCCATGACACCAATTGTGTCGCCTGGTTTGAGGGAAGGTGGTTTCATGGCCACTGTGCCTACTTAATGATGTTCTAGCCATCCTTGGTAATTGTGGATGTCAACTCCAGCAGCACTTCTTCGGCTTTGAGGTTTTCAATCTGACAAGTGCCAGCCGCTTCGTGACCGCCGCCGCCATATTTCAGGGCCAGATCGCCGATATTGGTTTTGCTGGTGCGGTTGAGGATAGATTTCCCCATAGCAAAAACCGTGTTTTGTTTGTTTTTACCCCAAAGCACATGAATGGAGATATTACATTGCGGGAACAGGGCGTAAATTATAAAGCGGTTTGCCGCCCATATCGTTTCTTCCTTGCGCAGATCGAGAATAACAAGATTTCCCTGAACGTTCGCGCAGCGCTCAATTTGCTCGCGTGATTTGAGCTGGTGCTCAAAATACAGATCGGCGCGCTCTTTAACGTCGGGCAGCTGCAGAATTTCATTAATGTCATGATGGTCGCGGCAAAAATCAATCAGCTTCATCATCAGCTGGTAGTTGGAAATATTAAAATCGCGGAAACGGCCCAGCCCGGTGCGCGCATCCATGATAAAGCTGAGCAGAACCCAGCCTTCGGGATTTAATATTTCTTCTTTGCTGAAATCGGCAGAGTCGGCTTTGTCGACGGCCTCCATCATGTCATCGGAAACATTGGGGAATTCCACAGCCCCGCCAAAGTAATGATACACAACACGTGCGGCCGAAGGTGCATCCGGATCAATCACATGGTTATACGGGCAATCATCAAGGCGTGTGACCTCGCTGGAATGATGATCGAAGGCCAGATAGACGCCCTCTACATAAGGAAGGTTGGTGGTGATATCATTGGGGCCAACCTCAATCAGCCCGTCCTGCATGTCTTTGGGGTGGGCGAATGTAATATCCTCAATCAGACCCATTTCCTTTAAAAGAATACCGCAGACCAGACCGTCCATATCGCTGCGTGTGATCAGGCGGTACTTTTTGCCTTCTTCCGGCATGATTTTGGCATCTTGTGGCATGGTGCGGGTCACTCCTTTGGGGCTAGAGTTTTTACTTCGTTCAAGTATACACCGAGATTGTGTTTTCTTCCAGAGTCAGAATGGCACCATAAGTCTATTTTGCCGCAGCTTCCTTATCCTTATCGCCGTCCTTGTCCTTGGCCTTTGTTTTCTTCTTTTTCTTATCGGCAAAAACATAGACAGGGGTTTTGCTGTCTTTAACTGTATCATCGTTGACCACGACTTCTTCAATATTCTCCATATCGGGGAGTTCAAACATGGTGTCGAGAAGTAGCGCTTCAAGAATAGAGCGCAGGCCGCGCGCGCCAGTTTTGCGTTCGATGGCTTTCAGTGCAACTTCCTTCAGAGCCTCATCGGTGAAATTCAACTCGGCGCCTTCCATATCGAAGAGCTTTTGGTATTGCTTAATAAGGGCATTTTTAGGCTCTGTCAGAATGGTAATCAGGGCTGCTTCATCAAGATTTTCTAGCGTTGCTATGACCGGCAGACGACCGACAAATTCCGGTATCAGGCCGTATTTCAAAAGATCTTCCGGTTCCACTTCTTGGAATACTTCGCCCACACTCCTGTCATCAACGTTTTTGATGTCGGCGCCGAATCCGATGGTTGTTCCCTTGCCGCGATCCGAGATAATTTTTTCGAGGCCGGCAAAGGCTCCGCCACAGATAAAGAGGATATCGCTGGTATCGACCTGTAAGAATTCCTGTTGCGGATGTTTGCGCCCGCCTTGTGGCGGTACGCTGGCAACGGTGCCTTCCATCAGCTTCAAGAGCGCCTGCTGAACGCCTTCACCGGATACATCGCGGGTAATCGACGGGTTGTCGGACTTGCGGCTGATCTTGTCAATCTCGTCGATATAGACGATTCCTTTTTGCGCGCGCTCGACATTGTAATCGGAGGCCTGCAGCAGTTTAAGGACAATATTTTCGACATCCTCACCAACATAACCGGCCTCGGTCAAAGTGGTGGCATCGGCCATCGTAAAGGGAACATCCAAAATACGGGCCAGCGTTTGCGCCAGTAATGTCTTACCGCAACCGGTCGGCCCGATCAGCATAATGTTCGATTTGGCCAGTTCTATGCCTTCAGAGTCCTGAGCGGTATGCTCCAGCCGTTTGTAATGATTATGCACAGCCACAGACAAAACGCGCTTGGCGCCTTCCTGGCCGATGACATAGTCATCAAGCACGGATTTAATGTCGCTGGGGGTGGGGACACCTTCGCCGGGGCGGACAATCTGGGTTTTGTCTTCCTCGCGGATGATGTCCATGCAAAGCTCAACGCATTCATTGCAGATAAATACGTTGGGTCCGGCAATCAGTTTGCGTACTTCATGCTGGCTCTTTCCACAGAAAGAACAGTACAAAGTGTTTTTTGAATCGCTTGTCCCTGATTTGCTCATCTTTTATGACTTTCCCGTCTATTACAAAAGTTATACTAACTTCAATCTGCCAACTGGCACCACACTGCGCAAGCCCCTATATCAATGAAGTTATATTTTCACACTGATAAAACAAGCTTTTGTTCACAAGTGAGCCTGTTGCCCTACACTACGATTATAATATAAGAAGAGTATCGAAGACATTAATGGAATATGATAAATGACACTGCACAGCAGCATAGGCGAGACTATCGAAAACTTTTCCCTGTTTGATGACTGGGAGGAGCGCTATCGTTATTTGATCGATCTGGGGCGCAAATTGCCGGCGATGGATGAGTCGTTGAAGAGTGATGAAAATATGGTGCAGGGCTGCACATCACGCGTATGGATGCAGGCGGATGTGACCGATGATGTCTTTCATTTTACCGCCGATAGTGATGCGCATATTGTGCGCGGGCTGATCGCGCTTTTGGTGGTGGCGTATCAGGATAAGAAGTTATCCGAAATTCCGTCCATTAATATTGAAGAGATGTTTACCACAATTGGGCTGGATCAGCATCTGTCCCCCAACCGCCGCAGCGGTTTCTTTGCCATGGTGGAACGGATTAAGGGTTTGGCGTCTGAGACGGTTTGATTTCTTTTTTCTCTTTCTTTTCTTCCGGTTTTTCTTTTGACTCGTTCTCTTGATTCTCTTCTTCCTCGACAAAGCGAACACTTTTAAGAACCGAACTGAAGAGCTGGTCCGCTTCATCATGTGGCTGTCCGATCAGCTCGGCTTCGACGGATAGGATGGAGCTGTGGCTGATCCAGAGCTGGGCAATGTAAATCGTCGGGGTGAGGCCGACCTTGCCCTCGCCGACCAGCCCGGCCTGTTTGTAGTGAGTTTCTTCGCGAAAGCTGCTTTCAAAGGTTTGCACAACACTGCGCTTGGTCATGGCTTTGACCGTGGCTTCCATCACTTCGCCGCTATATTGCTTGTAAATGTCTTCGCCGACCGGATTGCAGATCACGCGGAAATTGACGGTGGCGGAAATCGGATAGACCTGGGTATACGACACCATGTCATAGCAGCGGCTCTGGTCATCATCGTCGCAGCGCCGGGAGATATAGGGCTTGTCCGGAAAGGTAATGGCGAAGTTGCAGGTCTCGGGGGAGTAGGTCGAGGGTTCCGCTGCCAGCGCCAGAGACGGCAGGATCATTACCAATATTGTCATTGCGAGCGTTAGCGAAGCAATCCAGAGCTGTAAAGAAAGATTCTGGATTGCTTCGTCAGCGTTGCTGCCTCGCAATGACGAAATTTTATTCATGAGGCGTCCAGCTTTGCGGATCGGCTTTGACTTGCTCGCCGGTGGCCATGTCTTTGACTTCGCCATCGCCCGGGAACCAAACGTAAGGGATTCCTTTTTTCTCGGCATAGGAAAGTTGTTTCTGTAGTTTTTGTGCCTTGTGATACATTTCGACATTGTGGCCGTTTTTGCGCAGGGTTTGTGCAGCTTCTGTGGCTTTGTCGTGCTGGTCATCGGCGGGCAACAACATCAAAACATCAGCCGGGGATTTGCGGGCTATCGGTAATTTTCCCTGTTCCAGAAGCTTTGCAAATAAGCGCGAAAAGCCGATCGAGATTCCAACGCCGGGCAGGGCCTTGTTGATGTACTGTCCGGCCAGATCATCATAACGCCCGCCGGAACAGATCGAGCCATAGCCGGGATCGTCGGTAAACACCGTCTCGTAAACCGTGCCGGTGTAATAATCGAGACCACGGACGATGGATAAATCCACTTTTACAGCTTCTTCGGGGAGGTTTGAGAGTTGTTCTTTAACAAATTTAATTTCTTCCATACCTTGAGCCATCATTTCATTCGATGCCGTAAGGTCCTGAAGGATGTAATAGCCGTCGTGCCCGACTAAGTTCATAATAATTTTTATATTTTCATCATCAATTGCACAATCTTTAGAGAGTAATTTTGTAACTTCATCTTTTCCAATTTTTTCAATTTTATCGATGATCCGAAGAGCTTCAGGAATATTGTTTGTTTTGCCCTCAAGTAGTCCAATCAAAATTTTCCGATTGCTAATCCGCAGTTGAATCTTCTCATTCTCCATACCGGGCAGGGAGGAGAGCGTCTCCCAGATGATAGCCGGCATTTCCGCGTCAAAATGCAGCGGCAGAGAATCGACATTAATCACATCGATATCGCATTGTGTGAACTCACGAAAGCGCCCGGCCTGGGGCCGCTCCCCGCGCCAGACGCGCTGCATCTGATAGCGTTTAAACGGGAACGTTAAATCGTTGAAATGCTGAGCGACATAGCGCGCCAGTGGCACGGTCTGGTCGAAATGCAGGGCCAGGCGGGCGTCTTTGCCGCCTTCTTCCTTGTGCAGGCGCTCGAGCACATAGATTTCCTTATCGACCTCGCCCTTGGCCGAGAGCACGTCCAGCTCCTCCACCGACGGGGTTTCAACTGAGCAGAACCCATAAGATTCAAACACCCGGCGGATATGATCGAGCCATTGCTGCTCCACCAGCCGTACTTCGGGCAGATATTCAGGAAAACCGCTCACCGGCTTTGGTTTGTAGACTTTATTGCTGCTCATGCTTTTGTATTAGGGGATTGGGCGCTTTAGGACAAGGTTTTTACTGGTCGTCTTCAAACAAATCGGCCAGTTGCGAGGCCAGGGCGCTGGCGAGTTCGTCCGCATCGGCGATTGTTAATGCTTTGCGGTAATAGCGGGTCACATCGTGCCCAATACCGATGGCGGTTAATTCGACGTTTGAGCGCATTTCAATCCATTCAATTACATTGCGAAGATCAAGCTCTAAGATATTGGAAGGATTGACAGAAAGCGTTGAGTCATCCACCGGTGCGCCGTCGGAAATCACCAATAGAATTTTCCGCGATTCCGGTCTTTGCGCCAGACGGTTATGGGCCCAGACCAGCGCTTCACCGTCGATATTCTCCTTGAGCAGCCCTTCTTTGAGCATTAACCCCAGATTACGCCTGGTCCGGCGCATCGGCGCGTCTGCGGCTTTATATATGATGTGACGCACGTCATTGAGCCGTCCGGGGTGCAGGGGGCGGCCTGCTTCCATCCAGTGATCGCGGGATTTGCCGCCCTTCCAGGCGCGGGTGGTAAAGCCGAGGATTTCGGTTTTGACGTGGCAGCGCTCCAGCGTTCGCGCGATAATATCGGTGGTCATGGCGGCAATGGCGATTGGGCGCCCGCGCATCGAGCCAGAGTTATCGATCAGAATGGAAACGATGGTATCGCGGAATTCGGTTTCCTTTTCCTGCTTGAAGGTCAGCGGCACATTCGGGTTGGCAATCACGCGGGCCAGCCGCGTCGGGTCGAGAATGCCTTCCTCAAGGTCGAATTGCCAGCTGCGCCGCTGCTTGGCCATGAGTTTACGCTGCAAGCGGTTGGCGAGCTTGGTGATGATGGTCTGGTGGTGGAAAAGCTGCTTGTCGAGCATAGAGCGCAGTCGTGTGAGCTCGCCCGGATCGGCAAGCTCGCCAGCATCAACCTCCTCGTCGAACTGATCGGTGTAGATGGTGTACGCGCCTTCGGGGCCGGGAATAAAGCCCTCAGAGCGGTTGGTGAGAGGGTTGGCCGGCATATCGCCGCTGTCATCACCCATATCCTCCATAACATCGTCTGCGCCGGTTTCCGCGCTGTCGGAATCGCCTTCGCCGGATTCGTCCAGGCCTTCCATGTCGGGATTTGTGTCGTCTTCGGGCCTGTCCTCTTCAGTCTGGTCATCGGTTTGTTCATCTTGGTCCTCCGATTCCTGACTGTCAGAGCCGGTTTCGCCGGTGTCGATGTCGAGCTCGGTGATCAAGGCGCTGGCTTTTTCAGCAAAGGCTTTCTGGTCGTTGATGAGGGTTTTCAGTGCCGCCAGATCATTTTTCTTGAGATGCTTTTTGACCCAGGGCTGCCATAGTGCGACCAGCTTTTCTGCGGAAGGGGGCGGTGCTTCGCCGGTTAAATTCATCCGCGCAAGAATGTGCAGCGCATCGGCCATGTTGTTCGGATCGCGTTCGGAAATAGTGGCCAATCCCTGACGGCTGCACTTTTCCTCGAGCACGGCGGCCAAATTGCCCGCGACACCGTTCATGGCCGTAGCACCAAGAGCCTCGCAGCGCGCCTGCTCCAGCGCATCGAAAACGGCCAGAGCCTCGGGATTTGTCGGGCGCTGCTGCGCGTGCAGCTTTTTATCGTGATGGGCAATAAACAAAGAATGCGCATCGGCGCAGCCGCGGATCAGGCGCAGGCTTTCGGCGTTCATATTGTGATCGGGCAGGGGTAAGCGCGGGCGTAATGTGGATGTAACACCGCCGGTCGGCGACTCATTGGCGGAAAAGGTGACGTCGAGCCCCTTTTTCCCGGCCATGGTTTTCAAGGCAATGGTGGTGGCGTTTTTGAATTGCTCAAGATTGCGGTTTTGCTGATTTTCGCTCATAGTTTTGCCTTAAATGGCCGGCTATTCCGCCGCGACGGCGGGCTTCCTGATTGCGCTTTCGGGCAGTTCAACATCAAAGCAGCGCTGGTAATACTCGGCAACGATCGGGCGCTCGGTTTCATCGCATTTGTTCAAAAACGAAAGCTGGAACGCGATATCGCGGTCAGAGAAGATCAACGTGTTCTCCGCCCAGGTCAAAACCGTGCGCGGGGACATTAATGTCGACAAATCGCCATTGATAAATCCTTCGCGGGTCAGATCGGCCAGCCGTACCATTTTGTCGACATTGTCACGGCCTTCGTCATTGGCAAATTGCGGCAGCTTGGCGAGCACGATATTCATTTCATTCTCATGGGCAAGATAATTGAGCGTCACCACGATGTTCCATCTATCCATCTGGCCCTGATTGATTTGCTGGGTGCCGTGATACAGCCCTGTGGTATCGCCCAGCCCGACCGTGTTAGCGGTAGAGAACAGCCGAAACGCCGGGTGCGGGCGGATAATCATATTCTGATCGAGCAGCGTCAGGCGGCCTTCGGCCTCTAGCACGCGCTGAATAACGAACATCACATCGGGACGACCGGCGTCATATTCATCAAAGACCAGCGCCACGGGATTTTGAATCGCCCAAGGCAGCAGGCCCTCTTTCCATTGGGTTATCTGCTTGCCTTCCTGCAGCGTAATGGCATCTTTGCCGATCAGATCGACGCGGCTGACATGGGAATCCAGATTGATGCGCACGCAGGGCCATTTCAGCCGCGCGGCGACTTGCTCAATATGGGTGGACTTGCCGGTGCCGTGATAGCCCTGGATCATCACGCGGCGGTTATGCGCAAACCCGGCGAGGATGGCCATGGTCGTGTCATGGTCGAATTGATAGGTTTTATCTATTGCCGGTACATTCGGGTGATCGTCGGTAAAGCCGGGTACCTCCCAGTCGAGATCGAGGCCGAAGGTTTCGCGCACCTTGTATTTGGTGTCGGGAATGCTGGTGTATTTGCCGCTATTGGGCGTGAGCGAGGTGACGTCAAACGACATCGGCGTTTGATCCATCTGAGGCTCATTGTTTTTGTCTTCGGGCATTTTATTTCTCTTTTTGTCATTCTGAAGCGCTTGCGCTGAAGAATCTTTCTTTGTTGCTTTAGATCCTTCAACGTCTGCGACGTTTCAGGATGACATGTTTCGGTTTAATTACGTTCCGGCAATTGTTCGAACTGCTCATAAGCGAGCTTCAGTATCGTATAGGACATATTGATATGTTTGAGAAGCTCTTCCGATTTTTCGCAGCCCTGATTTAAATCGGGATGATGTTTTTTTGCCAGCTCTTTGTATTTGGATTTAATCGTGTCCAGTGTTACCGGCGCTTCCAGTCCCATAATCGCCATGGCCTCAAATTCTGGTGAGTTTTTCGCCGCGCGGAAACCGCCACCGCCATTGGTGCCGTTTGCGTGGCCGTTTTGTCCCGGTTTTTCATTGGTGTAGTGATAATTCTGCCAGGCCTTGCGGTGTAAATTATCTTCCGCATCGCCCTCGACGCCGTATTTCCAGGTCGGTCGGTCGCCATAGATGCTGCTCATCATGTGATCTTCAACCTCGGTATTCGACATGCCGGAGAAAAAGTCCCAGGCCACGTTATATTCGCGCACATGATTAATACAGAAGTGGTAATGGTCATCCAGCCCTCTGTGTTTGGGGGCTTTGTGCTCGGCCGATTCGGGGCAGCCGGGCATCTCACAGCGATGATTCTGTGTCTTTTTGTCTTTTTCTTCGTATTCCGGCGATTGCGGCTTTAACTTTATTCTCGGCATGCCTTATATTATAACGTATGTCTGTAGCCGATCAAATAAAAACAAAGCTGGAAGCGGCTTTTGAGCCAGAGTTTCTCGAGCTTATCAACGAAAGTGACAAACATCTTGGTCATGCGGGCCATGACGGCTCCGGGGAAAGTCATTTCAAATTGAGAATCGTATCCTCCCGGTTTGAAGGGAAAAGTCGTATCGAGCGTCAGCGTATGGTTCATAACATTTTGAAGCAGGAGCTCTCCGGCCCTGTTCATGCGCTTTCCGTTCAGGCAAAGGCACCAAAAGAATCTTATACCCTTTGATTAAAATTTTTCTCGCGTTATAGTTGAAATCACCGAGTGTATACTATAGGGTGTATTTACCATCTTAGCACAACCTAAGGTTTATATTGGGTGTATCCTTAGTTCACAGTTCGATTCATTGGAGGACACAATGGAAGACACACTAGAGAGTGAAATTGATCAAATATCACAAGAGGCAAAAAGCACATTAGTAAGCCGTAATATCACTATTTTCGGGCGCAGGACGTCTGTCAGGCTGGAGCCTGAGATGTGGATGGCACTAAGAGAGATTGCAAAACGCGAACGTTGCAGCATTCATGACATCTGCTCTTTGATCTATGTTCGTAAAAACAAAAAGACATCTTTGACGGCGGCAATTCGGGTGTTCCTGATGTTGTATTTTCGTTCTGCGACAACCGAAGGTGGGCATCGCAATGCCGGTCATGGTAATTTCGAATACATGAAACAAAGAGCGCGTATTCCAAGCGAGTACACGTACTTCTTTCAGACAAAGAAAGATCGTACGGACCTTATGGGCGACGAAGCCGTGTTTCAAAATAATAGTAACCACACGGCCGTTTAAGTTTCGCTGTAGGAGTTTTGTTTAGAGGTTTCGGCTTTGCGCGATGAATTTGCTGCGCCTGTTTTGAATTAATGAGCCCTGGTCCCAGGGTGTCAGGTCGCCAAGAGCTTTTTCGATTTGCCGGCTGACATTTTCCATCGTTTCTTCTTTTCTGCGGTGGGCGCCGCCAATTGGTTCATCAATAATTCCGTCTATCAGCTTGAATTTGTACAAATCCTGCGCCGTCAGTTTGAGGGCCGTGGCAGCTTCTTCAGCGTAAGATCCGCTGCGCCAGAGGATTGAGGCGCAGCCTTCTGGTGAAATCACCGAATAGATAGAATGCTCCAACATATAAAGCCGGTCGGCCACGGCAATGGCGATCGCGCCGCCGGAGCCGCCTTCGCCGATAATGACGGAGACAATCGGCACTTCGGCGCGCAGGCAGGACTCAATCGATTTTGCAATGGCTTCGGACTGACCGCGCTCTTCTGCGCCCTTGCCGGGATAGGCACCGGCCGTATCAACAAGGGTAATAACGGGGAGCTGAAAGCGCTCGGCCATTTTCATCAGGCGTTGCGCTTTGCGATAGCCTTCGGGGCGGGCCATGCCAAAATTATGTTTTACCCGGCTTTGTGTGTCGTGACCTTTTTCATGGCCAATAATGACGCAAGCCTCACCTTTAAAGCGGCCAAGTCCACCGATCAAAGCATGGTCTTCGGCAAAGCTTCTATCCCCCGCCAGCGGTGTAAAATCGGTAATGAGATATTTAATATAATCGCAAAAATGCGGACGTTCCTGATGCCGTGCGACCTGGACTTTCTGGGCGGGGCTCAGCTTGCTGTAGGTTTGTATCAGGAGCTTATCCGCCTTGCCCTGCATACGGGTAATCTCGTCGGCGATATTGACCCGGTTATCGCTGCTGACATGGCGCAGTTCAGCGATCTTGCCTTCGAGCTCTAATATCGGTTTTTCAAAATCCAGAGACACCTTTTATGCTCCCAAGGGGTTAGGGCCTAAATATAATAAATCAGGCAGACATGTTTACCACATTGCCTGCCTGATTTGAATCGTATTTATGTTTGACGTATTAGCTGTCTGTTCCAGTTTTGGACAGAGGGTGCTTGTCTTTCACCGTCTTTTTCATCTTGTCGCCAACGATATGCGTGTAAATTTGTGTCGTCGCAATATCGGCGTGTCCAAGCATTTTCTGAACAGAGCGCAAATCAGCACCATGGCTCAGCAGATGCGTTGCAAAAGCATGACGAAGAATGTGCGGGCTAACCTTGCCCTCTTCGATGCCTGCTGCGCGGGCCAGGTCTTTCAGAAGCTGCGCAAAACGCTGACGTGTCAGGTGACCGCTATCAGACGTTCTTGATGGGAACAGCCATTGTGCCTGTCTTCCTGAGTCATCGGATGCCACAAACTGCTTGCGAAGGTCCAGGTAGTTCTGCATAGCTTTTTGTGCCGGATCCGAAAGAGGGACCATGCGTTCACGACCGGCTTTACCGGAGATCATCAGGAACTGGTTTTGCTCACCAATGGCGCTCATCGGCAGACCGACAAGTTCAGAAACGCGCAGGCCAGTGGCATACAGCATTTCAATCAGGCAAACCAGACGAACACTTTCGCCGCTGGTGCCCATGCCGGCTGTTTTGATCAGAGAGCTAACTTCAGCCTCGCTCAGAGTTTTTGGCAATGTGCGGCCCTGTTTCGGGCTTTCAATTGTCGATGTCGGATCATCCTGACGAATGTCTTCCGATACCATGTAGCGATAGAACTGACGCAAAGCGGACAAACGACGAGCCACCGTACGAACGGCGATCTTGCCTTTGTGCTGACCTTTGATGTGCACTTTTTCACTAAGGTCTTTGAGGTAAGCTTTCAGATCGTCTGTTGTTGCTTTATCAACATCAGTTGATCTTTTGGCGCGAAGATAAAGGCTGACATCAGCAAGGTCACGCCAATAGGCATGACGCGTGTTCATGGCGGCTCCGCGCTCTGTTGTTAACATATCTAGAAACGAGTCTACGAGCGGATGTAGATTTGGCTTCGGCATTGCTGGGCGACCTGGACGTGCCATAGTTTTTCTCCTTCTTCCTTTTTACTTTTCCAGAAGGGCCTCTATGGCCATCTTTCTGGAAACGTTTGTTAATCCCACAATATTCAAACTCTTTAGTACATCACGTAAAACACCCGGATAGATATCCTGTAACGGGGCGTCCTGCAACATGAATGTGCAAAGCAGGATCGTTTCACCAATAATACGATTTTGACTTACTAGAGTAATGCGATCCCACACATGTACAGAAGGCATTACATAATCTTCATTCGATGTCAAGTCAAAATCTTTTTCATAAGCTTTGGACGCATTATTAACATCTTTTCCATCTTTGTCAAGATTTTCTATAATATTTTTTAAGAAAACTGTGTGCCTTCGTTTTCCTCTGCTCATAAGGGTTTCCAGCTTTTCCCGTTCGTCACTGGTTCTTTTATAGTTGGGTTTTGCCAAAAAAGCAGCCAAATACAAGCGGTTATACCTTTCTGAGGCCGGGCTTTCATCCTCCTTATCAAGGCCTTCCAGGGTCTTCATCCAGTGCGAAGGGATAGATAAATCTGCATAGTGAATAATGCGCATTGCACGCTCAATTTCCTCCAAAGAGGGGGATTTTGGCTTTAGGCCCTGCATTGTTTTGGCAAAAGGTAATAAAGCGGCTGTTCCATATTGATCTTCGAGCGTAAAAATTTCGCGCATAACCGCCCATTGTTCTTCGCCCTTGGCGGCGTTGCCGGCTTTTTGATATAAATAGGGCAGTTTTTCCCAGTTTTTGAGAGACTCCAGCGCTTTGTCTTCACTTTCGTCTTCGCCGGCTGCAGGCGCGGTGAAAAGGTCATAAAGTTCCTTTAGCTTCTCGGGCTTAATAATTTGTTGGTCCACAGCGCGAATGCTCAGCAATAATCTGTGTTTTTCAGAAAGTTTTTCATGCGCAAGCAGCAATGCAATATGCCGGGGCGGGATGTCCTGTATGTTTATTTTTTTGAGCTTGCTGAGTTTTAGATTGTTTTCAGAAACCAGAATGGCTTGCTCAAGGCGCGAGAGTGTTTCAAATTTTTTAGGGTCATATGTGAAGCTGTATTTTTTATCGGCTGCGATAACCTTCAGTATTTTTTTATCTGAGGCTTTGAGCGTTTTGATAGATTTTTTGTCCGGTTTTTCTGATAAAAAATGATCGCAGTAAGCCAGAAATTCCTGCCAGAAGGTAACGCCTTCAAAGCGATCCTGAACCGTGTTGCCTTCGAGACATGCCAGAGATTTTTCACCATTGTAAAGCATGGCAAGAACACCGGCGCGGGCCAGGTTTTCGTGGTAGGGCTCGTCATTTAACTGTGAATACAGATCAAAGGCCTCGGCATAAAACCCGCTGTCCAGAAGCTTTTCCAGCCGGACGGTCAGAAAATCATGTCCCGGTTCAGGTTTGATATCATTGTTAATAAGTCTGGCGTTGACGGAAGTTAGTAGCGCTTTTTTGCTTAACTCGCGCATTGTTTTTGCGCGTGAATTAAGGGGCAGTTCGGATATTAGCGCGATCAAATAGGACCTTTGGACATTATCCCACAAATCACGCCCTAAGCTTCCGTCGCTGGCACTTGAATAAATGCCGGCAGATTCAATGCTGGAATATTTGACGTCAAATACGGCATCTCTTCTGTCGTCTTCGTATTTTTCTTGCTCTTTTTCTTCGTCTGTAAGTTCTATGGTGTCTTCATCGTCGTCATAGGCGAAGGCAAAGCTTCCTGTAAAGACGCTTAAAAAGGCCAGGATAAGAATGATATGAAGGCTATTTTTCATCGAAGAAGCGCTCATTGGGAATGGTTTTGCTGATCTGTTTTTTTTCAATCGGCACATCGGTGACGGCGAAATAGCCAAACCCGCCGGCAAGGGTGAGGACAAGAAGTCCTAAAATAAGCTTGAATATCTTCATGACAGGGGCGATCTTAGGTTCCGTATTTACAGATCGCAAGAGAAATCGTGGGTAAAGGATGACGGAAAACCAAAATATAAAGGATTTGGCAGAGGCCATTAAAAACAGGCTCGATAAGCCGGTTGCCCTGATCGGTATGATGGGCTCTGGCAAAAGCCATATTGGCGCGTTGCTGGCCAGGGCGTTGGGGCTTGAATTTGTTGATTCCGACAGGAAAATAGAAGAGGCGGCGGGCTGCTCGATTGCCGAGATTTTTGAACGCGATGGTGAGCAGCGTTTTCGTGATGCGGAAAAGCGGATTATCGCTGATCTTTTGGAAACAGGACCGATCGTGCTTGCGACCGGCGGCGGGGCCATCGTCAATGAAAGCACGGCTGATGCGATCTGGAGCAGGGCCATATCAATATGGATTGATGCCGATATCGATGCTTTGCTAGAAAGGGTCATGCATAAGAAGAACAGACCATTATTGGCGCAAGGCGATCCAAGGGATATTATTGAGGAATTGCTCGAAAAAAGGAGGCCGATTTACGCAAAAGCTGATATCACTGTGCGCAGCGATGCCGGAGCCATTGCAGATGTTGTTGATGGCTCTGTAAAAAGCCTGCATGAGTTTTTGTGTGAGGAAGAATAAAATTGATGCCAGTTGAAACCAAAATTGTAACCATCGATCTCGATACGCGGGGCTATGATATTTATATCGGCTCCGGTCTGCTCTATCGGCTTGCCGATTTCGTGCCTGTGGAGCTTGCCGGGCGTTCGGTTTTTGTTGTGACCGATGAGAATGTTAAATCCTATGCCCAGGCAGCCAAAGACATTATGGCAGAAGCCGGAGCGCAGCGCGTGGAAATGATGGTTCTGCCCCCCGGTGAGAAGACAAAATCGTTTAAGCAGCTGGAGCGTATTTGCGGCTGGCTTCTGGATCACGGCGTGCATCGCAATTCTATCGTTATGGCGGTTGGTGGCGGCGTGATCGGTGATTTGTCCGGCTTTGCCGCTTCGACCATTATGCGCGGCGTATCCTATGTGCAGGTTCCGACGACCCTGCTGGCACAGGTCGATAGCTCCGTCGGCGGTAAGACGGGTATCAACATGGCGCAGGGCAAAAACCTGGTGGGCGCATTCTATCAGCCGATTTCGGTGATTGCCGATATTGAGACATTGAAGACCATACCAAAGCGCGAGTTGCTGGCCGGTTATGCGGAAGTTGTGAAATACGGTTTGATTAATGATCTCGGCTTTTTCCAGTGGCTGGAGGATAATGGTAAAGACGTATGTGCTCTTGATCCCGAGGCTGTTTCCCATGCCATCGAGAAAAGCACCAAAGCCAAGGCCGAGATTGTTGAGTCCGATGAAAAGGAATCGGACAGGCGGGCCTTGCTTAACCTTGGTCACACCTTCGGCCATGCGCTGGAGACAGCCGCAAAATATGACGGGCGGTTATTGCATGGCGAGGGCGTGGCGATCGGCACAATTCTGGCGTTTGATTTATCCTTACGGCTTGGTCATTGCACCCAGGAAGATATGGAGCGTGTTGAGGCGCATTTTAGCGCCGTCGGTCTTCCCACGCGCGTTTCCTTTATTGAGCCGGCTTTAAAGACGGATGTCGACAGCCTGATGGAAATTATGAAGAAGGATAAAAAAGCCACTGGCGGGCAAATGACATTTGTTCTTCCTGCGGCTATTGGCGAGACGTTTATTACAAAAGACGTGCCGGAAGGTATCGTGCGCGATGTTCTTAAGGACGCGATTGGCAAGACAAATGTCACCATGGAAGGTTTTAACAGACAGGGCAAAAGAAAGGGCATTAAAGGCTTATGGAAGTCGGCATTCTCATCCCAGTCATAGCCATTGTCGTTTTGTTGGTGCTTTCGGCTTTTTTCTCCGGCTCGGAAACCGCGCTGACGGCGGTATCGCGCGCAAGGCTGCACGCCCGGGAATCAGACGGCAACAAGCGTGCCGGGCTGGTTCTAAGTATCCTCGATAAAAAAGACCGCATGATTGGCGCGCTTTTGCTCGGCAACAATCTGGTGAATATTCTTGCCTCAGCCCTGGCGACCAGTTTTCTGATTAAAATGTTCGGCGAGGCGGGCGTGGTTTATGCGACGCTGATGATGACTATGCTGGTTTTGATCTTTGCCGAGGTGCTGCCGAAAACCTACGCGCTCCATCATGCCAACAAGATGTCTTTGGCGATTGCGCCGATTATCCGCGTTGTGATTGTTGTGTTTGCGCCGGTGACCGAAGCGGTGACCTGGATTGTGCGCGGTGTTTTAAAACTGATAGGGGTCGATATCTCCAAGGTTGCCGCCGGGTCCCATTATGAGCTTTTGCGCGGGGCGATTGAAATGCATGAAGGGCCGGAGCGCGAGACACTGGAGCAGCGGGCGATGCTGCGCTCCATTCTCGATCTGTTTGAGGTTGATGTCGAAGAGATCATGATTCACCGCAAAAATGTTGAAATGATCGATGCCGATCTGCCAATCGATCAGATGGTCGATGCGGTACTCGATAGCCCCTATACGCGCCTGCCGCTGTGGCGGGACAATCAGGATAACATTGTCGGTGTGCTGCACTCCAAGCGGCTTTTAATGGCAATGAAAGAACACCGCGCCGATATTTTTCAAGTTAAGATAGACGAGGTGGCGGCGGAGCCGTGGTTCATTCCCGAGAGCACGGATTTGTATGATCAGCTTCAGGCTTTCCGTCAGCGCCGCGAGCATTTCGCGATTGTCATCGACGAATACGGCGCGTTTATGGGGATTGTAACGCTTGAGGATATTCTGGAGGAAATTGTCGGTGAAATTGACGATGAGCATGACATGGTGGTGCCGGGCGTGCGCAAAATGGGTGACGGCAGTTTTCTGATTGATGGTGAGGTGACGATCCGTGATCTTGACCGCGAATTTGACTGGGGTCTGCCCGATGAAGATTATGCAACCCTGGCCGGGCTGGTACTGCATGAATCTCAAATGCTGCCCGAAGTGGGGCAGAGCTTTAGCTTTCACGGCTTTCGCTTTGATATCATCAAGCGCCAGCGTAATCAGTTGACTGTGATTAAGGTTACGCCTCCTGCGGCGTAGATACGGCGTTCACATTCTCCCGTAAATGATCCGGATTGATGGTGCCGATGATGGCGGCGGAGGCGGCGGGATGGGAAAAGGCAAAATCGAGGCTGTCTTTGGTATTGGCTGCATGGCCGCTGGCGAGGGCTTTTTTGAGCAGCACGCCTTTGTTGTTTTCTGCGGCATAATCGAGTACCGGTTTTTCATCAGTATAGGAGGGGTTATAAGTGGCCATGACCACATCCATGTTTTCGAGGGCTTTGATTCCGCCTTCAGGCGTTTTGGTCGAAGCGCCGATGGCACGGACCAGGCCGCGGGATTTAAAGTCCTGCATTTTTTCGATGAGATTATCCGATAAATTCTCCATGTCATTGCCGTCGGAATGAATGAGGAATACATCCAAATAGTCGGTTTGCAGACGCTTGAGGGAGCGCTCGAGACTCATTTCAAAATGTTCGGGTGAAAAATCGTAAGTCGACTGGTCGTTTTCGAATTCTTCGCCGGCTTTGCCGACGATGACCCAGTCTTCGCGCTGGCCTTTTAAAAGCCGCCCCAAACGCTCCTCGCTGGTGCCGTAAGAGGGCGCGGTGTCGAGTAAATTGATGCCAAGCTCTTTGGCAAGGTTCAGCAAATCCGCCAGCGCCGCTTCATCCGGGATATCGAACCCTTCGGGGTATTTGACCCCAACATTCCGGCCAAACTTCACGGTGCCCAGGCCCAGAGGCGATATCATGAGGCCGCTTTGGCCGAGCTCTCTTTTATCCATTGTGCGGTGTCCCATGGGGTTTCAGCATAAGGCGCTTCAGGTAGGAATGACCAGTCGCTTTGTATGCCATTTGGTTTTATGCCTGATTTTTCGACGCGGTCAAAAATCATATCCGATAACAGCGGCGCGAAGGTGAGTTTTGTCGGCCAGCAATAAAGCGTGTCGCCGGATTCATGAATCGTCGGGGTGTCGGGGAGCCAACCATCGGTTTTGGATTTTCCTTCGATGCGGTCGATGGGCAGGGTGGCCCATTCAATCCCGGACAAATCAACTTGCGGCATATATTTGGCAAAGGCTTTGCGAATGGCGCTATAGACTTCTTCGGGGCTGGAGTCTTTTGCGCGCTCGGCCACCGCGCCGCCGACATACCAGATCAGCGTACCGTCTTTGCCTTTATGCGTGGTGATGGTGGCGACCGGCTTGTCGGAGTTGCCGACGAAATGTGCGTAAAGCGGGAAGGGCGCATGTTTCATCAGCCCCATGAGCAGCGGGCGTTTTTGTGTCTCTAACCCTTTGTTGTGATTATTTTGCTTTGCAGCCTCTTCATTTCCATCGGCAGCGGTGTAAATCGTGAGTTTGGCTTCTATCTCTGTGCCATCATTTTGACGGATGCAGTCCTTATACGGTTCGGCCAGAGCGTGGATGATTCCGGGGATATCGAGGACGGGTTCACCCATATGAACGAGGGAGCCGTGAAAGCCCGATGCGCTGATATCGCCTGGCCATTCTTCCAGTGGGGTTTCTTTGGCGCCCTTGCCCAATGCTTTTTTGCTGATTGTTTTAATGAGGCTTCCCATGAGTCCGGGTGGTATGAGTAAATGTTGTGAGGCGGCGTTTTCTTTGGCGGCTGACAAATCAACCGGGCCGTTACCGTTTAAAGCCGCGCGCCATAAATCCGGCATAATGCTGATCGAACGGGCGAGCGCGCTCACCTGTCCGGCCAGCGTATATTTGAGGCCGGAATGGATAATGCCCTGGCTGGCAATGCTCTGGCCGCCGCCAATTGCGTTTTTTTCCAGCAGCAGCGCGTCATAGCCGGCGCGTTTTAGCCGGTGAAACAGCCACAGCCCGGCGATGCCTGCGCCGATGATAAGAATGTCTACTTTGTGTTTAGCCATTCCCTTACCACTTCAATTTGATCCGGGGCCATGAGGGACGGTACATGGCCGCAGCCTTTAAAGACATGCAGGTCGAATTTCGGACCGCGCTTTTTCATTTGCTTGATGATCTTCTTCGGTAGAACAAGAGATTTTTTGCCCTGTAGCAGTAATAGCGGGCAGGTGATCTTATCCCAGTAAGGCCAGAGATCCGCTCCGCCGGTTGGCTCGCTTGCAAAAACGACGGCGGTTTCCGGGTCATACGCATAGGTGATTTGTCCATCATCAAGGGCGCGGGCATTGTGCTCGGCCATATGTTTCCATTGATCGTCTGTGACCGGCCCCCATGTCAGGCCTCTGGTTTCGCGCATGCGTTTTTCCAGATCCTGCACCGTATCGAATGTATAGCTTTGGGAAAGCACCTGATGAATGAAATCGAGCATGACCTGCGGCACTTCCGGTCCGACATCATTGATGATCATGCGGCGGATGGGCGTGTCTTCCAGCCCGGCCAGGCCAATACCGAGCAGCCCGCCGAGCGAAACGCCGATCCAGTCAACGCTGCCCGGTTCACCAACGCCGAGATGGGCCAGCAGAGCCATAAGATCTTGGCCGTATTGTTTGTAATTATAATCATGCGGGTTACCGAGAAAATCACTGCGTCCGCGTCCGGGTAGGTCGACGGCAATGATACGGTGCCCGTCTTTGATGAGTTCCTCAGCCAAAAAATCAAAATCATGGCCATTGCCGGTCAGGCCATGGACGCAGATCACTGGGTGGCCGTCCTCCGGCCCCCAGTCATTATAGACAATGCGGTGCTGCCCGGCGGAATTGGTCCCAAAATAATGTTTTTCTGTGAAGCTCATAGGAGGAGATTAGCACGGATAGTACGATGTGCTAAGCAATCCTGCCATGGCATTGCTTGAATTTCTTGCCGGAGCCGCAGGGACAAGCGGCGTTGCGCGGGACTTTGCCCCAGGTGGCGGGGTCTTGCTGATCAAAGGCGCGTTTTTCCGGGAAGGGCTCGGCATTGCCGCTTTGTGGGCCGCCTTGCTGCTGCTGTCTTTCGCGTTCTTTGCTGTGTTTTACGCCGCCGGTGCCCATAGCCGCAGGGTCCTGCCGCGATGTTTGCAATTGCTGCTCCTGATAATTCATACCGGGCATAATCACATCAACGCGGCCCTGGGACGTATCGACCTCGACCACGCTTAAAACACTGGTGACGCTTTCGCGCATCATATCGAGCATACTCTCAAAAGCGCCAAAGGCTTCGGTTTTATATTCATTCAGCGGATCACGCTGGCCGAAGGCGCGCAAATTAATGCCCTGGCGCAGATGGTCAAGATTGAGCAAATGCTCTTTCCAGTGCTGATCAAGAATCTGCAGGACGATGCCTTTTTCCATGCGCCGCCAAAGCTCCACACCAACATCCGCCGCTTTTTTGGCCATTTTATTATTTGAGGAATCCATGATGCGGTCGACGATTTCCCGGTCAGCAATACCTTCTTCTTTGGCCCATTCTTCCACGGGCAGGTCGAGATCGAGAAGACGAATGGATTCATTCTTCAGCGTTTCGATGTTCCATTTCTCTGCGTAGCTTTGCGGCGGGATGGAAATGGAAACGATGTCTTCAATGATGTCATGACGCATGTCGCGTACCAGGTCTTCGAGGTCCTCGGCCTGCATGATTTCACGGCGCTGTTCATAAATGACCTTGCGCTGGTCGTTCATGACATTGTCAAATTTCAAAAGATTCTTACGAATGTCGAAATTCATGCTTTCGACTTTGGCCTGCGCTTTTTCCAGCATCTTACTGATCAGCGGATGTTCGAGGGACTCACCTTCGCGCAGCCCAATTTTGCTGTTGGCGAGCAGGCCCTCGAGTTTTTCACCGGCAAAAATGCGCATCAAATCATCTTCGACCGAAAGGAAAAAGATTGAGGCGCCGGGGTCGCCCTGACGGCCTGAGCGTCCGCGCAGCTGGTTGTCAATGCGCCGTGATTCATGGCGCTCTGTGCCGACGATATAAAGTCCACCGGCTTCCTTGACAATTTCCTTGTCTTTTGCGATCTCGGATTCAATCTTTTCAGTGGCTTTTTTCTGTTTGTCTTCGCTCCAGCTTTCATCGACTTCCTGCTTGATACGCATTTCAGCGTTGCCACCAAGCTGAATGTCGGTCCCGCGCCCGGCCATATTGGTGGCAATGGTCACCGCGCCAGGCCGTCCGGCTTGAGACACGATATAAGCTTCCTGTTCATGATGGCGGGCGTTCAGAACGTGATGCGGGATTTTCTGCTTTTTAAGGGCCTCCGAGAGCTTCTCTGACTTGTCGATCGAAACTGTGCCGACCAGAACGGGTTGTTTTCTCTCCTGACATTCCTTGACCAGTTTGGTGACCGCCTCATTTTTTTCCTTCATGGATTTTAGAATCTGGTCTTCATAGTCCTGGCGCTGTATCTGCACATGGGTCGGGATGGCGACAACGCCGAGATTGTAAATCTCTGCAAACTCAGCGGCTTCGGTCATGGCAGTACCGGTCATGCCGGCGAGTTTCGGATAAAGCCGGAAATAATTCTGGAAGGTGATCGAAGCCAAAGTCTGGTTTTCGTTTTGAACCTCAACGCCTTCCTTGGCCTCCAAAGCCTGGTGCAGACCTTCGGACAGGCGGCGGCCTTCCATCATGCGGCCAGTGAATTCATCGATCAGGATAACTTTATTGTCCTTTACGATATAATCGGTGTCGCGGTGGAAGAGCTTGTTGGCGCGCAGAGCCTGATTAACATGGTGGACCAGGTTGATGTTCTGGATATCGTATAAGGTGCCTTCTTCAAGCAGCTTTGACTCGCGCAGCAGGTTTTCAACATGCTCGGTTCCCTCTTCGGTGAGGACGATGGTCTTGTGCTTTTCATCAAGTTCAAAGTCCTGATCTTCCAGTTTCGGGATGATGAGCTTGTCAACGCTGTGATAAAGAGTGACATCTGTTTCGGATGGGCCGGAAATAACAAGCGGCGTTCTGGCTTCATCAATCAGGATCGAGTCAACTTCATCGACAATGGCGAAGTTAAAGGGGCGCTGGACCATCAGTTCTTTGTTAAAGCGCATATTGTCGCGCAGGTAATCAAAGCCGAATTCATTGTTGGTTCCGTATGTGATGTCGGCAGCATAGGAAGGGCCGCGTTCGGGTGGTCTGACTTTGTCAGTGATGCAGCCGGTCGTCATACCCATAAAATTATAAATTTGTCCCATCCATTCGGCATCGCGCTCGGCCAGGTAGTCATTGACGGTGACAATATGAACGCCCGTGCCGGGCAGGGCGTTGTGATAGGCCGCCAGCGTTGATACCAGCGTTTTACCCTCACCGGTTTTCATTTCCGCAATTTTGCCTTCATTCAAGACCAGCCCGCCGATGAGCTGTTCATCATAATGACGCTGGCCCAGCGTTCTTTTTGCTGCTTCCCGTATAACCGCAAAAGCCTCATGGGTCAGGTTTTCGAGAGGCTCGCCGTTTTCCAGGCGCTGGCGGAATTCGTTTGTCTGATTGCGCAGCTGTGCATCATCCATCGCCTCATATTGAGGCTCCAGCGCATTGATAGGCGCAACATGCCATCCCAGCAGTTTCAGTGCCCGGTCATTGGCTGAGCCGAATATTTTGGAAGCTAGATTGAGCAAGGTCGTTCCTTATATCTGTGTTTCTGTGTTTTAAGCTGTTTTGATATAAGCTGCTGTCGCTCTGACGTCAATGTATCCTTAGCGAGGGTCAGAACCCATTAATTTCATAAACTCTGCGCTAGAAAATTTTTGATAGATGGACCTGAGAACCGCGCACGGCCCTAACCATAGCTAAGGTCAAGCGGTTTAAGGGTTCAGATACAAAAATTTTCCGCGCCCGTAAAGGGTTGACCATGAATAGCATATCTACAGTGTCAAGCAAGCTTACCGGGGGGTAGGCCCCGCTCTTACTTGCTTTCCTTGTATCTATGCTATTCATGGTCAACAGTGTCTTATGAAATTAATGGGCTCTGACCCTGATTGATAATATCTGTTGAAAAGCCGTTTCCTATTGTTTAGGCTTTGCCACTATTGGAAACACTCACTTAACATATTAGGAATTAGGTATACAATGTCCAAGCAAAACGCTTTTCATAAAGACTCCGGTAACGCAATTGTTATAGTCCTCGTAGTTCTGGTTGTCGCGGCTGTCGGAGGTCTGGCTTATTTGTCAGGTCAGATGCTGAACAAAAACAAAGGCTCCGAGCAGCAACAGATGGCTGCCAGTGCACAACCGGCCAGTGGTCAGGCGCAAGCCGCACAGGTAAATGCACAGGCCGTGCAGCCTGGTAATCCGGTTGTCGCCAAAGTCGACAGTCAGGAGATTACCCGCGGCGATGTCTTTAGTTTTATTCAGCAACTGCCACAGGAAACGCGCAAACAGCCCGTGCAGCAGCTTTTCCCTCTGGCGCAGGAGCAGGTGATTACGGCCCGCATTGTGGAGGCCAAATCCAAGAAAGTTAATCTCGACAATGACCCCGAGGTTAAAAAACGTCTGGATGCAGCCAAAGAGCAAATTGTCCGCGCTGTCTTTATTAACAAAGAAGTTGAGAAGAAGCTGACGGAAGAGCGCGTGAAAACGACCTATGAGCAGTATGTAAAAACTTTTCCTGAAATAGATGAAGTGAAGGCACGTCATATTCTTGTTGAGACTGAGAAAAAAGCAAAAGACATCGTTTCCCAGCTCAATGATGGCGGTGCGTTTGAAACACTTGCCGCGGAACATTCGACTGACCCTACGGGTAAGAATGGTGGTGAGCTTGGGTTTTTTGCTAAGAACGACAACCTTGTTCCTGAATTTGTCGAGGCCGCTTTTGCATTGCAGCCGGGTGAATACAGCAAAACTCCGGTCAAGACTGAGTTTGGTTTTCATGTGATTAAGATTGATGAAGCCCGCAAGCGTCCGCCCGCTGATTTTGAAACTGCCAAGCCGTTTTTAGAATCAGAACTGCGCCGCGTGGTCTTGAATGAAGTTATTCAAGAATGGCGTGAGCAAGCAGAAATCGAGCGCTTTGACATTAATGGCGCTGCGATTGAGCCTGCCGCCGGTGGTGATGCGCCAGCGGAAGCCGCTCAGTAAGCGTTTTATTATTAGATCAATACAAAAAGCCGTGGGTGAAAGCTTACGGCTTTTGTTTTGGAAAAGAGGTTATGGACAAGAAAATGAGTTGTGCTGAAGCGCATGAGCAGCCGCGCAATGAAACGCCGCCGGGTCTGCCGATTCTTCTTGTGACGGCGGCGGCGCTGGTGGATGCAGATGGTCGCGTTCTGCTGGCGCAAAGGCCGGAAGGAAAATCACTGGCAGGTCTTTGGGAATTTCCCGGCGGTAAGGTCAAGGATGGCGAAACCCCCGAATTTGCGCTTGTGCGCGAGCTGGAAGAAGAGCTGGGCATTGAAACTCGCGAAAGCTGCTTTACGCCGATTGCCTTTGCCTCGCATAGCTATGATGATTTTCACCTGTTGATGCCGCTTTTTGTTTGCCGTTTCTGGAAGGGTGATATTACGGCGAAGGAGCATCAGGCGTTGAAATGGGTTAGGCCAAACGATATGCATGACTATCCGATGCCCGAAGCTGATATACCGCTGGTTTCACAAATCAGGGATTTGCTCTAAACTCCCCTTATGTACAGCTCCGTTTATGATTTGAAGTCCTTTTATAACGGCAAACCGGGACGCATCGTGCGCCGGGTCCTGCAAGGGCGTATTCGTGAGTTCTGGCCGGATGCCAGCGGTTTGCGGGTGCTTGGGTGCGGCTATGCCGTGCCATATTTGCGCGGTTTTATGGAGAAATCCGAGCGCGTCTTTGCCCTGTCCATGGCCGGGCAGGGTGCCCATCACTGGCCACAAGGCGGTAAGGATGAGGAAAAGAACCTGACCGCCCTCAGTGAGGAATCGGAATTGCCGGTTGAAACTGCTTCGATCGATCGGGTTTTGATGATTCACCATCTCGAGTTTTCTGAATTTTTGCAGCCCTGTCTGGCGGAAATCTGGCGTGTTCTCAAGTCCAATGGACGCTTGCTGGTGATTGTGCCCAACCGCACCGGCTTTTGGGCTCATGCCGACTGGTCGCCTTTTGGTCAGGGCACGCCTTACACAGCGGCGCAGATCAATCATTACCTCAAGGATAATATGTTCGTGCATGAGCGTACGGAAGAGGCGCTGTTCATGCCGCCGGTCAGATATTCGCTTGTTTTAAAATCCGCCGGGCTGTTCGAGCAAATCGGCAGCTACCTTCCCTTTGGTGCCGGGGTGCATATGATTGAAGCCAGCAAGCAGCTTTACGCCGGGGTGGATAAGGGCTCGGGCTCGCGTGTTTATGTGCGCGGGCGTGGGATCCTGGTTCCCAAGCCGGTGGGGTAGGGTTTGGACCCTAGCCTTTTCCCCTTTGATTTCTGGCCGTTATCCCTGTAATAAGACGGGACCATGTCAAAAAAGCTGGAAGAAATACGGCAGAAGATCGATGCCATCGATGATCAGGTTCATGATTTACTCATGGAGCGGGCGTCTCTTGTCGCCGGTGTGGCGGCTGAAAAGCGTAAAAACGACATGCCGGTCGTCCAGCCCGCGCGCGAAGCCAGAATGATCCGACGTTTGCTGAGCCGTCATCAGGGGCCATTACCCGAAGCGGCGGTGGTCGGCATCTGGCGCGAGCTTGTCGGCGCTGTGTCTTTGCTGCAGACGGGCCTGAATGTTGCTGTCACGGATGACGGCGGCGATTCCCCCTACTGGGATATGGCGCGGGTTTATTTTGGCAGCGTGTTGCCGATGAAGAAAACATCCAGCGCTCTGGCTGCTGTTGGTTCTGTGCGTGAGGGTGATGCGTCTTTTGCTGTGTTGCCGTGGCCCGATGACAGGGATGAAAATCCGTGGTGGGTGTATATGCTTAATCAGGATGAACCGATGCGGGTTGTCTGTGCGCTGCCCTATGGGTGTTATGAGGGCGAGACTATCGGGACGCATGACAAGGCGCTCGTGGTTTCAAAGATAGATTTTAAAGAGTCCGGTGATGATTACAGCTTTATCGCCTTAGAGCTGGCGCCGGATATTAGTCGCGGTCGTATTGTTGATGTTTTGACCAGCCTGGGATTGGAGCCTGTCAGTCTTCATAGCAAGAGCGATGCCGGGCAGGATGTTCCCAGCCTGCACCTGGTTGAAGTTGCAGCTTTTGTTGATGGCGATGACACAAGGCTGAAAGACATCCAGGAAAGATTTGAAGGCGGGTGCCATCGTTGCTTTTCTCTGGGTGGTTATCCGGCTTTGCCGATATTTAAGAATTTTAAACGCAAAGATAAACACAATGAGCTGCCTGTTGCTCCCAAAAAACAGGATAAGAAGAAAAAGAGAGCTTAGGGTTTAACATGTTCGAACATATAACCATTATTGGTATGGGCTTAATCGGCTCATCGCTGGCCCGGGTGATAAAGCAACAGGGTCTGGCGAAAAAGCTGGTCGCTGTCGATAAGGAGCAATCCGTTTGTGACAAGGTCATGGAGCTTGGTATCGCCGATGAGGCTATCAGGCATCCGGTTGATTGCGTGAAAGAAACCGATTTGGTCATTTTGGCCATGCCAGTGGGTGCCATGAAAGATGTCGCCAAATCCATCGGCCCATTTTTAAAGGCCAGCTGTATCGTTACCGATGTCGGCTCGGTGAAGCAGGATGTTATTGACTCTTTAAAGCCTTATCTGCCGAAATCGGTGGATATGGTGCCGGCGCATCCGATTGCCGGAACAGAAAACTCGGGACCGGAAGCGGGGTTTGCCAAATTGTTTCGCGATCGTTGGTGCATTTTAACGCCGCTGCCTGAAACCAATGTGAAGGCCGTCGAAAAGATAACAGCTCTGTGGGAAGCTGCCGGTGCGAAGATTGAAATTATGGATGCCGAACATCATGATCTGGTGCTTGGTATTACCTCGCATTTGCCGCATTTGATTGCCTATACCATTGTTGGTACAGCGACCGATCTGGAAGACGATGTAAAATCGGAGGTGCTCAAATTTTCAGCCGGGGGATTTCGGGATTTTACCCGTATTGCGGCATCTGATCCGACCATGTGGCGCGATGTGTTTCTGCATAACCGCGTGGCGGTGCTGGAAATCCTGCAGCGCTTTAGCGAGGATTTAAGCACCATGCAAAAGGCGATCCGGCGCGGTGACGGGGATTATCTTTATAAGACTTTTGCGGAAACCCGTGAAATAAGGCGGCAAATCATTGACCTTGGCCAGGCAGATTATCGCGCTCCTGGGGGGGTGGTTCAGGAAGGGACGCCACCGGTAGAGGGCCCGCATAAAGCGTCCGGTCTTTCTGGACGATAGGCACCGTTACGATGCCATTCTCTTTAAATGCACTTAAGCCAAAGCTCATCAGTACGGCGGCTTCGGATTTAATGATCTTGGCCCGCCCCATATATTCGAGCAGCCTTTCATGATTGGTTAGGGATACGATCAGGTCAAATTTCGGGTAAGGTTGCTGGCCGAAATCAATCGTGCCGGTGACGCCGCCTTTGAAGTCTTCCCGGCGCAGGGCGCTGTCATGGATTTTCAGGATATCGCCGCGTGAGGTGACTTTGGCCTGCAAATTGTCGAAGCGCAGGTTTTCTCTCCATTTAAAGCTAGTCACTTCTATTTCTTGCGCCGTGATGTTTATGGGTAAAAACGGCAGCGGCCAGCCCTTGGCTTTGAGGCCTGTCACTTTTAATGTGCCTTCGGCGCTTTGGATATGTTCTTCCGCCACGTGGAGCCGGATCGGGCCGGGATAGCCGGAAACGCGTGGTGGCATAACTGAACTCCCCTTTTCCTGTATGTCCTGAACGAAATCAACATAACTGTTTCTGGCTCCTGCAGAGACTATGGTCCACAAAACGCTGTAGAGCCCGAAGATGACCAGGAAGGCCAAAGCGAGAATCAACCCCGCCGGTCTTTTTGGCGGACTGCTTTCCACTTCTTTCGCCAGTTTATTTGATTTTTCTTCGAGGCGTTTTTCGATATATTCCATGAGTTCTTTTCTCTCCATTTTTCCCGGCGGCACCGGTTCCATAAATTCAAAAATAACCACGCCCGGTTTTTTAAGCCAGCTGCGTTTGGGCCAAAATACGCCGCTGTTCAGGGCCATCGGGATCACTGGTAAATCGGCGGCGGCCTGAACACGGGCGATCCCGGCCTTGTAGGGTTTGTCTTTGGGCGTTTCACTGGGCTGGACGCGGGTGCCTTGCGGAAAAATAACAATGGGTCGCCCCTGGTTTTTAACATGTAATGCGCCTTGCTCGATGGATCTTAAAGCCCGCTCCGGTGTGGAGCGATCAATGGCAATAACATCGGCTTTCTTCAGGAACCAGCCCCAGAGCGGAATTTGCAAAAGCTCTTTTTTGAGGATAATCGCCGGGTCGTCAAAAATCAGATGCAGCTTGAAGGTTTCAAATAACGATTGATGTTTGGCGGCAATCAAAAACGGACCGCTTTTGGGAAGGTGGTGCTGCCCGCGTATTTCATAGCTGATCCCCATAATATTGCGTTCAAGAAAAGCGATGGTGTGGAGATAGGCACGAACGGTATTGAGGTATATTTTACGGGGTAAAAAAAGTGTCGGGATATAAATGACACAACTGATGGCGCTGGCAACCAGAAAACTGATATTGAATAAACTCGAGCGAATAATGTGTTTGCTCATTCACGCTCCTTGCCCGGTTTTTCTTCCGGCATTTTCTTTTTCGGCGCAAGAAACAGGATTAGCCCGCGCAGAAGGCTCTTGTTATATTCGCTAAAGGCAATCGCCCAGTATCTTCTCTCGCCGGGGCCGTAATCTTTATAAGGGACAGGGTGCCTGATAATATCGATGCCCGGCATGGCATGGCGAAACTCCATTGCTGCCCGGCCCATGTGATAGCCCGAGGTCACAAGACGCACCGAGGTATAATCATTTTCTGCCACCCATTGCCGCGCTTCTTTTGCGTTTTGACGCGTGGTTTTGGCTTCGCGGCCCAATGTGATGCAACAGGGCGGCAAAGCCGTATCGCCTTTCCAGAGCTTCATGATGCTCCTCTTGGTTGTGTTCGGGTTCACCCCGGAAATAAACAAATGCGAGGCACGCCCCCCGGCAAATAACTCCAGACCGGTCTTGATACGGTGATTGCCGCCGGTGGCAACGATAATTGCATCTGTGGTCTCGCTTTTACGCTCCGGCGTTGTCGAGAGGGAGGAGACGGAAAACGCCACGTAGCCGACCAGCCAGAGAAAAACGGCCGGGATAAGCGTAATACTTACTATTTTTTTTGCGTCCTGCATGTATCCGTTGTTTTACGGCATATCGGCCAGTACGTGCAAGACCGTATGACGGGCGGTGAAGGCGGAAATCGCGCAGGCAATGACCGGCAGCAGGAAAAGCGTGATCATATGCAAAGCATTCAGCTTGAAATCCGGCACCAGCGCGGCGGCGGTGTCGCCCGATATCAGGCTGATAAAGGTCATGACCAGCGCGCCGGCTAAAACGCCGAGAGTGCTGCCCTTCAGGGTCAGGAGAAGCGCATGGCGCTGGAATTGCTCGGTGATGTAATCGTCCTTGGCACCCATGAGGTGTAAAAGCTCTACTTCCGCGCGGTGCTCGGCCATGCGCGAGCGGATGGCCCCGGCCACGGCGGTGACTGTGGTGACGCCGATAATCAGGGTAATCATGGCGGCGGCGAATTGCATCGCGCCGGTAAAGCGCAACAAATCATTCAGCCAGGTCTGATGGGTGTCGAGCCGGGCAGTGGGGGTGATATCCTTCACCTTGTTTTCCAGAACCTTAAGCGTATCCGGGTTGGTGATATGGAGCTGCACCGAAATCAGGCCGGGCAGGGGAATGTCTTTCAAGACCATATCATCGCCGAGCCAGGGGGAAACCAGCTCCTGAATCTCTTCTTCGCCCAGGATTTCAGTGTTTTTAACCGCCGGGTGTTTGGATAGGGCGGCGGCAATATCGGCTGTAAGGGTTTTGACGTCTTCATTCGGTAAAATCACGCCTTCTTCGTTTTCCGCCGGGATTTCAACCGTCAGGCGGTTTTCAAGGCCAGAGGTCCAGCGCTGGGTCATAGCGCCAAGCACAAAAGACGCAGCCAGCGCGATCACCGCCAGAAAAGTCATCAACGATATCAGAAGAATCAGGAATCCCGAGCCTTCCGCCTTGTTCAGCGGCAGGTCATATTGTCTTTTTCCTTCTGCGACGCCTAGTTTTCTGTCTTTTTTGGTGAACATACTAAAAAACACCTTCAATCTTTTTTTGAATCCAGTTTTTTGGCTCATCGACGTGCAGGTGGCCGCTATCGAGTACCAGGCACGGATGGCCGAGCTTATCTATGATCGCCTGATTGTGGGTGGCAATCACAATCGTCGTGCCCATGCGATTGAGCTGGTCGAATAAATGCATCAGGCGAAAGCCGATCTCATCATCCAGATTTCCGGTCGGCTCATCCGCTAGCAACAAGCGCGGGCGGGCGATCACGGCTCTGGCGATGGCAATACGCTGCTGCTCTCCTCCGGACATGGTCGGCGGCAGGACGTTGGTTTTATCGCCCAGCCCGACCCAGTCGAGCAGCTCGTTCACATTGTTGTCGATTTCCTTTTCCGGGCGGCCCAGAATCCGCAAAGGGAGGGCGACATTGTCAAAGGCCGATAAATGCGGCAGCAGGCGGAAATCCTGGAACACCACGCCGATGCGCTGGCGGATCGGTACCAGTTTACGCCGGTCGAGATCGCTAATATTTTGGCCGAACATGGTGACCAGCCCGCGTGTTGGTCTGCGGCCCAGATAAATCAGGCTCATCAGCGAGGTTTTACCCGCGCCGCTGGGCCCGGTGAGAAAATGGAACGAGCCGGGATCAAGCGTGAAATTAATATCACCCAGAACCTCCGGCCCGATGCCGTAGCGTAATCCTACATTTTCAAATTTAATCAAAGTGTTATCCTGTTATTTTAAAGTTATTTTTTAATGCACTCTCCTGTCATACCCGCGGCCTGCCATAGGCAGGCTTATACGGCGGGTATCCAGAAAAGACAGCAGCTTTGCTGCTGACATATGGATCCCGTTCGTTTAAGCGAGGCGAAGAGGCCTCGCCAACGGGATGACGGTGTGGGGGGTAAATCATCTTTTCACCACTTCGCGGGGTTTTTGCTTGTCTAAAACATATTGCAGCGCCTGCGATCTTTTATAGCTGTTGGTAATATTCATGGCGGCTTTGAAAGCTTCGTCCAGAAGGCCGGAATCTGCAAGGATTTTGGCGGTAATGCCATAGGCCTTGTTCCTGAAAGAGACGCTGCCGATTTTGAAAATACTGGTCATGGCGGCCTCAAAATTGCCCTGTTCGGCCTGAATTTCGGCCGTCTCACCATAGGCTTTATGGCGCAGAGCGTCATTTTCCATGGAGGCGGCGGTCTCCCAAGCGCCTTCATTATCCCCGGCAAAAGCCTGCGCCATGGCGATATAGGTCAGCGCAATGGCAAAAGAGGGTGGGTGCTCAATCGTTTTGGCGGATTCGTGCAGTTTTTGGAACACGGCCCGGTATTGCGCCTGCCCCACATCATTATCGGCCACAGCCATGCCGATGCCGCGAATCGTCATGGCTTTGGTGTCGGGGTTTTCAATCTTGTCGATCAGAGCTATGGCGCGCTCGGTTTCCTTCTCAAAAGCCAGGGTTTTGGCCAGCTCGCGGTAGGTTTGGTCGCGCCAGGCCGTGTTTTCGATGCTTTGCGCTGAGGATTCCAATAGGCCGATGACGCACATACGGTCTTCGATGGCGCATGTCTTAGGGGCTACCTCTTCCTGCGCTTGCGCGGGAGCAAAGCCCATAACAAGGGCTGGAAATATGAATAGCGATAGGAGTTTTTTGCGTTTCACGTGATGATCCCGGTCTGTAAATCGTCAAAGATATGCTATAATTAACACAGTTCACCAACCCGGCGAAAGCCGGGAGGGCGCTAATTTTACAAATATAAAGAACCTGATGGTCCTAAATGATTCTGACCTGTCCAAATTGTACAACGCGTTTCATTCTCTCCGCCACTGTTCTGGCGCCGGAGGGGCGCAATGTGAAATGCTCCAATTGTGAAGAAATCTGGCATGAATTGCCCGATCCGGATGAGCTTGGTGATGTCGAGCAGCCGGTGGACATTCCTGAATCCGTCAAGCCGGTGCCGGAAGGTTCTTCCGTTCCGGTTCTTCACGATGAGGTGGCGGATAAAGAATACTCCAAAATGCCGATGAGCTATGCGGCGGCGGCGTGCGTGTTTATTTTTACCTTTACGCTGTTTTTGCTTTTACACCAGCCGATCGCTGGCATTTGGCCCTCGACCCATTACGTATATGGCGTTTTCGGCATGGAGCCGCGCGTGCCGGGTGAAGGGCTGGTCTTTGATAAATTAAAGGCGGTGGCGGGCTCCGATCACGGCAAAGAGGGTCTCAGCATTGAAGGCAATATCATTAATCTTGCTGCGGGGACCAAAAAGGTTCCGATGATCAAGGCTTCATTGCGCAAACAGGGTGGGGAAATCTCTGATCAGTGGTTTATCGAGCCGCCGGAAAAAAAGATTGCCGCCGAAAAGACAATCGCCTTTCATGCGCAGAAAGAGGGAGAAACAGGGCAGGCCAGCGAAGTGAGTTTGCAGTTTGTTCTAAGGGCCAAGTTAGATGAGCCTAAAACTGACGAAGAAGACGGCGATAATACTCCAGCTCATGATCCGGACGGTTCAGCTCACCCGAACGGCGGCGCAAAAGATTCAAAATCTTCTCCACACGCTTCCGCTCCCCCGCATCCGGAATCTTCACACGCGAGCCCGGAAAAAGCCCCGGACGATCACCATCGCCCCCATAAGGCCGCCCCAGCGGATCAAGGCTCATCCCACCACTAAGCGACATGCCGGTCACCTGTTGCAGCCGCGCCATCAGTTGCTGGCTGAGCTGGTTCATCGATTCTTTTAAGTATTTGATCGCGGCTTCCTGATGTGGGACGGAGCCGCCCGGATCGTTGCCGCCCAGTGCCGCCGATGAGCCGCGCATTTCCTGCTCGGCCAGCGCCATGCCTTCGGGGATATCATCCAGCGCTTCCCCGGCCTCGAGCATCAACTGGCCAAGGATATAACGCAGGGCCTCCTGCTCGATTTTATTGGCTTGCGTATTGATGGTGATCGGCTTTTTGTTGATATCCTTCTGACGTGGTGGGGGCGGCACCTCATTCCAGTCCATACCCCATTTTTCAAACAGCGACATATCGGGCGTCAGCGTATCGCCATAGCTTTGCTGCTGCTTTTCCAGCGCGCCCGCCACTTCCATCTGTCCGCGCGTCTGATCGAGCAATTCCTGCTGGCGATCGATGAGTTCCTGAATTTCGTTAATGCCGTCCATCATTGTTTGCATATCGAGCGGCAAAGGTTGCGACATGGATGGGTCCATCATGTCGAGCATGCGCTGAAGCTGGGCCAGCATTTCCTGCGCGGCGTTTTTATCGCCCGACATCATTTGTGATTCCATCTGGTCGAGAAAACTGGACAAAGCTTCGGGGTCGATAATGTTAGAGAGCATTTCAGGCGGCATCATTGGCATTTGCTGACCCTCGGCCATGCGTTTTTGCATTTCTTTTTGCAGCTCCATCAAATATTCGGCCATGGCGCTGCGCAGCTCATTCATGAGCTTGGAAATTTCTTCATTGGTGGTGTTGGGACTCTTCAGCGCGTTTTCGAGCGCCTGTTGTGCGTCTCGCAAATTACGCGATGCCAGTGTTAAATTTCCGTCTTCAATCCGCAAAGCCGTATCCCAGAGCAGGGCGATGACGGCCCTGGCGGTTTGTTTTGTCTTTTCCGCATCATCGGAGCGGGAGTAATGCAGGCGCGATGCAGCGGTGCGGATGGCCAGAAACACCACAAGGTCACCGCCGAAGGCCTTTGGGTAGCGCAGCAGGGTTTCAAGCTTCAGCGATACATTGCGCGCGGCGCCTTGCGGCTCCCAGGCCAGTTGCTTGCGCATTTCGATCAGTTTTTTGGCAACAGGGTGCTGGAAAATACGCTCCGGTAGCTGCATTTTTATCGGCTCTAATCGATCGATCTGGCCGATATGATCGGAGATTTGAATATCGATGATCACAGGCAGACCGGCCCAGCTATGGGCGGTTAAATCGTAGACGGGCTGGATTTCAAATTCTGTTTTCGGCGGTGACATGATCGAGCGTGTCTCATACACAGGATCGCCGATCGGTGATTGCTCTACCACTTCATCCAGGCGCATTGTCATGGTTAAATCCTTGACGCTGTAATCATCGGCAACGGTCAGGGGCAATCGAATCTGTCCGTACTCCAGAACCTCATGATCCTGCGCGGCAATAATTTGCGGCGGGCTGTCGGGAATGCGTTTGTATGTCCAGGCGGCGCGGGTGAAATAGAGCTGCTGAATGGCTAAATGCTCTCCTTCCGGCACCTCAATTTCAAGGCCGTAGCTGTCATCGCCGAGATGTTTGAGCGGTAGGGAATCTTTGCCAAGCATCAGATAAGGCTGGCCCAGCCCGCCGGTGACGCGCAGTTTAATTTTGGAGCCCGCAGGGATTTCGAGAATGTCATCGCTCTTGTCTGACCCGCGCAAAACAATTTGGTCGAGGCCGGTATAATCGGGCGGGGTGATCCAAAGGCTGATCCCTTCCGCCGGTTTAATCCCTTCACCCAAAGTGATGGGCGTGAGGCCGTTCCAGATGCGCTCATCCCAGCGCGGACCCGATACGGCCAGACCAACAATAAAAAACAGCATAATCGCAAGGCGCATGGCGTAAGGGTCGTTTTTCGCCATAAAAGCCATCATCCCCGGTGCTTTTAATTGCTTTAACCCCCGGACCATATGTTTGGTTCGCTCTTCCCACAGCTCTCTGGTCGCCGCTTTCCCGGGGTTGGAGAGTCTGTCCTCAAGGCCGGAGATAGGGCGGTGCTTTAGATGGCTGGATTTTTCGAGGCGGCGGTCGATTTCTTTGATGCCCGGCCAGCGGAAATGACGAATATCTTTTTTGTAGAAATATCCCAGCCCGGTCAGAAAAATGATGAGGGTTATGAGTGAGCCATAGGTGCCGAAAATCGCCGGTATCTGGATCATCCAGAGCGCGCAGAACAACACCGCCCAGAAAAACACCCGCCATGTGCACAGGCTGAATTGCTCCAGCAGCAAAACAAAAAAGGACAGGCGTCTTTTGCGCCCCAGGCGGTCAATTAATGGGCGATTTTCGAAATCGAGCGGGTCGAGCATATTACTTTAGCCAGTCGGGAATGGTTTCGCTCTTCAGTATATCGTCAAAAGACTGCCTTTGGCGAATAATTGCATGGTTGCTGCCATCCACCAGTACTTCAGCGGGCAGGGGTCGTGTGTTATAATTTGACGCCATCGAAAACCCATAAGCCCCGGCCGAGCGGATCACGGCTAGATCGCCCTGTGCCATGGTCGGTAGGTTGCGCTGTTCGGCGAAAATATCGCTGCTTTCACAAACCGGGCCGACCACATCATAGGTGGTTGCAGCGTTGCTTCGATTGGCCACCGCTTCAATGCCGTGAAAGGCATCGTACAGCGCCGGGCGCAGCAAATCATTCATCGCCGCGTCAATCACCAAAAACGAGCGGTCATCCGTTTCTTTGATATACAAAACTTCGGTGAGTAGTACGCCGGCATTGCCAACGAGATAGCGCCCCGGCTCCATAATGATTTCAGTATTCAGCGGCGCAATGATATCGCGCACCCAGGCGGCGTATGCATCCAGATCCAATAATTTTTCATCGTCATAAACAATCGGAAAGCCGCCGCCGATATCAAGCCGCGTAATTTCATGCCCGCCTTCGCGCAGGCTTTCCACCAGCGCCGGGAGCTTATCAAACGCCTCACGAAACGATTCCACGGTAAAGACCTGTGAGCCAATATGCATCGACAGGCCCAGCGCCGTTACATTTTCCATCGTGCTTGCGGCTTCAAACCCTTTGGTGACATTCTCGGCGCCAAGGCCGAATTTATCGTGGCTACGCCCGGTGGAGATTTTGTCATGGCCGCCGCCTGCCACATCCGGGTTGAGGCGAAAAACCACAGAAGCCGTTTTACCAATTTTTGTCGCAACCTCGTTAATCCGCTCCAGCTCGGGCAGGGATTCAACATTAAACTGGTGAATACCGGCCTCAAGACAGGCTTTGATTTCGCTTTTTTGTTTACCGACCCCGGTGGAGACGATTTTGGCCGGATCGAACCCGGCTTTCAGGCCGCGTACCAACTCGCCCTCCGAGATGATCTCAAGACCGCACCCTAGCGAGCGCAGCAGGGACAACACAGCCAGATTGCTATTGGCTTTGCAGGCATAACATAAAAGCGGCTGGCGATCTGCGGGCAGGGCGATTTCCATTGCCCCTTTCAGCGCTGCATATTGATCACGGATCACGGAGGCCGAATAGACATAGCAGGGCGTACCGGCAGAGCTTGCGACTTCCGGCAGGGCAATATCGTCAACATGCAAAATGCCGTCTTTTTCGTTAAACCCGTTCATTTTTGTAGCTTTCTAATAGGTCAGGATAGGTTTCGGTGCGGTTGGCACGGGTTTTTGGACAGGCTCAGGTTCTTCTTCCTGGGCCTCAGACTCCTCTGTCGCTGTCACAACTCCGCCGCCCGTTCCCTCAGCCGGGTAGGTGCGCGGGAATGCTGTCTGCTCCCCTTCTGGCGGCGACAGTCTGTTCGGCTTTACCCCACAGGCGGCAAGGCTCAGGCATATCAGTAAAATTACTATTCGCTCTCTCATACTATAGAATCTATATTGCACAAGAATAAAAGGAAACCCCAAATGGCTGCTTTATAAATGGTTGCTTTAAACGACAAGAAATATCAGCGGGCTTTGTTCTTTGCTGGCATTATGGCGGTGCTGATTGTGGCTGTGGTGGCGCAGTGGGTGCGCAAGGATGTCCTGCTTAAGGACGCGGAGAGCCAGGTCAGGGGTGAATTTTCGCAGATAGAGCGTGTTTCCGAGAGTTTGGCCTCCCCGCTCAGAATTCAGCAATTATATGGAGAGTTTGATCTTTCCAAACACAAAGACCGTTTCATAGTGCTCAATCTTTGGGCGACCTGGTGCGCCCCTTGTGTGGCAGAACTGCCTACCTTGCAAAGACTAAAAAACCATTACAAAAACTCAAATATTGATGTTTTAGCTGTTTCTATTGATTACCAGAAAGAATTAAATGATATCGCAGCTTTCCTGGTGAAGCATAAAATCGGCGATGTTGCCCTAAACCATGATGCGCAGGGCGATATTCAAAAATCCCTGAAAATAGATGGTTTGCCCGTTACTTATATTATTGTGCCCGGTGGGCGGGTTTTCTACCGTATTACCGGTCCGGCGCATTGGGATAGCAGGAAGATCATTAGATTTATCGATGAGGTTCGGCAAATCCCCTAAAAACCCCATAAAATTTTGCCGTTTTATCATTGATTGTTAACGCCTTACGGGAGACAATGAAGTTATGCCAGAGCCATCCGCTTCAGCATCCGAAACCCTTGAAAGCATTTCGCAGGACCAGCTCGACGCGCTGGTGCGGCTGCACAGCCGTTTTCTTGAGGCGCGCCTTGGTGGGCGCCGCGCTGACCTTAAAAACACTAATTTAACGGGGCTCTCTCTGAAGAACTCTGATATGCGCCGTTCCAATTTTATGGGCTGCATCATGATCGGTATGGATTTATCCGGTGCAGATTTTCAGGAGGCCTCGCTTTATGCCTGCGATCTCAGCAATTCCAATTTGCACTATACAAAATTCATTCGGGCCGATCTGCGTGGCGCGACCATTGAAAATGCCAATCTTGAAGGGGCTGATCTTGAAGCTGCGGATTTACGCGAAGGCGGCATTGCCAGGGGCAATAACTATGATGTTGGTCAGGCCGTCAATTTTCGTGGCGCCAATCTCAGCGACGCCAAGCTGTCCGGTTCAATGGCCTCGAAGGCCGATTTTTCCGATGCGATTATGGCCGGTGCCAAAATGGCCAAAGCTGATTTGTCCGGGGCGCAACTTGAAGGCGCAGATTTGTCGGGGGCCGAAATAGAGGGGGCGTCGTTCAAAGGCGCCAATTTGAAATCAGCCATTTTAACGGGCGTTGAGATATCGGATTTGCGCGAGAAGGGCGTCGATCTGTCCGAGGCGATTACTGATGATAATGTTGGAACCTCCGTCTCTGATATGGATGAGCCGCTGGCGGTGATGATCGAAACTCATAAAAGCTGGGTCGAAAGTGCCGGAGAAAACGGTACGCAACTGGACCTTAGTGATATTGATCTGCGGGTGCTGAAATCGCTGAAGATGGAAAAGCTGACCGCGATCAAGGCCGTCGGTGCTAAGTTTTTTGGCATGAATTTGTATAAGGTTGAGCTGCAAAGTGCCGCGCTTGATAAGTCCGATTTTCGCAATTGCGATATGGAGGAGGCGGATTTGCGCGGCTCCAGTTTCAAAAACTCCAATTTCGCGCATGCCAATTTGCAGGGGGCCAATTGCGGTTCTCTGCTCTTTGGTGAGGGTAGCGGAACCAGGCGCTTTAGCCCGTGTGATTTTGAAGGGGCGAAGCTGCGCTATGCCGATCTGAAAGGGGCGCAGCTAAAGGGCGCGTCGTTGAAGGGGGCTGATCTGGCTTATGCGGATCTGACCGGAGCCGATCTGCGTGATGCCGATTTTACCGGCGCGATCCTTGATAAAGCGGTGTTGGAGGATGTCCAGACCGAAGGCGCCATATTTGATAAAGCCACCAAGCCGGTGTTCCAGATTCCGAGCGAGCAGGAATAAGAATTAAGGTTTTCGTAGTGCCTGTGGTGCGAATTGAATTTAAAAAGGAGTTTACTTATGGATGAGGGGCAGGAGGGAACAAAGAAAAAAGCTCTCGTTATGGATGACGATGCCCAAGTGCGTGAGCTTGTTGCAGAAATATTAGAAGACGAAGGTTTTGAAGTTGAGAAAGCAGAAAGCGGTCAGCAAGGTTGTGAAATACTGCAAGAGCGAAGTTCAGATTTTGCAATTGTAGTATCAGATAATAAAATGCCGCCTGGTATGACAGGGGAAGATATTTATAGGGAGCTACGGCGTTCGTGCAATAAAGTGCCTTTTGTTCTGATGTCAGGTGATCTACCGTCCAGTGCACAAATATTGCGAGAGCTTGATGCTTATGCAGTCTACGTAGCAAAACCACCAAACCTTTTAGAAATCATTGGTGCGGTTCAAAAAGCATTAAAGGGCGAAGGGCAACAATTGATAACCTCTCAGCCACCGTCTCCTGCTGGTGGTTAAATGGTTTAAACGTGGATTTTGATAAAGTCCGGAAGCTGCATTTCAATAGAGATTCCTTTGCAGGGGCCAATCATTTCACCCCCTTTGACACCCGATCTAAGCTGCGCTGCAACTTTTTGGAACAACTGGCTTATCGTAGATTTAAACGAATCAAAATCATGGCCTCCAAAGCTTTCCGGTATACGCATAGCGAGAACGCAATCTGTAGTCATTACGTGGCCTAATAGAGTTATTTGGTCCCATTGAATTGTTTTACGCCACTCGCCAGAAAGGGTATTTTGGAGTAACTGCTGTGGTGAAACAACACGCTCAAACTCTAACTGGTGTAGCAATGCTTTGTAGGCCTGTTCGACTTCCTCTCGTCTTGCAGACATGAGGTTTTGCTTCTTTAGCGCCCTTGTCGACGGTTTTTTATGTCCGTCGCTGTACTGATTCGTTGCTATTATTTTGTGCCCAATTAGGCCCATTGTCTTTCCTTTGCGAGGTTTGCAGGAACCTTTGCTACATAACAGAAAGATACAGTTATGTCAAAAGAAAAAGCTTAAACCTTGCCCTCGAGCTCCGGTACGGCGTCGAAGAGATCAGCGACAAGGCCGTAATCGGCGACGGAAAAGATCGGCGCTTCTTCGTCTTTGTTGATGGCCACGATCACTTTGGAGTCTTTCATTCCCGCCAGATGCTGGATAGCGCCGGAAATGCCGATAGCGATATATAAATCCGGAGCGACGACTTTGCCGGTTTGCCCGACCTGGTAATCATTGGGAACATAACCTGCATCGACGGCTGCGCGTGACGCGCCCACGGCTGCGCCGAGTTTATCGGCCAGCTTCTCGATAATTGCAAAATTCTCGGCCGATCCGACACCGCGCCCGCCGGAGACAACAATTTTCGCGGCGGTGAGTTCAGGGCGCTCAGATTCGGATAATTCGGCGCTGTCAAAATTCGACAGGCCGGAATCACCTTTGCTTGTCACGTCTTCAATAGATGCGCTGCCGCCTTCCGTTGCTGCGGCATCGAAGGTTGTGCCGCGCACGGTGATGAGTTTAATCGCATCGTTTGATTTTACGGTGGCGATGGCGTTGCCTGCGTAAACCGGACGCTGGAATGTATCGGGCGCATCGACGGCAATGATTTCGGATATCTGTTGTGTGTCGAGCAGCGCGGCCGCACGCGGCATGACATTTTTGCCAAAGGTCGTGGCCGGGGCAAGTACATGAGAATAACCGCCCGCCAGATCGACAATCACCGGCGCAATATTTTCCGCCAACGGATGGGCGTGCTCGGGCGCATCACATTTGAGAACTTTTGCTACACCATCAATTTTGGAAGCGGCCTGCGCAACGCCATCACAACCTGATCCGCACACCAGCACATGCACATCGCCGTCAATCTGCTTCGCGGCGGTGAGCGTGTTGAGGGTCGAGCCCTTTAATTCCTGATTGTCGTGTTCGGCTAAAACTAAAACACTCATGACAGCACCTTCGCTTCGTTTTTGAGTTTATCAATCAATTCATCGACATCGGCAACCTTGATGCCGCCCTGACGCACAGGCGGTTCGCTCACCTTTAATGTCTCCAGCCTGGCGGCTGTATCAACCCCAAGATCGGACGGTGAGAGCGTTTCCAGCTCTTTCTTTTTCGCCTTCATAATGTCAGGCAGCTTGGCATAGCGTGGTTCATTGAGGCGTAAATCCGTGGTGATAATGGCCGGCATTTTGAGCGCCAGAGTTTCTAGCCCGCCATCAATCTCTCGTGTGACCTTTAAGCTCCCGTCCGCAATATCGAGCTTTGAAGCAAACGTACCCTGCGGCCAGCCCAAAAGCGCGGCCAGCATTTGCCCGGTCTGGTTGGAATCATCGTCAATCGCCTGCTTGCCCATGATGACGAGATCGGGGCTTTCTTTATCGACAATGGCTTTTAAAATTTTGGCAACCGCCAGCGGTTCAACTTCATCATCGGTCTGGACCAGAATGCCGCGATCGGCACCGACAGCCATGGCGGTGCGCAGTTGTTCCTGCGCCTTTTCCGGGCCGATCGAGATGGCAATGACCTCAGTGGCTGTTCCCGCCTCTTTCAAACGGATAGCTTCTTCCACCGCAATTTCATCAAAAGGGTTCATCGACATTTTAACATTGGCGAGCTCAACCCCGCTATTGTCGGACTTCACCCGGATTTTGACGTTAAAATCGACGACCCGCTTGATGGGGACAAGAATTTTCATGATTTAGTGAACTCCTTCTCAGGTCTGAGAAGTTAAGTATGCCAGTGCAAACATGAGTAATGCAAGCCCCTGTAGACTGACGCGCGCCTGCATGAGCCTGTTGCCGTATTTTTTGTTGAATTCCCCGCCTTTCATCATCGAAAAGAGGCCCGCGCCGAGAGCGCCGACAACAGCCAGGGCAGCCAAAAGCATACATATAATGAAGAACTGATTCATTTTGAGGCGCTCATAAAGTAATTCACATCAACATCTTTGTTTGACAGAACAAACTCACCTTGGAGTGGGTTATAGACCATACCGGTTATATCTTTTGGCTGTATACCGGCTGCGCGCGCGGCTTTGGCCAGTTCAGACGGTTTGACGAATTTCTGCCAGCTATGGGTTCCTCTGGGCACCCAGCGCAGTATATATTCCGCCGCCATAATGCCGAGTGCAAAGGATTTTGGGGTGCGGTTGAGGGTTGAGAAGATGATGAGCCCGCCGGGTTTTAGCAATTTGGCGCAGCTGGTAACAAAATCCTCGACATTGGTGACGTGCTCGACGATCTCAAGGGCCAGGACCACGTCATAAGTCTTTTTAATCTCTTCCGCTGCTTTAACTTGATAGTCAATCTTGAGACCCGAGTCTGCCGCATGGTCCCTGGCCACATCGATGGCCGCCGCATCGGCGTCAATGCCGGTGATGTTGCCGCCGAGCCGGGCCACCGGCTCACAGACCAGCCCGCCGCCGCAGCCGATATCAAGGATGTTCATCCCCTTAAGCGGGGTAAAACTGTTTGGGTCACAGTTAAAATGCATACAAATCTGGCTTTTAATATAGCCTAGCCGCACCGGGTTCAGCTTGTGCAGCGGTGCAAACGGTCCGCTTTCGTCCCACCAGCGTGGGGCATCCTTGGTGAAATGCGCTATCTCCTGTTGTTTTACACTTGTCTGCACAAATAAAACCCTTGGGAAAACCTTTGATTTTTCAACGAAGTCTCAGTATGGATAGGCGGGTTGTGGAAAACAAGCAATAAAGTAGGCTGAACAATACAATGGCATTAATTGTCGCAAAATTTGGTGGGACCTCCGTCGCCGATATCGAGCGGATTGAACGTGCGGCCGCCAAGGTCGTGCAGGAGGTCGAGCGCGGCCATAAGGTTGTGGTCGTTGTTTCGGCCATGTCCGGCGTGACCAATCAACTGGTCGAGCATTGCAGCGCGATCAGCAAGATGCACGATTTGCGTGAATATGATGTGGTGGTGTCCAGCGGCGAACAGGCCACAGCCGGGCTGATGGCGATGGCCCTGCAAAAGGCCGGCGTGCAGGCGCGCAGCTGGCTGGGTTGGCAAATCCCGATTCGCACCAGTGATATGCACGGCAAGGCTCGCGTCACTGGAGTTGAAACCGAAGAGCTTCATAAGCGTCTGGATAGCGGAGAGGTCGTGGTCGTACCGGGCTTTCAGGGCGTGACCGAAGCGGGCCGGATCGCAACGCTGGGCCGTGGTGGTTCTGATACAACGGCGGTGGCGCTGGCGGCGGCGCTGGAGGCTGAACGCTGCGATATCTATACCGATGTCGATGGCGTTTATACTGCTGATCCGCGTGTCGTAGAGCAGGCACAGAAAATTCCTAAAGTTTCTTATGAAGAAATGATCGAGCTGGCGTCGCTTGGCACCAAGGTTTTGCAAATCCGCTCGGTCGAGATTGCAATGAACAAAGAGGTGCCCGTGCAGGTGCTATCCAGCTTTGAAGATGAAATTGGCAGTGATCTGCCGGGAACCTTAGTCACCAGAGAGGACGATATCATGGAAAAACAAACTGTAAGCGGCGTGGCCTATAGCCGCGATGACGCAAAAATTACGGTACTTGATGTGCCCGATAAGCCGGGGCTGGCGGCAAAGATTTTTAAACCGTTGGCCGAGGCCGCGATCAATATCGATATGATCGTGCAAAACGTTTCGTCCGACACCAAAACAACGGATGTGACCTTTACGGTATCGCGCAATGAAAGCGCAAGGGCGCTGGAGGTCATCGGCAATCTTGAGGAATTCCAGGAGGCCGGAGTTCTAACAGCTGATAATGTCGCCAAAATCTCTGTGGTCGGGATCGGGATGGTCTCGTATCACGGCGTGGCCAGCAAAATGTTTGAAACTCTGGCGGAAAAAGGCATTAATATTCAGGTGATCTCAACCTCGGAGATTAAAATCTCGGTGCTGGTTGATGAGGAATATACCGAGCTGGCCGTCCGCGCGTTGCATGAGGCCTTCGGGCTGGAGGAGCAGGAGGCGGCTTAGGTCAGATTGGGCTTAAGGTTCACAAATTATTTGTATCTGCTCTTTGCCAGGTGTAGGCTATCCATATTATGGGACATGCTGCTTTGGCTGAAGAGCCGGACTACTTCCGCACCGATATGCCGGTGGGAGATATTCTCCGCCGTGCACGGGTGCACTATAACCAATCCATAACCGATGTGGAGCGCGCTTTGCGTATCCGCGCCAGCCAGATTGACGCCATTGAATCGGGTAAGCTGGAGCAACTGCCCGGCCATGTTTATGCGATTGGTTTTGTTCGTTCCTATGCCGAATATCTCGGCCTTGACGGTGACCGCATGATCCGGCTGTTCAAGGAGCAATCATCCGGTGTTGAAGAAAAGCCGGAGCTTCATTTTCTGGTGGCGGCATCGGAAAGCAAATTACCCGCGCTCTGGATTATTTTGGCATCTTTTGCTGTGGCTGTAGGGATTCTTATTTTCTGGGCCGCGTTGCAGCAGGATGACAGATCGATGGTCACCGATATTCCAGCTGTCCCGGCTGCATTGAAGGCGGAGATTGAGAAAAGTACGGCTATCGAGCTTCCCTACGGCCCGCCGGCGCCAACGCAGCAACAAATGGCCGTTACCGTGTCTGAAGAGGTCACCGCTCAGGTCAAGGCCGAGCCTCCGGTTCAAAAGGGCCTTATCCTGCAGATACAGCAAAACAGCTGGGTTGAAATCAAAAATGAAAGCGGCAAGGCGATTGTATCGCGTGTGCTCAAGGCGGGCGATCAATATTATGTGCCAGATAGCCCCAACCTTAAGATGTCCCTTGGCAATGCGGGTGGTGTGGCGGTTTTGCTCGATGGTCAGGCTTTGCCTGCGCTGGGTAGGCCCGGTGAGATCCGCCGCGATATTCCGTTGGGCCGTGAGGCTTTGCAAAACCTCAGCAGCGGTCTAGAGTAGCCTCCCATGTCTATGAACGAAAAACTGGCGTCCATCAGGGCGCGCTATGATGAACTGGCTGCGCTGATGTCGCAGGGCGGTCTGAGTGGCGATGAATTCACAAAAATGTCGATGGAATATGCTGAGCTTGGTCCGGTGGTCGAAGCCATTGATGAGGCAGGAAAAGCGCGCAGCGAAAAAGAGGAACTGCAGGAGCTTTTAAACGATCCGGAGATGAAAGATATTGCTGCGGAAGAATTGCGGGCGATTGATGCGCGCCTGCCGGAGCTGGAGCAACAGATCCGCTTTGCCCTTATTCCCAAAGATGAAGCCGATGCCAAAAACGCCATTCTTGAGATCCGTGCCGGAACCGGCGGGGAAGAGGCGGCGTTGTTCGCCGGTGATTTGTTCACCATGTATAAGGGCTATGCCGGGCGTATGGGCTGGAAGCTGGAAGTGATGTCGATGTCGGAAAGCGATCTTGACGGCTATAAGGAGATCACAGCAGAAATTAGCGGCGCCAATGTTTTTTCACGCCTTAAATATGAATCCGGTACGCACCGGGTGCAGCGTATTCCCAAAACGGAATCCGGTGGACGTGTCCATACTTCGGCGGCGACGGTTGCGGTTTTGCCCGAAGCCGAAGATGTCGATATTGAAATCGATGACAAGGACTTGCGCGTTGACACCTACCGCGCGCAAGGGGCGGGCGGCCAGCATGTCAATAAAACTGACAGTGCCGTGCGTATCACCCATATGCCGACCGGCGTGGTGGTGGAGATGCAGGATGAGCGCTCCCAGCATAAAAACCGTGCCAAGGCGATGAAAATTCTGCGCACGCGGCTTTATGATGCCGAGCGCCATCGGCTGCAATCCGAGCGCGCGGCAGACCGCAAATCGCAGGTGGGATCGGGGGATCGATCGGAGCGTATCCGCACTTATAATTATCCGCAAGGGAGAGTGAGCGAGCACAGGGTTAATCTGACGCTATACAAGCTGGAGGAGGTGCTGGCCGGTGATCTGGACGAAATTATTGATCATTTGGTTGCTGAAGATCATGCGTCGAAGTTGGCTGAGTTGGAGAGTTAAATTATAAGAGGTTCTTTATTCAAATACCATTGTTGTAAATCCAGATTCTCTGGTAAGATCAGCCTCCCAGTCTTCAGAAGTCTTATGCCAACCCTTTCTTCCTAGATGTTTCGTTGCATTGAGAGCTGATTCAATCGATGCTGATGGAATTGGATGCATTGTAGTTACTATAAAGCCCACATATTCATTGGCCCCATCTGTTGTGTTATTAGTTGTAGGGCTATGATCTCTCAAACAAAAAACAGATCCTGATAGATGCAAGCCTTGCATACGAGCAAATTGAGTGTTCTGGCTACTGGTTTGGGTAACAGGCCGCTTTGCATGGTTTCTAAACAAAACATGCGTAGCGTGAAGTTTTACCTCTTCCAGTGGTGAGGCGCTCTGTCTTTCTTTTTGTGTTGTAGCGTTCATTATACTGTTCTCCATAAATTTTTCATAACATACAATGGTTGTTTTTATATTGCAAGGGTTATTTTTTATCGTATTGTTTTATATGCGTTTTTTAAAGATCGCCCCCTATTTTAATGGTAAGAACTTACATGTTAAACACTTTATATCAAGAGATGCGGGGCCGTTTAAAAGACGAAGGCATCGATACGCCGGACCTTGATGCGCGGGTTCTTCTCAAATCCGTTTTGGGTATTACAGATGCCGATTTGATTACGGGCGCCGATAAGGAAGTATCCGAATCTGAATCTCAAACCATAGAATCTTTTGTGCAAAGGCGGCTGGCGGGGGAGCCGGTCTCGCGCATTTTGGGCCGGCGTGAATTTTGGGGGCTGGATTTTAAAATTACGCCCGCTGTTCTTGATCCGCGTCCGGATACAGAAGTCATTATCGAGGTGGCGTTAAAGCGTTTCAAAGACGATCCGCCGCAGAACATCCTCGATCTTGGGACCGGGTCGGGCTGTATTCTAATCGCGCTGCTGCATGAATTTCCCAAGGCTCGGGGCGTCGGCGTTGATATTTCACCAGAGGCCTTAAATGTAGCGCAGGAAAATGCGCAGGCGCACGGAGTATTCGATCGGATTCAGTTTATAGAGAGCAGCTGGGCGGAAGGAATTGATGACTCCTTCGATCTGATTGTTTCAAATCCGCCCTATATTACGAATCAAAGCATTGCGAATCTTGATGCCGAGGTCAGAAAATTTGATCCGATTCTAGCACTTGAGGGTGGCAAAACCGGATTGCAAGCCTATGAATATATTTTTAAGGGGTTAAATGCCCTGCTCAATGAGGGGGGCACGGCCCTGTTTGAAATTGGTTTCGATCAGCAAAATGATGTGGTGCGACTCGCGGAAGAATCTGGTCTTTCTGTAATCGCTGTATATCGCGATTCGGCAGGGAACCCGCGGGTTGTGGAAATCTCCAGTGGGGATAAATAATTTTTTTTTGAGTCCCTGCCTTGATAACGAAATTGCTCTCGCGGTAGGTTGTTCTTGTTCACACGGTCAAACGCAATATGCAGTTTGTGACTGGGATGAAAAACCCAACATGTTGTATTGCCAAGTTGTCGGGGCTGGTTATGAGTCTCCAGATGATGTATGCTGTACGTGTGTTATTTTAAGAAATTTAAAAAAGAAAACGGAACATAAATGAGACACGGAACAAACGGAACAGCAGGAAGACGCCCACGGGGCAGAGGAAACGGCAATGGCGGCGGCGGTAGCAGCAGCGGTGGCGGTCGTCGTAGCTCTCAACCACGAATGAAGGTTTTTGACAGCAACGGACCGGATGTACGTATTCGCGGCACGGCGCATCAGGTGTGTGAGAAATACCTGGCTTTGGCCAAAGATGCATCCAGCGGTGGCAATCTGGTCCTTGTTGAGAGCTATTTACAGCACGCCGAGCATTACCAGCGCGTGATCAATGAATGGGCTGCCCAGGCGCCTGAAAATGCGCAAAAAGAGCGTAGCGATAACCGGGATACGTACGCTGGGGATTCCAAAGCGTCGGAAGCGACGCCAGCGACCTCTTCCAAGGAAGATGATTTGGCCTTACCTTCCAGTATCTTGGGCGGCGAAGCTAAGGTTGAAACCAAGGCACGTACAGAGGCTTCCGAAGACACGACTGAATCCGTTGAGTAGGACTTTCTGTTAGCGGCTATTAACGAGCTAAAAGGATGTAAGGCGGATTTTTTCCGCCTTTTTTCTTGTCAAAAAGCCCCAAAGACCCATATTTATTACCCTCTGCTGTCATCCTCGCGAAAGCGGGGGTATGGTGATTGAATCTACGAGATTCCTGCTTTCGCAGGAATGACATTGAGGTGGTCTTCATGGTAAAATATAACTATATGAATATTAAAGGAATATTTCATGGATTTTGACAAGTTAACGGAAAAATCAAAGGGTTTCCTGCAGCATGCCCAGACATTGGCGATGCGTTTGAACCACCAGTCTTTGGAGCCTGAGCATCTGCTCAAAGTCATGCTCGAAGACGAAGATGGCCTTACGGTCAAGCTGGTTCGGTCCGCCGGTGGTGATGCTGCGCGGCTTAAGGGTGATCTGGAAGCGGCGATTGCCAAATTCCCGTCTGTCGAGGGGCCGGGAGCAGGTCAGCTTCGCCTTTCAAGTGACGTCGCAAAAATCATGGATAACGCTTTGAATATAGCGGAGAAATCCGGCGATAGATTCGTGACAGCCGAGCGGATTTTACAGGCCATGATCATGGCCAAAAAGACCGATATTGCCGGTACCCTTGAAGGGGCCAAAGTCAGCGATAAAGATCTCAACCAGGCCATCAATGATGTTCGCAAGGGACGCACTGCTGATAACGCCACTGCCGAGGACCAGTTCGACGCGCTCAACAAATACGCCCATGACCTCACCGCCGCTGCGCGCGAGGGTAAATTAGACCCTGTAATCGGCCGTGATGAGGAAATCCGCCGCGCCGTGCAGGTGCTTTCGCGCCGTACCAAGAATAATCCCGTGCTAATCGGGGAGCCAGGGGTTGGTAAAACCGCGATCATTGAAGGGTTGGCCCTGCGTATCGTCAATGGCGACGTACCGGAAAGCCTGAAAGGCAAGCGCCTGATGTCGCTCGATCTGGGTGCGCTGCTAGCCGGGGCGAAGTTTCGCGGTGAATTTGAGGAGCGTCTCAAGGCCGTGCTCGATGAGGTCAAAACGGCCGCCGGTGAAATTGTTCTCTTTCTTGATGAACTTCACACATTGGTCGGCGCCGGCAAGGCCGAAGGCTCTATGGATGCCGGGAATATGCTCAAACCCGCTTTGGCCAGGGGCGAGCTGCGTATGGTCGGCGCCACGACATTGGATGAATACCGCAAGCATATTGAAAAAGATGCGGCACTGGCGCGGCGTTTCCAGCCAGTTTTTGTGGCTGAGCCGAGTGTCGAGGACACCATTTCAATTTTGCGCGGCCTCAAGGAAAAATACGAGCTGCATCACGGCGTGCGCATTACCGACACGGCGATTGTTTCGGCGGCGACGTTATCCAACCGCTATATCACCGATCGTTTTTTGCCCGATAAAGCAATTGATCTGATGGATGAGGCGTCCTCACGCCTCCGGATGCAGGTCGATTCCAAGCCCGAAGAAATCGACGAGCTTGATCGCCGCATCATTCAGTTGAAGATTGAGCGTGAGGCGTTGAAAAAAGAATCGGACAAGGCGTCGAAAGAGCGTTTGAAAAAGCTGGAGGGTGAGCTGAGTGATCTCGAATCAAGATCCGCCGACCTCACCGCACAATGGAGGGCGGAAAAGGAAAAATTAAATTCAGGTCAGAAGGTGACGGAAGAGCTCGACAAGGCTCGCGTGGAGCTGGATCAAGCGGAGCGCGAAGGCAACTGGGCGCGTGCCAGTGAGCTTAAATACGGGTTGGTTCCCGAGCTGGAGAAAAAACTCGAAGAGGCCGCCGAAGGTGAAGGCAGCGATTCTCATCTGATCAACGAAGAGGTGACCGAAGATGACATCGCCGGAATCGTCAGCAAATGGACCGGCATTCCGGTTGATAAAATGCTCGAAGGTGAGCGCGAAAAGCTTCTGCAGATGGAAGATAAAATTGCGCAGCGCGTTGTCGGTCAGGACGAAGCGGTGAAATCTGTCGCTGATGCGATTCGCAGATCGCGCGCGGGGTTGCAGGATGCGCGTCGCCCCATCGGTTCATTTTTATTTCTCGGCCCGACCGGGGTTGGCAAGACCGAGCTCACTAAAGCTTTGGCTGAATTTATGTTTGATGATGATAGCGCGATGGTGCGTATGGATATGTCCGAATACATGGAAAAACATTCTGTCGCCCGTCTCATCGGTGCGCCGCCGGGCTATGTCGGTTATGAAGAGGGTGGGGCGCTGACCGAATCCGTGCGCCGAAGACCTTACCAAGTTGTTTTGTTTGACGAGATCGAAAAAGCCCACCCCGATGTGTTCAATGTATTGCTTCAGGTTCTTGATGATGGTCGCCTGACAGACGGGCAGGGACGCACGGTTGATTTTTCCAATTGCGTTTTGATTATGACGTCCAATCTCGGCGCGGAGCATCTGGTGGCACAAAAAGACGGCGCTGATGTTGAGGAGGTGCGTGAAGATGTCATGAATGCGGTGCGCGCCGCGTTCAGGCCGGAATTTCTCAATCGCCTTGATGATATCTTGCTGTTCCGCCGCTTGAACCGTGAGCAAATGGCGGGGATTGTCGATATTCAGCTTGGTTATCTGCATAAATTACTGGCGGATCGTCATGTCAATCTCAAGCTTGATGACAAAGCCAAAACCTGGCTGGCGGATCAGGGGTACGATCCGGCCTATGGTGCGCGGCCTTTAAAGCGCGTCATACAGAATCACCTGCAAAACAAGCTGGCTGAAATGATTCTGCAGGGCGATATTTCTGATGGCGCCAGCGTCTCCGTTTCTGCCAAGGGCAGTGCGCTGGACTTCAAAGTCACCAAAGAAGCCAATAACGATGATAAGAAGAAATCAAGTAAATCTGTCGCTTAGTGGTTAAAACCCACTTTATATTGCCTGGGCCCCGGTTTTCCGGTAAATTAAATGCAGGTACTTAATTTCCCTCCCAAGGCCGTTCATAATCCTATGCCTGTTCGTTTATCATTTTTATCACTTGTTCTGCTTTTGACGTCCTGCGCCTATATCATAGAGCGGACGGATCAGGATATTACTGTTGTTACGCCGGGGGCGCATAACTCGGTTTGTTACGTTTATGTGGGTGGTTTAAAGTATAAATTCAGGCCGCCGCAGACGGTCAAGATCGGAAAATCCGAAGATACACTGGTGGTTAATTGCCTTGCGCCGGGCAACCGCCGTAAAAGCGTTGAAGTTGAACCTGATATTGAGGCCATTACTTTGTTGGGTGGACCGGGGGTTGCATGGGACTATCTTTCGGATGCTCTGTTTGTCTATCCAGAGCTGATCGAAGTTGATTTTACCGGCATTCCCGCCACGGCTATGCCGTTGCCAGCGCATAACAATCCCGATATCAAACAACCCGAAGAATATTACCTAGAGGAATTCAGCCCCGGCCAGCCGCGTATGAATGCCGATCGTCATGCGCCTGAAATTGAACTGAAGCGCCGGGAGTTTGAAACCGAAGACGATGTGTATTACCCCGAATACGGACTGCCGAAACCGGTGGGTGAAGGAGAGGCCTCAGGAGACGGGGGCGGTAAGGGTGATTTGATGAGTGTTCGCCAGCTAACGCCACAGCAGGAGCCGTCTTCTCCGCCGGAATCTGTGCCGCTTTTCCCGGTGGAATGATCAGGCCCCCATAGTCAAATGAGTCGGCGCAAACCGGTAATCCCGCTATAGAGATTTTCAAGATCGTTCAGTTTTTCAATTCGTACATCCATGGTTCTTGACGTTGCGTTGAGGATGTTTTCAGGGTCCGTCATGATTCCAACATGGCCTTTGAAAAAAACGAGATCGCCGCGTTTTATGTCGTTTTTCTCTACAGATTCTCCAAGATCAATTTGCTGGTCGCTGTCACGCGGGCAGGGGATGCCGGACCTTAAAAGGGATAGCTGCACCAGTGCCGAGCAATCAAGACCCTGCGCGCTGCGACCTCCATAGAGATAAGGGCAGCTGAGAAAGGTGAGCGCGGTTTCAACACAATCAGTTTCAGTTGTGAGGCTGGAGAGGGGGTTTATATGATCTTCAAAAACCCAGCCATGGCCAGAAATCTCGGCAAACCCATTTTCGTTTTTTCCGGCTGTCAGGCGTGACATAAATCCAAGACCCATAACGGGCCGTGTCTTAAAGGAAGGTTCCGGGTAAATATGCGCCCAAGTCCTGTCGATGAAATGGGTGGGATCTGTTTTAGAAAGTGACAGGTGAGGCGTTTGTACAAACCCTTGGTACCCATCTGTTTTTGATTTTATATAACTAAAACCTTCTCTCCTCTCTGGCTCTTGAAGGATTTCAACGCTCTCACCGAATAACAATTGGGAGTCGCGTGCGCCGATTTTTAAGCCGTTATCGGGATTGTCCAGCAAATCGGTGACAGGCGTTATGACGCTGTATATCTCACTTGCCATACCGCTCCTCGAGCAGAGCGAAGATCGCGCGCATGCCGGTATCGCTGGCACCTTTGGGTCGTCCGGGTCGCCCCATTTGTTCCCAGGCATAAACATCGAGATGCAGCCAGTCCGGCTTGCCGACCAGAAACTGCTGCAGGAATAATGCGCTGAAAATTAAATCACCCGGAACCCCGGCGCTGTTGAGTAGATCGGCGATCGGGCTTTCGATGTATTTTTTATAGGGCTGCCAGAGCGGCATCGCCCAGAGCGGATCTTCGGCCTTGATCGAGAGCTTTTGCAGCGTATCGGCCAGCTTGTCGTTGTTGCTGAAAAACGCCGGCACATCGGGGCCGAGCGCCGCCCGCGCCGAGCCGGTCAGGGTGGCGTAGTCGATAATTAAATCCGGCTTTTCCTCGCTGGCCAGTGTCAGCGCATCGGTCAGGATCAGCCGCCCTTCGGCATCGGTATTGGTGTTTTCAATTGTAATGCCTTTGCGGCTGGTGAAGACATCGCCGGGGCGAAACGCCTTGCCGGAGACGGAATTTTCTACCGCCGGGATCAGAACCCGCAACCGGATCGGCAAATTCAGCGCCATCACCAGCTTGGCAACGCCCAGCGCATGGGCCGCGCCGCCCATATCTTTTTTCATCAGGCGCATATGCGGTGATGGTTTGAGATCGAGCCCGCCGGTATCAAAGCACACACCCTTGCCGATAATGGTCACTTTCGGGTGTTTGGGGTTCCCCCATTTGATATCGATTAAACGCGGGCGTCTGGGTGAGGAATCGCCCACCGCAAACACCATCGGAAAGCCGGTTTTCAGCTCCTTGCCCTTGACGACTTTAATCGTGGCTTTGTGTTTGCCTGCAAGTTTGCGCGCCGCTTTTTCCAACTCCTCCGGCCCAAGATCATTGGCCGGGGTATTGATCAGGCTGCGCAGCATGCACACGCTTTCGACGTAAGAAGAAACGCGTTTGCGCTCGACTCCTTTGGCCCAAAGCAGTTTTGGCGGCTCTTTCTTGTTGTCCTTATAGGCGGCAAATTTATAGCACGCCCAGCCCCAGCCGATATGAGCGTTGACCAATCCTTCTTTGCCCAGCCCGGCGGCTTTGATTTCAAAAGATGTTTTTTTGAGGAAGTCCTGCGACAGCTGCCTTGAAAGTGATTCGGCGGTGACGGCTAGATCGTAAACTGAAATCGTGTCACGCACCCCGGCAAAGATTTTGTCGACGCCACCTTTGGCATTACGCGCGATGAGAGTCTGGCCCGCTTTGGGGTGAAAGCCGGATTCGCTGACTTGTTTTTTGATAAGGGCGGGCTGGGCTTTGAGCCAGCTTGCGTATTTCTTCTCTGAAACGGTAATGACGGGGATGTGGTTGCTACGTTTTTTGGTCAAAAAGCATTTGGGGGCATCGAATACGGGATCGGTCATAATGGAAAGCAGCCTTATCTTTGATTAAATGAAACTATATCAAAGAAAATGCAGGGTTCAAACGGAAAGGGCGTGTGAGTCTTGGTTGAACCCGCCTTGATTTCTTTCAATATCCGATTTTACAAAGCTCAGTCCCGCGACACAATCTTCAAAGCAATTCGACAATTTTCCAAAAAGGAGTGTTGTATCTGGCGCTAGGGAATCATCAGCAAGTATTGCGTATGAGCGCTTTCCTACCTTCATATGGTCAATTAAATTGTTTCCAGTTAGTATGTTGTTTCCTGTGTTAGCATAATTTTCCAGTTTCAGGCGTGCCATGTATTCAGGAAACAGACCAGCCATAAATAAGATTAAATCTGCATGGCTTTTATGGGCGGCTTTTTCTCTGTCGAAGTCACCCCTAGCATAGCTATATTCAGCTTCTTGCAAAAGATGTACTGAGGAGGTAATAGGGTGTTCTTCGTTGTTCTGGTTTTTCTCAGTAAGATAAGACAGGTTGCTGGTATTAATGAAGCGGGCCAGCAGTTCTGTTACATATGTAGATATCTGTATATCGGGCCAATGAAGCGCTCTTGAATCATAAGATTGGATTGAGAAATTACGTTGAACAAGGCCTTCAAAATAAGCTTTTAAAGCATCCTCATCCTTTATAGGTTTTATGTCAGGGTCACTGCAATTCATTTTGTCCATCTTATTATTTTTAATATTAGGAAGGCAACATACAACACCAACGATCGTTATGTCAACATATATTGAGTGCCTAAACTGGAACTTTCACAACTACTTTTTTAACGCTTTGCGCCGCGTGGTGTATAACACCGGGCTTGTGGCCATCGGATGGATAAAAAACCGCCGCCAGCCCGGCGCTCATAACCAGGTTCTGCACGCCTGAATCATTTGGCTTTGGCGTGAAAAGCCAATAATCGTCTTTCTCATCATAAGGCTTATGTTGCTCCATTTGGTCGATATTGCGCCACTGGATCGTTTCTTCCCCGCGCAGCAGGATCTGGATATCGATATATTGCTTATGCGCTTCGAATTCATGTGAATCTTCAGGCACAGTCTCGTATTCATCGACCATGGCATAGGCCTGGCCTTCAAGCCCATGACGGCCAATTTCTATATCCGGGGCAATGTTTTTAAGAAAGGCAAGGCCGCCGGAAAGGCGTGTATCGAGGTTTTTTTCAATCAAATGGTCAAGAGAGTCGAAGAGCATTTTGCCGTTTCATATGAGCGCTATTTTTAAAGAATGGCGGAGACTGAGGGATTCGAACCCTCGATGGAGCTATAAACCCCATACTCCCTTAGCAGGGGAGCGCCTTCAGCCACTCGGCCAAGTCTCCTTATTTATTGCGGTCCGCCGCCCAGGCCAACCCGGACCGGATCGTTCGTCGTCTTGGCCTCGATTAAAGGTTTTGCTTGCTACACAAACGGGGCCAAGTCTCCGGATCAGTATGAGTTAGCAGCCATCAGCAGGTAAATCAATATTTTATAGTGATACCAACTTATCGGAAATACCCCTCACCCAGCTCCAGCTAAGCTCAGGCGTTGCCTTCGCTAAGCTTACGCATCCCTCTCCCACAGGGAGAGGGTAACGAGGCTCGGCGCGTTAGCGCCATAGCCGCAGTGGGTGAGGGGTGACGGGGTTGACAGCATAAAAGCGTCATTTCACCGTCAAAAACCGGCTGAGCTCTTCGCGCCAGCTTTGGTGATCCGCGGTGCTCAGATATTCCCCGACATGGTGCAGCCGCCACTCTCCGCCGCTGCGATAGGTATGGGCGAAGACAAAAATATCCTTATTCTGGCCGTCCTCATCGTCAATGGAGGCCTTCAGGAAGTCATCATTGCTGAACCCGTCGGCCAGGCGCATCGCCGGGGCGGCGACCTCACCAAAGCTGTGGCCGGTCTGGATTTTGACGGTGAAAAGGATGTGGTAGATATTGGGGTCGAGCTCTTTCAGCTCCACCGATATCTGCTCGTCATCGCCCTCGCCAAAGCCTTCTTCGTTGTCGCCGCTGTGATAGATTTTGCCGCTGGGATCGATATTCATCGAATGATCGGCGGACACCTCGCTGATAAAATTGTTATGCGAGTCAAACGTGAAGCAGAACAAGTCGAGATCATGATGGGTTTGCTTGCGCTCCAGCGCCGCGCCGACTTTACCGCCCAGCCCGGCCTTGCCCGCCGGGTCCCAGCCCAGCCCGGCCAGAATACGATGCCGCGCTTCCTGGGTGACGTTTAAAGCCCCGTGATCTCCTTTGATGAGTGTCATGATTGCGTTCTCTGGTTTGATTGTCGCCTGAGGATAAGCTTACTTTATATATTTGAGTTTTGTATAGGTCTATTCGTTTGCCCATTCAAGCCAATAACCGTATTTTCTGTCCAGTCTTGTTTTTTCTTCCTGAAGTATGGCGTCCTTATATATTCCCCAGTTTTCTGGGCTCCACACTTGGAAGGTTTCCCCTAGACCTGTTATAAATAGTTCCGGGTCTTTTAAATCTACTGCCAGAGTGTCTCTAAGGTGTTTGGGAATTTCTAACTGTTGTTTATCATCAACTACTGCCATCCCTGAGTGTGCCGAAAGGACCAATAACTCCTTACGGCTAAAAATGGCCCTTAGATCTTCAGGCTTGAAAGGGGTATATGCTGTAAAACAGCCCATCAGGGCAGGATACTTTCCAAGCTGCATAAAAGTCGCAGAGGATGGGTTCGCTCCCCAACATAAATTTTGAGGAAAAATAAATTGCCATCTCTTGTTAATGGCGCATGTGGCTTCTCCATGAAAAACCACCATATTTGAAGTATCTGATGACATAGCCCATAAACCGCTGTAAAAATTATGAAAACATATAGTGGGTGCTCAGGAAAAAATCAAGAAAGTTTTTGTTTTAAAAGCTCATTGACCGCGGCCGGGTTGGCCTTGCCCTGTGATTTTTTCATGACCTGGCCGACGAAAAAGCCGAATAATTTATCTTTTCCGCCCTTATAAGCCGCTACATTATCCGGGTTTTCGGCCAGAACTTCATCGACAATGGCCTCAATTGCGCCGGTATCGGTGACCTGTTTCAGGCCTTTTTCTTCGACAATACTACCCGCATCCTTGCCGCTTTTATACATCTCGGCAAAGACATCCTTGGCGATTTTGCCCGATATCGTATTGTCACTGATCAACCCAATCATCCCGCCGAGGTTTTCAGCGCTGATGGGGCTATCCGCAATATCCTGGTCGTTCTTGTTCAATATGCCGAGCAGCTCGTTAATCACCCAGTTGGCGGCCAGCTTGGCATCACGGTCTTTTGCTACAGTTTCATAATAATCGGCGCGCGGGCGCTCGGCGATCAACACGCTGGCATCATAGGCCGACAGACCGAATTCATCCATGAAGCGGTGCTTCTTCTCATCTGGCAGTTCCGGCAGGGTTTTCCTGATGCGCTCGATCTGCTCATCGGACAGCTCTAGCGGCAACAAATCGGGATCGGGGAAATAACGGTAATCATGCGCTTCCTCTTTGGAACGCATCGAGCGCGTTTCATTCTTATCCGGGTCCCACAGGCGGGTTTCCTGTTTGATTTCGCCGCCGCCTTCGAGGATTTCAATTTGGCGCTGCACCTCAAAATCAATGGACTGCTGTACGGCTTTAACCGAATTCACATTCTTGATTTCCGCTCTTGTCCCCAGCTCAGCCCCCGGCTTACGCACAGAGATATTCACATCGGCGCGCATCGAGCCTTCATCCATATTGCCGTCACAGGTGCCAAGATAACGCAGGATCATGCGTAATTTGGAGATATAGGCGGCTGCTTCCTCTGGGCCGCGTATGTCCGGCTCGGAGACAATTTCCATCAGCGCGCAGCCCGAGCGGTTCAAATCGACGTAAGACTTGGTTGGGTGTTGGTCGTGCAGGGATTTCCCCGCGTCCTGCTCCAGATGCATACGGGTGATGCCGATTTCTTTGACGGTTCCGTCTTTGAGGTCAATCTCGATTGTACCTTCACCGACAATCGGCTGGTCAAACTGGGAAATTTGATAACCCTGCGGCAAATCGGGATAGAAATAATTCTTCCGCGCGAAAACGGAATGTTTGTTAACTTGCGAATTGATCCCAAGGCCCGTCTTAATGGCTTGCTCGACGACATGTTCATTTAGCACCGGGAGCATGCCCGGCATCGCGGCATCGACAAGGGATACCTGTGAATTTGGCTCTGCCCCGAATTTGGTCGAGGCGCCGGAAAACAGCTTGGACTCGGCGATGACCTGCGCATGGACCTCCATGCCGATTACCGTTTCCCACTCGCCCGTTTTGCCTTTGGTTAGCTGTGCCATTTTATTTCCGTTTTATAAAGAAGGCTAAAATAGCGGGGTGGGGCGGGGCTGTCCAGAGTTGTTATTACCGGCCGTATTCATGCCGGCTCAGACATGTTTGCTGCACCGATAGTGTCTGGGTGTTATAGCTCTTTCCGTTCAGGAAGCTGCCCATCGGATCAAGGTTTTGCGGGTTCAGGCGCAGCTCACGAATAATCGAAGCGGGCGCGCGCTCGACAACAAAAGCAGCCATCTCGCTACCCATGCATTCACAAGTGCTGCGTGGTTTTTTTAATCCGGATCTGAGGTTTTTATCGCCCATACAGCTTTTGTAAACCAGATCATGGATCGGAAATTCCATGCAAGGGGTATAGATTCTGATCAGCATCAGATTGCGCATATCCTGGCCCTCGGGCGTGTCTTCGAACATGGTGCGAATTTCTTCCATGCTCATCTCTTCGGTAATTTTTGCTGAGGTGCAGGCACAAAACATTTCCTGGGAGTCTCCGGTAAAAATAGCGTTTTCCTTTGTGACGCAATCTTCAAAAAACTGATTTGCAATGTCTTTGCTGACGGGGGTCTTACCATTTGGATCTATGGGTATTTGCTCCGCCTGTGTTGCGTCCTTATCATTTGTAATGAACACGTCTTGCGCCATGGCGGGCGTCAGGGAGATCAGAGTGAGGGCAATAAAAAGCACAGCGAAGTTCTTCATCATGCCATTATATCAGATAAAATATTTTTATGCTGCTTTCCGGATGACCGACTGGGGCAGGGCGGTGAAAGCGGCTTTTTCTTCCAGAACGCCGCCGACTTTGAAGACGGTTTCTTCATCCCAGGGGCGTCCAATCACCTGCAGACCCAAAGGTAGACCATCAGCATTCAATCCGGCGGGAACCGACATACCGGGCAGCCCGGCCAGCGAAGCTGGAACTGTAAACACATCATTGAGATACATCTTAATCGGGTCGTCTTCATTTTCGCCAATGGCAAAAGCGGCAGATGGTGCCGTTGGAGTCAGGAGCGCATCGCATTGTTCAAAAGCCTTTGTAAAGTCTTCCGAGATCAGGCGGCGAACTTTTTGTGCCTTGATGTAATACGCATCGTAATACCCGGCCGAAAGCACATAGGTGCCGATCATGATCCGGCGCTTGACCTCATCGCCAAATCCCGCGGCCCTCGTTTTTTCGTACATCGCGCGTAAATCTTCGCCTTCCTCGCGCAGTCCGTAGCGTACGCCGTCATAACGCGCCAGATTGGAAGACGCTTCCGCCGGGGCTATAATATAATACGTCGCCAGTGCATATTTCGTGTGGGGCAGGGAGATATCGACAATGTCCGCGCCCGCGTCTTTGATCCATTCCACGCCCTGCTGCCACAGTTTTTCAATTTCATCCGGCATGCCATCCATACGGTATTCCTTCGGGATACCAATCTTGAAGCCTTTAATGTCACCCGTGATAGCGGCGGCAAAATCCGGCACATCTTTTTGCGCTGATGTGCTGTCTTTGGGGTCATGCCCGGCCATGGATTGAAGAAGTAAGGCGCAATCTTCAGTGCTGCGGGCGAGAACACCGGGCTGGTCCAGCGAAGATGCAAAAGCGATCACCCCCCAGCGTGAACAGCGCCCATAAGTCGGTTTAACACCCGTAATACCACAAAAGCTGGCGGGCTGGCGGATCGAGCCGCCGGTGTCGGTTCCCGTTGCGCCCATTGCTGCGCGCGCGGCCACAATCGCCGCCGAGCCGCCGGAAGAGCCGCCGGGGACGAGGGGCTTGCCGTCTTCGCCCTTCCACGGATTGATGACATTGCCGAAATAGCTATGGGTGTTGCCCGAGCCCATGGCGAATTCATCGAGGCTTGCCTTGCCAAGCATCACTGCGCCTTCACGAAATAAGTTGGCCGTGACGGTCGATTCATATTGCGGGACAAAACCCTCTAAAATGTGGCTGCTGGCTGTGGTCTGTACGCCTTCGGTGCAGAATAAATCTTTGATCGCGAGCGGAATACCGTCCAGTGCTCCGGCTTTGCTATCGGCGCGGCGCTTGTCAGATTCTGCGGCTTGCTTTAGGGCGATCTCCGGTGTCTCAGTCACAAAGGCATTCAAATCTTTCGCTGCTTCAACCGCATCTATATGTGCCTGTGCAAGCTCTACGGCTGTAAAGTCCTTGCTCTCAAGGCCCTTCAACGCACCGGCTATGCTCATATGTGTGAGGTCGCTCATCTCTACTCCACAACCTTGCTGACAACGAAAAAGCCCTGCACGTCTTCCGGCGCATTGGCCAGCACCTTATCGGCGCAATCGCCATCGGTGATTTTATCCTCGCGCAAGGCGAGATTGATATTCACCACATTGGCCAGCGGCTCGACATTGTCGGTATCGACTTCAGCAAGCTGTTCGATCCAGTCGATAATCTTGCTGAGCTGCGGTGCCATCGTCTCCAGCTCCGCATCATCCATCTGGATGCGGGCGAGACCGGCCACTTTTCTGACTGTTTCTTTATCCATCGACATAATAAAATCCTTTATAGACAAGGCTTTTTAACCGTGAAGGCACAAAGGCGCAAAGACTTTTTTAAATTATTCCTTCGTGTCTTCGTGTCTTCGCGTTAAATACATCAAATGCCAATTGGATTATTAAAAGATATTATTGACCAAATCCCCCAAAATATCCGCCTGCTGGGTATGGACCCGGGCAGCAAAACCATAGGTCTTGCCGTGTCCGACCCGGCGCATTCGATTGCAACGCCGCTTAAAACGGTTCGAAGGACCAAATTCACCAAAGATATTGAGGTGTTGCACGAGGTCATCGAGGAATACGAGATTGGCGGCTTTGTGCTGGGCTATCCGGTGAATATGGATGGCAGCGAAGGCCCGCGATGCCAGTCGGTGCGTGATTTTGCGCTGGAGATGGAAAATCATGCGGATATCTTCGGGGATAACCCGTGGATAGCCCTGTGGGACGAACGGTTATCCACAGAAACAGTGGAAGGTTTTTTGGTTGAATCTGTGGATATGTCCAGAACAAAGAGAAAACAGGTGATCGATAAGCTCGCTGCGCAGCATATCCTGCAGGGCGCGCTGGATTTTATATTGACATAAGATTTAAGGCTGTGCTATGAACGTTTTTTTGATAGGAGTAAAAAATGAATACAAAATTCACACGGCAGAAAATTCCAATGGGCAGGAAAAGGGAGCACTCCAGAACTTCTGGAGCAGAGCAGGTTTTAACCCCGGGGTTTCTGCTGTTTTCAAGAGAAGACAAACAAGTGGGAGCAAAAGTTTTTCGTGATTCCGGTTTTAATCTTGCATTAAATAACAATGGAAAAGCTGTTCCTTATACATTGGTTGAAGAAAGCATTGAGCAAGTCTCAGGGTATTTAAAAAGGTATCCAAACGCTTCGGTTCAACCCGTTAGTGATATTAGGATTGTGAGGGGTATGCACGGAACTCCGCGTAATGAGGAAAAATGGGCGCTATGGGGTTATAAAGGCCCTGAAACACCTAAGGCCTAATTCTTCCCATATCGCATAAGCTCCTGCCCGTGGTTTTGCATCCAGTATTCGCCCTCCAGGAAATCATCCGATAAATTGCGGCATACATTCCAGAACGCCTTGGAATGGTTGAGATGCACCAGATGCGCGACTTCATGCGCCACCACATAATCCATCGCCAGATAGGGCGCAAAGATCAGCCGCCAGGACAGCGAAATCTGGCCTTCCTCGCCGCAACTGCCCCAACGGCTTTTGGTGTCGCGGATCTGGATATCCCGGATTTTCTTGTCAATTGAAGCGGCTTTTTCATGCGCCAGCTTTGAGAGCCTTTCCCGCGCCAGTTTAATAAAAAACTGCTCAATCCGGGAAGAGGGATCTTCCTTGTTGGTTTTTACAAAAATACTATGTTCTATCAGCTTGATATCCGTTCTTTTTAAAGTGGGATCATAAGTAATATCCAGAGTCATATTCTCCCCGAGCAGCGGAATTATCCTTCCATGCTCATAGGGAACCAGCGGTGGCAGGGTGTCGATTTTCTCGCGGATCCAGGATTCATGCTCCTGTGCAAATTTATAGGCGGTTTTCATGCTGGCGCGCTTTGGCACCACCAGATAGACCACGCGGTCCTGGACGTCAAAACGCAGGCCGACACGCCGTGCGCGCTTGCTGTGTTTTACTTTTATATAGTGATCCAGTTCCGGCATTTCCATTGCTGTCTTCCCCGCGGAAGCGGGGATCTTGCAGGTTTGGCGTTAAAGATTCCTGCTTTCGCAGGAAAAGCAGGGACGTGACATGAAAAAACCCCTGCACCATAAGCATGAAGGGGTTTTGTAAATTATTCAAGGCGGCGTTTTGTCCTACATGGGCTCTTTGGTTTTGTAATGGTAGTTTTCCGGCCGGTGCTCCTTGAGCCAGCGCCGTGTGGCCACAACACCATGCTTGTCACGCACATAAAGGTCGGGCTTCAGGTCGGGCACTTTGGCAAGGTCCTTTTTCGGGACCGGGTCTTTGTCTTTATCTATGTCGCGGATGAAGTGACGAATGCGCGGCATGATTTCCTCGCGCCATTTGCGGCCATTAAAGATTCCGTAATGCCCGGTTTTTAATTGAAAATGATGGTATTGCTTGTTCTGGGACAGGGAGTGACATAGCTCATGCGCCGCCGTTGTCTGTCCGCGCGCCGAGATATCATCCAGCTCACCCTCGATGGTAAGCAGGGCTGTGCGCTCAATATCCTGTGGCCGGACATCGACGAGCTGATCACTGGTCGGGTCGCGCCATTTCATTTTATTACGCGGCAAAAGGTGACGCTGGAAGACCGTTTCCACGGTTTGCAGATAAAACTCAGCCGGAATGTCCATCACTGAGAGATATTCATCGTAAAATTTCCTGTGCCCTTCGGCGGAATCGCCATCGCCGCTGACGAGGTGATGGAAGAACTTCATATGCGAACCTACATGGCGGTCGAGATTCATCGACATAAACCCGGTTAGCTGCACAAAGCCCGGGTAGACCTTGCGAAAGGCCCCGGGGTAATAAGCGGGAACATTATGCACGACCGTTTGTTCAAACCATTTCAGGGGACGTGTTTCCGCAAGCTCCGTCACTTCGGTTTTGGAAACGCGGGTGTCAATTGGCCCGCCCATTAATGTCATGGAAAGCGGCTGGTTCGGGTCATCTTCAGTCGCCATGACGGAAACGGTTGCCAACACGGGAACAGCAGGCTGGCACACGGCAATGAGGTGCGTTTCCGGTCCCAGCAGGCTCAGGAATTCACGCAAATAGGTGATGTAGCTATCGAGATTAAAGGTTCCTTCTTGCGCCGGTACCTGGCGCGTGTCCGTCCAGTCGGTGATATAGACATTGTGATGGGGTAGCAAAGCTTCAACCGTGCCGCGCAGCAGCGTCGCATAATGACCCGACATCGGCGCGACGATCAGTACATTAGGATCATTACGTTTTGTGCTGCGCTGGAAATTCAGCAGGCGGCAAAACGGTTTCTCGACAATGACCTTTTCCGTGACACTGACCTTGCGACCGTCAATGGTTGTTTCGGGCAGTTCAAAGTCCGGTTTGCCGAAGCGGCGGGTAACACGCTCGACCATTTCCGCGCTGGCGCCCAGAGTTCTGCCCAGCTGGGTATAGGACAGCGGGTTCCATGGATTTTTTAAAATCATGCGTGAGAACTCCGCCTGGTAGCGCAGCGGTGTCAGCATAGCATGTTGTAATTCATAAAGTTGGTAGAGCACTATGTTCGTCCTTTATTGCGTATACCTATCCCTATATAGTTTATTATAAAGGGAAATGATTAAAGAATCTCGCGCTTGCAGCATAATACCCCCTGTATTTTCCTGTATGGATTGGCTGGAAAAGCCTTAACTGATTGAAAAAACTGTACTTATGCCGGAATTTTACACCGAACTACATACGCTGATATTTGATCCTGACCGTATCCCCATCGCGGTTGCGGCCATTTTTCTCTCGATGATCGTGGGGATGGTGACCGGCCCTTTGTTTGGCAATGCCAACCCACTGATTTGGGGTATGATAGACGGTGTTTTTGGTAGGTTAGGCGATAAAATGGACCGTTTACACCGATCAAAGCCAGACTTAATGTTCCGTGGCTTCCTTTTGAGCGCTTTTGCGCTGGTTTTTTGTCTCTTTATAGCTAAAATTTGTGAAAACCTTGTCTTAAATTACAATTACCGAGGTTTTACCGAGGTTTTTCTGCTTTCTGGCGCAATTACATCCGGCAGCGTGTGGTACGCTATACTAAAGTTGTATTTCGCGCTGGAGAAAAAAGAGATGGGTAAGGGAGCCTATTACGCGATTTCACGCTCAACCCGGGTCAATCTCAACAGCGTTGATGATTTCGGTATTACAAGGGTGGGGATGGGCTATCTCGCGCGCAGCTTCGATAAGGGGTTGGTGGCCCCGGTTTTCTGGTATTTGATTGGCGGTCTGGAGCTGGCTTTTGCCTATGCCTGTATCGCAGCGCTGAGCTGGCGGTTTGGCAAGGATGGGTTCACCAAGGGTTTTGGAGAGATTTCCCTGGTTTTAGAAAGGCTTATGGGGATTGTGCCAGCTCTTCTATCGGGGTTTATGCTGTCCGTTGTGGGTTATGACGCGGTCCTAAAACGCGCGGTTGAACTGTTCAAAGCCACAAAAAACAAGGACAGGGCTGCCCCTTATGCTCAGGGTGGTTTTGCCCTGAGCGCTCTGGCCTGGCATCTCGGGGTCACGCTGGGTGGTCCGGTCAAGGATCTAGGCGGCAGTGCGTTGAAAAACCTATGGGTAGGGCCGGAAAAAGCCTCGGCCAAGGTCGATCATAAGAAGCTGCGTTTGGCGATTTTTACCCATTTCGGGGCGCATATTTTATTTCTGGCGATTTTATTTGCCACATTTCTTTTGGGCAATAACCCACTGATTTAAAACATTTAAGTTAATTTCTTGAGCCCTTTCTTGCCACCCAGGATTGCGCCCTATCCCTTTTATTGTTTGTAAATATGTAAAACTCATGTTAACATTATGTTAAGAATTGTTAAAACGATAATGATAATGGGGTTAAGAACATGGGCAAGGTCGTCGCGTTAAAAGCGATTAATGATAATGACAGCCAGGCGAGGCTGAAAAGGGCTCTGGAAGAATTGGAGAAGGCATCTCTGGTTAGCAGACAGGTCTGCGCAGAATACAGGGAAACCCTCAGAACGCTGCGTGATACTGTCAAAGATCTGGAATATAGCACCAAGGAATATCAGAAATCACTTGGCCATCTGCATACGGGTATCATGAGGACCAACAGGCTCTCAAAAGGTCTCTACGACATCATGGATAAATATTAGCAGTACTTCTTGACTTTCCGGGGTCATTTCGCCTATCTTCCGCTTCAGATTTGAATAAACGCATTTTATAAGGATAAGGCGCTATGAGTCGTCGTTGTATGATTACCGGAAAAGGCGTGATGTCGGGCAATAATGTCTCGCACGCCAAGAACAGAACCCGCCGCCGTTTTCTGCCCAATGTGCAGGATACGAGCCTGTATAGCGAATCTCTGAAACGCTGGATCAAGCTGCGCGTTAGCGTTGCCGGTCTGCGCACCGTCGAACACAAAGGCGGTTTCGATGCGTTTTTAACCTCGACAGCGCCCACCAAGCTCAACCCGGTTTTGCGCCCGGTTAAAACACAGGTCGAAAAGGCCCTGGCTGCCAAAGCGGCGTAGAAATCAAATTTCCAGAAAATATTTGACGTAACAATAAAGCTGCGCTATTGTCCTGCCTCTATGGGGTGGCTGCATCCTTTTTGAATGCACAGGAAAAAGTAATATGGATATGACCGATCAAGATACCAGCATGAATTTGGGAGAGGTCTTTGAAAGAATAGACCACATTGCCTCCATCCATTTTTCCGGTAGAGTTCCACCAGCAAAAGAGGCGAGACAAAGCCGTAAGGATTTAAGGTTTTTAGAAGTTTGGGATGAAGGCCTTGCCGATGAAGTAAAAGAGCCCAAAGTTTTTGGCTATCTTGCCCTGTGTTACCATTTGGGGATCGGGACTGGCCGTCCTCTCCCGGAAACCAGTGATTTGGCTAAGAAGTTTGCAGACCAGGCCGTTGAAATGAATGATCCCACCGGGCAGATGGTTCTTGGCAAAATTTATTGGGAGAATAGAAGTGATGTGTTTGTCCATGGTGGAGATGGTGTGTTTGTCAAAGACGATTACGAATTAGCATATAGTTTATTCAAACAATCTGCAGAGCAAGGAAATGCCAAAGCCTATTGTGATTTGGGCCTTATGTATAGAGCTCCTTCTGCTGGGATGGCTGGCGGCCATGACTACCCAAAGGCGGTTGAGTGTTATGGGCTCGCCGCTCACAATAACCATCCTATGGCTCAGTGTGAACTTGGTTTTATGTACATGCATGGTTATGGGGTTACTGAAGATACTGGAATAGGAATAGACTTGATCACGCAATCTGCAAATAACGGATATGCTCCGGCGCAATGTTACTTGGCCGCTACATATCTTGAACATGATGTCGAGAGGGGGCTTCAATGGTGTAGATTGGCGGCCCTGCAAGGTCATGGAGGGGTGCCAAAATTAATTGAAAGAACCATTCGTGAACTTGTAACAGAAATGCCTGGTGACACCGGGACCAGTATCTTGTTTCTAACTTTTAACGCAAACGCAGGAGCACATAATCTTGCTATACAGAAAGCCAAGTCCCTTGGGGCTGATTGCCTTGTGCAAGTTTTAGAAACCCGCGAGGAAGTTCTGGCCGCCCAGTTGTAGGTCTCTTAGGGTCAGCAGGCTGAGGTGCCTACCGTATAAAGCAGCATTGTCACAGGCTAATACCCCCTTGGTAAAAACCGTATCCTCTGGCATAAAGGCCGGATGTTGAAATACCCAAACTTCTCATTCGACATTACCGCGCGCGATGCAAAGAGCGCGGCGCGGCTGGGTAAGCTTAAAACCCCGCACGGCACAATTGAAACGCCGAATTATATTTTCTGCGGCACCAAGGCAACCGTCAAGGCCCTGTCCCCGGCGCAGCTCGTTGAGGCGCAAACCGATATTATTCTCTCCAACACTTATCATTTGATGCTCCAGCCCGGCGCGGACCTCGTGGAAAAAATGGGCGGGCTTCACAAATTCATGCAATGGGATGGGCCGCTGCTCACAGACTCCGGCGGGTTTCAGGTTTTTTCGATGGGCCATGGCTCCTGCGCCGATGAGGTCAAGGGCCGCAACAAAGCGCATGAAAATAAAAGCCTGCTCAAAATTACCGAAGAGGGCGCGGTGTTCCGCTCTTATATTGACGGCGCAAAGATAAAGCTCACCCCCGAAAGCTCGATGGAGATACAGCGCAAACTCGGCGCGGATTTGCTGATGCAATTCGATGAATGCACCGCTTATCACGACACCAAAGATTATACCGCCAAATCGATGGAAATGAGCATGCGCTGGGGCGATCGTTGTCTGGCTGCCTTTGCGGAAAAGGACAACGGCGCGCAAGCGATCTACGGCATTGTGCAGGGCGGCGTTCATGAAGAGCTGCGTACAGAGAGCGCGGCCTATACCAAAGACAGACCGTTCTTTGGTACGGCGATTGGTGGTTGTCTCGGCGGCACAGATGAAGAAATGCGCGGCATTATCGAATGGTCCGCGCCACATATTCACCCCGAAAGGCCCGTTCATTTTCTCGGTATTGGCCGCATCAAAGATGTGTTTACCTTTGTCCGGCTTGGGATTGATACCTTTGATTGCGTGATTCCGACGCGGCTGGCCCGCCACGGCATGGCCTATATCAAAGGGGAGGCCAAAGAGACGATCAACATCAAAAACGCCCGTTATCGCGATGATCCGACCCCGCTGGACGAAACCATGGATATCCCGGCTTCTCGTGATTTTTCAAAGGCTTATATCTATCATCTGCTCAAAGCCAATGAAATCCTCGGTATTCAGATCCTGGCGCAGCATAATGTGGCCACGTTTAACCGCCTGATGCGTGAAATCCGCCAGGCTATTCAAGAACAAAACCTCGATAAACTTGAAAAAGAGTGGCTGGGAGCCTAAACTTTCTTAACGAATTCAATAGGATTAGCCTGTATTCTAGGATCAGGCTTAAAAACAAAGGGCTATACCATGCCTTTGGAATACGAACTCAGTGAGAAATTACAGGCCATTGCGCCCGTGCAGGAAGAGCACACGGCGTGGTTTGGCGAGATCGTACGCCAGGCTTTTTATCCTGAAATTACCGGCGGCAGCGGCAGTGTTCCTGCGCCACAATCCTTTATTCAATGGCAGCGCGACATCGAGGAAGAAGGAACCGTCGGGCCGGAGGTTCTTGTGGGCCTGCGCAAAATTCATGATGATCTACACAAGGCGGGTGCCGAGCTTGTGTCCTCGGTGGGTGCATCGGGACAAAAACCCGAAGCCAGGCTTTTTGATAGCTTCGCCACGTTGTTTGAAGAATTCCTTAATCACCTCGGCCGGTTTGAACGGGATTTCTTGCTTGAAGATGGTGGGCTGGATTCTTTGACCGGCTTGCGCACCAAATCCGTTTTGGGTAAGGACCTTGAAAAAGAGCTTGAGCGTTTTGCCCGTCAGGGCAAGCAGTTTACAGTCGCCATCATCCGCATCGATCACTATGAGAAGATTTTATCTGCTCTGGGCGAAGGGCAGATTCAAAACCACGTCAAGCTTGTTTCCGATCTTATCAAGAAAAGCATGCGGACTTTTGATGACGCTTATGTTTATGAGCAAGATAAATTTGTTCTGTCTCTCAAGCAATCCGATATAAATGGCGGGATTGCGGCGCTCGAGCGCGTGCGCGCGGATTTAGAAGCGGAAGATATTACTTTTACTATTGAAGGCGGGCCTTCAACTTTGACGTTGTCTTGTTGTGTGGCCGAACCGGTACCGGGAGACAAGGTGGAAGAGCTTCTTGAAAACCTCAATCAGGATCTGAAAGAGGCGGGTACGGAACCGGATACGGTCTTGCAACATCATGAGGTCAGCCCCCTTGAGCGCTATGTCCAAACCACAAAAGAATAAGTCTGGCTCCGGTACTGATATGCCTGAAAGCACACTCGATCACACTGCGCTTTTTAAAATCATGCCCATTCCCCGCTTTGTTGTCAGGGCGGAAAAAGATGGTCGCTTCATCGTTATTGAATCCAACAACCGAGCGCTTGATTATTTTGGCAAAACGTCTGAACAGCTGATCGGCCACACCATCGATCAGTTTATGGACAGCGAAAACGCCCGGCATTTTCATCAGTCCTTTGAAGTTTGCGTTAAGAGAAAAAAGCCGGTCACCATTCAGGCTTTGCCGACTGTTCCCGGCGGTGTGCGTGTGAACGGATTCTGGGTCAGCCCCATTCAGGACGACGAAGGCTATGTCAGCTTTCTTGATGTGATTGGCCAATCCGATGTGTCGGATCATTCGATATTACAGCGCGAGCGCGATGATGCTATATCCCTGCTGACCTCTATCTTTGAAGTGAGCGAGGTCGGCATCGTCGTGACCGATGACAAGCGCCAGATTGTGCGGGTCAATGACAGCTTTATTCGTATGTATGGCTGGTCGCGTGACGAGCTGATCAATGCCGATATTACGGGCCTGGTGACGCCGGACGAAAGAGAGGCGGTCACCGAAAGTTACGATGAGTTTATAAAAGAGAGCGGGCGCAACTCCGGTGAAATGAAAATAATCCGCAAGGACAGCAGCGTTGCCAATACGCTTTTTACCACCGCAACGCTGGAGCTTAGTCAAAAGCGCAGCTTTCAGGTTACAACCGTGATGGACATCACGCTGCGCAAACAAATGGAGCAATCCTTGCTGATGGCGAAGGAGCAGGCGGACGCTGCCAATATGGCCAAATCCACCTTCCTTGCCAATATGAGCCATGAGCTGCGGACACCGCTCAACGCGATTATCGGTTTTTCCGAGATGATCCTCAAAGAAACTTTTGGCGCGCTGGGGCACGACAAATACAGCGAGTATATGGATGATATCCACTCAAGCGCCAGGCATCTGCTCGAGATCATCAATGAAGTGCTTGATATGTCCAAAATTGAATCCGGTCGCATCGACCTTGATGAAGATGATGTTGATATGCGCAGTCTGGTTGTATCGGTCACACGGATGATAGCTTCCAGGGCTTTCAGTAAGAACCTGGTCATTAAGGAATCTATTGAAGAAGGGTTGCCACATCTTTATGCCGATCCGCGTTTGATCCGCCAGATTTTAATCAACCTCATCACCAATGCGGTCAAGTTTTCCGAGCCTGGAGGCAAAATAGAAGTAAAGGCTGCCATGCTTGATGACGGCTGTATGGAGATTGGCGTTTTTGACGAAGGGGTTGGTATTCCAAAAGAAAAGATTGGGCAGGCCCTGGAGCCGTTTGGCCAGGTGTCTGATAGTGCTGAAAGTAGTACGGCTGCCTCGCAAGGGACCGGGCTGGGCTTGCCGATTGCCAAGGCCCTGGCGGAGCTTCATGAGGGTGCGCTCGTGCTTGAATCTGATGTTGGCAAGGGCACGCGGGTTTTTATACGCTTTCCGGCTGTGCGCGTGGCTTCCACCCTTTCCGATAGCGAACTTGCTCATGCCGGCGAGTAGCGCTATGATCCTCCCCAGTATTTTCTAATTTATTTTGAAAAGGGGACCATTATGTCCGAACTGGAGGAGCGCTGCGTTGAGGCGGGCCTGAAGATGACAGGTCAGCGCCGGGTTATTCTAAAAGTCCTGGGCAGTGCACAGGACCACCCCTCAGTCGAAGCCGTTTACGAGCGTGCCAAAAAGATGGACGAGTCTATCTCTATTGCGACGGTCTACCGGACCTTGAGTTTGCTGGGTGAGCTTGACCTTGTCATCCGCCATGAATTTCAGGAAGGCTATTCCCGTTATGAGCTGAATTCGGATCACCACCATCATCTGGTTGATCTTGAAACCGGCAAAGTGGTTGAATTTCAAAACGAGGAGCTGGAAAAGCTAAAGGAAAAAATCGCCTTTGATTTGGGCTATGACCTGGTCGATCATCGTCTCGAGCTTTACGGCAAAAAAATTAAAAAGAAGAAAACCTGAGCTATGTCCTGTAAGAACATCACTTTTGATGGTGCCAATGATCCCGAGCGCTGTAAATGCCAGGGGGCCGTGATGCGCGCCTATAAAGGCATGAAACATGAGGGTGAGAAAACAGCGCTGGCAGCTGCTGTTCGCGTTTATAGTTTTCACCACCCGGAAGATTTGCCGGTTGACGCCTCTCTGACCGTCGAGCGCTGGGTCCATGCCGAGCACTTACATTAACCAAACAACTGTCATCGCCTGAATTTGTTGATATACAAATTCTAGGGCGATCCATATAAAGGGTTTATGAACAAAAAATTCTTTGTTTATATATTGGCAAGCGGTTTTAACGGTACGCTTTATATCGGTGTTACTTCAAACCTGCCGAAGCGCATTTGGGAGCATAAGAACGGTGTTCTTGAAGGTTTTACCAAGAAGTACGATGTAGATAGGCTTGTGTATTATGAGATGTTTGAAAACCCTGAATCGGCTATTCATCGGGAAAAGCGTCTAAAGAAATATGCACGGAAGGCAAAGATAAAATTAATCGAGCAGGATAATCAGGAATGGAACGATTTATATGATAAAGTCTGCGAATAGGGATAAGGCGTCATCGCCCGAATTTGCACTCATGCAAATTCTAGGGCGATCCATAAGATTGCAATGGATTCCCCTAGGATTTGCTATGCAAATCCAGGGAATGACAATGTGGTGATAGAAAAGTGGAAGCGGAAGACGATCGTTTACAAACAGCTCTTTTGGTCGATGCGCAAATGCGTAAATTATCAGCGCAAGCCATTCCCGCCTATGTCATAAATCGTGGCGCTTATGCCGCCGGGTTGATTGTGCTTAAAATTAACGCTCTCGAGGAAGGCTGTATGGTGCTGGTGCAGCAGCGCGACATCGCCGGTGATTTGGGCTGGATGAGTGTATTTGGTGACAACACTGTTGATGAATTCGAAGCCGATTCCTATATTAACCGCGCTTTGGAGCGCGACCCGGATATCTGGGTGATCGAAGTCGAGGACCGCCAGCGCCGCAACCCGTTTGAGGGGAAGGTTTTTTGATAAAGCGCCACATCGTCATTCCCTGGATTTGCAAAGTAAATCCTAGGGCGATGACGCACTTTCCTTCTTGACAAACAAGGAATAATATCCTATACTATGCTCTTTTGAGTTTACTGTGTAGGAGTAAAAACATGAGCAATGGCTGGACGGAAGAGCGGCGGCGCAAACAGGCGGAAAACATCAGAAAAACCAAGCCCTGGGAAAAATCAACAGGTCCGAAAACACCTTCAGGCAAGTGGCGTTCCTCGCTGAATGCTCTAAAACACGGCACATACACGCCGGAATGGAATAATCTCAGGCTGGCTTTGTGTCTGAACCAGGCCTTTCGCCTCAGGATCGAGCAGTTTTACCGCTCCCAAACGGGATTGGAACAAAAGCTGTCTTTGGTAAAAAAGGCGCAGGAGGAAAAAACGAACTGATGGAGAATTGTTTAAAATCAATATCTTATTTTTCCCTGAAAAATTCAGGCAAACGAACTGAAGGATTGAAAAACTTGGTGACCTTCGTGTTCTTAAAGGTTAAAACGGCCCAATCATGTTAACAGACATCATCGAAAAACGCCGGACCTTCGCCATTATCTCGCATCCTGATGCGGGCAAGACGACGCTGACCGAGAAATTGCTGCTCTTTGGTGGCGCGATTGAGCTTGCCGGGGCGGTTAAAGCCAAGGGGGACCGCCGCCGTGCGCGCTCGGACTGGATGAAGGTCGAGCAGGAGCGCGGGATTTCCGTGGCTTCTTCCGTGATGACGTTCGAGAATGGTGGCATTACCTATAATTTGCTCGATACGCCCGGCCACGAGGATTTCTCCGAGGATACCTACCGCGTGCTGACAGCCGTTGACAGCGCGATCATGGTGCTGGATTGCGCCAAGGGCATTGAAATCCAGACGCTCAAACTCTTCGAGGTGTGCCGTTTGCGCGATATGCCGATCATCACCTTCATCAACAAGATGGATCGCGACGGCCAGGACCCGTTTGACCTTTTGGATGAAATTGAGAAAAAGCTGGCGCTTGATGTGACGCCGGCAAGCTGGCCGATCGGTATGGGACGTGACTTTAAGGGTTGTTATGATTTGATCAATGATCAGCTCATCCTCTTTGACCGCTCCAAGGGCGAGAAGATGCAAGTCAGTGTTGCCTGTTCCGGTCTGGACGATCCGAAGATTGATGAATTACTGCCCGCCGATCAGGCGGCCAAACTGCGCGAAGATGTCGAGATGGTGCGCGGTGTTTGCAAACTCTATGAGGAGCAGGCTTATCTCGAGGGTCATTTAACCCCGGTGTATTTCGGCTCGGCGGTGAATAATTTTGGCGTGCGTGAATTGCTCGGCGGGATTGGTTCCTACGCGCCGCCGCCGCGCATGCAGAAGACGCAGGACCGCGAAGTCAAACCCGATGAAAACAAAGTCACGGCCTTTGTGTTTAAAATTCAGGCCAATATGGACCCCAAGCACCGTGACCGCATGGCTTTTGTGCGTATCTGTTCCGGCAAATTCAAAAAGGGCATGAAGCTCAAACATGTGCGCTCGGGCAAGATGCTGACGATCCATTCGCCGCAATTGTTCCTGGCGCAGGATCGTGAAATGGCTGAAGAGGCGTTTCCCGGCGATATACTCGGCCTGCCCAATTATGGCGGCCTTCGCATTGGTGACGGGTTAACCGAAGGCGAGGATTTGGTGTTTGCCGATATTCCGAGCTTCGCGCCCGAGCTGATGCAGCGCGCGCGGCCCATTGACCCGCTTAAGGCCAAACATCTGGGTAAGGCGCTGGAGCAACTGGCCGAAGAAGGCGCGGCGCGGGTGTTCAAGCCGGTGATGGATGCGGACTGGATTGTCGGTGTGGTCGGGGCGCTGCAATTTGATGTGCTGGCCGATCGCATCAGAACAGAATACGAAATTCCTGTGAAGTTTGAAGATACGGCTCTTTATACGGCGCGCTGGTTGCAGGCGGATGATCCGAAAACTCTCAAAGCCTTTGTTGATTCCAATCAAAGCGCGATTGCCAATGACCATGACGGCGATCCTGTTTTTCTGGCCAGGAATGACTGGCATCTCACTGATGCGATTGAGAAGAATGCGGGGATTAAGTTCGTTGCAACGAAATAGGCTAAACGCGGGGCTTGGATATAATGCCGAGTGCGCTGCCAGATCTAAACATTTCGTTGGCCTGCTGAAGAAAGTTAGCATTGCTGGTCGCAATGGCCTCTTGCTCTTGTGTTGCTTCTACGATACCAGAAATCATACTTCCACGATTAAAGTTGTCTGTGTTGGTCACGAGCGTGCCGTCCTTTCAGTCTATCAAATTGGTCTCTTACAACCAAGGTTAGGACGGAAAGGTTTAGATTTTATTAAGAGCTTTATTCGTTATTTTCTTCAGCGGTTAATTCTTTGTGGCGGCGAAGGCCGGTTTTATTGCCGAAAACGCTAACAATATTGGAGAACTGATCGCTCCAAAGTTTAACGCCTTCGCGGCTGCGTGCTTCACTCCAGTCACGCTTCAGGAAGAAAGGTATGTTTCGCTCAGAAGGAGACATAATCAGGAAATGGGCTGCATAACCGCGCAGATCGGTGCCTTCAATCTGTCCGCCGCGTGTGTAGCGGGCGTAAGTCGGAATTTCCATCTCCTTACCAATTTCTGCAAGAACCGGTTCAATATCTAGGTATTTGTTTGAGATATTGAACACCAGAACGCCATCAGGCTTAAGCTTATCAAGGTAGAGCTGAACCGCCTCGCGGGTCAGAAGATGCACCGGAATGTTATCAGAGCTGAATGCGTCAAGCAGGATCAGGTCGTAATGATTTTCGGGCTGCTCGGCTATCTTCAAGCGTCCATCACCTAGAATGATACTGTAAGGTGAGCCGCAATCGGACAGGTAAGTGAACAGATCAGGGTTTTCCGCTATTGCGGCAATATCAGGATCAATCTCGTAAAAATCAAAATGCCGTCCGTCTCTTTTGAAACAGGCCGTAACACCAATGCCTAATCCGACGACAGCAACTTTGCTTTTGCCGCGTTTGGCGCTTAGATGCCGGAACACATCGTTTACGGGGCTAAATTCGCTGTAATAGGATAGCGGGCGCAGTTTGTGCTCATCGTCCAGTGGTTGGGCGCCGTGATTGGTGGTGCCATGTAACAAAAGGCGCTCCTCTTCATATGTTTCAACCACGCGCATAACACCGAAGAAATTGCGGTCGCGATGAACGATGTCCTTGAAGATATGTTGTCCCCATTGATAGCCCGGCGGATAGAGCAGCAAAACCAGTGCCGCAGCCATGGCAAACAGCCAGCGCGTATGGATCAGAAAGCCTAGCGATGCAGCAATAATCGCAGCAGAAACACAGTAGATATTGTAATGCGGAAGGGCGAAAGAAATGATTGCTGCACAAAAAATAAGAAAAAGCGCAATCGTATATGGCGTTATAAAGTTCCTGGTCTTTATACCCTCTTTGAGTTTTGTCACCGCGTTGTTGAATGATGTTTTTTCGTCTGTGCTATAACGCAGAAAATTCACCAGGATCAGCACCAACACATATTCCAGAGGGATAATAAACATGCTGGGTGCGATAATGGCATTAAAGAAACCGCCCAAAGCGCCGCCAATCGACATGATAAGATAAAATTCAGTAAGGTGCCTGGCCGATGGTCGTGAGGTGGCCAGTTCCGTGTGGCAGGCCAGCGCCGAGAAGAAGAACAGCGCCAGATGCGTCAGAATAAGAATTGCAGGCGGAGGATGAAAGGCCATCATCTGAACCAGCAACAGTATAAATAGCATTCCCTGAATCATCATCACTGTGTCACGTTTGATGATCTGTCTTCGGGCAAAAACAATAATGAAAGTCCCGACATACAGCGCCAGCGGTAAAATCCACAGCAGCGGCACCGAGGCAATATCCGTGGTAATAAAGGTGGTAACACCGAGCATCAGGCTGGAAGGGGCAAAAGCCAGCACGACCCATTGAAACCGAAGCGGCCAGGAAATATTGCTGTCATTAGCTGCTGTCTTGGCCTTTTTCTTCTTTTTGGTTTTGCCGGGGTGAGCCAAAAGGGACGCTATGCACATCATTAAAATTAAAGCAAGATAGCCCATCATCCAGTAAGCAGACTGCAAAAACAGTTCATAGAAAGGTTCAATCAGAACCGGATAGGCGAGCAGGGCGCTTATTGAGCCGAGATTGCTGGCGCCATAGAGAAAATAGGGATTGCCGGCATCTTTATGATCAGTTTCAGAAAACCAGCGCTGTAACATGGGGGCGCTGCCCGCAAGCACGAAAAACGGGCCGCCGACGGTGATAGTCATCAGGGAGAGCTGCCAGAGCGTCGGGTCTTTATCAACCGGAGGCAGCCAGCCTTCGGGGATGCTAATGGGCATTACTACCAGGAAGAGAAACAGCAAGAGAATATGCAAGCTTGATTGCATATTAATGCTTAGGAATCTCGATGTGACGTGGGCGTAGGCATAGCCTCCCAGCAGCATCACCTGGAAAAACAGCATGGCCGTATTCCAGACCTGTGGCGTACCACCCAGCAGCGGCAGGATCATTTTGGAAAACATCGGCTGTACGGAAAACAACAATGCCGCGCTTAGGAGCAATGTTAAGGCGTAAACGGGAATATAGGCATGATGTTTCATGAAGGCCTCAAGACACTGAAATATAACACATAGGATGGTTTTCTTTACAGTTTTTACTTGAAAACACAGGCTTAAAGTGACATTTAATTGGTACAGTTTTGGTCCTTTTTAGAAAAGCATTGGAAATCATAGTGTTATGATGAAAGTTTCGCGTCTTGCCGATTATGCCGTTGTTGTTTTGGTGGCGCTGTCCCGGAGCGAAGATGGCCTGATGAGTGCCTCGGATATCGCTGGAAAAACTGGTCTGCCGGAGCCTACGGTGGCCAAGGTTTTAAAGCTGCTGGCAAAAGACGGCATTGTGACTTCAATCCGCGGTGCCACGGGCGGTTATTCTCTGGATGCCGATATCGAACAGATTAGCATTGCCAAAATCGTTAAAGCGGTGGATGGACCGATTGCTTTGACCGCCTGTGTCGAGGGCAGTATGGGGTCTTGCGATTATGAGGGGTGTTGTGCTGTCAAGGGGCGTTGGAGCCCGGTTAACGCGGCGCTGCATAAGGCGTTGGATGATGTGAGTCTGGCGGATATGATATGAGCATTTCGGATGAAACCATTGCGCAAGTAGAAGAACTCAGCGGCAAATACGAGGCCGGGTTCGTCACCGATATTGAAACCGAGAAAGCGCCCAAGGGCCTAAACGAAGACATTGTACGCTTTATCTCGGCCAAAAAGAACGAGCCGGAATGGCTGTTAGAGTGGCGGCTGAAGGCCTTTCGTAAGTGGCAGGATATGCCCGAGCCGAAATGGGCCAAGGTTGATTTCCCGCCGATTGATTACCAGGATGCATATTATTACGCCGCGCCGAAATCCATGGAAGACGGCCCGCAGAGCCTTGACGATGTCGATCCGAAATTGCTGGAAACCTATGAAAAGCTCGGTATTCCTCTGCGTGAGCAGGAAATGCTGGCCGGAGTGGCGGTTGATGTTGTGTTTGACTCTGTCTCTGTCGCCACAACGTTCAAGGAAGAGCTGGCCAAGGCCGGTGTGCTTTTTTGCTCGATCAGTGAGGCGGTACAGAATTATCCTGAGCTGATACAGAAATATATGGGCTCGGTGGTTCCTTATAGCGATAACAAACATGCGTGTCTGAATAGCGCCGTGTTTACCGACGGTTCGTTTGTTTATATTCCGCCCGGTGTGCGTTGCCCAATGGAGCTCAGCACTTATTTCCGCATCAATGAACTGAATACCGGACAGTTTGAACGCACGCTGATTATTGCCGATAAGGGCGCGTATGTGAGCTACCTCGAAGGATGTACCGCGCCGATGCGCGATGAGCGTCAATTGCATGCGGCGGTGGTAGAGCTGATCGCGCATGAGGATGCGGAAATCAAATATTCGACTGTTCAAAATTGGTATCCCGGCGATGAAGAGGGAAAAGGCGGTATCTATAATTTTGTGACCAAGCGTGGCATTTGCGAAGGCAATAATTCCAAGATTAGTTGGACGCAGGTGGAAACCGGCAGCGCGATTACCTGGAAATATCCGAGTTGTGTATTAAAAGGTGATAACTCTGTGGGTGAGTTTTACTCGGTGGCGATTACCAATGGAAAACAACAGGCTGACACCGGGACAAAAATGATCCACATGGGCAAAAACACCAAAAGCCGAATTATTTCCAAGGGGATTTCCGCCGGGAAGGCCGATAACACCTATCGGGGCCTTGTTAAGATTTTGCCGCGGGCGGAAAACGCACGGAATTTTACCCAGTGTGACTCGCTGTTGATTGGTGATCAGTGCGGGGCTCATACGGTTCCATATATTGAAAGCCGGAATAAATCCGCCAATCTCGAGCATGAGGCGACGACCAGTAAGATTTCCGAGGATCAGTTGCTGTATTGCCGTCAGCGCGGCATTGGTCCGGAAGAGGCAATTGCGTTGATTGTTAACGGTTTCGCCCGCGAAGTGATGCAGCATTTGCCGATGGAATTCGCCGTTGAGGCGCAAAAGCTGATTGGAATTAGTTTAGAGGGGAGTGTTGGATAATGCCTGCTGGTTTGGGTGAGCTTATCGCTATTGTGGCCACGGATAAAAAGTCACGCTATGCTGTTATACTGTTTCTGTGTTTAATTTTAATGGGAATGTTGATTGCCAGAATATTTGATTAGAAAGGAAGTAACTATGTTTAATTTTGTGAATACCGACCCGTTTTTACTGTTCTTTGGTGGATTTTATGTGGTGCTGGGGACATCGTGCTTTTTTACCAAAAAGCCCTGGGAGGAATTTATTGACCTGTTCATTGAACATGATTCCCTCAGTCTGGTCATGGGCATTCTGGTGTTGCCGATATCCCTGTCTATTATTGTCTTTTACAACAGCTGGGACAATCTGGGGTCTATTATATTAATGGTTATTGGCTATCTAGCGTTTTTGAAAGCGCTGGCTTTGCTGATAAAGCCCAGCCTGATTCAAGGGGTATTGAAAAGAAATTTTGTTCGTAAGTGGTTATGGCTGGATGGGTTGTCCGGCATTGCTCTTGGTTTGGCGCTGTTGGTTTTGTAGGAAAGTGAATGATAAAAATTAGTAACCTGCATACGTCGATTGACGGTAAGGACATCCTCAACGGCATTGATCTCGAGATCGGGGCCGGGCAGGTGCATGCCATCATGGGGCCGAACGGATCGGGTAAGTCGACGCTTAGCTATGTGCTGGCCGGGCGGGATGGCTATGAGGTCACTGAAGGCTCGGTTGAAATGGACGGGCAGGATTTGTTGGAACTGGCGCCCGAAGAGCGCGCCGCCGCCGGGGTGTTCCTTGCGTTTCAATACCCGGTGGAAATTCCCGGTGTAAATATGAGCACGTTCCTGAAGACCTCGCTCAATGCCATCCGTAAACAACGCGGCGAGGAGGAGCTGGACGCGCTCGGCCTTTTGAAGCTGATCAAATCCAAAACCAAAGCGCTTGGTATTGACGAAGATATGATGAAGCGCGCTGTGAATGTTGGCTTTTCCGGCGGAGAGAAAAAGCGCAATGAAGTGCTGCAAATGGCAATCCTGGAGCCTAAGTTCTGTGTGCTTGATGAAACAGATTCAGGCCTTGATATTGACGCGCTGAAAATTGTTGCTGACGGGGTGAACGCGCTGCGCAGCCCGGATCGCTCTTTTCTCGTGATTACCCATTACCAGCGTTTGCTCGATTATATTGTGCCCGATGTTGTGCATGTGCTGAGTGCCGGCAAAATTGTCAAAACCGGGGGGCCGGAGCTGGCCAAGGAACTTGAAGAAAAAGGATATGGTGAATATGTCGGGGCGGCGGCATGAGGCTTGTATTTCTTTTTATAGTATTTCTGCTTGTATGTCCTGATAAGTCTCGGGCCAGCCCTTTTTGGTATGAGTGCGAGGTTTATGCAACTGTACAATCAGTCAATTATTTTAAACTAAGTGCTCATGTTAGGATTGAAGAGTTTAAGGTTTTGGATGGGTTTGGTGGTGCGCCTACTCAGTGCCATCACTTGGAAAACAAGAGTTCTGCGAAGATACAGATTAGAAAAAAATTAAAAGTCGGAGAGCAGATAAAGTTAAAATATCATTATTATGACGCTCTGACTCCTGATGGGGTTGTTGTGTCTGAGACTTGGTCATACTTACCTGAATCTCAGGAGAGTATATTTTATACTTTAGTTGCTAGTTTAGGTATTTTTCTTGTTGTTGCTTTTTTGTTTGCGGCGAAGTTTCTTCGTAGAAAGATACTCAAATGAAAATTCAATCTCTAAGCCCAGACAATCTGCCAACGCCAAAACAGGAGGAATGGAAATACACCAATCTTCCCAAAGCTATCCCGGACGGTCTGACACGTGCACCGGACGAAGCAGAAATTGTTATCCACAAAACCCGTGGAGAAGTCGGTGGAAAAGCGGAGGAAATCCTGTTTACAGGACGGGACGGATTGTTGCACAGCCCTGTTTTAAAAGTGATTTTGGAAGAGGGTGCAGAATTGACTCTTGTGGAGCGCCATGAGGGGCAGGGTTCATATTGGAAGAATATGGCAGTGGAAATATCTTTAGCAGCGAATGCAAAGCTACACCATTACCGGATTATTGAGGATGCGGCAGAGGCTGTTGCCACTCTCCACACCAGCATTACTCAGGATCGCGACTCCTCTTATAGTGGGTTTTATATCATTCAAACCCCTCAATTGGTTCGTAATGAAATACATGCTGTGCTGAACGGTGAAAATGCGGAATGTGATTTAAGCGGCCTTAATCTGCTGAAGGGTAAACAACACGGCGATACGACGATTGTTGTGGAGCACAAAGCCCCGTATGGACGCTCCAGTCAGTTTTTCCGCAGTATTCTGGATGATGAAGCGCGCGGCGTGTTTCAAGGTAAGGTCCATGTTCACCAAATCGCTCAAAAAACCGATGGTTACCAGCTCTCCAATGCGTTATTGCTCTCAGCGCTGGCGGAAATGGACACCAAGCCGGAGCTGGAAATTTATGCCGATGATGTGAAATGCTCGCATGGCGCGACCTGTGGGCAACTGGATGACGAGCCGCTGTTTTATCTGCGCTCACGGGGCCTCAGCGAGGGCGAGGCGCGGATGTTGCTGGTGCAGGCTTTTGTGGATGAAGTGGCGGATAAAATTGTGGACGAAGACATGCGGGCGCTTATCAAGAGTAAGGCGGAAATATGGCTACAGAGCGTGCTTTAGAGATGGCAACGGATATAGCGTCATACCGCAACGATTTTCCCGTGCTGAAAACCAAGATGCACGGGCAGTCCTTGGTGTTTCTCGACAGTGCGGCCAGCGCGCAAAAGCCACAGGCCGTGATTGACGCCATGAACCGGGTCTATGAGAGTGGTTATTCCAATATTCATCGCGGGCTTTACGAGATTTCACAAAACCTCACAGCCGAATATGAAGCGGTGCGCGGGAAGGTAGCGGATTTTATCGGCGCGCCTTCTGAGAAAAGCATCGTCTTTACCGGCAATGCTACAGAAGGGATTAACCTGGTTGCGCAAAGCTGGGGCAAAACGTTTTTGGAGGAGGGTGATGAGATTATCCTTACCGAAATGGAGCATCACGCCAATATCGTTCCCTGGCAAATGCTGCGTGAGGAAATCGGCATTGTTATCAAAACCATTCCCTTTGATGAAAGCGGCGTGCTGGATTTGAAGACCTTTGAATCCCTGCTTACCCACAACACAAGGCTTGTATCGTTTGTGCATATCTCCAATGCGCTGGGGACGATCAATCCTGCCAGGAAAATCATAGAGATAGCGAAAGATTTTTACCCGGAGATGCGGGTTCTAATCGATGGTTCTCAGGGTATTGTCCACAATGTTGTCAACGTTACGGAATTGGATGCTGATTTCTATGTCTTTACCGGCCATAAACTTTACGGGCCGAGTGGAATAGGCGTTCTCTACGGCAAGGAAGAGCTTTTGAATGAAATGCCCCCCTTTAAGGGAGGTGGCGATATGATTGAAAAGGTGACCTTTAACAAAACCACCTACAAAGAAGCGCCGTATAGGTTTGAAGCCGGTACGCCACCAATTGTAGAAGTGATCGGGCTGGGCGCAGCGATTGATTATGTGAGCGCTGTGGGTATGGAGAATATCGCAGCCCATGAAGCGGAGTTGCTGGCTTATGGCAGTGAGAAGCTTTCAACCATTGACGGTTTGATCCTTCACGGCACAGCGCCCGATAAGGCCGGGATTTTGAGCTTTACCATGAAAGGGGCGCATCCTTCCGATATTGGAACAATCCTCGATCAGTGCGGGGTGGCGGTACGCTCTGGCCATCATTGCTGTATGCCGCTGATGGAAAGACTGGGGCTGGATGCCACGGTACGTGCGTCTTTTGGCTTGTATTCGAGCAAGGATGATATAGATCAATTGGTAAAAGGCCTGCATAAGGTAAAGGAGCTGTTCAGTTGAGCGAAATGGCTGTAGATGAAGAAAATTATGATGAGCTTGCCGAGCCTGCCCATGTTAAGGCACCGGTTGATCATAAGCTCTGGTCGCCTGTAAAAGCGGCTATAAAGGAAGTGTATGATCCGGAAATTCCGGTGAATGTTTATGAGCTGGGTTTGATTTATGAAGTTATTTTTAAAGATGGCAAAGATGGCAAAGTGGATGCCGAGGTCAAAATGACTTTGACCTCGCCGGGCTGTCCTGTGGCGCAGGAAATGCCGGGCTGGGTGCAGGGCGCTATTTTCACTGTTGAAGGTGTTGGTGATGTCGATGTTGAAATTATCTGGGAGCCGCCCTGGGATCCATCAATGATGGCCGAAACGGCGAAAATGCAATTGAATATGTTCACATGAGAGTAAAATGTCAGTCGTAGTAGAACAGGAAACACCAGAGATACAAAAGGGCCCGACCGTTAATGTTGTCGGTCAGGGATACGCATGTGGTGCGCCGATTCCATGGTTTGTGAAGATGTGGCTCAAGATTACGCTGGCTTACTTTCCGGTTCCTTACGATATCTGGAAGAAGCTGGGCATGTTCGAGCATGGCGATGTCATCAAACAATTGCCCAATTTGTACAACTCCTTTGACGAGCATATTCAGTTTTATAAGGAGCGCATGGGTGAAGCGCCGAATTATTGTCTTGAGCTTGGCCCGGGCGATAGTGTCGGTCATGCGCTTTGCGCGGCAGCGGAAGGCATGAGAGGCATTGTGCTTGTCGATGCCGGGGATTTCGCCAGCAAAGATGAGGAGCATTACAGTAGCTTTTACAATTATCTACGCAGCGATAAGAAGGTCAGTTTTTCAAAGGTGCTCCTTGATTTTGATCGGGACTCGGTTTTAGAATTTGCTGATGGGCAGTATCTGACGAACGGTCTGAAGGATATGCCCCAAGTGTCGGATAATCATATCGATTTTTCTTATTCGCATGCTGTGTTTGAGCATATCTACCGTGATGAATTTGGTCCCTATATGAAAGAATTGTTTCGCGTTCAAAAGCCGGGATCGCTGGCGCGGCACTGGGTTGATTTGCACGATCATTTGGGCGGTGCGCTGAACTCTATGCGTTTTTCTTCGGACTTCTGGGAAGGAAAAGCGGTGAAGCAAGCCGGGTTTTATACCAACCGCCTGACCATGGATGAAATGATTAAGCTGGCGGAGGATGCAGGCTTCGGCGTCGAGATTCAGCGCATCAACAAATGGGACTCTCTGCCGACGCCGCGTAAATCAATGCATAAGATGTTTCAGGATAAGAGCGAGGAAGAACTCAATGTCTGTACGTTCCTCATGATCATGGAAAAGCCATGAGCAATCCTATTCAAATCACACAGGAGGCTGCCAGCCAAATCCAAAGCCTGCTCTCGCAGGAAGAAGATGTGGTTGGTCTGCGTCTAACCATCAAAGCCACAGGCTGTAGCGGCAACAGCTACAAGATGGAATATATCAAAGATGGCGAGGATCTGGGCGGCGATGATGTGTTCGAGCATGAAGGCGCGAGCGTGTATATCCCGAAAGTGCATAGCTGGATGCTGTTTGGCATGACGGTCGATTATGTGACGGATGAGCTGGGCAATGCGCGTTTTGATTTTACCAATCCGAATGAAACCGGACGCTGCGGCTGCGGCGAATCCTTTCAGGTGGAAAAACCTGAAAATTAAGCCCTTTCAAGATGTTGACATAATGAATTTGTTATTGTAATCTTCTGTTTTTTAGGAGTATAGAAAAATGATAATTGAAGTAGGACCATTGAGATATGACCCTGAAGTTGTTGCTGCATCTTTGTTTCAGGTTTCAAATGGCAAAGTGCCCAAAGAGGCTTTAGCAAAAGCTTCAGATCCAGATGAGATTGATGATTTGTTCAAAAAGGCAGGTATATCGGCTGAGGTAGGACTTCGGGTTATAACAAATAATAGTGAGATAATTGACTCCTCTATTACTGTATTAATGAGTTTAGAGCCTTAACTAAGTCTTTCTGAAATTGTCCGAAATTGCGGTGGATTTCACGCCGGCATGATGTTGCTCCCAGGATTGTCCGCTTGCGTTTTTGGCACCGGGCGCCATGACCATAAACGCCATCGGCTCGTCCTTAAACGGCAGCCATCGGTTCATCTGGTGCGCTTTTGTCACTTTTTTGCTTGAGGCGCTGGGGTAATCATACGTATGGCCCGGCCCTCGCCATGTCATAAAGGTTCTCATTTACAGTCATCCATCTATTCATCCGGACATCGTTATTTCGCTCCTAACGTATGTTTATACGCGTCGTCACTCATGCCTTGTCCGGATGAAGATATGAATGACTGTTTTTACCTCTTTATTGTGCCATCTCTTTCCAAGGCCTCGACATAAACATCCATCAGCGCATCACTATGCAGCCCGTTTTTATAGCCGCTATAAACGCTGCCAAGGCCCATTTTGTTGAGCGCCTGCAAAGCACCGGGTGCGTTTATGTTTTCAAACTCTTCCACTATTTTACACATTTGCGTAATCATATCCAAATTCTTGCCGTAATTGGCGGTGAGGTATTCTTCTTGATCAATACTGGGGTGAGGGTGGAGATAGCCACCGGCAATTTGCTGAACATCACGCAGGGCATAAGCCAAAACCAGGGCCTGAAAAAACTTGGCGGTTTGCTCAGCCGCCGGGATCACAAGATAAACGACAAAATCATTGGTAATTACCCCATGATAGTTCGGCGAGCTCAGCACACGGATTTCAACACTATGTTCGTCTTTGAGCTTCAATAAATTCTGTCCGGTTTCGCACTCGGAGAGAATGGAAACGCTCTGCTCGATAATGTCGGATTCAAGCGGGTGACGATAGGCAATATCTTTGTGTGGCTTTAAATCATGCAGGAAGCTGGCTTTAACCGGGGTGTTGATCGTGATGGCCCCGCTAGCAGAAATTTCTGCTTCTCCGTTAACGGTTTCGTCGTGGTAGATGAGCGGTGTCTTAACTTTGTAAAGCTGCGATCCTTCATCAAAGTCGACATGGCTGTGTTTTGCAGCTTCTTCATGATCGTTCATAAAAACAAGACTATGTCCGCGTTCATAAACGTAAGAAATGTAGAGGTCGAGATAATCGAGAACGTTTTCACTGCCAAGGCTCAGCGCATTTCTGGAATTTAAATTGTGAAAGGCCTGATCCGAGCCGTTCATATAATGATGATTTTCGCCGTTGCTTAAGTAATCCAGCAGCAGATAAGGCAGCATATATTTGTTAACGATGCGATAGAGCGAGTATCCCTCATAAAAGGGCAAAGGTAGGGTGTAAACATCACATAGCGAGGGTTCGAAAAGGATCAAATCACTTTCCGAGGCGACAGATTTGATAAATTCAATTGATTGATCCGGAGTAAGCTGTTGCCAGTCTCTCATGCGGCTTTCCTGCTTTGGCGTTCTTCGAGTGCCTGCAAAATGATATCGGCTTTTGCACCGGATTCATAGGCCTCGGCTTCGTGCGGAAGGGTGCTTAAAGCGCGGCGCCAGGCCCGTCCGCCTTTCTGGCCGTGAAACAGGCCGATCATATGGCGGGTGATGGATTTTAGAGGCACGTCATGGTGCTCTATTTGCTGCTCAGCATAGGAAGCCATGGCCAGAACGATGTCTTCGCGGCTTAAGGTTTGTTTATTGCCAAATATTTCCTTTTCAACTTCGGCGAGGAAGTACGGGTTTTGGTAGGCCTCGCGACCGATCATGGCGCCGTCAAATGGAGTAATGCTTTCCCCGCGTAAGCGGGGATCTTTCATTGATGTTTCACAAGATCCCTGCTTTCGCAGGGAAAGCACAGAAAAAATACCTTCAATCGTTTTGACACCACCATTTAAAATTATATTTAAATCAGAGTGCTTTGCTTTAATTTCCTCAACTCGATTATAATTTAGCTCCGGTACTTCTCTGTTTTCTTTAGGGCTTAGGCCTTTGAGCCACGCTTTACGGGCATGAATGACAAAAGTTTTGCACCCTTTTTCCGCGATCTTACCCACGAAGTTATCCAAAAATTCGAAACTGTCATGATCATCAATGCCAATGCGACATTTGACGGTCACAGGAATTTGTACAGCTTCAGCCATGGATTCGACGCAGGCTGCAACCTGATCCGGCTCTTTCATTAAACAGGCGCCGAATGCGCCGCTTTGTACACGGTCCGAAGGGCAGCCGCAATTCAGGTTAATCTCATCATAGCCGTAGTCCTCGCCCATTTTGGCACAAGTGGCCAAATCTTTGGGATCGGAGCCGCCAAGTTGCAGGGCAATTGGGTGCTCGGCATCATGAAAACGCAGGAAACGGTCTTTATCGCCGTGAATAAGCGCCCCGGTTGTCACCATTTCCGTGTAAAGCCGCACATGCGGCGCGATCAGCCGCAGGAAATAGCGGCAATGGCGATCCGTCCAGTCCATCATCGGCGCGACGGATATATGTGGTTTTTGGCCGGTTACGGGTTTCATATAACAATTCTTCTTTCAGTTCGTTTGCCTGGATTTTTCAGGAAAAAATAAGCCATTGATTTCAAACAACTCTCCTTCAGTTCGTTTTTTTCTTCACTTTCTTTTTTTACCATATCTATATAACACTTCGGCCATTTGCTTCGGTTTTCGTTTCGGTCACTTTTAAATGCCATTGTAGGAAAATAGTCATAAAATGTCAAGGTTTTTTAACACAGAGAAACGGAGGTTTAATGCTTTTTCAGAGGGTCCTTTGTTTCTCCGCTTCTCTGAATCTCCGCGTTTATATTCTTTTTGGCAATATTGGTTTGAGTTGTTATATTATAAAAACTGAGAGTAATGGTAGCAAAAATGGCAATTCGCATATTTCTTTTTATTTTTATAGGCTTGTCGTTCTTTCCTCATGTTTTAAAGGCGCAGGAAAATGACGCCTTTCGCTCGACCGATTATCCCTTGCCCCGTTTTGTATCGCTGGCTTCCGACAAGGTTTATGTGCGTGCCGGACCGGGATCGCGCTTTCCGATAAAATGGGAGTTCCAAAAAAAGGGCCTGCCGGTGGAGGTTATCCTCGAATTTGATACCTGGCGCAAAATCAGGGATTTTGATGCTCAGGAAGGCTGGGTGCATCAATCGCTGCTCTCTGGCAGACGCGCGGCCATTATTAAGTCCCAGGAGATGGTTGCTGTGCGCCGAAAGCCCAATGAAACGGGGCGTTTGGTTGCAAAGATGGAGCCGGGCGTTGTGGCCGAAATTGATAAATGTCAGGAAAGCTGGTGCAGATTGGAAGCGTCCGGTTATAAAGGCTGGGTACAGCGGGGCTTTGTCTGGGGTGTTTATGAAGGTGAGGCGGTTGAGTAAGGCTTCCCTAGCCTATAGTGTATTCATCGTCGATAACAAGCCCAAATAGGACCAGTGGCGCGAGGCTTGCTGCAAAACCTACTCCCAGACAAGTTAAGGCAGCAGCAGCTCCAAATGCATTTCCAACATCTTCATTCATTAAGCGAACGCCTTCTGTTTGCTGTTACCGAGAGCACAAAGTACCATTTTTTAGGGAATACTGCAAATTTACTATGTAAAACTATAGCAAGCCGCGCCTAATCTGTTGTTTTTATGCCACAAAGTTGCCATTTCAATAGAAATCCACAAATGGGCAGTTTACGCAGAATCAAAATTCAATTACTCTAATCATAGTCGATGATTCGGCACCCTTTCCACAGGCTTATCCACAACCCCTTGCGGATTAAGTTTTTCAAGAAAAAGATATTATGTTTGTACTGACCAACAAGCCCGAAATGGGCGCACGGCTTTACGCGGGCCTGATTGAACTGGCCACGGACCCTGAGCGCGGGACCGATGCGATGCAGCTTATTCAGCTTATGGCCGGTGTTCTGGTGGAAACCTACCTGGTTTTTGAGCAGCCGGATGAGACGATGGAAGCCAGTTTTGACAGATTATCGCGTATGTTGTGCTGTGAACCGGTTTCCGGGCCACTGGCTGCCAGCGCCTTACCGCCGGCTCATATCATTGATTGCGAAACCGAGCGCGGCCGCGCCGCCGCCCGCGAGTTCTTTGAGGAATGGCTGGATTGTGCTTTTGAGTTTCATGATTTGATCCTGGTTATCGTTCACAACATCATTGTCAGCTGGGAAGAAGATGGCCAGCCACGCGCGGAAACGCTGCGTTTACTGGTGGAATGCACCAAACGCTGCATGGCCTTTGAAATTGCGGCCCAGGAATTATGCGACATTGTGATTGAAAAGAAAGTGGCCAGCGAGGGCTGGAGCATGGGCGATTGTATTGCAGCGCTCAGCGCCGTTTCCGGTCGCCGTCTGGCGCTATCGCTGGATACTGATAGCTGTAGCACTTTTAGAGGGGCCGATATTCCGGAAATCCTGGACCAGGTCTCCTATGTGATGACCCAGGAGGCCATCCGTCTTGGTGTTCCTGCCGGCAGTGACTGGCGTTTTGGCCTTCCTGCCAATGATATTCCCATTAATGCTCCCGTGAATCTGATTAGCGGTATGGAGCCCTATTGCACCAGTTTTTTCCAGGCAATCGGCCAGGAATGTCCCTATGAGCAGGCCGTGTCCTGCGCCAAAGCTGCTGGCCGTATGGTCGCTGTGGCTGCCGGTGGAGCGCTTCCCGAGTTGGAACCGGCCATCGCAAAACCCCTAGCCATGGCGGCCATGACAGAAACCTATAAATCAGTTTGTATAGAATATGCCATAGCCTCTTATTAGAGGTCTAAATGGCTTGAACGCCCGCTTATAACCACGTATAAAGCTCTCTGTGATGTCTACAGCAGAAGCAAAGCATATGAGTTTTGAGCCGAAACAAAGCTATTCCTACGATGAAATAATTGAGTGTGGGGAAGGGACCTTATTTGGCCCCGGCAATGCGCAATTGCCATTGCCGCCAATGCTGATGTTCGATCGCATTACCAATGTATCTGCCGATGGCGGTGAGCACGGCAAGGGTATTATTGAGGCCGAATTCGATATCAAGCCCGATATCTGGTTTTTTGACTGCCATTTTAAAGGCGATCCGGTGATGCCGGGTTGTCTGGGGCTGGATGCCCTCTGGCAGCTTACCGGGTTCTTTCTTGGCTGGACCGGCGCGCAAGGCTCTGGCCGCGCTCTGGGTCTGGGGGAGTTGAAATTAACCGGACAAGTCCTACCTGAAACAAAGCTGGTGAAATATGTTGTCGATATCAAGCGTCTGATTAACCGCAAGCTGGTCTTGGGCGTGGGTGACGGCAAAATGTTCGCCGATGGCGAGCTGATCTATGAGGCCAAAGATATGAAGGTCGGCCTGTTCGATAATTCGAAAGGATAAGTGCATGCGCCGCGTTGTCATCACAGGGATGGGGGTTGTTTCCTGTATCGGGAACAATGTTTCTGAGGTACTGGACTCCCTCAAAGCCGGACGCAGCGGTATTGCGGCTGATGAGGTTTATGCAGAAATGGGCTTTCGTTCACAAATATCGGGCAAACCGCAAATCAATCTTGAAGATCATATCGACAAACGTCTGTTTCGCTTTATGGGCGATGCGGCGGCGTATACGCATTTATCGATGGAACAGGCGATTGCTGATTCCGGTCTTGAGGAATCCGACATCGTTAATGAGCGCACGGGCATTATTGTCGGCTCCGGCGGACCTTCAACGCGGGCACAGGTTCTGGCCGCTGATATTGCCCGTGAAAAAAGCCCCAAGCGCGTCGGGCCGTTTGCGGTTCCCAAAGCCATGTGTTCGACCACTTCGGCGACAGCCGCGACCAACTTTAAAATTAAGGGCGTGAATTATACGATTTCATCAGCCTGTTCGACTTCGGCGCATTGTATTGGCAATGCGGCCGAGCAAATCCAGTGGGGCAAGCAGGATGTCATGTTTGCCGGTGGTGGAGAAGAGCTAGACTGGACGCTTTCCGTGCTGTTCGATGCCATGGGCGCGATGAGCTCCAAATATAACGACACGCCGGAAAAAGCAGCCAGAGCTTATGATGCGGATCGCGACGGCTTTGTGATTGCCGGCGGCGGCGGCATTGTTGTGCTGGAGGAACTGGAGCACGCCAAAGCGCGCGGGGCTAAAATTTACGGCGAAATTACCGGCTACGGCGCGACATCCGATGGCGCGGATATGGTTGCACCGAGCGGCGAGGGCGCTGTGCGTTGTATGCGTCAGGCTCTTGCCACGATTAAAACGCCAGTGACCTATATCAATTCACACGGCACTTCGACGCCGGTGGGCGATATCACAGAGCTCAATGCCATGCGCGAGGTGTTTGAGTCTTTAGAGCAGGATATGCCGCATATCAGCGCCACCAAATCAATGACAGGCCACTCACTTGGTGGCACAGGTGTGCAGGAAGCGATTTATTCGCTGCTCATGCTGCAACATGATTTTGTTGCACCAAGTATCAATATCGAGAATCTGGATGAAGGTGCGAATGGCATGCCGATCGCCCGCGAGCGCGTTGATGGCGTTACGCATCAAACGCTGATTTCGAATTCCTTTGGCTTTGGCGGCACAAATGCAACGCTGGCCATGAGCCGGTATGAGGATTAACCGTTTTGTCTTCCCTGCGAAAGCAGGGATCTTGTGATTAAAGGAAAGATCCCTGCTTTCGCAGGGAAAGCAGGTAGGGAATGGATGATTTAATGAAAGGAAAGCGCGGCCTGATTATGGGCGTGGCCAATGACCATTCCATTGCCTGGGGTATGGCGAAGGCTTTGCATGAGCAGGGGGCAGAGCTTGCTTTTACCTATCAGGGTGATGCATTCGGTAAGCGGGTTAAGCCGCTGGCCGAAAGTGTAGGCTCGAGCATTGTCCTTGATTGCGATGCCTCAAAGGAAGACGACCTTGATAATGTTTTTGAGACACTCAAAAAAGAATGGGGGTCGCTGGACTTTGTGGTGCATGCGATTGCTTATTCCAACAAAGATGAATTGCAGGGGCGCTATGTCGATACAACGCTCGATAATTTCCTGACCACCATGCATATTTCCTGTTACTCGTTTACGTCTGTTATGCGGCGCGCAAAAGATTTGATGAGTGAGGGCGGCGCGGCCGTAACGCTTACCTATTACGGTGCCGAAAAAGTCATGCCGAATTACAATGTCATGGGTGTTGCCAAAGCGGCGCTTGAGGCATCGGTGCGCTATCTGGCTGCTGATTTGGGGCCCGAAGGCGTGCGGGTGAATGCGATTTCTGCCGGGCCGATGCGCACGTTAGCGGGAGCTGTCATAGGCGGCGCGCGTACCACTTTTAAGTATAATACCCTGACAGCGCCGCTGCGTAGACCCGTAGAGATGGAAGAGCTTGGCGGGACGGGGCTGTATTTGCTCTCCGATCTGTCCGGCGCAGTAACGGGAGAGGTGCATTACGTCGATTGCGGCTTTAACGCCGTCGGTATGCCGCCGCATGAAAATCTGGCTGAATTGGCGAAGAACGGAAACGGAAATGGGAGTTAGCACGCTATGAGTTTCAAAAACATTGTTCTTATCGTGTTTTTGTTGGTTGTAGGCGGTGTTACCGGTCTCTTTGTTTTAAAGCCGGAGATTCCACAAAAAGGCTGCGATTTCTTTTTTACCAGTCAGTTTGAAAGCTATCTGATGGGAACGCAGCTTTTGATGCAGGCGGCTATGGTTCCGCGCGTGACCTTTGTCCAGCTTGGCTTTGCCGATGATGCGAGCCTTACCTATTATCATTATTAAGACACGCAAAGCAGCTATAAATTGCCATAAGTGTTGACTTTTTTATCAGAAACAGTATAAAGAGCAAAACATTTGAAAAGGTTTGCGTAACTATGAGTCAACAACCACCACTTAGCAAAATAAACTTAAGTTCAACTTTTGAAACGTATTCTCCTTTTCCTAATTTCGTAAGTCAGAAAGAAGCGTTGATTAGGATCAAGGCTATCACAGATTATTTAATTTCATCTCAAACTGCTTTGCTAAGCCACGATCGTCGTCGCACTGGCAAAGGGAGTCTTGTTTTCTTGACAGGTGATGCAGGGGCAGGGAAAACTCATCTTCTTGAAGCGATGACAAATGAACTACGTCAAAAAGCCCCGGAGTTGTTAGGTCATACATTTTTAAACGTAAGAGATAATTTTGTTTCATACCTAGATAATTTAAGGAAAGATATTAGGGTGTACCCATTTGCCGGTAAGCCGGTAGCTGTTATCGATGATATATTTCACAACTATCATACAGAAAATGACTTGTATTATCATAAGGCCTTACCAACACTTATGATGGACTTTATTAACCACGTGTACGAAGATGGGGTGATTGTAATCGCAACTTCGGGTTATTCTTTCGAAAATATTATTTATCCCATGTTGTTAAAACAAGGAGCAAACAGCGGAATTTTAAGCAGGTATAGGTCTATAATGGATGTGCCTGGCGGAGAGCTGCTTGTAAAAGGTCCAGACTATAGGTCGTTAGAAAAACTCATGACCTTGGAAAATAGTAAAGACCCCTTTTTACTTGAGGATCATTCTAAGTCTGCCGCGAAAGCTCCTGCAGATCCTTCTTATCAATGAACCGTCAACAGCCCGTCCTTCACCACATCCGGGGCGTCGGAGAAAAAGCTGTCGACGCCCATCCCCTGTAAAACCCGGGCCTGGTCAGAATCATTGATCGTATAGGCCATGACGGTGCGGCCGGTTTCTTTGATTTCCACCACTTGCTCGGGCGTGCACAGATTGCTATCGATGCTGAGCGATGAGAGCTGCAGATAATCGGCAACCGCTTCCCAGTCTTCGGGCAGCTCGCCTTTTTCCACCGCCTCCAGCCATTTTCCGGTGCAGTGATAGCCGATGACCACCCCGCGCGGCCAGTCGGCAGCCATATCGAGCGCGGTTTCCAAACTGAGATGGCTGTAGCTGGTGATGCGGATGCGCTCATGATCGTCCCATGTGCGGCTGAGTTGGTCGAGGATCACTTCCGCCGTTTCCTTTTCGCTGTCCGGTGTTTGTTTGATTTCGAGGATCAAACCGAGCTCGCGTTCAATCAGGACATCAATCGCTTCTTCCAGTGTAGGGATTTTGATTCCGGCAAAGCTGTCGCCGAACCAGCTTCCCGCTTCTAACTGGCGTATATCTTCGTATGTGGCCTCGGCAATGGGGCCGGAGCCGTTGGTTGTGCGCTCCAGCGTGTCGTCATGGAAGAGAACAGGGATTTGGTCCTTGGTCAAAGTGACGTCGAATTCGACCCATTCAATGCCCATATCGGCGGCAGTGTGCAGCCCCTCCAGCGTATTTTCCGGGGCGTAAGCGGCGCAGCCTCTGTGGCCGATTATTTTGGGGAGTTTTGGGCTCATAATCCTGCTTTTCCTCTTATTCCCTCCCCTTCAGGGGGAGGGTTAGGGTGGGGGTGTACGGAATTTAATGTGTTTTCGATGCTGGTCAAAACACCTTCAATATTATTCAATACTTCATTATTCCAGAATCTCAGGACAAGGAAACCTTTGGTTTCTAAAAATTTTGTTCTTTCCTCATCTTCCTTGTTTTCATTATGTTGGCCACCGTCGACTTCGACAATTAGGCGTTTTTCAAAGCAAAGGAAGTCGACGATATAACGTTCTATAATTTGCTGGCGGCGGAATTTAAGTCCCATAAATTGCTTAAGCCTTAAGTGTTGCCAAAGCTTCTTTTCTGCATCGGTTGGATTGTTGCGGAGTTTTTGGGCGACGGGTGTGAGATTAGACATCGTGAACCCTCCCCCTGACCCCCTCCCTAGAGGGAGGGGGAAGGAGTTGGTTAATATTTAACCGTTCGCTTTTTTCTTGTCCTCGACCTGGACTTCTTCGCCGGTTTCCTGATCGACGCGCTTCATCGACAGTTTAACCTTGCCGCGATCATCCATACCAAGCACGATAACCTTGACCGCATCGCCTTCGTTGACGACATCGGTGGTTTGACCCACGCGGTGATCGGCAAGCTCGGAAATATGCACGAGGCCATCTTTTGCGCCCATGAAATTGACAAAAGCGCCAAAGTCGACAGTCTTCACAACTTTACCATCGTAGATTTTGCCAACTTCAGGTTCTTCGGTCAGGCCTTTAATCCAGTTAACAGCGCCGTCAATTGATTCCTGATTAACGGCAGAAACTTTAACGGTGCCATCATCATCAATATCGATTTTTGCGCCTGTGGTGTCACAAATCTCGCGGATGACTTTACCGCCCGTGCCGATGATGTCGCGGATTTTGTCGGTTGGAACTTTCAGCGTCACGATTTGTGGTGCGTTCGGGTTCAGCTCTCCACGGGCTTCAGTCAAGGCTTTGGCCATTTCACCAAGGATGTGAACGCGAGCCTCTTTGGCTTGAGCCAGAGCGATGGTCATGATTTCTTCTGTAATTGAAGTAATCTTGATATCCATCTGCAGAGAGGTAATTCCGGTGTCCGTTCCGGCGACTTTAAAGTCCATGTCACCAAGATGATCTTCATCACCCAGAATGTCTGAAAGAACCGCGAAGTCATCACCTTCCTTGATCAGACCCATAGCAATCCCGGCAACCGGTTTGGCCAAAGGCACACCAGCATCCATCATCGCAAGTGACGCGCCGCAGACTGTGGCCATAGAAGATGAGCCATTAGATTCGGTAATCTCGGACACAATCCGGATTGTGTAAGGGAAGTCCTCAGCACTTGGCAAAAGTGGGCGAATAGCGCGCCACGCCAGTTTACCATGGCCGATTTCGCGGCGTCCGGCACCCATCATACGGCCAGCTTCACCAACCGAGTATGGCGGGAAGTTGTAATGCAGCATGAAAGCGGAGCGGAATTCACCCTCCAACGCGTCAACGATCTGTTCATCCTGACCGGTGCCCAGCGTTGTCACAACAAGCGCCTGGGTTTCACCGCGTGTGAACAAAGCAGAGCCGTGCGTACGGGGCAGGGCGCCAACTTCGGCAACAATTTGACGAACTGTTTTTGTGTCTCGTCCATCAATGCGGCTACCGGTTTTTATGATATTGCCACGAACAAGGTCAGCTTCAAGAGATTTGAATTTTCCGCCGACTGTGCCGCCTGTGATACCGTTTTCTTCATCAGTAAACTCTGCGGCAGCTTCGGCACGGATTTTAGCTAAGGCCGTTTGGCGCTCAACTTTATCTGTAAAGCTGTAGGCTTTTTCAACATCCTTGGCATATTTTGCTTTAAGGGCTTCGGCCATTTTGGTGATGGGCTCAGGTGTCTCGGGGATATCCCAAGGCTCTTTCGCGCACATTTCAGCCAGATCAATAATGCCGTTAATGACGCTTTGGTAAGCTTCATGACCGGCGCGTACGGCGCCAAGCATGATGTCTTCGGGCAATTGTTGTGCTTCTGATTCAACCATCATAACGCCTTCTTGCGTTCCGGCAACAACCAGATCAAGCTCACCATCTGCAAGTTCGTGCATTGGCGGGTTGATGATGTATTGGCCGTCTTTGTAACCAACGCGCGCGCCACCAATCGGGCCCATAAACGGCAAGCCTGAAATCGTCAGAGCCGCAGAGCAACCACACATGGCAATCATGTCCGGATCGTTTTCAAGGTCATGAGAGATAACAGTCGCAATCACCTGTACTTCATTCATGAAACCTTTTGGGAACAATGGGCGGATCGGACGGTCAATCAGACGGGATGTAAGCGTTTCTTTTTCTGATGGGCGGCCTTCGCGCTTAAAAAAGCCACCGGGGATTTTACCGGCCGCGTAGGTTTTTTCCTGGTAGAAGACACCAAGCGGGAAGAAATCTTGCCCTTCGCGCAGGGATTTTGCACCAACAACCGTACAAAGCACGGATGTTTCGCCAATGGTTGCCAGTACGGCGCCATCAGCCTGGCGGGCGATTTTTCCTGTTTCCAGGGTCAAAGTCTTACCCGCAAAATCAATTTCTTTTTTGTATACGTTAAACATTCTAATATTTTCCTTTTCATATATTATGCGCCCCTTCCTTATAAAGGAGCGGTTTTGTCTATGAAGGATTTTCGGGGAGAGATTTCGGCGGACAGCAAAAAACAGACTGTAATGGGGTTTCTGTTCTTAACAGTCAACCGGAAATCTAACACCGGCTAACCTTCGATTTGGCGCCATATATGCCATTTTCCGTTGTAAAAGTCAAAGATTAGTTTTAATTAACTTCTTAACCAACAAACCAAAGAAGGGGTGAAATCAATGAATTATCTAGTGCTTTTACGCCATGGGCAGTCTCAGTGGAACCTTGAGAACAAGTTCACAGGCTTTCATGACGTCGATTTGACCGAAAAAGGTGAGGAAGAGGCCAAAAACGCAGGAAAATTGCTTGCTGGAGCAGGCATTACCTTCGATAAGGTGTTTTCTTCAACGCAAGTAAGGGCCAACCGCACCGCTGAAATGGCCCTGAATGAAGCCGGGCAGGGGGATTTGTTTAGCAAAATGGTGCGCCATGATGATTTGCGTGAGCGCGATTACGGCGATTTAACCGGGCTTAACAAGGATGAAACACGAGAGAAATACGGTGATGAGCAGGTTCATATCTGGCGCAGATCATACGACACGCCGCCGCCGGGTGGGGAATGCCTCAAAGATGTGGTTGAAAACCGTGTGCGGCCATATTACGAGGCCAATATCAAGCCGCTGGTGGAGCAGGGGAGTAATATCCTAATGGCGGCGCATGGCAATTCCCTGCGCGCCATGCTGATTATCCTCGGCGCCGAAACGCCAGAGAGCATTAATGAGGCCGAAATGCCAACCGGTGTGCCGCTTGTGTTTGAGATGGAGAGTGGGGCGATACAGAAGCGGTATTTTTTGGAAGATAAATAAATTCGTCATTGCGAGGAGCGTCAGCGACGCGGCAATCCAGAAGATATAACGGTATAAGACTGGATTGCTTCGCTGCGCTCGCAATGACGAATTAGGGTTCTAACGCCTAATACCCAGACTCTTAATCAGCTCCTGATAACGGCCTTCATTTTTGCTGTTCAGGTAATCCAGCAATTTCCGGCGCTTGGCGACCATAGCCAACAGGCCGTGGCGGGAGTGCAAATCCTTTTTATGGACCTGCATGTGCTCGGACAATTCCGCAATACGGCTGGTTAGAATGGCAACCTGGACTTCCGGGGAACCGGTATCGCCTTTTGTGGTTGCATATTTCTCAATAACTTCTGCTTTTTGTGCAGCTTCCATCGACATCGGCTTCTCCTTTGTTACAAGTTTAAAACACGAACGGGCTTTATATCCGGTCCCTTAACTTCTACAAGCGCAATCGGTTTGCCTTTATAGATCGCCAGGGCGGTTTGCTCTTTGCCTTCCAAACCTTCATCGCTTAAGCGCTTAAAATCCGGTTTGGCAATAAAACTCAGAGCTTGCCCGCTCTTGAGCTTTGCCATCTCATTCTCTTTAATGGCCAGGGCCGGGATGTCGTCCAGCGCGGTCTCAAGAGGAAGCAAAGCCTCAATACGGGCGGCACTATCACTTAATTCCTCCAGTTTTTCAAGAGAAATCGCATTATCTGTCGTGAAAGGCCCGACTTTGGTGCGCCTTAAGGCGCTTATATAGCCGCAAGTATCTAAATCCAGGGCCATATCACGGGCCAGAGAGCGGATATAGGTGCCTTTGCCGCAGGTGACTTCAAAGTCGGCTTCGTCCTCCCGGGCCTCCAAAAGCTCGAATGTTTCTATGAAGACCATGCGGGATTTCAGCTCTACATCCTGCCCATCGCGGGCCAGATCATAGGCACGCTTTCCATCTATCTTGATGGCTGAAAATTTAGGCGGGGTTTGTTCAATTTCACCGGTGTATTTGGGCAGCAGGGATTCAATGGCCTCTTGCGCCGGGCGAATATCAGAGGTTGCGATTGCCTCGCCTTCGGAATCATCAGTGTCGCGTTGCTCGCCCCAGCTAACCGTAAAAATATAAGTTTTCTCACGGTCCTGCGCAAAGGGCACGGTTTTGGTCGCTTCGCCTAACGCAATGGGCAAAATACCAGTGGCAATTGGGTCGAGTGTGCCAGCATGGCCGACTTTTTGTGCGTTCAGAATACGTCGGACTTTGCCCACAGCCTGCGTTGATGTTATGCCGGGCGGTTTGTCAAGATTGATCCAGCCGTCAACTTTATCGCCTTTGCGGTTTCTGCGTCCCATATCAGGATTCTTCTGGTTTTTCTGAGTAATTAATTTCGTGCAGCAAGCTTTCAATGCGTTGTGAATTTTCAAATGACTTGTCAAAAACAAAACGAACGCGCGGGGTGAACTTCATGCTTGATTGGCGGTTTATTTCCTTTTGAAAGACTGCGGCGTCTTCATTCAGGGCAGGAATCATCTCCTCGATGTTTTCATCACCCAGCGCAATCACGTAGGCGGTGGCATTCTTAAGGTCGGGACTTACCCGTACTTCGGTCACAGTGACCTTGCCGGCATCGATAAGCGCCGCATCATGAAAATGGCCGCGCTGCATCGTATCGGCAATGATATGCCGAAGCTGCTCGCCTACGCGCAGTTGTCTTTGGGAGGGTTGTGATTTATTGTGTGAGGGCATGATAAGAAATCCATATGAACCTAATTACTCAACCGTACGGGCTTCTTCGATGATGTCGTAGCATTCGATAACATCGCCGTCTTTGATGTCATCATAATTCTCAAAGGCCATGCCGCATTCTGTGCCTTCTTTGACTTCCTTAACTTCGTCTTTGTGGCGCTTCAGGGTTTTGAGTGTGCCACCGTCAAGGATGACAACATCATCGCGCAGCAAGCGAACTTTCGCACCGCGTTTGACCATGCCCATTTCAACAACGCACCCGGCAACTTTACCGACTTTGGTGATGTTAAAGACTTCAAGGATTTTGGCCTGACCCAGGTATTCTTCACGCTCTGACGGAGCTAGCATGCCACTGAGCAACGCCTTGGCATCATCAATGACATTATAAATAACATTGTAATAACTGATTTTGACCCCTTCACGGGCTGCCAGGTCGCGGGCCTGCGCATTGGCGCGAACGTTAAAGCCGATGATAAGGGCATTGGACGCCCCGGCCAGAGCGACATCGGATTCCGTGATGCCGCCAACGGCCTGATGGAGAATCTGGACAAGGATGCCTTCGTTTTCTTCCGTCATTTTATGGAACGATCCAGCGATGGCCTCAATTGAGCCGTGCACATCGGCCTTGATCAGAACCTGTAATACTGTCTTCTCGCCTTCTTCTTTTTGCTCGAGAAGTTGCTCAATCGTTGTTCGGCCCATAACAGCCTTGGCAGCTTGCGTCTCTTTGCGTTTGTGCTGACGGTAATCACTGATTTCTCTGGCGCGGGCTTCATCGCCGACGACGCTAAACGGATCGCCCGCATTAGGTGGGGCATCAAAGCCCAAAACCTCGACGGGCTGGCCGGGTATGGCTTCTTCAATATTATTGCCGTGATCATCGATTAGAGCGCGAACCTTTCCAGATTCAGCGCCAGCTACAAACACATCAGCGATGCGCAATGTGCCGCGCTGTATAAGGACGGTAGCAACAGGGCCGCGGCCTTTTTCCAGCTTGGCTTCAACAACAACCCCTTGTGCCTTACGGTTTGGATTAACTTTCAGTTCAAGAATTTCAGATTGCAGAATGATCGCTTCTTCCAGTTTATCAAGGTTTGTTTTCTGCATGGCCGACACTTCCACGCATAATACATCGCCACCCATGTCTTCAACGATCACTTCATGTTGTAGCAAATCTTGTTTTACCTTTGCAGGATTGGCGTCGGGCAGGTCAATTTTATTAACTGCAATGATAATTGGCACTTCCGCAGCCTTGGCGTGGTTTATGGCCTCAATAGTTTGCGGCATGATGCTGTCATTGGCGGCAACGACAACGACGACAATATCCGTTACATTGGCCCCGCGGGCGCGCATCTCTGTAAAGGCTGCGTGACCAGGTGTGTCGAGGAAGGTGATCTTCTCGCCTGATTTCATGTTGACCTGATAAGCGCCGATATGCTGGGTAATACCGCCTGCTTCGCGCCCGGCAACATCGGTTTCACGCAACGCATCGAGCAAAGAGGTTTTGCCGTGGTCAACGTGGCCCATGATGGTTACGACAGGGGGGCGTGGTTTGAGGTCTTTTGTTTTGTCCTTTTCACCGTCCATGCCGATTTCGACATCTGCTTCGGTGACGCGCTTGATTTTATGTCCGAATTCCTCAATCACCAGCTCGGCAGTATCAGCATCAATTACGTCCGTCACTGTGGCCATAACATCCATCTTCATAAGGGATTTTATAACTTCGCGCACAGGTTCAGTCATGCGGTTGGCCAGTTCCTGCACGGTGATGGTTTCGGGGATGACAACTTCGCGCAAGACTTTCTTGGGCGGTTCAAGATTTCCCTGCGCTGCCATTCTGGCTTTTTCCTGGGCGCGTTTTTGGGCGGCCATGGAGCGGCTACGGTCACGCTCATAGTCTTTGTTCAAGGCCTGCGTAACGGTAATTCTTTTGCCTCTGCGGTCTTGTACTTTTGGTTTTGCTGGTGCTTTTGCATCTGCCTTTTTCAGGCGATCCCTGACACTTTCCGGTGTGGCATCGGCGCCGAAAGTTTTTTCCCGCCGCGCAGGTCCGGTTCCGTCTTCTGCGAGTGCCTTGCTGGCATCGGCAGCTTTTAAGCGCTCTTCTTCTTCAGTAAGAGGTGTGCTGTCATCTTCTTTTTTCTTGGCCTCAATTTCTTTTTTCTTGTTTTCGGCCTCTTTGGATTCAATGGTCGTTCTGCGTTTGGGTAGCGCTGATTTTTTAGCGCCGCCCTCAGCGATGGATTCGCGCAAAGCTTTTGCTCTGGATTCTTTTTCTTTATCGGTCAGGCTTGATAAGTCGCCTGTTCGGGATTCTTCCTGTGCAGGTGCTCTTTTACGGCGCACTTCTACTGCAACGCTGGCACCGCTACGCCCATGGGTTACATTTTGCCGCGCGGGTCCGCCGCCGCCCAGGTTTAGGGCGTTGCCGGAAAGGCTGAGAGTCTTTTTTGACTTTTCTTTATCTTTTGTTTCACTCATATAATATGTCCAAATTTAGATACGGATTAGATATACACTACCTTGGTGCAGCAGCAAAATTTCATACCGTATTTACTCTCCAACCGCCTTTACTTCTTGTGTTTCAGTGTCTTCAGGAACTTTAGATTCTTCCGGCTTTTCTGTAGATTCAGCGTCTTCCGCAGCTTCTGCTTCCTGAGCCGCTTTGGCCTCAATTTCCTTGTCTTCTTCTTCAAACCAATGCGCTCTGGCGGCCATAATAATCTTATCGGCCTCTCTTGTTGTCATTTTGCCTTCGCCAAGAATCTCAATCAGCTCGTCACCGGCCAGATCGGCCAGGTCATCACGCGTTTTGATCTCTTTCTCGCCGAGCAAAAGAACATTGGCAGGAGCCAGGCCTTCAAGTGTCATCAGGTCGTCCTGGATACCCAGTTCTTTTTGCTTTTTCTTAAGCTCTTTTTCTTTTTTCGCGAGGAAGGTAGTAGCGCGAGTCTGAAGTTCCTGTGAAAGATCTTCTTCAAAGCCTTCAATCTGATTGAGCTCCTCCACCGGAGTTTCGGCGATTTCTTCAATTTTTGAGAACCCTTCAGCCACCAGCAGGTGAGAGATCACATCATCAACATCCATGGCTTCCTTGAACAATTCGGAACGCGTGGCAAATTCTTGTGCGCGGCGCTCGGATTCTTCAGCTTCGGTCATAATGTCGATGTCCCAGCCGGTCAGGATTGAAGCCAGGCGAACATTTTGTCCGCGGCGGCCAATCGCAAGGCTAAGTTGCTCATCGGGCACAACGACGTCCATGCGCTTGGTTTCTTCATCCAGAACAACTTTTGCCACAGTGGCTGGCTGTAATGCATTCACCACGAATGTTGCAACATCATCGGACCACGGCACGATATCAATTTTTTCGCCGGAGAGCTCGTTCACAACGGCCTGAACCCGGCTGCCGCGCATACCAACACAGGCACCAACGGGATCGATAGAGCTGTCCTTGGAGGAAACAGCGATTTTCGCACGGCTGCCAGCATCGCGGGCGACGCCTTTGATCTCGATAATACCGTCATAGATTTCCGGCACTTCCTGCATAAACAGCTTGGCCATGAATTCCGGATGGGTTCTTGAAAGGAAGATTTGTGGTCCACGGGCTTCTTCGCGCACTTCATAGATAATGGCGCGCACACGTTCATTATTGTTGAAATGCTCGCGCGGCAGGGCTTCATCGCGGCGCAGAAGTGCTTCGGCGCGGCCTTGTACATCAATGGTGGCGTTGCCGTATTCGACACGCTTGACAGCGCCGTTTACGACTTCACCAACGCGGTCTTTAAATTCTTCATATTGACGTGCGCGCTCGGCTTCACGCACTTTTTGCATGATAACCTGTTTGGCGGTCTGGGCGGCAATACGTCCAAAATCAAGTGGCGGCAGATCGTCAATCAGGAAATCCCCGATTTTTGCATCTGATTTTATTTTTTGTGCCTGTGGAAGGGTAAGCTGGGCTACCTCGTTTTCCACTTCTTCTTCATTCTCGATCACTTCGCGGTAGCGCTTCAGTGTGATTTCGCCTGATTTGCGATCAATAACGGCGCGAATATCTTGCTCATGTCCGTATTTGGAGCGGCCCGCCTTTTGAATGGCCTCTTCCATCGCGACGATCACAATCTCGCGTTCGATGTTTTTTTCTCTTGCTACGTTATCAGCTACTTGTAACAGTTCCATTGTTCTTTCCTTTTCCTCTTTCTTTAGATATTCGCTGTCGCTTTAATAAGCTCATCAGTTAAAACCAGTTTCGCCTTGGCAAGCGAGCCGAAGGGGATTTCCACTTCGCCCTGATCGGTGTCGATTAAAACCATACTGTCCTTCATTCCTTTTAAAGTGCCGCGAAAACGCTTTCGTCCGTTTTCTATAGGCATATTTGTCTCCAGCTTGGCTTCAAAGCCGGAATAATCTTCAAAATCGCTCTCTCTTATCAAGGGGCGGTCAATACCGGGGGAGCTAACCTCCAGGCGGTACTTTCCACTAATAGGATCCTCAACATCCAGCACGACGGCAACGGCGCGGCTGATTTTGGCGCAATCATCAACGCCCAGACGTTTTGTCTTGGGGTCTTCGGCCATGAGCTGCACATTCTGAGCACCGTCTTCACCCACAATCTTGACGCAGACGAGGTCAAAGCCCAGGTCTTCAATGACCGGCGTGACTATATCAGCAATCTTTTCTTCCATCGGGGTCGTTTTCATTCTCATGCTTTTTATATTCATTTAAGCAATAAAAAAGGCGGGCCTCTTTTTGAGCCCACCCTTACATTTCGGGTCTATTTGTGGGGAATATAGGTCCAGATCTTATAAAAAGCAAGGGTTTTAAGCAGATTTTTTAAATATCAGATAGGTCTGGTTTCGACCCGCTTCTGTGCCCTTTTCTTCATATCTTGTTTTAATCCAGTCTTTTGGCGCTTTGCGCCAGTCGTCGGCGCTCTCTGCGCTCCATTCAAAAGCGGGGTGAGTAAAGGCTTCCGTTACCATCCATTCAGCAAGGGCATCGACATCGGTGCTCATGATAAGCGCGCCGCCGGGTTTTAGGATGCGGGCAAAAATATCGAGGTTTTGTTTGTTTATGATCCGGCGCTTGTGGTGGCGGGTTTTCGGCCAGGGATCGGGGTTGAGGACGTAAATACCGTCCAGGCTGTTATCGCTTAGGTTTTCACACAGCAGCATCGCGTCATCCATCAGCACACGGATGTTGTCCAAAACGTCACCCCGGCGCAGGCCGGGGTCTTCTTGCTCCATATCATCAAGATTCCGGCCTGCGCCGGAATGACGACTATGGCTGTATATGTCTTTGAGAAAAGCCGCCATGCCGTTGATATAAGGCTCTATCCCGATATAGCCGTTTTCGGGGTGTGCGCGCAGCAGCGCGGCGAGATGTTCGCCATTGCCGAAACCGATTTCCAGCCAGTGCTGGGTCTTAGGTTTTGGGAATAAGGTTTTAGGATCTAGGTCCGGGGTTATATCGATCTGCAGCTTGGGGAGCAGGGATTCAAACGCCGCCTTCCGTTCCTTATTCAGCGGGCGGCTTTGACGGCGTCCGTAAAGCCGGCGTTTGGTTTCCGGCTCAGCCAATGATTTTTTGCAAGCCGTCAACAAGGTCGGTTTTTTCCCAGGAAAATCCACCATCGGATTCCGGCTCGCGGCCGAAATGTCCATACGCCGCTGTGCGGGCATAGATCGGACGGCTGAGCTTTAGGTGTTCACGAATGCCGCGCGGGCTAAGATCAACAGTTTCCTGAAGGGCTTTGATGATAACCTCCTCGGGCACTGTGCCTGTACCGTGGGTGTTCACGTAAAAGCTAAGCGGCTTGGAAACGCCGATCGCATAAGCCAGCTGAATAGTGCAGCCTTCGGCATAACCGGATGCAACAACATTTTTGGCCAGATAACGGGCGGCATAAGCGGCGCTGCGGTCAACTTTTGTCGGATCCTTACCGGAAAACGCACCGCCGCCATGCGGGGCAGCACCGCCATAGGTGTCGACAATAATTTTGCGTCCCGTAAGACCGGCATCGCCGACAGGGCCGCCAATAACAACACGACCGGTTGGGTTAACGTAGAATTCTTCTTCCGGTGGCATCCAGTCCTCAGGCAGAATTTTTTCGACATAAGGGCGGACCAGCTCTTTGACATCGTCCTGGCTGAGGCCATCCGCATGCTGCGTGGAGACTACAACAGAGGTAGCGCGCACAGGCATGTCGTTTTTATATTCCAGTGTGACCTGCGATTTTGAATCCGGCTCAATGCCTTTGATGGCGCCTGAATGCCGGGCTTCAGCCAGGGCACGCAAGATGGCATGAGAGTAATGAATGGCCGCCGGCATAAGCGCATCGGTTTCGCGGCAGGCATAACCGAACATAATGCCCTGATCGCCTGCGCCTTCATTGGTATCAACGCCGGTTCCTTCATCAACGCCTTGCGCAATATCAACCGATTGCTTGTGCAGCTTGACATCGACATTGACGGTTTCCCAGTGAAAGCCTTCCTGCTCATAGCCGATATCTTTGATGGCCTTGCGCGCGGCTTGTTCAATGTCGTCACGGGTGATCGAATCCGGACCGCGCGTTTCACCAGCGATCACAACCGTATCGGTTGTTACCAATGTTTCACAGGCAACACGGGACTCCGGGTCCTTGCCTAAATAAAGGTCGACAATTTCATCGGATATACGATCGCATATCTTGTCCGGGTGACCTTCGGAAACGGATTCACTGGTAAAGATATAATCTTTAAGTTCGGTATGTAATTCTTGTTGTGCGTCGTGTTGTTGCTGCTGCATGGCTTGTCCTGAATATGGTGGCACGATTTTAAACTCCCATAATTAAGGGTGAAACGGTATTTAATATCTATTAAAAATCAAGGGAGCAGATTAATCGGAAAAGACCCGGTATTCAAGCGCAAATTAATCAGAGCCGTCTTCATCTTTCATACGGCTGGTCATAGACTTAATAAACTTAATGATATCCTTGCGCTTATTGGGGTCTTTGATGGAGTAATATGTGCGCACGAGATCCAGCGTTTCCTTACGCTGCATAAGGTCTTCAGTTGAAAACCCCTCCTGCTCATTATCAGCAAAGCCGTAGGCTCCTTGCGTATTAGCTAAAGGTTCTTCAAACTGGTCATAAAAATAGCTGATGGGAACGTCCAGTATCTTACTAAACTGGTAAAGTCTTCCAGCGCTGATTCTGTTCGTGCCGCGCTCGTATTTTTGAACTTGTTGAAATGTGAGGTTTATAGCATTTGCCAGTTTTTCCTGGCTCATGCCTTGTAGAGAACGGCGGACGCGGAGCCTTTGTCCGACATGCACATCAACAGGATCGGGCGTTCCTTTGGTTTTTCTGGGTTTTGTTACCATTTACTACTCATTACTCATATCGTTTTGCCGTATTATGGCTGTGTCTTTATACATCTAGACTTTATGGCCTAATTTTAAAACTCAAAGCCAGCATATAGGAATACCTGTGACTACTTCGGCATGCAACTAACCTTAAGTATGTTTTTCTTAATAGTATTCAATCTGTGTTTGTAAACAGACGGCTAAGGGCTGCCCCAGATAAGCAAAAAACCAATGAAAGGGCCAAAAAAGCTAAGGTTTCAAAAATGTAGCTGCCTTTAAAAACCCTTATTTTTTTTGGGAGTAAAAGATTTTTCGTATTTTCTTCAAACAGCTCTGTTTTGTGCAAAATGCGGCCCAAAGGGTCCACGAGTCCTGAAAAACCCGTATTGGCGGATCTGGCCACCGGAATGCCTTCCTCAATGGCCCGGAAAACCGCGTGTACGAAGTGTTGATGCGGCCCGGCGCTGAAGCTGTACCAGGCGTCATTTGTGATGTTAATCATGACATCGGGTGAGGGTTCATCCCTTCGTATGACTTTGCCGGGAAAGATGATTTCGTAGCAAATGAGAGGGCTGTAGCGCAGGCCCTGCTTTGTGGTCAGGGTCTGGATGCCGTCTCCGGGGGTCAGGCCGCTAAATTGAGAAACCGGGCCGATGGGAATAAGGCTCTGATAAGGGATGTATTCGCCAAACGGCACGAGATGGGATTTGTCGTAGACTTCTTTTGTTTCTCTCTTTTCATTTATCTGCATAAGTGAATTGAAATAGGTTTTGCTTTCAGGGGTGCGGCGCAGGATTCCCGTCAACAAATGAGCATTACCGTCATAAGAGTTCAACGCATCGCCAATGGCCAGCATCGAGGATTTATCTTGTACAAACCAGTGGCTTAATGCCGTTTCCGGCCAGATCACATAGGTGGTGCCTTTTTCGGTTTTATCGGAATAAGACAACTCGACATGGACATAGAAATTGCTAACGATTTTTGTACGATCCCATTTTTTTGATTGTAGAATATTTGGCTGCACAATACGCAAAGAGACATCATCTACATATTCGGTTTGATGGGTCTGCAGCCGCCATGACCCGTAGCCAAAGCAGGTAGCAAAAAGAAGAACAGCGCAGGAAGCTGTAATAATTTTGAGTTTGGTGGTTTGATTTGAAAGATAAAGAAATCCGGGTAACGCCGCCCAAAAGATGGTCAGAAGGGTCAGAAAGTAAACATTACTGAAAGAAACGATTTGTACGATGGGTAGAATATCGACCCAGGTGTAGCCAAAAAGATTCCAGGGAAACCCTGTAAATACATGACCGCGCAGCCATTCAAATAGAGCAAAGAAACCTGTAAAACTCAAAAGACCCGATAGTTTTTGAGGTGTTGCAAATTTATGAATGGCCCATCCCGAAAAAGCGGTGAACAGGCCCAGCGACCCTGGAAATCCAATCACCGCCAGCGGCCAGGCCCAGATATAAGGATTGCCCTCCACCAGCAAGGCATTGCCGATCCAGGACAGGCTGGTAATGAAATAACCGGCGCCAAAGGCCCAGCCGAAGAAAAAAGCCTGCAGGCCCGATGTTGCTTTGGACAGCAGGATATAAAAAGCGCTAAGGCCCACAAACAAGGCCAGAAAGATATTCGCCGGTGCCATGGCAAGGGCGGAAACAATGCCTGCGGCCAGACAGCCCAATAGGTGAAGCGCGATCTTCTTGTTCATGCCGGCATTATAAGCATGGTTTAGGCGGCTGGTATATTACGAATGCGGATTTTGTTGACGCGACGAGGTCCGGCATCAAGAACTTCAAACACCATGCCGTTATCATGTGTCAGCACTTCACCGCGCGCCGGAACACGTCCGGCCAATGCAAAAACAAGGCCTCCTAATGTATCGCTTTCCTCACGTTCTTCTTCGGATAAAATTTGGCCGTAGCGCTCCTCGAATTCGTCAATATCAACGCGTGCATCGGCCAGAACGGTGCCGCCTTCTTCATCTGTCAGCTCCGGTGTGTCATCGGGGTCATATTCATCATCGATTTCGCCGACAATGGATTCGATCACATCACCAATGGTGACAAGGCCGTCAATGCCGCCGAACTCGTCAATCACCAGCGCCATGTGTTTGCGGCTTTCGCGCATTTGCAACAAAAGATCGAGAACATGCATCGAAGGTGAAACAACGGGAATTTCACGCACCAGTTTTTTGATCTTGATTTTTTCACCTTTGGCCAGAGTGGCGAGAATATCCTTGATATGAATACTGCCCAGCACCTCATCCAGCGTTTCCTTGTAAACCGGAATGCGGCTGTGCTGCTTTTCGGACAAAAGCTCAAGCAGCTCTTTCTGAGAGGTATCGACATCAATGGCGACAATATCGGCGCGCGGCACCATGACATCAACGACGGTTAAATCATGCAGCTTTAAAACATTGGCGATCAGAGCCTTTTCATGCGCGGCAATGGCATCCTGATTGGCATGCTCGTCCGGTTCCTCAATATATTCTTCCAGAGCCTCGCGCAAAGTCGGGTCAGGCTTGCCTTTAATAACGGATTTAAGCTTGGAAAATAAGGATTTATGTCCGTTTACAGCATCATGCTGTTGACCGGCTTGTTTAGCAGGTTGTGGAGCTATACTGGACGGTTCTTCGTTTTCTTCGGGCATTTTTAGCATGTTATATGTCTTGATTATGACACAGAATCCTCAGTTTCATAAGGGTTTTTTATACCAAGCGTTTCTAATACGCTGATTTCCAGCGCCTCCATATCATCGGCCTCGTCCTCATTTTCATGGTCATGGCCGAGTAAATGCAGCGTGCCGTGGACGATCAGATGGCTGACATGGTGCTCCAGCGATTTGTTTTGATCCTGCGCTTCTTGGGTAATGGTTTCCAGTGCCAGGATGATATCGCCGAGGTTCTCGCCCTCGTTTTGCGGAAAAGACAACACATTGGTCGGCTTGTCCTGTTCGCGATAGCGCAGGTTTAAATCCTGGATAAACGAGTTATTTGCAAAGACGATACTGATTTCATTTGCCTGTAAATTGTCTGGAGCCTTGTTTATCACGCTCTGCACACAAGATTCTGCCAGTTCCCGAATACCGGAGAGCCGTGTTTCCCATTCCTGTTCAGGAACGGTAATATCAATTTGGAAATTATTTGGCGCGGTCATAGGCGTTGATGATTTTGCTGACAAGGGGATGACGAACGACATCGCTGTTTTCGAAAGTAATAAATTTAATGCTGTCCTCGTCACTCAGGATTTCTGTGGCATCGCGCAGGCCGGACTTTACACCGTTAGGCAAATCGGTCTGGGTGATATCGCCGGTCACCACCATGCGCGAGGATTCTCCCATACGGGTTAAAATCATTTTCATCTGGGTCGCTGTGGTGTTTTGCGCTTCATCGAGAATGACAAAGGCGTTTGATAATGTGCGCCCGCGCATAAAGGCCAGCGGCGCGATCTCGATATCGCCGGTTTCAATTTTCTTCATAATTTCATCCCAGGGCATCATGTCATGCAGCGCGTCATAGATCGGACGCAAATACGGATCGACCTTTTCCTGCATATCGCCGGGCAGAAAGCCCAGACGCTCGCCTGCCTCTAACGCGGGGCGGCAGAAAATCAGGCGCTCGACCTTGCCCTGCAGATAAAGCGAAACACCCACGGCGACCGCGAGATAGGTTTTCCCGGTTCCGGCCGGACCGAGGCCGAACACCAGCTCGTTATTTTCGATGGCGTCCATATAGGCGGCCTGATTGGGCGAGCGCGGGGCAATGCTCTTCTTTTTGGTTTTGATAATGGTATCGCTGCCGTTCATTTTGCCTTTTCCATTGCTGCTTTTATCGCCATTTTGCTTTTTATCATCAAGAAAGCGGATGGCAGCGTCAATCTCGGGAAGCCCGACATCTTCGCTGTTATCAAGCTTTTTCCACAGCGATTGTAGCACATGTTCCGCCGCCTTTATGGCGCGTTTTCGCCCGGAAAGGGTCAAAATATTGCCGCGATCGGCAATGGTGATATCCAGCTTGTTTTCAAGATAGGCAAGATGCGCGTTGTGCTCGCCAAAGAGAAGCGGCAGTAAGTCGTTGTTTTCAAATTCTAAAGTTCGTTTTTCAGCCAAAAATAAGGTCCTTTTATATCCATCCGATAGGGCCGATTTTACGCGAGTTTATTAAAGAAAGGTATAATTGAGGCAATATTTTTTGAGGTCTAGGCGGCAATGGTGGTTTCTATGCTGCCGGTCAGGGAATTGTCGAAACCTTCGGTGATTTCAACGTTGATAATCTGGCCCAAAAGGCGCTCATTTCCCTGTACGTAGACAGACTGGTTCCAGGGGCTTTGGCCCAGAATCTGGCCGGGTTTTTTGCCTTTGCGGTCGAATAATACGGGCAAGGTGAGCCCGGCGGTTTTGCGGTTGAAATCAAGCTGTTGCTCATTGATCAGGGCCTGCAAACGGCTTAGACGCTCAGACGCCACGTCATCACGGATCAGGCCCTGCATATTGGCCGCCGGGGTGCCGGGGCGGGCGCTGTATTTGAAGGAATAGGCTGAGGCAAAGCCGATATCGCGCACCAATTGCAAGGTATCTTCAAAGTCCTCATCCGTTTCACCCGGGAAGCCGACAATAAAGTCGGATGAGAGTGCCAGATCGGGGCGGGCTTTGCGTAATTTGGCGATAATATCGCGGTAATGATCACCCGTATGTTTGCGGTTCATGGCCTCGAGAATACGGTCGGAGCCGCTTTGCACCGGCAGATGGAGGAAAGGCATGAGCTTATCAATGCGGCCATGTACGTCTATCAGCTCATCATCCATGTCACGCGGATGAGATGTTGTGTAACGAATGCGCTCCAGACCATTGATTTCAGATGTTTTTTCGATCAGCTGCCCCAGACCCCATGTATGTCCGTCCGGGCCTTCACCATGGAAGGCATTGACGTTCTGACCGAGTAGGGTGATTTCTTTGGCTCCGCCATCAACTAATTTCTTAGCTTCATCTATTATCTCACTGACAGAACGTGAAAATTCGCTGCCACGCGTATAGGGTACAACGCAAAACGTACAGAACTTGTCACAGCCCTCCTGAATGGAGAGAAAAGCGGACGGCCCTTGCGAAAGATGCTCCTCGGGCAGGGAGTCGAATTTGGATTCCGCCGGAAACTCGGTGTTTACAATGCGGTTTTCGCCGTACGCGCCGGTGACTTTGGCCATCATTTCCGGCAGCTCATGATAGGTTTGCGGGCCAAACACCATATCCACGTACGGGGCGCGCTCGAGAATGAAATCGCCTTCGGCCTGCGCGACGCAGCCGGCGACGGCAATCAGCATCTTTTTGCCCTGGTCTTCCATTGCTTTTTTATGCGGTTTGATCCGGCCCAAATCGGAGAAGACCTTATCGGTCGCTTTTTCTCGGATATGGCAGGTATTGAGAATGACCATATCGGCATCCACAGGGCTATCCACACATTTATACCCAAAGGGTGAGAGGATATCGGCCATGCGACCACTATCATAGCTGTTCATCTGACAGCCCCAGGTCTTGATATAAAGTTTCTTGTTTGCTGCTTTGCTCATGGGTAGAGTAAAGACCACATTTAACGGCGGAAAATCAAGCTTTCATGAAAAAAACGGCCCTTATCATTCAACATTTCCTTTTACCGGACGAAATGGCAGTGCTGGAAAAGGACTTCCGGGTTATCCGTATCTGGAAGGAACGCGACCCGGAGACAACCATTCAGGAGAATAAAGACAATATCGTTGTCGTTATATCTTCTTTGCTGCCCGTTCGGCGTAGCCTGATTGAGGCTTTGCCCAATCTGGAGATCATCGCCAATATGGCGGTGGGCGTTGATAATGTTGATCTTGAGGCGGCCAGGGAGCGGAGCATAGTCGTCACCAACACGCCGGCGGTTTTAACCAATGATACGGCGGATATCGGCTTGTCGCTGGTTCTGGCGCTGGCGCGGAGAATCGTTGAAGGCGATATGTATGTCCGGGTCGGCAAATGGCAAAACGGGCCTTTGCCGTTGGGCGTGACGCTGACTGGAAAGAAGGCGGGCATTGTCGGGCTGGGCCGTATCGGACTGGCGGTGGCAAAACGGCTGGCGGCGTTTGAAATGGACGTTGTTTATCACGGGCCAAATCGTAAGGAAGATCAGCCCTATGAATACTATGATGATCTGGAGAAAATGGCGGGCGATGTCGATTTTTTGATCCTGTGTTGTGCGGGCGGGCCGGCAACCGAAAACCTTGTGACTTATGAAGTGCTCGAGGCTTTAGGGCCTGATGGGTTTCTTGTTAATATCGCGCGTGGCTCTGTCGTCAATGAGGAGGATTTGCTCATGGCGCTCAGCAATAAAAAGATTGCCGGGGCGGGACTTGATGTCTATACAAATGAGCCTTATGTGCCGTCTCCGTTATTGACCATGGATAACGTCGTGGTTTTGCCGCATTTGGGCTCAGCGACTTACGAGACGCGCACGGAAATGGGCAGGCTGGTATTAGAAAATATACAGGCCCATTTTAACGGAGAGCCACTTTTAACCGCTGTTTAAAACTTTAATTGTAAGGTTGGGTATGCGTTTAGCAATATTGACACCTCTGGTTGTGTTTTTGGCCCTGCAGGTAAGTCCGGTAGCGGCTTCGCAATGCTATCGCCCCAAAGAAGCTGAAGCGGAGCAGGGTATTCGTATCCATAGCGAGCTGATGGTAATTGGCCTCAATTGCCAGCATATGAGCTCAGCCAATGGCAAAAATCTTTATCTGGCCTATCGGGATTTTACGGGTCGCTATACCAATCTTTTCGCTGCTTATGAGGGTATTTTGCTGACCTATTTTAAGAATAGCGGCGTTTCTGATCCGGAAGCAAAACTGAATACGTTGCGGACAGATTTTGCCAATAAAATCTCCAATGATGCGGCGACCATGCGCCCGGATATGTTTTGCGCCCGTTATGCGCCGCGCATACAAAAGGCCTCGGTCCTGAACTACACGGATCTGCGCCGCTGGGCGGCAACGATTTTCCCCTCTCATCCTGTGTCCAGGCCGCTTTGTAGCTCCTAGAAGCGATTTTTCCTTTTAAAATTTATGTTTACCGTTATTCTCATGCACACAACCGTACATAGGAGAGCTTTGCCATGAGTATTGACACCAAGATTGATGGATTGATTCAACCACTTTCCGAGGCCATTGCCTCCGTCGTGTTTTATTCGGCGTCGATAGGCGGGCAGGACGTTAAAGTCATATTGATCTGGCTCGTGTTCGTATCTCTGTTTTTCACTTTTTATCTTGGCTTTATCAATATTCGTTATTTCATGCACGCCATTGATCTGGTGCGGGGTAAATACGATAAGCCCGGTGAAGAGGGGCAGATCAGCCGTTTTCAGGCCTTAACCACATCTCTTTCCGGCACAGTAGGGCTTGGCAATATCGCCGGTGTGGCGGTTGCTGTCTCTGTGGGCGGTCCCGGTGCCGCTTTCTGGATGGTAGTAATGGGCTTTTTTGGTATGTCGACCAAATTTGCAGAAGTGATGATGGGGATTAAATATCGTCAGAATCTTGACCCTGATAATCCGGACAAAATATCCGGTGGGCCGATGTATTATATAAAGGGCGCTTTCGATAACTACAACATTCCGTATCTGGGTCAGATTATGGGCGGGTTTTTTGCCGCCTGTTGTGTTCTTGGCACGCTGGGGGCGGCGAGTGTGTTCCAGACCAATCAGGCCTATCAGCAGGTTGTTAATGTCACCGGCGGCGCGGAAAGCTTTCTGGCCGATAAAGGCTGGCTGTTCGGGTTGGGTATGGCGGTTCTGGTAGGGCTGGTGATTATTGGCGGCATTAAATCGATTGCGGCTGTGGCCAGTAAAATTGTGCCGATTATGGGTCTGATTTATCTGGCGGCTGGGCTGGTGGTTATAGGTTTTCATGCCGGGCAGATTCCCGGGGCTTTCGTTACCATTTTTGAAAGTGCTTTTGGCGTTCAGGCCGGAATTGGCGGCTTGATGGGTGCTTTGCTGATGGGCGTACAGCGGGCAACTTTTTCCAACGAGTCCGGCTTTGGGACGGCGGCAATTGCCCACTCGGCCGTGAAAACCAACGAGCCGGTTTCGCAAGGCTTTGTCGGCATGCTTGGGCCGTTTATCGATACAGTGATTATTTGCAGCGTGACCGCGCTGGTGATTACCGTGACCGGGGTCTATGAAAGCGGCAATGGCATGGAAGGCGTTGCCCTGACCTCGCGTGCCTTTGAAGCCGGTATATCGTGGTTTCCGCTGGTGCTGTGCCTCACGGTGTTTCTGTTTGCCTATTCGACGATAATTGCCTGGTCGTATTATGGTGTGAAAAGCTTTACGTTTTTGTTCGGCGAGCATGAATGGGTTGGGAATATCTTTAAGGTTATTTTCTTGGCTTTTATCGTGGTTGGCGCGTCTTCCAGCCTGGATAACGTGATCCTGTTCACCGATGCCGGGGTGTTCGCCATGACCATTCCCAACATCATCGGGCTGTATTTACTCGCGCCGGAGATTAAGCGCGATGTGAAGGAATATATTGCCAAGATAAAGTCCTAAATCATTGTCATCCCGTTGGCACGGCGCGTAAGCGGCGTTCGCACGAACGGGATCTGGGAAAAGCGTGCAGCAAAGCTGCACACCTTATGGATCCCCGCCGTTTAAGCGATGCATTCGCATCGCCGCGGGGATGACAGAGGTGGTGTTAATTTATCCACAGCTGTGTATAAGCCTCGCTGAATCTTTCTTGCAAGGACTTAAGAAACATGGCTAATTCATAGCAATCTCACGCAAAAATATTAGCTCACGATCAGGAAAAGGAGTCCTCGAAATGACGGACCGCTCTGCGCTCAAACAAGACAAAAAATCAGCAGGTCAAATCAAAGCCAAAAAGAAAAGCGATAACAAAGCTGTAAAGAGCAATCCTGATATACGAGCTGAACGTCTGGAAGAAATGCGCGAGAAAGTTTCTTCGCTTGGCTCATTAAAGATTTCCGCCAAGCCAAAAATAGATAGCCAGCGCCAAGCCTATAATGAAATTGCCAGCGAACATGAGGAAGAGCCTGTTCTTTTGCAACAGCCCGCCCCTCTGACAGCGCCGCTGGTGCATAATGATTTGCGCTATAAAGTCGTTTATGCGCTGGGAGCCTTCCTGACAGCGCTGTGGGTGGCGTTTTGTGTGTCTTATGCAATATCGAATGCGGACGGGTTTTCTCTTGCGCCGGACAGGCTGGGTGCGTTTATCGCCGGTGTGTTTGCACCGCCGGCCCTGCTATGGCTGATTATCACCACCGTCAACCGGCGCAGCGATGTGGAGCTATATGCCTCGGCTTTGCGTGATGAGCTGCAGACCATGCTGTTTCCTTCGGATGAAAGCGGGCGGATCATCAATAAAGACATTGAACGGCTATGCCGTCAGGCGGCGGAGGTTTCGGCGGCGTCCAAGGCGGTACTAAAATCCCTGCAACGCGCGCGGCAGGGCTTGCGCACCGAAATTCGTGATTTTTCCGGTGTATCGAAAAAAGCCGAGTTTCACATTGACCGTCTGGCCGAAGGGCTGAATGAGCGCGCCGGAAAGCTTACGGCTCTCACGGAAGAAATAGAGCAGCGGACCGCCAATATCGATGAGAAGACGCAAGCCGGGGCCGAAGCCTGGGATCAGGCGACTTTAAGTATCCTTGAACGCGCCGGGGAAATTGAATCGGCGATGGGGCAGGGGGCGGATAAAATCCTCTCGGCGGCTGATAAGGCCAAAGACAAAAGTGAGGAAATTCAGGGGCATCTGGAGCAAAGCTATGACTCGTTAAGCGTATCGATTGATGATACCGCCGCGCGTTTGGAGGATCTGATCACCCGCTTTGACGGCCACACCGAAGGTCTTGCCGAAGCGGCCGACCATGTTACAGCCGAAACCAACCGCCTTGGTGATATGATCGAAAGTCAGGTCGAAGGCCTGGAAGGCGTGACAGAGCGCACGGTTGAGGCGATGACCAAATCGACCGACACCATTCAGGAGCACCGCGAAGCGCTGGAAAGCGGGGCGCAATCCGTGGCTGATCAGGCTGATAAGATCGCCGAAACAATTGTTTCCAGCGTTGATAAGCTGCATGGCGCGGCGGATCACGTTTCGCTTAAAGGCGAGGAACTTGAGAGCCGCATTGCCGAGAAAACCAGTGCCCTGCATGAAACGGTCAGCGGTATTTCCAAAGAAGCCGACAAGATCGAAGAGGCCGGAACGTATGCCGCCAATAAACTCAGTGAGGCTTTGTCTGTTGCCGTATCGGGCGCCGATACCATCAGCTCTGCCGTGCGCAAAGCCGTTGACTCTCTCGAAAAATCAACACAAGGGGCAAAAGAACAGGCCGATGCGCTTATTCACAACACCCAGCAGCACATTCAGGATATCAACGAGGCTGGCGAGGGCAACATGGATTACATCAAATCCATCGTCGATATGCTTGAAGGCTCGCTGGCGCAGGTGAAAAACATATCCAGTGTTGCGCGTGAGCATATTGGTGAGCTTTCTGACGCCGTGGACGAGCAAAATGAAAAAATCAATCTGACCACGCGCACTCTGGCCGAGCGGGTTGACGATGTGCGCGAGGCCTTAGAGCACCCCTTGCGTGACATTAGTGCTGCTGTGGCCGAGGCCGGTGGTCGTCACGAACAGATCGAAGAGGTCTTGCGTCGCCGCGTCGGCGATCTGAACGAAGCCAGCGAAAAGGCCACGGAAAGTGCCGAGACGATCCGCAACATTCTGCGCGGTCAGGCACAGGAGATATCGACGCTCTCGGGCCAGATTGCCGGGCAGGCACGCAGCATCAACGAACAGATGGCTCAGCAAAAAGATACTTTGTCATCACAGGTCAAGGAATCCCTGGAGGCTGTACTTGAGGTCGGTGAAGCGCTTGACGGGCAATCAAAGACACTTGGCACGCTTTCGAAAGGCGCGGTCAAGGATGTGGCGTCGTTGCAGGGAAAAATCGCAGGACGCTGCGAAGAAATCACGGAATTCACGACGAAGGCTTTTAATGAGCTTGAAACGCTGGATACGAGTTTGGATGGCAAGATCACCTTGCTCAAAGACCATGCCGATACGGCGCTGGGTTCGGTGACCTCGGTCAAAGAAGCGCTCGAAATGACAGCAACGGAAATAGAGCCTGTCTATACCAAAGCCATAGAGCAGGCCAGCGAAGCGCAGGAGAAATTTGCGCAGCTCAAAAGCGGTTTTGAGATTACGACGGAAAGCAATCTGGCGCGCCTGCAACAAATCGGCGTTATCTTTGATGAGCGTTTGCAAAACCTCAAAGAAGGCTCTGACGATGCCGCTGATATTTTGCGCTCTTCCAGCGACCATCTCAAAGGCCGCGTCGAAGAGATTGAAAGTGCATCCCGTTCGGCAGAAAAGAAAATGCGTGAAATTGCCTCTTCGCTCGATGACCAGTCTTCCGATATTCATCTGGTGACGGATCAGTCTTTGCTCAAAATTGAGTCTATTCAAAAAGCAATTAACGAACAGTTCCATGAATTATCGGCCTCTGTTGGCCAGGCCATCGCCCAGCTTGAAGATGCTGGAGACGGCTTTGTCAAGCAGGCGCAATCGGTTGAGGTGTCTACGGAAACAGCCACCAGCGGCTTTGAAAAAGCGGGCACCAAGGCCAGAGAAGAAAGCGAGCGTCTCAACCTTGCTGCCGAAGAAACCACCCAGCATACACAGGCCATGGTCAAAGCCGTTCAAAGCGAAGGTGAAAACCTGCTCAAGAGCGCAAGCAAGACTTTGGTTGAACTGAAGAAAGCCAGCGATACCTTTGGTATCCGCGCACGCGAAGTGGCTGAGCAAATGAAAAACTCGCTGGCGACATCGGCAAGTTACGGCAAGGAATTGAAATCCCAGGCTTCCAGTGTTGCAGACGCATCAAGCAAAACCGCCGATCACCTGAGCAAATCGGTGTCGGTTCTGATATCGCATGTTGATGATATCGGTGATGCCGCCAATGACGTCACCGGCAAGGTTGAGAAAACTCGCAAGAGCCTGTCACAGGAATCCGAGCGCTTGCTCAATGTTTCGACCGCCGCACTTGAGGCAACCAAACAAGCGACAAGCAATTTCAGCAAACAATCGGACTCGCTGTTCAAAGCCTCACAAGATGCAGCCCATAACGCCGAGGAAATTCAGAAAACTGAAATTCGTAGCCAGCGCGAGGCATTTTTATCTTCGGCCAAATTTATCGTCGAAAGCCTGCATTCACTGTCGGTGGATTTGACGCGGATGATGGAAGGGGAAATCTCGGAGAAAACCTGGAAGGCATTCCAGAAGGGTGATATTTCCGCCTTTACAAGACGTCTGGTAGAGCTGGGCGATAAAGTGCCGCTGGACAAGGCGCGCGCTAAATTCGCCAAAGACACCGAGTTCAGAACCTATGTGCAGCGCTATATTCGCCAGTTTGAGGAGCTTTACATCCAGGCTGGCGAAAACGACCATGGCGCGCTGCTCAGCTCGACCTTCGGCTCCAGCGAGGTAGGCAAGCTTTATGCCTTCCTGTGTCAGGTTGCAGGCAAAGATTCCAGGCTCGAAAAATCGACGTTAAAGGTCGCTTAACCATCTTCCTGTTAAAACAGAATAATGATACTATTTCATCTGTTTAACAGTGGGGTCATCCATCCATGAGCGTTCAATCACTTACAACCACCAAGTTTTGTCAGGGAATATCTGATATTTCAGATAGTTACATGGGTTTTATTATCGATCAGTGGGGGGTTCTCCATGATGGGGAAAAGCCCTATGAAGGCGTTGTTGATTGCCTGAAAGAGCTGAAAAACCGCCATAAATACATCATTATCCTGTCTAATTCCGGCAAACGGGCCGATGTGAACAAGGAGCGTCTGAAGAAAATCGGCATTGGGCCGAGCCTTTATGATGCGATTGTCACCTCGGGCGAGCTGACCTGGCAGGGGATCAAAAACCAGGATGAGGGCTATTTTGAAGGTATTGGCACCAAATGCTATCTGATCAGCCGTGGCGGCGACCGTTCGATCGTTGCCGAAAGCGGTATCGAGGTGGTTGATGATATCCAAAAGGCTGATTTCCTGCTGATCAGCGGGGCGGATTCGCCGGGCCAGACAGTGGAGGATTACCACCCCATTTTGAAGGAGGCCGCGCGCAGGCGTCTTAAAGCCATATGCGCCAATCCCGACAGCCTCGGTGTGATGGGGGCAGACAGTATTATGGGGCCAGGCACGCTGGCGCGGCGTTATCAGGATTTTGGCGGCGTGGTCTATTATATTGGCAAGCCGCATCAGCCGATTTTTGCTCATTGCATTAAGATGCTGCAGGAAAAGGAAATTTACCCCGGCCAGACGATTGTGGTTGGCGATACCATGGCCCATGACATGCTGGGCGGGCATCTGGCACATATCGATACCTGTCTGGTGCGCGGCGGCATTCACGCCCCGGCGTTTAAGAGCATTTCTACCCCGGCAGAGGTCAACAAGGCTCTGAATATCCTGATTGCGCAATATCACGGCGTCAGGCCGAAATATATGGTGCATAGGCTTAGTTGGGGTAAAGCATTGCCGGATCGTAAGCATAAGAAACGTGCGGTGAGTAAGTAACAGCTTGCTTAATGAGCGCTCGCGAATTTAGCCAAGCTGTCATCCCGTTGGCGCGCCGCAAAGCGGCGCTCGCACGAACGGGATCTTCTTGCTTGTGTTTACAAGATCCCGGCCTTCGCCGGGATGACGTTGGTGTTTTCATATATTGACTTTTTGGAAAGTTATGGTATCTTTCTGTGCCTTTGGTTTAAGGTTCAAGAAGGAGTAACGGCGTGTCAAACAGCACCAAAGAAAAATGCAGAAAAACGTTAGCTAAAAAAATACAGGAAGCTATTGATAGGAGGGAACAACCGGGCCCCTTTATTAAGCGAGAAATGATTGAGCCTTCAGGGCAAACACAAAAATTTATTGCAGAACAAATAGATGTTCACCCTAATACAATTACTTATCTAGTTAGGGGGAAATCTGACCTTTCTGCTGATATGGCGGTCAGGTTGTCCTGGTATTTTAATGGATGTTCAGATGATCAGCTTATGGAGATGCAGAAACAATATGATTTAGACAAAGCAAGAAAGAAAGTTCTTCCTATTCTTAATGGGGGCGTTGCCCTATGAATCCGGCGGTAACAGCACCTTCATCGCGGCCCTGATCTCGGGCATGGCGCGCTCTGCCGCTTCTTCGCCGAGAATAATGATTTCCTTGGCTTTTTCAAACTCCAGCAGGCCGATATGGCCGATATGCGGCTTGATATGCACATCGGGCGGGTCACCGGCCAGGCGCGAGCGGGTCAGGCGGTCCTGAATAATACCCAGCGCTGAAACCATCGCGCCAAACAGCGACGGGTGATCGCTTTCGCGGCGAAACAGCCTGCGGGTCAGGGAAAAGTTCTTAAACGGCTTTTGTTTTTCCGGTGGCACGTCGTCATCATTGAACAGATCAAATCCGGCAACGGTCTGGAAATTATCGCCCGGTTTCACGGCTTTACCGATCAAATCGGCGTTTAGATCGACGGCAATGGTCATGCGCGCGCCCATCGCCTGACACGGAGACACCGGGCAGGGATTAACCAGCGCGCCATCAACCAGAAAACGGTGATTGCGTTCCACCGGTGGGAAAACACCGGGCAGGGCAAAAGAAGCGGTAATCGCCTCAACCAGCGAGCCTTTGCGCAGCCAGACTTCATGTCCTGTCACAAGATCAGCAGCTATCGCTATGAAAGGATGAGGTAAATCCTCGATCTGCATATCCTCGAAATGTTCCTCAAGGATGGCTTTCAGCTTTTGCCCGCCAATAAGGCCGGCGCTGCGTACTTTGAAATCCAGATATGAAAGCACACGAAAGCGATTGAGCGATAGGGACCAGTCCTCAAGCTCATTCAGCTGCCCCGAAAGATAGGCGGCGCCGACAACCGCGCCAATAGATGTACCAGTAACAATGCTGGGATAGATGCCGTGACGGCGCAGGGTACGGATCACGCCGATATGAGCAAAACCGCGGGCCAGCCCGCCGCCCAGAACCAGGCCGATACCCGGCTGGCCGTTTTCGACTGAATATTTGGGCTTTTCGCCCTCTTCACCGTCGTTTTGATCGCTCATAGCTTGCAGTTTCCCCTATTTCTAGTATAACACGGGACCTATGCCTAGGGACATGAATATGGCTGCTGCAGTGCCAGAAAAATCAACATCAGCGCTCGTTAAAAGGCTGGTTTCCACCTATCTGAAACCTTATTTCAGGCAGCTGATGGTGGCTGTGTTCTTCATGGCGATTGCGGCGGCGATGACGGCGGCTATTGCCAAGCTGATGCAGCCGGTTCTGGATGATGTGCTGTTTGCCAAAAATACCGGGTTAATCGTGCCGGTAGCGATTGCGGCCTTTCTGACATTCCTGGTGCGTGGGGTGTCGACCTATTTTCATACCATTATCATGGGCAAGATCAGCCATTCGATCATTGCCGATGTACAGCGTGATCTGTTCGGGCATTTTATGGGGCTGGATCTGACGTTCTTTCATGCCAATCCCAGCGGCCAGCTTATCTCGCGGGTGATTAACGATGTCAGCGTCATGCGCGATTCCGTCAGCGATACGCTGACCGGCGTGGGTAAGAATGCGCTAACGTTATTGTTCCTGATCGCTTTGATGTTTTATCAGGACTGGAAGCTGACTTTGGCGGCATTTACCATCGGGCCGTTTATCGGCGGGTTTGTTGCTTATATAGGGCGGCGGCTGCGGCAGATATCACGCGATATACAGCAGGAACTTGCGGGTCTATCGGGGATTTTATCACAGATATTCCAGGGAATTCGCCAGGTACAGGCCTATGGCATGGAAGGTCATGAAACCAAAAAAGCCGGGCGGGCGATTGATAACGTTAAGGGCCTTAATATTAAATCCGTACGCGTGCGTAATTTATCGACCCCGGTCAATGAAATCGTTATCGGCGTGGCCTTTGCCGGGGTGATTGTCTATGGCGGTTATCAGGTGGCGAAGGGCCATATGAGTCCAGGACAGCTGGGGAGCTTTATCGCCGCGTTTACGCTGGCCTATGAGCCGATGAAAAAGCTGGCCAAACTCAACAACACCCTGCAAATGGGTCTTGGCGCGACCGAGCGGGTGTTTGATATGCTCGATACGGTTTCGGCCGTTAAGGAGAAGAAAAAGGCCAAAAAGCTGGATGTCTCAAAGCCCGAAATCGCCTTTAAAGATGTTGAGTTTCAATATGAACAAAGTGATCTAAAGGCCTTAGATACAATAAGTTTTAGCGCCAAGACGGGCAAGGTTACGGCGCTGGTCGGGCCATCGGGCGGTGGCAAAACCACGGTGATGAATTTGATCCCGCGTTTTTATGATGTGATGGGCGGGAGCGTTACGATTGACGGTCATAATGTGGCCGATCTTACGCTGGAAAGCCTGCGCGCCCATATTGCGCTGGTATCGCAGGATATCACGATTTTTGACGATAGCGTTGCCGCCAATATCGCCTATGGCCGCGAAGGGGCATCACAGGCCGAGATTGAAAAAGCGGCTATCGCGGCCGCCGCGCATGAGTTTATCAAGGACTTCCCGGGTGGGTACGAGACGCAAGTCGGCGAAGACGGGGTCAAGCTTTCGGGCGGCCAGCGGCAAAGGATTGCTATTGCCAGGGCGATTTTGCGTGATGCGCCGATTTTGCTGCTGGATGAGGCGACGTCCGCGCTGGATAATGAATCCGAAAAGGCGGTGCAAACGGCGCTGGAAGCGCTGGAAAAAGGCCGCACGACAATTGTGATTGCCCACAGGTTATCCACCGTTCAGTCCGCAGACCAGATCATTGTGCTTGATGCCGGAAAAATCGTCGAAACCGGCACGCATAGTAGCCTGCTGAAGGGTAAGGGCCTTTACGCGAAGATGTATGAGGCGGGGCTACGGGATTGATGGGCTATTGGCCTTCTTTGGTTGGTACATCTACAAGAACCCTTGTTCTGTAATAGCCGCTACTATGGCTACCACCTGCACCAGCGTTTACTTCCCATACGGGATCATTTTTATGAAAGCAAGTGCCAATCATACTGCGCCGAAGATTGAACTCTAATCTTGCTGTTCTAGCACAGTCAGCAGCCGTGCGAATGCCCTTGGTGGTAATTAGTGGATCTTCGTCTTTAAAAGACTTCAGGTGTAATTCGTTGGCGGGTATAGTTGTTAGATCAATGGGTGGTGATTGTTTGCTTTCGCCGCAGCCTGCAATGTAAAAGAGGCCTGATAGGGCAGAAGCCAATAGTATATTTGTTGTTGATCTATTCATTACTCATTCCCGTTACGCGAGTTCATGGTTTCTTTTCTAGGAAATATGGTGCTGTCTTGTCAATGGATTTATGAAAAGATTTGGGGTGACGGCGCTCAAGGCGGGGCCTACGGGATTGATGGGTTAGTTAGTGGGCTGGGGTGGCTAGTTCCGGTGCTGGCGTAAAAATGGCGGTGTTTCCCGACAATGTGAGTGTTCCAATTGGATCGCCATTACTATTAAAGCATGTGGTTACTCCTGTAGATATTACATCGGAGAGTTGTGTATTGGGCGATGGTGTAAACGTGGCAGGAGCGTTTTTCTCTTTGGGTGTCTTTATGGTTCCAACTGCCTCTCCATTGATATTAAAGCACTTGGTTAGTTTCGGAGTAGTTGCATCATGTGGCTTTCCAAAACTAGTGAAGGTTACTATTGCGAGACCTATCCCTAGAGGCAGTGTCCAGTTGCGTATTCTTTCACCAAGGCCTATTTTACGAGGCTCCGTATTATCAGGCTCCATTGTTCATTTCCTTTACGCAAGTTGATGGTATGTTTTTTAGGCAATAGGGTGTTGGTTTGTCAATGTATTTATGAAAAGACTTGGTTTAGATTGATCAAATGGTCCGAAAAGTGAGCAATATCCTTGTTATAGCGGTTTTGGTTTATGCGGCGCTGCTGGCGTATTTGTATTTCAACCAGCGGAATATGATGTATTTCCCCGATACCTCACCTCCCAATCAGATTGGTCCGGAAGGGCTTGAAACTTCTTTTGAGACTGCTGAAGTAACCACCAAAGACAATCTATCTCTCAAGGGTTGGTATATTCCGCCCAGAGATAAGGACAAACCCGTCATCGTCGTATTTCATGGCAATGCGGGGCATTACGGTGACCGATTGGATAAAATGGCAGGATTTGCATTTAATGGTTACGGTTTGCTGCTGGCCGGGTATCGCGGCTATGGCGGCAATCCAGGAAAGCCGAGCGAGCAGGGGCTGTACGCCGATGCACGGGCCTATCTGGACTGGCTGGAGGCTAAAGGCATTCCGGGCTCGCAAATCGTGCTCTACGGGGAATCGCTGGGCACTGGGGTGGCGGTGCAGATGGCGACGGAGCGCGAAATTGGCGCGCTGGTGCTGGAAGCGCCTTATAGTGCGACCTCCGATGTGGCGCAGAGCGTTTATTTCTTTATGCCGGTGAAGTTATTGATGAAAGACCAATATCGCAGCGTCGATAAGATCGGACAGGTCACAGCGCCGGTTTTAATCGTTCATGGCGCGCTGGATAGAATGATCCCTATTGCCTTTGGTCGTATGCTTTTTGAGCAGGCAAATGAGCCGAAAACCTTTATTCCCCTTGCCAGCGCCGCGCATAATGATATTTATGATCATGGTGCGCAAGCGCATATCCATGAATTCCTGGATGCGCTTTATTATACCCAGGAGGACAACGAATAATGCCCTGCCATTCATCGATGATAGAACAGCTGATCACCGTCAGCGCCGACCAGGAGGTCGGTGAGGCGATTGAGGTGCTGCGCAAGCACCAGATTGACGCTGTGCCGGTGGTGGACGAGGGCGGCCGGCTGGAGGGCGTTTTCAGTATGCAGGTTTTGCTTAAGAGCCTGCTGCCCGTATCCGTGACCACAAGCGATGCGCTGCATATGGATATCACGGTTGCCGCTGCGCCCGGTGTGGCCAAGCGCCTGAAGAGGGTGAAACCGCTTAAAGTTAGCGATCTGATGGATCGCAAGGTGCATGTTGTTGGCCCGGAAACCCCGCTATGGGAGGGCGTTAATTTGCTGGTGCATCACGGCGCGCCGGTGCTGGTGGTCGACAAGGAGAGCGGAAAATTGCTCGGTATGATTGACCAGCGATCGATTATTGATGAGATGGAACGGGTGCAGGATGAACCTGAAAGCTAGATTAATGGCCAGCAAACGCCAAATTACTCTGGCTTTCTTAATCGCCATTCCGCTCTTTCTCTGGGCTGTTTCTGTTTCAAACGCGCAGGACCAGGTGACGATTGAAACGGCCAATGGTCAGATCCACCGCTTTGAGGTGGAAATAGCGCGCACGACCGACGAAATGGCGACGGGGCTGATGAATCGGCTGGAAATGGAGTCGGATAAGGGGATGTTGTTTGTTTTTCCGGATGAGCGCGAGAGGTCCTTCTGGATGAAAAACACGCTGATCCCGCTCGATATTATCTTTATCAAGAAGGGCGGGAGCATCGGCCATATCCATGAAATGGCCATTCCGCTGGATGAAACCGGAATTCCTTCACAAGGCCCGGCTGCGGCCGTTTTGGAGATTAATGGCGGCACCGCAGCGGCGCTGGGAATCGCGCCGGGAGATAAGGCCCGGCACCCCGATTTAAATCATTAATCACTCGTCATCCCGTTGTAGAACGGGATCTTGTTCTTCAGAGCCGGAAGATCCCGGCCGCGAAGCAACGCAAAGCGTTGTTCACACTTGTTAGAGCAAACAAACCTACGGTTTGCTTTGCGCCGGGATGACGGCGTTGAGGGGTGTAATTTTTATTTTGATTTCAAATCACTAAACCACTACATTGCCAGATTACCGGAAACGGAGTGTAGCGCAGCCTGGTAGCGCGCCTGCTTTGGGAGCAGGATGTCGGGGGTTCGAATCCCTCCACTCCGACCACCCGCCTTCGCTTACGCTACGGCGCGGTTTACCGCGGCGGAGTGTTAGAGAAGCGGAGTGTCGCGCCATAGTCTCGTCGAAGCGCAGCGGAGACGGACGAAGGCGGACTGGCAGGCCATTGTAGGAAAGGGCTCCATGAAACCCTCTAATACCAATACACCGGCCACGCAGGCTGAAATCTGGCAGGACTGGGCCACCCAGGCGCAGGGCGGTGACAAGCGCGCCTATGCCTCGCTGCTGAAGGAAGTCAGCCCGTTCATCAAGGGCGCGATTATCGGTGGTCTGGCCAATCCCGACTGGGCCGATGATATTGTCCAGGAAGCCCTCATCTCGGTTCATAAATCCCTTCATACCTATAGCCCGGACCGGCCGTTCAAGCCCTGGCTGATGGCGATTGTTAATTTCCGCCGCACCGATTTTTTGCGTAAGCATTACAACTCCAGAGGCGATAAAAAAACATCACTGGATAATGCAGATTTTCTTAAGTCTCATGTAACCAATCCTACCCATAGCGGCGAATTAAAAGATGTAGAGCGCGCATTGGGCGGTTTGCCCGCAAAGCAGCGCAAGGTGTTTGAAATGATGAAGATACAGGGCTTTAGCGCCAAGGAAGTCGCCAATGAAATGGGGATGAGCGTTTCGGCGGTGAAGGTTTCGGCGCATCGCACGATGAACAAGTTGAAAGAGACATTGGGATGAAAAAAAGACCCGTCATTGCGAGAAGGCGAAGCCGACGAAGCAATCCAGAATGCTGGATTGCCGCGCTCCCGTTGGTCGCTCGCAATGACGTTAATGGGAATAGTTAATTATGAACACCACAGAAACATTAATCGATAATTTGACGGAGGAGCTGAAGCCGCGCAAAAAGCTCGCCCATCCGTTGGCGCGTGCATTGCCCTGGATGATGGTGGCGATGGCTTATGTGGCAGGCATTGTGAATTATCTTGGTGTTCGCCCCGATTTCGCGGCCATGCTTCAAGACAGCATCTTTCTCATGGATACCGGTTTGATGGCGGCTGTGTCGATCAGCGCGGCGTTGTCGGCGGCGTGGCTGTGCGTGCCGGATATGCGCGGGGTGAAATGGCTCGTGGCTGTTCCGTTTACGCTGCTTGCCACCTTTTTTGCCTGGTGCGCGATCGTCAGCCATGTTGATGGATTTTCTATGCCCGATATGCACTGGGACCATTGTTTTAACGATGCGATGATGATGGGTTTTCTTCCGGCGGCGGCGATCATGTTTTTGACGCTGCGCGGCGCGACAACAAAGCCGCTTACGATGTCACTGATGAGCGTCTTAAGCGTGGCCGGGCTTGGTTATGTGGGCTTACGTTTTACCTGCATGATGGATACGATTGGTCATGCCGGGATGTATCACCTTCTACCGTTTGTGGTGTTCGGTGCACTTCTGGGTGCCGCTGCACGGTTTGTGTATCGGTGGTGATGGTTACTAGGCCGGCTGCCCTAAAACACTATCAATTTTTTTAAGGATTTCACCGTATCCACGTACTTCTTTCATTTCACGGTTTCCGTGCTCTGCCAGTTGACGACATGTCTGCCCGTCTTCACTTAATCGTACGAGGTCTACACTACCATTATCTGTAAGCAGGTTAAAAAGATCTGAACTTCCAATACGTGCGGCAACTAATGCACCTCTCTCTTTAACGTCGGGTTCTAGTTGAGATAGGTCTATAGTATTAACAAATTCCCCTGCTTTCATGTCGGCATGAATAGCAGCAAAAAATTGATTTTCAAGTAGAGTAGGTCGGCGAATTTCTGTTGGGGTAGGTTGGTTCATTTCTCTGGTCCCTTCTTTTGGTTTACTCAAACCAGAAGAAATTAGATGGAGCTTATGAAAATGTCAAGGGCAAATTTTAATTGCTATGTATAATAATTAAGCGCTGGCTTTTTCTTTGCGTTTTTCTTGCTTAGGATCATTGGCTGCGCCGAGGCCGATATGTTCGCCATCGCGGCCAACCATGAATTTTTCAAACACGTTCGAGCTCATGGCCATCAAAAGCATTTCAACAAGGCCGTCATATTTGCTGTCCTTGCTTTCGCGGCTGTCGTAAATAATGCGGTCTTCATAGCCGGAAATCCAAAGTGCTTCGGGGTTTCTTTTGGCAATGATCAGATCGCCCTGGCTTTCCGCTTCATGCGGCGAGCGGTGCGATTTAAATACGATCAGCCCATCGGTCAACAGTTCATCCAGCACGTGATGCAAACGGCCGGGCAGGGCGCTGCGATCTGCGGGCAGGGTCATCGGGTCGAGAATACTGACCACTTCCATTTTGCCCCATTCGGTCGACATGGCAAAACGTGAGCGGCAGGTATCGGACAGGCCTTTCATCGCTTCGTTGTGAATTTTCCAGCTGGTTTCAACCGGCACAGAGAACGCCTTGTGGCCTTCGATGTCGCGGCCCTGGAACAGATATTTAGGCTTGATGCCCAGGCGACGAATTTCTTCATGCAGGATATGCAATGCACGTGCATCGTCATTGACCTTGGAAATAATCGGCGTCTGGTTTTCGATCGAAACAAAACCAAGGCGCAGCATTCTTTGCACAGCATCGCGGTTCAAATCCATCCATTGATAACCGGGGCCGCCTTTGTTTTTGATGTAATCGCCATTTTCATCGCGGACCAAAAATTCATCCGGGTGCGAAAGATGCGCAACAAAATTGATATGCATATGCGGGTATTGCTCGTGGATAATCTGGAGCGTTTCCGCGAATTTTTCGTCAAAGCGCTCGGGCCGGAACGCCCATTCCTTCGAGCCGATGCGCAGGATGCTAACACCGGCCTGACCGGCCGCAGCAAGAAAACGATAGAGCATGGCATTGGTTAAAACCATCGGGTCGCCGCCAGAGAGTAACACCTCGCTGATCGGGAAGCGTGTATCGCCGGTTTCGGGATCAACACCGCCGTTTCTCTCGAGGGATTCGTTGTAAGAAACCACATAATCGCGCAGCTCTTCCGGGCGGCAGCCCATCTTGCCGGTGTCCTTGTTAAACAGATCAAGACGGTAGCAATAACGGCAATGGGCCGAGCAGACTGGTGAGGCATAGGCCAAAACAATTTCATCATATTTGTGCAGTATCTTGCCAAAGACCTGATCGTCGCTCGGCGTATAATTCATTTGATTGGACGGGTCCTTGGCACCTTCGAGCGAAAAGGTTTCTTCAAGCCGTGGCAGGATCAGCGCGCCGATGGCTTTGCTGGCCGGCATTTTCGGTACCATGACATTGCCTTCGGCATCCAGCAGTTCCTCGCCCATCGCCAGTGCCTGGTAATGCGGGTTGGTGCCGAACATCATGCGTTTGTCGACACCCGAGTCTTTCATCTTTTCGTATTCTTCTTCGCCGTGAATGGCGGTGAGCAATTCGGATACGCGGCTATGCGTAAAACGTCCGCGCAAAGGCCGCACCGGTTTCATGTCCGATTTGGGTACGCGCTCGTCTGTTCTTATGCGTGAATTGTCGCCTATCGGCATTGCCGTGAATCCCTGTACTGTTTTTCTATTCAGTAAAAAAAGTTACGCGCCCCCACAACGGTTATGATTATGTTTTATTGTAGGTAAATGTCAAACTTTTACTCGGGTTTTTGTTGTTCACTGCAACAAATCGCAAAGTAATTCTCTTCGCAACTGCACAAATTGCTGCATGTGCGAAGCGAGTATTTGCTGCGTTATTTAAGGGGTGTTGTGCTGCGGTTTTTCAGGTAATATAGCCGGGTTAACAAGGGGGCCGATCATGGACGTTAAAATTTACAAACCGGGTAAAACAGCGATGCAATCGGGACGCGCCAAAACGGGAGGCTGGTTGCTTGAGTATGAGACCACCACTGCGCGCAGGCCGGAAAACCTCATGGGCTGGACCGAGTCGGGTGATACGCTCAACCAGGTAAAGCTCAAATTCGACGATGCGGACGGGGCGATCGCCTTTGCCGAGAAAAAGGGCTGGGATTATACCGTCATGGCGGCGCAGGGCCGCAAGGTCAAACCGCGCAATTACGGCGATAATTTCAGATACCGCCCACCCGAGGATCAGGAAAGCGCTTGATATTTTCTTTATATATGGTGCATTAAGGGTTGCGTTAAGATTATCTAACGGTCCCGTAGCTCAACCGGATAGAGCACCTGCCTTCTAAGCAGGGGGTTGTAGGTTCGAGTCCTACCGGGATCACCACCTTCATTCTGCGATAAATGGCCTGCAAATCGTATGCTTCTGCGCTTCCAGTGCTCACGTAGGAAGACTACGTTCCGCGCCGGTTCTCGAAACACACGATTTTCGGCTCATTTCTTTTTGAATGATTATTTAGGATGGGGGAGGATGCCCAAGATGATGTAGAAATTCTTCTTTTGCTCTCTGCAGTTCTGCTGTCGCTTTTAATTCTTCCCAGTATAGTTTCTTCTCAGAAGATGCGGTGGGCTGTATTATGTATGGATGTAGCTCTGTAAGTTCGTCAATTCTGGAACCCAGTTCCGTTAACCCGCCGGGTTTTAGGCCTTGTACAGCATCCCTGATTTCTTTGACGAGGTGGTTGGCAGATGTTGCCATGAGACTGGTCAGAATGACTTCGGAATTGTCTTTTGCGTTCTGAAATAGCTCGTCCTCGGGGAAGCATATACTTATGGTGCTTATACCGCTTTCCTTACGAAAAAGATTGGAAAGTGCGCTGAATATCTTTTGTTCCTGTTCCTTAAGAGAAGCTTGGCTAGAAATATTTTTGGCTATGCCTAAAGTAAAAACTGACGATCTAAAGAATTGCTCGCTAGCTTTTTTCATTTTATTAATAAACGGGAGAAGTTCTTTATATAGCGCAATCTGGTGCTCTGTTTTATTTGCAAAGACAAAAGCCCCGAAGGAAGTATATTGATGCTCCTCAAGTACAGGAAATGAAATAGGACGGGCTAATGAATCTGTGGCAATTGAAGCTACGGATTTACTTTCAAGGACAATGCCACTTTTTAGTGAAAAACAGGACGACAGGGCTTGCGCGAACTCGTGCGCGTTATTCTTGTTTAGGTTTCCGTCTGCATTTAGCTTTGAAGCACAGTTATAAACAAGGCGTAAAGCTAGAGAAAAAGCCTGTTCAACATTTAGCTGTCCTTTTTCGTCCCAATTATCAGGATTCTGTCTTGGCTTTGCGCTCATAATACTCTGTTTTCCTTGCGTGTTCAGGGGCGCAGTCTCGTCCATAAGTGTGTAATATGTCAAGACAATTTAAAGCCTATTCAAAATTTCCTCATACGCCTTCAGGCTGCGGAGGAGGGATTGGCCCTGCTCGGTGAACAGCCCGTGCTTGAGGGCGTTTTGCGCGCAGATTCGCTTTCCTTCGGCCGTTTTTGGGCCGGTGGAGCTTTCCCAAGCCTTTGATTTTCTTATGTTTTTTGCCTGGTCTTTGCGTCGTTTTGGCGGCCAACCTCTTGTTATTTCAGCCATAATCAATATCCTTTAGTCTGTTGTGCAGGGGTTTTTGCTTCTGTGGCCATATTCCTCGTCGTACATTTGTTGGCGTATGTGTATGTCGTGGAGGCGGGAAATCGTTTTTCCGCATAGCCGCGAGGCATCCAGCGCGGCGTTTACCATCACGGCCGAGGCTTTGGCCGGATCTTCCATGCTCTGGGCAAGCAGAATGCGCGAGACGGTATCAAGCATCCTGGCCTGGCGTCTGAGATAGACATCGGTGTCGAGCGTATCAACGGGGTTTTTCATCGCATCGTCAATGGCGAGTTCCAGCATTTTGAGCGTGGCCGGGATATTCTTGCGCAGCTCTGCTTTGGTGGTTTTCTTTTTGTCGGTCATTTGGGTTTCCTTTCGGGGGTTGGGGTTGAAATCGCCTCGAAGCGTCATCGCCTGAATTCGTGTAACGGATTCTAGGGCGATCCAGACATAGGCAAATGGATTCCCCTAGAATTTTCGTGGGCGAAAATTCGGAGAATGACGGTTAACGGGATGGCAATGTTTAAAGGGCCGGGGCGGATTCGTGGTGTTTCTACTTTTAGGTGTTTTGCTTAGCTTTGGGCAAAAAAAGGTCCGGAGACCTTTGGGGTGCTCCGGACAAACGGCGGTAATAGAGGGTGTGTAGACTCTTTTATATGCCATATCCGGAATGAGTGCAAGAAAAAAACGACTCTTTTTTAAAAAAATATGCCAAAAGCGGTGCTATCTGTAATAATCGTTAATATATGAAGTATGGTTAAGTAATAAAACAGTACATGAGGTCTTATAGTTAAGGGATTTTTAATAATTATTTAAGTATATATAGGGAATTTTTTATTTTATGCTTTAATTCTTTTATTTGTATTCTTGTTTTTTACTTTGTTTTTGAAACACGGAGCACACGGAGATTAATACAGATTCGTCATCCTGAACACTACCTAATCCCCTGTAGTTTCATTTGCACAAAAAAAGGTCCGGAGACCTTTATGGGGTGCTCCGGACAAACGGCGGTAATAGAGGGTGTGTAATTATGTTTATACGTCACATCCGGAACGATTGCAAGAAAAAAGCGAACAATTTTTGTAAAATTTTATCAAAACCGGAACAAAGTCAGTATTTTTAGGCTTTTTGAAGGAGTCTCTAAGTAAAAAAATATATATAGTTTGTTTTTATTTACATAGATTTTAACAGATTACTTCTATTCAATATATAATGACTACTATTTAAATATAATTACTTTTGTTTCTTTGTTTTTACTATATAACTACTTCAGTGTCGGGGCTCTCCATTCCCCATTCGCTCCATGATCCATCATAAACTGCGGCGCCTCGATTCCCCTGATGGAACAGGGCGAGGGCAATCATGCAGGCGGTAACGCCGCTGCCGCAGGTGGTAATGGTGTTTTGGTCTTGTTGGTAGCCTGCGCCGTCAAGAATCGCCTGCAGGTCTTCGGCGGATTTGAGCTTGCCGGTCCCGGCATCGACCAGATCGCCGCAGGGAATGCTTTGCGCGCCTTTCATATGGCCGGAGCGTAAGGATTCGCGTGGCTCGGGCACCTGGCCGTGAAAGCGCGGCCCCGGACGGGCGTCAAAGATTTGCGCGCTTTGGTCTTCGGTGGCCTTTTTGACATCATCGATATGGCGCACTAATTCGGGCCGGAAACTGGCTTTGAAGGTTCCGGAGTCAGGCGTTTCGGGTGCGGCGGTATTGAGCTCATACCCAGCAGCGCTCCACGTCGGCAGGCCGCCATTGAGCACACATATATTGTCATGACCGAAAGTGCGGAAGGTCCACCATACTCGCGCCGGGCCCATCACTATGCCCGATTGGCCGTAAACAACGATCAAATCATCATTGCTGATTCCGAGCGCGGAGACGGCGCTTTCGAATTCTTGCGGGGTGGGAAGCATATGTGGCAAATCGGTGGTGTGATCGGCGATTCCATCAATATCGAAGAAGATGGCGTTGCCAATGCGATTTTGCTGCCAGTTTTCCTGCGGGTTTTCGGCAGAGCCGGGCATGACGAATGTGCTGTCGATGATTTTGACCTCACCGATAAGGGCGTGGAGTTCTTCAGGTTCGATAATTCCCTTGCGGATGAAATCTTTGGCCATAGCGGTTATTTAATCCGTGATGCGCAGGGTGTAAACATCTATCTTGCCTTCGCGGCCACGGATGCTTTTTGATCCCATAGGCTCGAGCCGGTCAATCCATTTTTTGCTCAGCCATTGTTTGACCGTGCCGGAGATCAGAACATTGGTGTCGAGTTTCTTGTTCATTTCCTCAAGCCGTGACGACGTATTCACTGTGTCACCATAAAGGCCAATGAATAATTTTTCCTCGCCGATCTGGGCGATCACGACCTTGCCCGCATGCAGTCCCATGCGGAAATAGGGCTTGATGCCGAATTCTTTTTGGTAGAGCGGACGGATTTTTTCGAAACGCCTCCGCATGGCAAATACGGCCCCTAATGCCCTGTCAGCCTTGGATAGCGGCCAGACAACAACCAGCCCGTCGCCGGTGTAATTCAAAATATCGCCGCCATGTTTGCGGATCATCGCGCTGGCATCAAAAATAAAACGCGAGATCAAAAGCATGCTTTCTTTGGGCTCGAGCTTTTCAGCAATTTTGGATGAGTCGACCATATCCATGAACAAAACAACGCGGCTTTTTTCGACCGGTCGGTGATAGGTGCCGAACAGAAAATGCAGGAAATGGCGCGCGCCGATCATATGGATGATTTTCAGCATGCCGATGGTTAACGTCGGCACCGCCACCGCCATCATCAGGAAGACATGATAAGCATGGGCTGGAATTTCCGGCACCAGGGACCATCCATTGAAGATTGTGGCTGTCAGAGCAAAGCAGGATGCAATGCCAATGGTCAGGGCACAGAGATAAATAAAGAATTGCTGGATCGGGTGCAGGCGGTGAATGCGTGTGCCAACACGTGTGTTTTTAAGCTCAAAATAAGCCAGCCAATAGAGCGAATACAGGCACCAGAAGGTGGCGGGTATGCGCATGTCGCCCCAAAGATGCTCTTCGAGCAGACTGACGATCAGGGCAACAAAGGTTAGCAAAAAGAAGAAAACAAAAAGATGCTTGGCATAGGCAAAAAAGATGAGAACGCCAAACATCGCGCATTCCGCCCAGTAAAAATAATAGACGTCATGCCAGGATACGGGCGTGAACTGCACAACCGCCAGCGGCGCTATGTTGACCAGCAACAAGCCGCAAAGATAGAGGGTATTTATAATATTGTTACGTTCAGGCATGGTTTTTATGTACTCGTGGCCTTCATAATATCACTCCTGCTCTATAGCTATAAGTCTTTTCTTTTTCTTATAATGGTGTTAAATACGGCGCACGACACCGGTCGCGGACCTACCCGGTTATAACGAAAACAAGGACACCAGACGTGAAAACACTCGTAATATGTTCCGGCGGACTGGATTCCGTCATTCTGGCCCATAAAGTGGCCGCCTCTTATACAGAAGAGCAGACTCTCACAGGACTCATTTCATTTGATTACGGCCAGCGCCATAAAAAGGAGCTGGTATTCGCCGCTTTATGTGCGGAGCATCTAAATGTGCCGCATACGGTGATTGATATTTCCGATGTCGGGGCGAGCTTAAGCGGCTCGGCGCTGACCGATGATATCGCTGTGCCGGACGGGCATTACGCCGAAGACACCATGAAAATCACCGTCGTGCCCAATCGCAACGCGATTATGCTCTCGATTGCGTATGGGATTGCCAGCGCGCAAGAAGCGGATGCGGTCGCGGCGGCATTTCACGGTGGCGATCACTTTATATATCCCGATTGCCGGCCCGGTTTTGTAAAAAGCTTTGAGGAAATGCAGAGCCATGCACTGGAGGGGCTGGGCGAGATTAAACTTTATACGCCGTATTTGAATCTTACCAAGGCCGATATTGCTGCCGAAGGCGCGGCTCTGAATGTGCCGTTTGATCAGACATGGTCTTGTTACAAAGGCGGTGATACGCATTGCGGGCGCTGCGGCACCTGTGTTGAGCGGCGCGAGGCATTTGATCTGGCCGGGGTGGAAGACCCGACGGAGTATGATGATCCCGATTACTGGCGCGGCGTTATAGAGAGGGCGGCGTGATGTATACGATTTCCAAGCAATATCATTTCTCCGCTTCGCATGAGTTGAAAGGTCTTGCCGCCGATCACCCTTGCGCGCGCTTGCACGGGCATAATTATATTGTTGAGGTTGAGCTGCGCGGCGAGAGTTTAAACGCGGCCGGGTTCGTGCGCGATTACCGCGAGCTGGATGATTTGAAAGCCTATATCGATGAAAAAATTGATCACCGGCATCTGAATGATGTGCTGGGTGATGACGCTACGACGGCGGAACACATAGCGCGGCATTTTTACGACTGGTGTAAGGGCAAGTGGCCGGAAGTATCGGCGGTTCGGATTAGCGAAACACCGAAGACCTGGGCGGAGTATCGAGGATGAAAAAAGATATCCGCATCAGTGAAATTTTTGGGCCGACCATTCAGGGCGAGGGCGCTGTGATCGGTCAGCCGAGTGTTTTTGTGCGCACGGGTGGCTGTGATTACCGCTGCACATGGTGCGACACGCCGTTTGCGGTGGATAGCGAGTTCCGCAAGGACTGGCGGCCCATGAGCGCGGAAGATGTTTTTGCGAAGGTAAGGGCGCTGTCAGATAAGCCGCTGATGGTGACGCTGACCGGCGGCAATCCGGCGATCCAGCCGTTGGGGCCGTTGATCGCTCTTGGAAAGAAGAGCGGTTACCGCTTTGCGCTGGAGACGCAAGGGTCCATTGCGCAAGACTGGTTTGCTGATCTTGATGTGCTGACGCTTTCGCCCAAGCCGCCATCAAGCGGGATGAAAACCGATTGGGTCGCGTTTGATGAATGTCTTGCGGCAGCCGGGCAGGGGCCGGCGATATCGATGAAGATTATCGTCTTTGATGAAAAGGATTACGCCTATGCGAAAGAAGCAGGCCGGCTTTATCCGCAATTGCCGATGTATTTACAGCCGGGCAATCACACGGCGTCGTCACGCGATGTTGATATGAGTGGTTTGAATGCGCGCATGAAATGGCTGATCGAAAAAGTGCATAGCGATCAGTGGTTTGATGTCAGTGTTTTGCCGCAGCTCCACGTGATGCTGTGGGGAAATGAAAGGGGCGTTTGATGGAAGAAGGTGTAGCAATAAGAATAATCGATGTTTCTGAAATCGATAAAGTGGCTGCACTTTTTGATGCTTACCGGGTTTTTTATGAACGGGATAGTGATCTGGAAGCTTCACGCGCTTTTATAAAGGAGCGCCTTGAAAATGACGAAGTGATTACATTTCTTGCAGAAGGAAACGAAGGAGATTCAGTCGGTTTTGCCAATATATATCATAGCTTTAGTTCTTTTTTGGCTGAGCCTATATGGATTTTGAATGATCTGTATGTTGATCCAGAGTTTCGCCGTATGGGTATAACCAAAGGTCTTATTGCGGCTGTTGAAAAGGAAGCGGCAAAGCAAAATATTGCTCGTTTAAAGCTTGAGACTGACTCTAATAATTTGACCGCTCAATCCTGTTATGTGGAGTGTGGTTGGCAAAAAAGTGGTTTCATTCCTTTTGTAAGAGATATCAAAGGGGGCGCAAAATGAGTGGCGAAAATATATATGAGGGTTTAAGTCAGCTCGGCGGGAAAAGCGAATTGCCACAAAACCCGGATGAGGCGGTGATTGAGCGCGTGCCCAATCCGCAAAAGGGCAAGCTGTATAATGTGCGTTTTACCACGCCGGAATTTACCTCGCTTTGTCCGATTACCGGGGCGCCTGATTTTGCGCATCTGATGATTGATTATGTGCCGGGGGAGTGGCTGGTGGAAAGCAAATCGCTGAAATTATTTTTAGGATCATTCCGAAACCATGGCGCGTTTCATGAAGATTGTACGCTCACGATCGCTAATTGTCTGGTAGCTGAAATCGAGCCGCAATGGCTGCGTATCGGCGGCTATTGGTATCCGCGCGGCGGCATGCCGATTGATGTGTTTTACCAGACCGGTAAACAGCCGGAGGACGTGTGGATACCGGAGCAGGATGTGCCGCCTTATCGCGGCAGGGGTTAGGGAAGCGTTTCCTGTGTTTTTAAATTTATGTATCAGTCCTGTGCATCAGATTTGTGGGCTTTGGTAAGTAACAAACATTCTTACTCTAAATGTGTCATTGCCATTAATGAAGGCTTGTTTTTTGTCGCGCTAATATAGCGCTTTCTGCTTCTTCACAGTCATCAAAATGAATCGTTTCTGACTTCAGAACCTGGTATGTTTCGTGTCCTTTTCCAGCCAGAATTACGACATCATTTTTCTGAGCTTTATTCACAATGAATTTAATGGCTTCTTTCCTGTTTGGGATCACAACATATTGAGAAAAATCGGAGTCTGTGCCCTCAAGTATTTCGGTTATAATGTCCTGGCTATCTTCTGATCGGGGATTGTCGTCTGTGACGACCAGAAAATCAGCAATATCGCTGGCTATCTTTCCCATTTTTGGACGTTTCCCAGGGTCCCGGTCGCCGCCGCATCCAAAGAGAACCAAAAGACGTCCTTTTCTGTTTACGGCAACTTTTTTAACAGTATTTAACACATTCAGGAGGCCATCTGCCGTATGGGCATAGTCGATCAGCACCAGATACGGTTGCTCTTCATCAACGCTTTCCAGACGTCCTCTTGGTGACGGACATAAAGATAATGTTTTTTGAATATGGTATTCGGAAATACCCATATACCGGAGTGCGGTCGCTGCGGCTTTGATGTTTAAAAGATTAAAATCACCCAAAAGCTGAGTCGTAAAATTGATTGGTTCTGTTTTAAAGTGTTTGGGGTAAATTTTATGTGCGTGTCCCTCACTCATAAAACCTAACTTTGCTTTTTGATAGTGTTGGAATGTTTTATGATAGTCTAAATGATCTTCTGTAATATTCGTAAGGAGTTTTAGATCGAAATCTATACCCAAGAGCCGATCCTGATCTATACCTTCAGATGTTACCTCCATTACAAAATGTGTTCCCCCTTGATCTAAATGTTCCTCCATAAACCGCAAAATATCTTGTGGCTCGGGCGTAGAGAGGTCCTTGTTTCCTGAATTGAATGTCCCCAGAACAAAGGGGTCGTGTCCGGCGGCTTTCAGGACTTCGCCAATTAAGTATGCTGTTGTGGTTTTCCCGTTTGTTCCCGTAAGGCCAATAACATATAAGTCCAGAGATGGATGTCTCAAAGGGCTGTGTTTTTTAACGTGAGATTGTGTTTTCGGTTCTATCTTTGGAAAAGTAACGGCGGGCATATTTACACCTCTTTTATATAAACGCTTATGTAGATGCGTTCATGCGTGCACCCCGCGCAATGCAAGGGTCGCATTTCAAAGCCTGAATAGGCGCAAAAACTATAAAGTTAAACTTCGCTGAAAGAGGTGAGGTCTTGTATGCTCTCACGCATTGCCGTAGCAGGCAGACATTTTTTTCAAAAAAAATCGTCTTAATAGAGGGCTTTTGCCAAACTCTGCCGCATTAGTAGAGGGTTTAGGGTAAATTGTCAAATTCATGGGTGCTTTGACCCCTTGTCGAACCGCTCTCCTGGGCCCTCGGGCTACGGTGCGACTTACACCAACCCGCCTTTGTTCGTTTCACTCACTACGGCGCGGCACTTGGTTTTCTAAGCTCATTTCATTCGCGTAAGAAAATCTAAGTGGCTCCTCGGGACGGGGTCGAACCGCCGACCAAGTGATTAACAGTCACCTGCTCTACCACTGAGCTACCGAGGAACACCAGAAGAAGAATACAGAAAACAGAAAGCGGAATCAAAGTCAATTTCAAAGAATGCTAGCTGAGGGTTTGATTTGGCTGTGTTGTGCTTTTCTGATCTTTATTTGTGCCTTCCCAGTCTATAGAGCCTATCGCCGTATCGCCGACGCCCCATCCGGCATTGGATAGTGCAAAGGCATAATCCCCTGAATAAATGGCTGTGATCCCTGTCATAATGCGCCAAGGCAGACGGCCCCACATGCTGGTGGCGAAGGGTTGGGTATTTCTGATGCGTTCGGGGATGTAGCTGAGCATTGTTTTTTTGGCCATATCATTTATTTTCTGCACCGGTGCATCAACGTATTTTGTAAAGAGCCTGGACAAATTGCCATTGATCGGATGTGTCAATTGTTCCGACCAGGTGTTCTCACTTTTGTTCTTGTCTTCATAGGCCTGCGATTCATAAATACCACCTTCATAGGTTAGCAGGCTGGCCGAGGTCACATAACCGCCGGTTGTTGTGGTTAGGAAATCAAGTGCCAGTTTTGTAGTGTCGATATTTTCTTGTGTTGCGATGTGCTGTACGCCGGACTCAATGCCGAAGGCCGTAAGAAAAACGCCGCCAGCAGCCAGAGCCAGTCCACCCGCTTTCAGGAAAAATGGATTATCCTGTGAAAAACGCAGGAAGGACGAACCGACAACAAAAGAAGAGGCGGAGGTCGTAATCCAGCTAGCATCCTGGGTCAGGGTGTAGCCGAGAATACCGACAGAGGTAAGGGCCGTGGCGCTATCAATCACGTTTAGTGTATTCGTGTTTTTGGTGGCGGCGCGCAGCACAGGTGCGGCAACAACAACCGTGCCGATCAGAACTGCTGCTGTGGCATCGGGGTAACTGGAAGCGAGCGTGGCAATGTCCTGGCCTGTAACATTATTCCAGAATTCTTTATACCCGCCGCTGCCGGCGATCGAGGCATTGATATTACCGCCCTCATAGGCCCAAAACTGGACCTCCATACTGTGTTCTTTGAATTTTGACTTGAGGTTCATGTCGATGGTTACCATATAAAAGGGAAAGTTATAGCAGGGCTGAAAAGGTTATGTCAAGTTTATTTAAGGCGTTGACTTATAAAGCGCTTATCTTCTATTGATCGTAGCGGATGGCGCGGTGGCAGAGTGGCTATGCAGCGGATTGCAAATCCGTGTACGCCGGTTCGACTCCGGCCCGTGCCTCCATTCATCTTGACCCTGTATGCGCCTGTTTATAAATATCTAGCCAATTCCCTGAAATTTCGGTAGTTTAGGGGGTCTGGAACGATTTTCCCCAAGGGCTCTCATGGTTGATTTTTCACAAGCGCGAACGAATATGGTGGATGGGCAAATCCACACAGCCGGGGTCAATGTCGGGGAAATCCTCGATGCGTTCCAGAGCGTGCCACGGGAAAAATTCGTACCCAAAAACATGCAAAATGTCGCCTATTCGGACGAAGATCTACCGATTGGTGGCGGGCGTTTTCTGCTCGAGCCGATCACCCATGCCAAGATGATTCAGGCTGTACGGCCTGTTTCCGATGATGTGGCGCTGGATATTGGCGGCGCAACCGGCTATTCGGCGGCGATTTTATCGTCCATGGTGACCACGGTGGTGGCGCTGGAGGAAAGCAAGGTTTACCTCGATAAGGCGGCATCCTTATGGCAAGAACTGGATGTGTGTAATGTCGTGGCAATCAAGGATAAGTTGGCCAAAGGAAACCCCGAAAACGAGCCGTTCAGCCTGATTGTTATGAATGGCGCCGTGAGTGAAATTCCAGTGCATATTGTGGAGCAATTAACCCCGCAGGGGCGCTTAATTACCATAGTTAAAAAGCCAGGAGAGATGATGGGACAGGTCACCCTTGTGCAAAACCTTGGCGAAGGACAGTTTTCGTCGTATAATCTGTTTAGTGCAGGTTCTCCTTACCTGCCGGGCTTTGCGCCCAAACCCACCTTTACTTTTTAGCAACCGCTAACGAATTTCGATTAATGGATTACAAATGACACGCGCCACACCGGAGCGACAAAGAGGAATCACGATTCTACTCGGCGCTCTTATGAGCGTTTTGGTGCTTGGGTTTGCGTTGGTCACAATTTCTTACGGGCAGGCAGAAGAAAAGCCCAAGGCCTATCAAAAACCAAAACAAACTTTGGAAGCGGTGTTGCACAAGGCTTATCTCGGCAACCCAACCATCCGCGCGGCGCGTATGGAGTTGAGGGCCACACATGAACAATTGCCGCAGGCGATGGCCGGATGGAAGCCATCAGTGAGCGCGGATGCCAGCATTACATCTTCCGATCTGGAGGGGAGCAATTTTGGCGGCAGTGGCAGCGGCGGCGGGGATGGCTCGACCGCCAAGGATGTGGCCGTGTCGGTTAGCCAGCCATTATATCGTGGCGGGCAAACAGTGTCGGAAATGGCGGCGGCGCGTTATACCATCCGGGCGCGGACCCAGGCTCTAAAGGCGATAGAGCAAAATATTTTACTCGAAGCGGTGACGGCGTTTATGGATGTTTTGCGTGATCAGGCATTGTTTGATCTCAGCTGGAACAATCGTGAAGTGATTGCTCGGCAATTGGAAGCCACGCAGAATCGCTTTGAGGTTGGGGAGTTAACACGCACCGATGTATCGCAGGCCGAAGCACGGCTTGCCAAGGCCGATGCCGATGCGGTGACGGCGCGCGGCGATTTGCGCAGCGTTCAGGCGGTGTTCGAACAGGTGGTCGGTATGCCGGCCGGGGATTTGCAGGAGCCGGGAGTGATGCTGGATTTACCGGATCATTACAGTGAAATTCTGGATCTGGCAGAGCAGCACAACCCGGATGTCTTAGCGGCAACCTATGCGCATAAAGCTTCGGAAGAGGATGTTGACGATGTTTTTGGTGAATTGCTACCGGAGATCAGTCTTTCAGGTTCGTGGAACCGTACGCTGGACCCCACGCCGGGCCTGATCGAGGAGCAAACAGCCAAAACAATTGGGCTGTCAGCTTCTATTCCGCTGTATCAGGCGGGCGCGGTGCGCTCGCGTGTCCGTCAGGCCAAGCAAACCGCCAATCAGCGCTATATTCAGATTTTGGAAGCCCGCCGTCAGGCGCGGCAGGAGGCCATTCGCAACTGGGAGTCGCTGGATGTGGCCCGGGCGGAAATCCGTTCACGCGAAGCACAGGTTCGGGCGCAAAAAGTAGCCCAGGAAGGGGTCCGGGCTGAAACGGAAGTGGGGCAGCGCACAATTTTGGATGCGCTGGATGCCGATCAGGAGCTTTTGGATGCCGAAGCAGCGCTGGTGAGTGCGCAGCGTAATGAAGTGGTGGCCCTTTTTTCCCTGGCGACGACTTTGGGATTGTTAACACCTGAAAGGCTAGGGTTTGCGGGCGATGGCATCGATATGGATGAACATTTGGACGAAATCACCTGGAAAGTTTTTGATATGGGTGTGGATAGGGTGGGTCCAGCTAGGTAATCCGGCTTTGACAAGGTGGCGGCAATATAAGAAACTGATTTAGTTGGGACTCCGGTTACGATTCTATTAAGTCTATTAAGGAATAATTTTCATACATGGCAGAAGAAGGCGAAGCAGAGCAGGAAGAACCCTCGATTGAAGAGATTCTATCGTCCATTCGTCAGATCATATCCGACGACGATGAAGAGGCTGAGGGTGGTGAAGAAGCTGCTGCGGAAGCGCCTGCAGAGGCTGCGCCTGAAGAACCGCCCGCCGCGCCGGCGGAAGCTGCTCCTGAGCCTGAACCGAAACCAGAACCCGAGGCACCCGCAGAAGATGTTGTTGAATTAACCGACAAGGTTGAGGAAGAGCCCGCGCCGGAGCCTGAACCGGAAGTAGTAGAGGCTGCTCCCGAACCTGAACCCGCGCCGGAACCTGTCCCTGAGCCTGTAGAAGAGGTGGTTGTTGATATGCAAGAGCCGGATATCACAGAAGAACTCGATTCCATTTTAACCGATAATGCCGAAAACGCGGCGCTTGAAGCGTTTGCCGAGCTGGCGACGAAAACGGCTGTCGAGCCGGGCGGGGTCACGCTGGAGCATATAGTCCGCGAACTGGTCCGACCGATGCTGCGTGAATGGGTCGATAAGAACCTGCCGCCGATGGTGGAGCGCCTGTTGCAGCAGGAGCTGGAGCGCATTTCCAAACAAGCTATCGACGACTAGCATCTCCTTTTATTTGACAGAACTGCATAATTATTATAGAAATACCTGTCTACTGACAGGAGTTTTGCTTTGGAAAAGTATGTCGCTGAGTATCGTGAACCGACTACGCACATTACCAACAGGCACGGTTTAAAACTGGCGGTCTGGGTTGATGAAGTTGAGAACAGCCAGGGTGTGGTCTATGGTCATCACGGGATGTATGAAGGTGCTCTGGGCCCTCATAATCAAGCCGCCTTAAGCGTATTAAAAGCCTTTGGCTATACAACCGTTTTCTTTGATGCGTCCCATCACGGCAATTTTAGTGAGGGCTTAGGAGATAATCTTACATGGTTTACTCATTTCAATGACCTTCATGATGTTATCCAATGGGGCCAGCAGCAAGACTGGGCGCATGGGGTTTATAGTTTGTACGGCCGGAGCTTGGGGGGGACCGCGGCCTTTTGGCATGCGGCATCCAGTCCAGATAGCGTAGAGCGTGTTGTTGCTCTGTCTCCGCCTGTGTCCAGAAAGCTTTTGTCTGAAGCATTTGATTCAACGACCCGTGGCATATGGAAGAGGGTCGGAAAAGTAATGACGCGTAATAATACCTCAGGACTTGATACAAAGGCCTGCTTTGATAGTTACGGCCTGAATGCCAGAGCAAATTTGCTGGAAATTGTTGATAGAATTACAATGCCAGCTTTATTGATGGTTGGAACTGAAGACGTAATAGCAACAGGTGTCGATGAGCTTTATCGGCAATTGCCTAATCCAACAAATGATATGAAGGCTCTACCTGGCAAGGATCATAATATGCTGCGGTCTAAAAATGTTAATGATCATCCTGACCCCGATGCACTTAGGCTTATCAAAAGCCACATAACACAATGGTTTCTTGCCCAGGGTCTTGAGCCGGTTGCAGGGCAGGAAATTGAACAGCCTTTATCGCCGCAATGACTTGCCTTCTAGCACAAATCCCTTATGATCGCGTCGTTTGAAGGGGTTAGCCATGCTGGACAAAACATTTGATCCGCAAAAGATAGAAGAAAAGCATTACCGGGAATGGGAAAATTCCGGTGCTTTTGCCTGCGACCCCAAAAGCGATAAACAGCCCTTCACCATTATGATGCCACTGCCTAATGTGACGGGCAGCCTGCATATAGGCCATGCTCTTAATTCGACGCTTCAGGATATCGTCACCCGTTATCACCGCATGAAGGGGTGCGATGCTCTATGGCAGCCGGGCACCGATCATGCCGGGATTGCCACGCAAATGGTGGTCGAACGGACGCTGGGTGAGGAAGGCGTGTCGCGCCATGATCTGGGGCGCGATGGTTTCGTCAAGAAGGTTTGGGAGTGGAAAGAGGAATCCGGCGGCACGATTGTCAATCAGCTGCGCCGTTTGGGTGCCACCCCCGATTGGAGCCGTGAGCGCTTCACCATGGATGAGGGATTATACAAGACCGTCATCAAGGTTTTTGTTCAGCTTCATAAAGAAGGTTTGATTTACAAAGACAAGCGCCTGGTGAACTGGGACCCGAAATTACACACCGCTGTGTCGGATCTGGAGGTCGAACAAAAAGAGCAAAAAGGAAAGATGTGGCATATTCAGTATCCGGTCGAAGGAGAAACCGTCGAATTTATCACCGTGGCGACCACGCGGCCCGAAACCATGTTGGGCGATACAGCCGTGGCCGTGCATCCGGATGATGAGCGCTACAAGGATATGATTGGCAAATCTGTGTCGGTTCCGATTGTGGGGCGTTTGATTCCGATTATCACCGATGAGTACGCCGACCCGGAGCAGGGCAGTGGCGCAGTGAAAATTACCCCGGCGCATGACTTTAATGATTTTGAAGTCGGCAAGCGCAATGATTTGCCGATGATCAATATTTTTGACACCAACGCAAAAATTAACGAAAACGGCCCGAAGGAATATCAGGGGCTGGACCGGTTTGAGGCGCGCAAGAAAATCCTGGCTGAGCTGGAGGAGTTGGATGCGCTGGTCGAGGTTGAGGATATTAAACACAGCGTTCCCTATAGCCAACGCTCTGCCGTAATTATTGAACCCTATTTGACCGATCAATGGTATCTGGATGCGGAGACGCTGGCGCAGCCGGCGATCAAAGCGGTCGAGGAGGGCAAGACCGTCTTTGTGCCGAAGAACTGGGAGAACACCTATTTTGAATGGATGCGCAATATCCAGCCCTGGTGTATTTCAAGGCAATTATGGTGGGGGCATCAGATTCCGGCCTGGTACGGACCGGACGGCAAAATCTTTGTCGCGGAAACAGAAAAAGAGGCCGAAGCGGCGGCTGAAAAACACTACGGCAAGAAGACCAAAATCACACAGGATGAGGATGTGCTGGATACCTGGTTTTCATCCGGGTTGTGGCCGTTTTCAACGCTGAACTGGATTGACGATTCACCGGAAGTGCAGCGCTATTACCCCGGCGATGTTTTAATCACCGGCTTTGATATTATTTTCTTCTGGGTGGCGCGGATGATGATGATGGGCATTCATTTCATGGGTGATGTGCCGTTTAAGAAGGTTTATCTCCATGCGCTGGTGCGGGATGCGTCGGGCCAGAAAATGTCCAAATCCAAGGGCAATGTCATGGATCCGCTGGAGCTGATCGACCAATACGGCGCCGATGCGCTGCGCTTTACGTTGACGGCGATGGCGGCGCAGGGACGCGATATCAAACTCTCGGAGCAGCGGATTGAAGGCTATCGCAACTTCGCCACCAAATTGTGGAATGCCTCACGGTATTGCGAAATGAATGAGTGCAAGGCGCAGGATGACTTTGATCCGGCGGCGCTGTCTTACACCCCCAATCAATGGATTGTCGGCGAGGTCGCAGCCACCAAAGTAGCGCTCGATCAGGCGCTGGAGGATTACCGTTTTAACGATGCGGCCAATGTGCTGTATCAGTTTGTTTGGGGCATTTTTTGTGACTGGTATCTCGAATTTACCAAGCCGGTGTTGCAGGGAAGTGGCGAGCATAAAGAGGAAACCCAAGCCACGACCGCCTGGGCGTTGGAGCAGATATTAATCCTGCTCAATCCGTTTATGCCGTTTATTACCGAGGAGCTGCAGGAAAAGATGTTCGGCGGGGCGAAGCTGATTACAACGGCGTGGCCGGACTATGGCGCGGATTTAAAACAGGACGAAGCGGCGGCCAAGATGGAATGGCTGATCCGCTTTATCTCGGAAATTCGTAGCGTGCGCGCCGATATGAACGTGCCGGGCGGGGCCAAGATTAAATTGCTGGTCAAGGATGCATGCGAGCATACGCAGGAAGGGCTGAAGGCCTATGACGGGATTATAAAGCAAATGGCGCGGCTCGAGAGCATTGAAATGCTGGATGGTGATGTGCCGAAAGGCTCGATCCAGACGCTGGTCGATCAAACCATGCTGATCCTGCCGATTGCCGATATTATTGACCTGGATAAGGAGAGCGCGCGGCTGGGCAAGGAGATTGAAAAGCTAAAGAATGACATTAAGAAAACAGAGCAAAAGCTTGGTAACAAACAGTTTATTGATAATGCACCGGATGAGGTGGTCGATGAGCATAAAAGTCGAAAAGTAGAAGCGGAAAAAACCCTCGATAAACTCGCTCAGGCTTTGAAACAGCTTGAGGCTGCGTAAAAACTATTAGACATATTGAAAATGTTGTTGTAAAAGGGTTTTTTCAAGGAGGACTGCGTTATGAATAGACAATTCAAAACAGTAAGCGATGTAAATAAAGAAGTTAAATCCGTACCTTCATGTGAAGTAAGAGAGAGCAATTGTTCACTAGAGGTGCTGTTAACTGAGTCCATAGATACAACCTTTGACGATTGTAGGAAAGTAAGCAGAGAGCGAATACCTGTTGAGGCAATACCTCTGGGGCGCTCTTTAGGGAATATTGATGTTTGGCAGGTCAGCAATGATAAGTGGCCTAAAGTTGAACTTTAAAACAGCTTGAGGCTACTTAAGGTTGGGGGGTTGGCTCGGCGTTCATTTCCAGATCAAGCGCCCCTGCCGCTTCCGTGAGGGTTGCTTGTTCGTCATTCAGGTCTATTTTTAGCATTGTTATGTCTATAAGCATCTCTAGCTGTGCTTCCCGGTTGTCAGGGGTGTGCAATTTAACAGTTTCCTCAAGAGCCTCTTCAGTCAGAGGGCCGGCTGTATTCAGCAGTTCCTGGTCCATTTCGCCCAAATAATCCATAACATCCTTGCTTGTGTTTGCTTCATTCGTGAGTTTCTCGTTGAATTCCTGCACAGCCTCATGCGATATGTGTTTGATTTCATAGGCTTTGTTGATAAGCGCTGTATAGGCATTTGCCACGCCGTCACAGTTTATCGAGCCGCATGTCGTGCTTGGGAGATCACCCGCCATTTTTAACACCCTTTATTACAAAGCTTTGGGGTTCAGTATGGCGGAGGGGGCTTAAATTTATGTTAAATTACTGAAGTCGGGGTGTTTTTTGAGGCACGATCATTTTCAGGGGTAGGCGCATTCTTATTGATAGCCCAGGTTGTCAGCCCAGCAGCAAACACAAATAGACCTGCTATTGTCAGCTGATTTGGATGTTTTTCATCCCATTTTCTTAGCTTTTTACGAAATGCGTATGAAAGCATGCTTGTTCTCCCTGTGTTTTGGGGACCATAGGGGATTTACATGTTTATGTCAATAAAATTGTTGGGTTATTCTGAGGTGGCTTAGGTTTTTAACCACAGATAAACACGGATCGTCATTGCGAGCGACCAGAGGGAGCGCGGCAATCTAGTCTTTTGCCTTCCCCGCGTAAGCGGGGATCTTAAATATCCCATAACCAAAGATCCCCGCTTACGCGGGGAAGGCAGTTTTTTATTATTCTGGATTGCTTCCCCCGGCTCGGGGACCGGGGTCGCAATGACGGACAACGTGGGGATTATTGTTTGGATTCTTCTTCAGTAGTGGCGGTTTCTTCAGCAGCGGGGGCGGCATCCTCAACAGGGGCCTCCGCAGGAGCTGCTTCTGCTGTTTCTTCCTCCTGCGCTGAAGCTTCGGAGGACAGGTCAGGCTTATTCGCCTCTTTCGCAGGAGCTTTCTCGCCGGCAGCGCCAGACAGGAAGGAGCCGTATTTGCCTTCAAACTTGTCGAGCTGGCCTTTTTCAATCACTTTGCCGGTACCGCCCTGCCACGCCGGGTGGGTCAGCGGATCAACATCAAGCTTGAGCATATCACCCTCTTTGCCATAGGTGCTGCGGGTCTTGTATTCCGTTCCATCCGTCATCACGACTGTGATTTCATGGTATTCGGGGTGGATGTCGGCTCTCATGTCTTAAAACTCCTCTTGATTGAGGGGGTTATTTATCGTTTATAGGCTGGAAAAGCAAGCATTTTCTTTACAAGGCACAACCCATGAAATGGTGGAATCCCGAGCGTTTTGAGGCACAAAAGCCGTATCTGGAGACCCGGATGCGGGTGATGAAGGCTATCCGGTCGTTTTTCGACGAAAAAGGGTTTTGGGAGGTCGAAACGCCGATCCTGCAGGTCTGTCCGGTGATGGACACGCATATCCATGCCTTTAGCACCAAAATGAAGGGCAATGACTTTTCTTTTGAGCGCGAAATGTATCTGCATACCAGCCCGGAATTTGCGATGAAAAAGCTGCTGGTGGCCGGGGCGCCGAAGATCTACCAGATTGCCCATGTGTTCCGAAATGGCGAGGAATCACGGCTGCACAGCCCGGAATTCACGCTGCTGGAATGGTACCGGGCCAATGCGGGCTATGGCGATATCATGGATGATTGTGTGGATTTATTGCGGTATGTGGCGGCGGCGTTGGAGATCAAGACCTATGAAGGCGGTGGAAAAGCCTGTGATCCGTTTGGGGACTGGCAGAGGATAAGTGTGGCCGAGGCGTTTGAGCGCTATGCCGGGATTAAGCTAGAGGAGTATCTGGAAGACGAGGGTAGGTTTGCCGCGGCGATTAACGAGCAGGGTATTCGTGTCGTTGAGGGCGATCGCTGGGACGATATGTTCTTTAGCGTGATGGCGGAAAAAATCGAGCCTTATCTGGGTATGGAGCACCCGTGTATTTTGTATGATTATCCGGCCTCGATGGCGTCGTTATCGCGCAGGAAGCCGGATGATCCGCGCTTTGCCGAGCGCTTCGAAATGTATGTCTGCGGGGTTGAGCTGTGTAATGCCTTTGGTGAGCTGACCGATGCAAAGGAGCAGCGGGCACGGTTCAAAGAGGAAATGGATGTGAAGGAAAGTCTGTACGGCGAGCGCTACCCGGTTGATGAGGATTTTCTGGATGCGCTGGAACATGGTTTGCCTGAGAGCGGCGGCAATGCCCTGGGGGTTGATCGGTTGGTGATGCTGGCGAGCGGGGCGGATGATATCGAGCAGGTTCTTTGGACGGGTCGGGTTTAGTCTTAAAGCGGATAGATACGAATAATAGACTCTTTGTCATCTCGAAGAAGCGTAGCGACTGAGAGATCTCATATCTTAAAGGAAATGAGATTTCTCGCATTCGCTCGAAATGACAATTTGTGTTTATCTGTGGTTTCTTTTAAGCCGCTTGCGAATTGGCGTTGCTGCCCACGGATGCAGCAAAGATTTTATCGATGGCGTTTTGTAAGGCGGTGTTGAATTCCTCATCGCTTTGCTGGGCGCTCAAATCGTTGCTGAGGGCGCGGGAGAAGCTGGCGACCATACCGTCATTTTGTGCCAGGCGCGTGCAGGCCTCGGTCAGATCATAACCGCCGGACAGGGCGACGACGAGCAGGACCTTATCATGGGCGATGATGTCGGCGTATAAATTGGCGGATTCCGGCAAGGTTAATTTAAGCATGATTTGTTTGCCGTCCGGCACGCTATTCAAATTTTTAAGAATTTCAGCCTTCATGATTTCTTCGCATTCGGCTTTGTCGCCAGCGTTGATATTAATCTCGGGCTCGAGGATGGGTACGAGGCTATGGGCAAGAATTTGATTTCCAATTTCAAATTGCTGGGCGACATTGGCGGCAATACCTTCCGGCGAAGCGCTGTTGATTACCGAACGCATTTTGGTGCCGAAAATGCCGGCGGTTTTGGCGCGGGTGAGCAGAGCATCAAGATCGGGCATCGGTTTCATCATTTGCACGCCGTCTTGTTCATCGGCCAGGCCCTTGTCGATTTTTAAGAAAGGCACGACATTTAATTTGTCCCAGAGATATTGCGCAGTTGGCGTGCCTTCAATGGCATCATCCATGGTTTTTTCAAACAGGATCGCGCCGAGGATCTTTTCGCCATTAAAGGCCGGAGAGGTGATGATGCGGCTGCGCATTTCATGGACCTTGGCGAACATTTCATCGTCGCCGGAATATTCGCTCTCGTTGACGCCGTAGTTTTTGAGTGCTTTGGGGGTTGAGCCGCCGCTCTGGTCGAGCGCAGCAATAAAACCTTTGCCGTTTGAAATTTTTGTTAACTGGTCCTGATTGGGCATGGGGTTCTCCTTCTTACATATACTGGTGTCATTTCGAGCGCCGCGAGAAATCTCATGCCATGAAGCCGGGAGATCCCTCCGCTTTGCGTTCGGGATGACAACGTTGATTGCAGGCTAGATATAGCCAAGGAAACAGCGGAGTTCAAGGGGGAAGTTAACTATCTCTGTGTCGGGGCAAAGTCATATTCAAGCTGCACGCCGGCTGTCGGATGAACGGCCTGACTAAATATGGATGAGCAAGCCGGGGTATGAGAAAGAGAATCCCCTGTGATGCAGTTAAGAACGTTGCCGAAGCCTTTTCTACTAATCTCTTGCATCACCAATTACTCCTTCTTCAACCAGCTTGTTATAAGCTCTGTTATCTGTTGATGATGGTCCATCATACAAAGTATCGATAACGTCTTGTTTTGTGGCCCGTCCTTTTTCGTTAAGTGAACTGATGATTTTTGCATCGCGTAATGTCGGTTTTTCCTGTTTTATATATTGGGTAAACCTTTGAAGAAACATCTTAATATTCTCATGCTCACCATCAAAATAATCGAGGGCGGCTTTGAGGCCGGTTCTTGAATATCCGCAGATTTCAATCTTTTTGGCGCGGCCGTCATGCTCGGCGTCGGCCATCATGATGCAGCCATAATTGAACATCCAGTCAATCTCGCGGTTTAACGCTGATTTGTGGATATGCAGGCGCTCCATAATGCCTGTTTGCGTGGTGCCGGGATATTGATCGATATCCACCAAAATCAGTGCACGGCGCAGCGAAGAGGACGGATCATTGCCCAGAGCCTCGACCAGATGGTCGATCACAAGGCATGCCTTTTGACCTTTGGTCGTCATCGCTTTTTTAGCCAGATTTGTAACCATGGCCTCATCATACACTAAAATCTGCATAACTTTCAATAAAAACAGGATTTAGCGTCGGTAAAAGCGACTTAAGGGATTGATTTTATTGCGCTTATGCGGCCTCAGATTTTTTGTCATAACCGACAAAATGCATCTTGGCAGCGGTGTCGAGCATACGGTTGGAAAAGCCCCATTCATTGTCATACCAGGACATGATTCGCACTAAATTCCCGTCGATGACCTTGGTTTCATTAAGGGCAAAGATGGACGATAGCGGGTTATGATTGAAATCGCTGGAGACCAGCGGATCGGTGTAAACACCCAGAACCCCCTCCAGATCACCGGAAGCGTAACCACTGACGGCCTTGTTAACTTCTTCGACTGTGGTGTCTCTGGACGGAATGAATTTCAAATCGACAACCGAGACATTCGGCGTCGGCACGCGCATCGAAACGCCATCGAGCTTGCCATTTAGCTCTGGCAGGACTTTACCCACGGCTTTGGCGGCGCCGGTCGAGGTCGGGATCATGTTGAGCGCACCGGCGCGGGCGCGGTGCGGATCGCTATGGGCGGTGTCAACAATACGCTGGTCGCCAGTATAGCTATGGATCGTCGTCATGAAGCCTTTTTCAATGCCGATGGCCTGATGAAGAGCAAAAGCCACAGGCGCCAGGCAATTGGTGGTACAAGACGCATTGGAAACAATTTTATGCCCGGCCTCGAGCTTGTCGGAGTTCACGCCATAGACCACCATGATGTCTTCATCAGTGGACGGGGCGGAGATTAAGACTTTTTTGGCGCCTGCCTCTAAATGCTTGGAAGCCGCATCGCGTTTGGTAAAAATGCCAGTGCATTCAAAAGCAATATCAACGCCCATATCACCCCAGGGCAGGGCGGCCGGGTCACGTTCCTGCACGACTTTGATTTTTTTACCGTCAACGATAAGGCTGTCACCGTCGGCTTTGACATCAAAAGGCGCGGGACCATGAACGGAATCATATTGGAGCAGCATGCGGTTGGTATCGATCGGTGCCAGATCATTGATGGCGACAACTTCGATATCATCCCGGCCTGATTCAATCAGGGCGCGGAAAACAAGGCGGCCGATACGACCAAATCCGTTAATGGCTACTTTTGCGGTCATTGTTACTCCTGTATTGCTGGTTGTGTGGCGTTGGGTAGTTAAATAAAGGAGGGGGGCTGATGAATCAAGATTTTTTGGATTTTGTCTGGTTTGCCTGTTGACGAAGCCGACGAATCAGGTGTAAATGATAATCATTATTAATTGCGAATGGTTATCACTTACAAAAGGAAATAAGAAAATGAAATCTCTTAAATTATTGTCTGTATTGGCTCTTGGTTTTGTGTTGATTGCAGCGCCAGCTCAGGCGACCGAAGAATTCACTATTCGCATTAAAGATCACAAGTTTATTCCCGAAACGATTGAAGTCCCGGCTGGTGAAAAGGTCAAGCTGATCGTAATGAATGAAGACAAAACACCGGAAGAATTTGAGAGCTATGAATTGAACCGGGAGAAAATTATTCGTGGTGGTGGTAAAGGGATCGTTTTCATCGGGCCGCTCAAGCCGGGTGAATACCCATTTTTCGGTGAGTTCAATATGGCCACCGCTCAAGGTAAAGTTATAGCTAAGTAAATTCTATTAACTGTCTATTGAGGAGAACTGGAATGCTATCCAGCGCTATCGTTGTGTTCCGTGAGGTGTTTGAGATCGTGCTGATCGTCGGCATTGTGCTGGCGGCAACGCGGGGCATTCCGGGGCGTGGCAAAGCCATTGGGCTTGGTTTTGGCGGCGGTCTGGTTGGATCGGCTCTGGTGGCTCTGTTTACGGGCAGCATTTCAGATTTCGCCGAAGGGATGGGGCAGGAATATTTCAATGCCGGGATTTTATTTGTGGCTGCCGGGTTTATCGGCTGGACGGTTTTATGGATGAAGCGCCATGCCCGCGAAATGAAGCAGCATTTCATGAATATCGGCCAGCAGGTTGCGCAGGGCAATCTTCCGTATTTCTCTTTATCCATGGTGATCGGCCTGGCGATGTTGCGCGAGGGCTCTGAGATTGTGCTGTTTTCCTATGGGATGCTCGCATCTGGTATGTCCTGGGCAGAGCTCATGGGGGGCGCAGCGATTGGACTTGTCGGTGGCGCGGCTGTTGGTGGAGCGTTGTATTTCGGTCTGATTAAGCTTTCAATCCGCTGGTTCTTTATTGTCACGAGTTGGTTGCTGGTGTTGTTGGTGGCCGGGATGATGTTGCAGGGTACAGGTTTCCTTGTGGCGGCGGGCGCGTTTGAGGGATTGTCACACACTGTGTGGGACAGTTCATGGTTGCTGGAAGAGGGCGGTATTATTGGGCAAAGCCTCGGTACGCTTGTGGGTTACACCGCAAGGCCGACCGCGATCCAGCTTATTGTTTATCTTCTAACTTTAGGGACTTTAATAATGCTTATGAGGCTATCTGATCAAAAAAACATCAATACAACAAAAGCAGCCGGCACGGCGGCAATCATTCTGGCGGCGTTCGTGATGATGCCGGGTCAGGCGCAGGCAACCAAGCAGGTTTACACCCCTTATGTTGAAAAGGGCGAATTAGAAGTGGAGTGGAAGGGTCGCTACGAGATTGACGATAACAATGATGTTGATGGCAAATGGGTTCAAAAGGGAGCTATTGGTTATGGTGTGACGGAACACTGGTTTACCGAATTTTATCTGGAATTTGAAAAAAGCGGTGAAAGTGGATCTGATGTCGAACTGGATGGCATTGAGTGGGAAAACAAGTTTATGCTGACCAACCCGGGGGAATACTGGGCCGATGTCGGTGTGTTGACCGAGCTTGTCTACAGCACCTCCGGCGGAGCGGATAAGGGCGAGGTGAAGTTGCTGTTGGCCAAGGATGTCGACAAGACGTCACATGCTGCAAACTTTGTTCTTGAGCGTGAATTCGGCGATGATGCCAGTGATGATACCGAAGCCGGTTTTGCCTGGAGTAGCAAATATCGCCATAGCGAAAAGTTTGAGCCGGGCGTGGAGCTGCATAGCAGTTTTGGTTCAATCAGCGATGGCGAGTCTTATGACGAGCAAAAACATATGGTCGGCCCCGTGGCGTATGGGCATATCGGACATATCGGCTATGATGTAGGGGTGTTGTTCGGGATATCTGACGCTGCGCCGGATGCGACGTTAAAAGCGATTTTAGAGTACGAGTGGTATTTCTAGAGTTTCTTCTTAACAGCCTCAACCACAGCTTCGGCAGTGATGCCAAAATGTTTGTAGAGATCGCTGGCGGGCGCGCTTGCACCGAAACCATCCATACCGATAAAGGGTGAATGCCCGCCGATGATGCGGTCCCAGCTCTGGCGCACGGCGGCTTCAATTCCGACTTTCACTGATTTATTGCATAGCAGGCTTTGGATGTATTCACCGTCCTGCTCCCAGAACAGATCCATGCAGGGCACAGATATAATGCGCGTATTGGTGTCCAGTTGCTCTGCTGCTTCAACAGCAATTGAAACTTCGGAGCCGGAGGCAAAGAGAGTGACTTCAGGATCACCGTCGGAATCTTTCAGGATATAAGCGCCACGCGCGGATAGGTTTTCTTTTGAATCTTCGCGCAATGTTGGCAGGCCCTGACGGGTGAGGGCCATAACGCTCGGGGTTTCAGCTGCGTTTAACGCCAGTTCCCAGCACTCGGCAGTTTCGATCCCATCACAAGGACGGAAGACATTCAAATTCGGGATCGCACGCAAAGCGGCTAAATGTTCAACCGGTTGATGGGTTGGGCCATCTTCGCCCAGGCCAATCGAGTCATGCGTCATGACGTGGATGACGCGTTGCTTCATTAATGCGCCAAGACGAATGGCCGGGCGCGAGTAATCGGCAAATTGCAAAAACGTACCGGAATAGGGAATGATGCCGCCATGCAGCGCCATGCCGTTCATGCATGCGGCCATGCCGTGCTCGCGTACGCCGTAATGAATGTATTGGGCGTCATAATTGTCTTTGGAGAGAATGCCACATTCCTTGACGATAGTGTTGTTGGAACCGGTGAGGTCGGCGCTGCCGCCAATCATTTTCTTTACGGCAGGGAGGAGGCTTTCCAACACCTTGCCGGAGGTCTGGCGCGTGGCCATTTTCGGTTTTTCGGAGGCGAAGTCTTTTTTGAGCTGCGCTATGATCGGCGCGATGGTCTTGGAGATATCGTCATCGGGTGCATTGTCGGAAGAGCCTTGCTGCCCGGTTGTGCGCCACTGGGCAAGAATATCGTCAGGAACCTCAAACGGGCCATGCGGCCAGCCGAGATTTTTGCGCGCCCCTGCGATTTCCTCTTCGCCCAACGGGGCCCCATGAGAGGCGGCAGAATTTTCCTTGGTCGGTGCGCCAAAGCCGATTTTAGTTTTGCAGCAGATGAGGCTGGGGGTGTCTGTGGTTTGGGCTTTTGCAATCGCGGATTCGATCTCATCAAAATTGTGACCGTCGATTGTCTGCACATCCCAGCCATAGGATTCAAAACGCTTCGGCGTATCGTCGCTGAAAGATGTATCCGTCGAGCCGTCAATACAAATGCCGTTATCGTCATAGAGCACAATCATCTTGTGCAGGTTCAAATGCCCGGCAAGGGAGCAGGCTTCGTGGGAGATGCCTTCCATCATGTCGCCGTCGCTGGCAATCACATAGGTGAAGTGATTAACGCTATCGCCGTGGCGGGCATTTAGAACGCGCTCGGCCAGCGCCATACCGACAGCCGTGGAAATACCCTGGCCCAGCGGGCCGGTGGTGGTTTCAATCCCTGCATCCAGCTCTACTTCCGGGTGGCCAGCAGTGATGTAACCCAATTGACGGAAATTCTTAATCTGATCGAGCGTTATTTTCTCGTAGCCCGTGAGGTAATTCAGCGCGTAAAGCAGCATTGAGCCGTGGCCTGCGGAAAGCACAAATCTATCGCGGTCCGGCCATTCGGGGTTTTTCGGATCGAATTTCAAAAACTTCGTATACAGCACTGTGGCAACATCGGCCATACCCATCGGCATGCCGGGATGGCCGGAATTGGCGGCCTGCACCGCATCCATCGCCAGGGCCCTTATGGCATTGGCCATTTGTTTAAGATCAAGATCAGGGTTTGTATTGGCTTTTGATTCGGTGGTGGCTTGCGCAGAGGTCATGGATTCGAGGCTTCCCTTTTCTAATCCGTCATCCCCGAGGCTATGCGTAGCATGGCTTAAACATCGGGGATCCATATGTCAGCAGCAAAGCTGCTGTCTTTACTGGGTCCCGGCTGTATAAGCGCACTTCGTGCGCCGCCGGGATGACGAAGGTGTTTATTATAAGTGTTTGTACAATGCCTTTGCAGCAAGGGCAGGTCAACATTTCTGTGCTCTAAATAAGAAAATTAAAAACCGGCACTTGACCAATCCGACACAAGGTTGATAATAGGCGCGTTTTCTACATTTTAATTTGTACCGCGAGGGGAAGTTCATGTCGCCTGTCAGGCAAGCTTTGCAAAAACTCGAAGGCTCGGTTAGCGGGCTTGAGAAGGTATTACATGGCGAACAGCCGGATATGTTCACACCGCCATCGAATGAAAATGCCGTGAAGGCGGCGACGACGAAAGTTGACCCTAAGGCGCAGCTGGTGGCAAAGAAAATAGATCATGCGATCGAAAAAGTAGAAGCGTTACTGCAGGGAGGTTAGAGTCAATGGGCGAGGTCACAATCACAATCAACGGGCGCAATTACGGCATTTTCTGCGATGACGGGCAGGAACAACGCGTCATGGACCTCAGCCATCATGTCGACAGTAAAATCCGTGATATCTCCGAAATCGGCGCAGCCAATAACGAATCCCATTTGCTGGTCCTGACCGCTATCATGCTGGCCGATGAGGCGTTTGATCTGCGTGATAATATTTCTGTGATGGGGGATGAAATCACCGAAACGACAGCCTCCGAAGATGAGCAAATCGTGGCCGAGACCATCGATCATCTGGCGGACCGGATTAACCTGGTCGCCGAGCGCATCGTCGAAAAAGCCTAAAAATCAAATTTATCTGAAACCTACGGCGTCAAATCCGTTCTCGAATCCTCATGTACGGAAATGTACATTCCGGTTCTGCGGGCGGATTTTCCTTGTATTTTTCTAGCTAAATTTTATTTTGGGGTAATCTGAAAAGTGCCACAGGAGCCGTGTACGGTCGTATCCGCGTGGGCCCTGGAAAACCAGGTGGGTGCCATGATATCCAAAACCCCAGGACAAACCCGTAATAATGGACAGGGACAGCTCCCTTGCGAAAATGTATCGGCCTCCGGGATTAAGTCGTATCACATGCTCCCGCAGCGGAGGTGGTTGTACAGGAAACCAGCGGATTTGTCACGTTTGACCTCGCAAAGCGGTTTTGTTTTGTTTAACCTGCGCAAGCTTGGTTAAGACTCCCCATAATCGTCTTAACCGACTTTAGGAAGGTTAAACCCTACAAAAATGTCAGAGTCTAAAGACGTATTGAGAGCAGAAGCGCTGCGCCACCGGGTGATGATGGACCCACGGGAGGAAGACCCGGACGGGGCCTGTGACGTTTTCTTTGAGCATATCAAGCCAAAGGCGGATCAGGTCGTTGCCACGTACTGGCCAAAAGAGAAGGAATTCGACCCTTATGCGATCCTTGAGCGTTTGCAGAAAAATGGCCATATCTGTGGGCTGCCGGTTGTGCAAAAAGACGGCATAGAGCTGAAATTTGCGCGCTGGAGCGAAGGAGAATCTCTTGAGACCGGACCGTATGACGTGATGCAGCCCCTTATAAGCGAGCAGACGCAATGGATTGAGCCCGATATCGTCATTGTGCCGTTGCTGGCTTTTGATCGCCGGGGGTATCGTCTGGGCTATGGCGGTGGCTATTATGATGCGACGTTAAGGGCGCTGCGGGAAAAGAAAGAAATTACGGCCGTTGGTGTTGCCTATGCGCAGCAGGCCTGTTTATTTAATCTGCCGGTCGAGGATCATGATGAAAAACTCGACTGGGTGATTACGCCGAATGAGGCGTTGCGTTTTGATTAACCTTTCTGCTTTTCCCGCGTAAGCGGGAATCTTTGAAGGTGCACAGAAAGGTCCCCGCTTTCGCGGGGAAAGCAGAAGTAGGATAAGGAACAACATGAGAATACTTTTTATCGGCGATATTATGGGCCGCTCCGGGCGTGAAGCGCTCGAGACGCACCTACCTGACCTAAAGGATAAGCTTTCGCCTGATGTGATTATCGTCAACGGTGAAAACGCCGCCCATGGCAAAGGCATCAGCCCGAAAATCTGTAAGGGGTTTTATGAGCTGGGCGTGGATTGCATCACCACCGGCAATCATATCTGGGATCAGCGCGAGATTATTCCCTATATCGACAAAGACAAGCAATTACTCCGCCCGATCAACTTCCCGCCGGGCACGCCGGGGCAGGGGGCGTATGAGCATAAACTGGCCGATGGGCGCAGCATTACGATTATCAATGCGATGGGACGGTTGTTCATGGACCCGCTGGACGACCCGTTCCGGGTGGTGGATGTGTTTTTAGAAGACAACCCTATGGGCAAATCATCCAGCGCGATCTTCGTTGATTTTCATGCCGAAACCACATCGGAAAAAATGTCCTTCGGTCATCATTTTGACGGGCGGGTATCGGGTGTGATCGGCACCCATACCCATGTGCCGACGGCGGATGCGCATGTGTTGGAGCACGGCACCGCCTATATGAGCGATGCCGGGATGAGCGGCGATTACAACAGCGTCATCGGCGTGCGCAAGGAAATTGCCACACAGAAATTTGTGAAAAAAATGCCGGGTGAGAAATTTATTCCAGCAGCCGAGGAGGGCATGCTCTGCGGCGCGTTTATTATCACCGATGACGGCACAGGCCTGGCGCAGTCCATCGAGCCTGTGCGCGTTGGCACCGGGCTGGCGGAAACGGTGCCGGGGAGTAATTAATTATAGGATTTATCCGGGAAAACATCGTAACCGACAGCATTTGAGACAAGAGCGTCTCTTTCTTTTTCACCTAAAATATCTGAAAGATCAGTTTCATTAATTGTTTTTTTCAATTTATCATGGTTTTCAATGAGTGTATTCTTAGAGCCCACCACATCTCTGCTTGGGTATTCTATCAGAGTTTTCGGAGATAGTTGCCATGCTGCATTCTTAATATTTTCAAAAGCTTCCCTTAAGTCCCCTTTCTGCGGTGGTTTGGCCACAGCTATTAGAAACCATCTGGATAAGTTTTGGTTATCCATGGGGTTAAGCCATAATGGGTTTACTTGAATTGATTTTCGATCAAAAGCAATACTGTAATCTATAAAAGTTACATCCCTTTCTAATTCTGGCAGGTCATGAGAAATGCCAATGCCTCCAGTTGAGGAACACCATCCTGAATGTGTTTCATCCGACTTCATAGCAACCTTCGTGTCGTCATACAGACCTCTTGTCTTCTTAAAGTCGATAAGCCTTGCATTACTCACACTACGAATAAGCTCAATATCAGGAGGATCTCTAAATTGGTCTACATATAGAGGTTGACGGTCAGGGTCATCAGGCTGTTTTGAAAAAATAACCCACTTGCGTTCATCCTTGGTGGCAAAACTTACTTTGTATTTGTGGCGCCCGTTGGCAATATGTTCTAGAATTCTTTGTGTAATAAGATTTTTTTTGGATAATTCTGTGTCGGATGGTGCTAAAGCTGTTTGTGACATTTGGAACCTCATACTCATAATTTTCAGAATATAAGATCTTTACGAAACCACAGCGCTTATGTCAAGGTTTTGCGCCTCAGCCCTTTAAAACTCGCCGTCTTCGAGTTTGTCGAGCGTGCCCTTATATTTATCAAAATAGCGGGTGCAGGCACCATCCAGCGCCTTGAGCAGCGATGCACCGTGCTCGCCGCCATCACCTTTGATTTTGCCCAGCACCACCGCGCGGATGGTGGTGTGAAAACCCAAAACAATCTCAATCGATTCAATGTCCGGTTCATGGATGACCTCAAGAAACTGGATCAGCTTGTCGGCAGCCAGCGTCACTAGCGGATAATGGAACATGCCGCCATTGGCTTTGAGCTGCATCCCCGGATAGAGCATGGCCGCGATCACCTGTTCACGATCGGCGCTCGGCCCGGCTTCCTTGGCGGCTTCAATGCCTTTCATCAAAGTGCCCAGATACATATCGGCCAAAGGCTGAAAATCAACGGTGTTATTTTCTAAAAGCGCCTCGGCCCGGTTGAGAATGTCTTCGCTTAAGCCCCCCGAGCCAACCTTGGCCTTCAATGTGTTGGGCGGTCTGATAAATTCGGCTTTGCGCCTTGGGGTCTGGTTGTAATGCGTGGTCATCAGGGCTAGAACCTATTCCTTTCGTAATTTCTGCGCTAGTCAAATTTTTGATGCATGTTTGTGAAAATCGCGCATGGCCCTGGTTTGTCCAAGGTCAAGTGATTTGAGCAAACAGACACAAAAATTTGCAGCGCCCCAAAGGGGTTAAGCATGAATAGCACATCTACAGCGTCAAGCAAGCTTACCGTAGCTTTGGCTATGCTCACGCTTGCTTTTCTTGTATCTGTACTATTCATGCTTAACAGAATTTTACGAAAGGAATAGGTTCTAGCCCTAGTTGTCCCCGCTTTTAACAATTTCCTGAAAAGCGATGTCCTCAACCTCGGGGGTGATGGATTTGTCCTGCGTCCGTCTGTACGGGCCCCGGTGCTCGTCTTTGGTTGAGCGGCGGCGGTCGGGGCCGAAGAAATCTTCCGAGCGCACAAACTGGCGCGGGCGTTCGATCACCTGCGCAATGCGGCGGTACAAATCGCGGGCGTTAAAGGGCTTGACCAGGAATTCGGTCACTCCGGCATCGCGGGCCTGGACCACGCGGCGTTTTTCGCTAAAGCCGGTCATCAGGATCACCGGCGTGTACTGGTTCGGGCTTTTGGGATCGTTGCGCATGCGCCGGGTCAGGGATATGCCATCCATCGGCACCATCATCCAGTCGGCAATGACGATATCAGGGTTGTGATTACAAAATTCCTTAAAGCCGCCCTCGCCATGCTTGGCGGGTATCACTTCGCCGACACCAAAGGTTTGCAGCAGAGATTTCGTCAGCTCCAGCATCGGCAAATTGTCTTCGACAATTAGAATTTTGGTTTTGTGAAAATCGTAGCTCATTAAATTGTTGTAACTTCCTCTCTGTGACCCTTATAAACTATAAGAGGCTGTTTTAAAACGCTATAGTTGTAGGCATATGATAAGGGTAACATTTTATGGCAGGTCATTCCAAATGGGCGAATATCCAGCACCGCAAGGGCAAGCAGGATAAAAAACGCGCGAAAGTTTTTTCCAAACTGGGACGGGAAATAACCGTGGCGGTAAGGCTGGGCGGGCCGGACCCGGATATGAACCCGCGGCTGCGGCTGGCGGTTTCTACCGCGCGCGGTCAGTCCATGCCCAAAGACGGCATTGAGCGCGCCATCCAAAAGGGAGCAGGCGCCGGCGAGGGCGAGAATTACGAGGAAATCCGCTATGAGGGTTATGGCCCCGGCGGGGTGGCGATTATTGTCGAGGCGCTGACGGACAATAAGAACCGCACGGCCTCCGAAGTGCGCTCGCTTTTTACCAAGCATGGCGGGAATTTAGGCGAGACGGGCTCGGTTGGGTTTATGTTCGACCGGGTGGGTGAGGTGATTTATCCGGCGGGTAAGGCCGGCGCCGACGATATGTTTGAAGCGGCGCTCGAGGCCGGGGCAAGCAATGTTGAAAGCGATGAGGAAATGCACGAGATTAGCTGCGCGCCGGATGATTTTGCCAGTGTGCAAAAGGCGCTGGAGGAAAAGTTTGGCGAGGCGGAAAGAGCGGGGCTGGTCTGGCGGCCCAATGTCAGTGCCGAAGTCGATGAAGCGCAGGCGGGCTCGGTGCTCAAGCTGGTCGATGCGCTGGAAGATAGCGACGATGTGCAAAATGTCACCCCGAACTTCGAAGTCAGCGATGAAGTGATGGAGAAGTTGCTTGCGGCGGGTTAGGGCAACTTCAATGGCTCCTGTGGTATAGAGCTGAAAGGCTATTGACATAAATCATATTGTGTGTTACATAACGTCAGCAATAAGCAAAATATCATTGTGAGGAAGAGATGGCCACTTTAGAGAACTTCAATCGAATTGCAGAGTATTGCAGAAAAAATGCAGGCCCTGGTAGTAGCCAAGGGCTCATCGGAGAGGATGCTCGCCATGTAATATCCATGGCACAGGTTCCAACAGAATCTTACCCTATATGGGTCGAAGACGTGCTTAGCATGGCCGGGGAATGGAAGAAAACATCTATATATTACAATATGGGCTTAGCGCAACATAACCCTATTGAAATGGCTTCCATAGACGCTTCAGCTCCAGAAACAGTTCAAACAATTTTTACTCCAAGCAATCCGGTTTGGAACGAGGAAATGGTTGAGCATCGTATTAATCATATTAGTCAGGGTATAGGGCAAGAATTAACAAAAGCGTAAGTATGTTCTTGTTCCGTTCCTAAGATTCAGTTACACTTCCCTCATGATTATTCTCGGCATTGACCCGGGTCTGCAGAAGACAGGCTGGGGGATTATTCAAAGCGAAGGGCATGCGCTCCAATTCATTGGATGCGGGTTGATTAAAACCAACCCGGCGGATTCCTTGGCGCAGCGGCTTTCTCACCTTCATAAAGAGCTAGCCAAAATCATGGAGCAAAGCGCACCCGATAGCGCAGCCGTCGAGGAAACCTTTGTCAACCGCAACCCGGCTTCGGCGCTCAAATTGGGGCAGGCGCGCGGGGTTTGCCTTACCGTTCCGGCGCTCTACGGCATTCCGGTCGCCGAATACGCAGCCAACAAGATCAAAAAATCGATTGTTGGCGCGGGGCATGCCGATAAGAACCAGATGGGAATGATGATACGTACGCTGCTGCCCGCCTGTGGAGCGATTGGCGAGGATGAAGCGGACGCCCTTGCCGTGGCGATTACCCACGCGCATCATGGAAGTAGTATGGTAAAACAACAAATGTCATTCTGAAACGCTTGCGTTGAAGAATCTAGATCCTTCAGGGACAAGCCCTTCAGGATGACATTGCGACTAAGGGAAGACAGAATAAAAAGATGATTGGAAAACTTTCCGGCGTCATTGACAATATCGAAGGCAACAGCGTCATCCTTGATGTCGGCGGCGTTGGCTATCTGGTGCAGGCCAGCGCGCGGACATTGGCGGCTATCGGGAATAAGGGCGATCCGGCCTCGCTGCTGATCGATACCCATGTGCGCGAGGACGCGATTACGTTGATCGGGTTTGCGGAAGCCAGCGAGCAGAGCTGGTTTAGATTGTTAAACTCCGTGCAGGGCGTCGGTGCCAAGGCGGCTTTTTCTATTCTGGCGGCGTGCCCGGTAGATAAGCTGGCGCTGGTGATTGCGGCGCAGGACAAGGCGGCACTGACTCAGGCTGACGGGGTCGGGCCAAAACTGGCGGCGCGGATATTGACCGAGCTCAAAGACAAGGCGGCGAATATTGAGTTAGGACAGGCGAAGAAAACACAGAAATATCAGGATATTAAAGATGATACTTCAAGTGATAGTTTAGATAAAGACGCCGTCTCGGCACTGATTAATCTGGGGTATGGCCGCGCGGACGCCTATAGCGCGGTGATGAATGCGAAGGGCAAGGCGAATGACAATCTGGAAGAGCTCATCCGCGAAGCTCTGAAGGAGTTAAGCGCATGAATATTTTTTATGTCATTCCGAACGCGCGTAGCGCGGAGGAATCTCCTGATACAAAAATGAGATTTCTCGCATTTGCTCGAAATGACAATTATGGTTTGCAAAGATAATGACAAAACCATTAGAAAAAAACCCCGAATTAGAGCGCGAGCAGCGGGCATTTGAGAGCACGGCAGAGAACCCGCTGCGGCCGCTCACGCTGGATGAATTTATCGGCCAGGAGGGCTTGCGCGCCAATTTGCGGGTCTTTGTCGAGGCGGCGAAATCGCGCGGCGATTCCATGGATCATGTGCTGCTGTTTGGCCCGCCGGGGCTGGGCAAGACGACGCTGGCGCAGATTATCGCGCGTGAGCTCGGCGTTGGGTTTCGTGCGACCTCGGGCCCGGTGATTGCCAAATCGGGCGATCTGGCGGCGATTTTGACCAATCTCCAGCCTGGCGACGTGTTGTTTATCGACGAGATCCACCGGCTGCATAACGTGATTGAGGAAATTTTGTATCCGGCGATGGAAGATCGCAAGCTTGATCTGATTATCGGTGAAGGTCCGGCGGCGCGCTCGGTGCAGATTGATTTGGTGCCGTTTACCCTGGTCGGGGCGACAACGCGCTCTGGTTTGCTGACCAATCCGCTTAGGGACCGGTTTGGGATACCGTTGCGGCTGGAATTTTATGAGGCCGGGGAGCTGCAGCAGATTGTCGCGCGCACCGCAAAGCTGATTGATATGAACATGGATGATGACGGTGCGCTGGAGATTGCAAAGCGCTCACGCGGCACGCCACGGATTGCCGGGCGCTTAACACGGCGGGTGCGGGACTTTACGCAAGGGGAATCTTCCGTGGGCAAAAAAGCGGTTGATGCGGCGCTAAAACGGCTGGATGTTGATGGCACGGGTCTGGATTCCATGGACCGGCGGTATTTATCGTGTATTGCCGAGAATTATGGCGGCGGCCCGGTTGGAGTTGAAACCATTGCCGCCGTGCTATCCGAGCAACGCGACATGATCGAGGATGTGATCGAGCCGTATTTGATGCAGCAGGGCCTGGTCCAGCGCACCCCGCGCGGACGGGCGCTGTCGAGTAAGGGGTTTAAATATTTGGGGTTGAAACCGAAGAACACCGCGCAGATGGATATGTTGGATTAGAAAAATGGAAATTATTATTAGTTTTTGCATCGCTTATATATTTCTAGGGTTTTCACATGCGATGAAAGCTTTGAATGTATCTTTTTATGAGCGCTCAATGCTGGCTAACAAAAATCCTTTTGCTTTTACTATCCTGTATATTCTGATCTGGCCTATCGCGAGGGCCATGAATAACTATGATGGAAGGTCACAAAAAGGAAGGGCTGTAGCATTTGGTTTAATGGCCTTCTTGCTAGACATTATATGGGTTACAGCTTTTGCTTGGGCGTGTTTGTTTTTGGCTGTGAGATGGTTTGATGAATTCTATATATCGGTTCCATTGGCAATAGGCATGATGTGGGGATCCGCTTCATTTGTTAGCCCTATAGCCACTATAGTAATAGCCCCCGTTATGTTTGCGTTTGCTTTTTTGATAGATTTGGTTTTTCCTTTGAAGGAATAAGAAACCACAGATGAACACGGATAAACACAGATTGTCATTGCGAGGAACGAAGTGACGCGGCAATCCAAAGATTATATCGGTAAGACTGGATTGCTTCGCTGCGCTCGCAATGACGGTTTAGAAATGTATTAATGACCCATTCCCTCGACATACGCGTTTATTACGAAGACACCGATGCGGATGGAATCGTTTTTCATCCGAATTTCCTGAGTTTTTGTGAGCGTGGGCGGACAGAATTTTTGCATGATTTGGGGTTTACGAACACCTCGTTGAAGGCTGAATATGGCACTGTATTCGTTGTTCGGCATATAGAGGCCGATTATTTAAAACCTGCATTGTTTGAAGAGCGCCTTCGTATTAAAACAGGTGTCAGGGTCGTTAAAAACAGCTCTCTTGTAATGGCGCAATCTATTTACCATTTGAATGACAAGGATGAAGAGGCCATATTGTTTGAAATGGATGTAACATTGGTTTGTGTAAATGCGGATACAAAAAAAGCGGTACGAATTCCTGAGGTTTTGCGTAATGAATTTAAGACATTTTTGGAAGGTTAAATATGGCAAGTGCAGTTGAAACGGTAGATCTGGGCAGTTACGCCCATGATATGAGCGCCTGGGCGCTGTTTCTCCAGGCGGATATGATTGTGAAGCTGGTGATGATGGTTTTGATTTTTGCCTCGCTGTGGAGCTGGTCGATAATTTTTTCCAAGCGCAACACGTTAAAGCGTCTCAATCGCCGCGCCAATAAATTCGAGGATTCTTTCTGGTCGGGCGAGCCGCTGGATAAAATCTATGAGCGCGTTAAAAACAGCCAGGGCGATGCGATGCTGCGCACTTTTTCCGCCGGGATGGATGAATGGCATGCCGGGGTTGCCGGTGGGGTTCCGGCCAAAGAAAGCATGCAGGCGAGCCTTAAGCAACGCGTGGAGCGGGCGATGTCCGTGACTATTGGTCGCGAGATGAATGCGCTGGAGCGCGGGATGACATTTTTGGCCAGTGTCGGATCAAGCGGGCCATTCATAGGGTTATTTGGCACGGTGTGGGGAATTATGAACAGCTTTTCCGCGATTGCCAGCACCAATAACACGTCGCTGGCGGTTGTCGCGCCGGGAATTGCAGAGGCTTTGTTTGCCACAGCTTTGGGGCTGGTGGCAGCGATTCCAGCCGTGATTGGGTATAATGTTTTTTCCAATGGACTGAACCGCTATGCCGACCGGCTTGAGGCTTTTACCGATGAGTTTACGGCGATCTTGTCGCGCCATCTGGATAATCAGGAGCCTGACAGCAGAAAGGCCGCATAAATGTCTGCTTCTCTTACCACAAAGACAAGAGCGCGAGGACGCCGCACCGGCGGCACGTTCCGGCCAATGGCGGAGATTAATGTCACGCCGATGGTCGATGTGATGCTGGTGCTGCTGATTGTGTTTATGGTCGCGGCGCCTTTGCTCACGTCCGGAGTGCCGGTTGATCTTCCCAATTCCGAAGCCAAGCCGATTGCCGAGGAAGACAACAAGCCGATTGAGATCACCGTTATTGATGACGGCAGCATTTATATCGGTGAAACCGAAGTGAAGAAAGGCAAGCTGATCCCGCTGCTCTCAGCCATGACCGAAGGCCAGACAGATCGGCGGATTTATATCAGAGGCGATCAGGGCATTTCCTACGGCAAAATCATGGAGGTGATCGGCGCTGTGAACGGGGCCGGGTTTAACAAGGTGGCCCTGATTTCCGAGCCCCATGGAAAATAAAGAGAGCAGGTAGTAATGAGCGCAGCCCATATGAATGGCGGTTTGTTCGAATTTGATGCGGCGATGAGCGGCTCGCTTGTTGTGTCTGTGCTGTTTCATGTGGCTGTGATTGTTCTGCTCAGTATGAGCCTGCCGTTTTTGGCCAAGGACCGCATTATTGTCAGCAATCCCATCAGCGTTGAAATTGTCGATATTGATGAGCTGACCCAGAGCAATAAACCATCGCCGCCGAAAAAAGCCGATCCCGAAAAAATGGAGGCGAAACCGCAGGAAAATCCGTCTCCGCCGAAAATGACAGCCGAAGCGCCGCCGGATTTAACCAAGCCAAAACCGCCTGATGTGAAAGATGCTGTGGCCGAGCCGCGTGAAGCTGTGCCGCCGCCCAAACCTTTGAAGAAGGTGGAGCTTAAAAAACCGCCGCCGAAAAAGCCGAAGCCCCCTGCAAAAAAGGTGGCTGCGCCAAAGCAGAATGATTTTGCCAGTCTTTTGCGTAATTTAACGCCGGATACGGAAGCCGCAGAACAAGCTGCGCAGCCCGATCAGGTGACAGCCAGCCAGATATCGCAGATTGCCCGGCTGGCGGATCGCCTGACCATCAGCGAGATGGATGCGGTCAAGCGCGGCCTGATGCCGTGCTGGAACATTCCCATCGGCACCAAGGATGCGGAAAAGCAAATCGTTGAAGTAAGGTTGTTAATGAATCCCGATCGAACGGTGCAGCAGGCTACAATTATGAACCAGGGGCGTTATACTCAGGATAGTTATTTCCAGGCGGCGGCGGATGCGGCGCTGCGGGCGCTCCGAAATCCAAGATGTGCGCCGCTGCAATTCCCGCCAAATAAATATGAGGAATGGAAGACCACGATTATTGAGTTTAATCCCAGCGACATGTTGTAGGAATTTGAGTATGAAGAAAATTTATGGTTGTCATTCTGAAACGCCTGCGTTGAAGAATTTAGATCCTTCAGGGCTAAAGCCCTTCAGGATGACGGTATGGCTGCTGGCTTTTATCGTTTTGTTTTCATCGCCACAGGTCGCCAGCGCCGAGTTGCGGATAGTGATGGATCGCGGCGTGGTCGAGCCGATGCCGATTGCGGTGACGCCGTTTTATTCCAGCGGTGGCCAGAACCAGGAAATGGCTGTGAAGCTTCCGCAAATTATTTCCAGCAATCTTGACGGCTCGGGGTTGTTTAAACCGGTGAACCCGCAAGCGTTCGTTCAGGATACTGAATCGATTAATAGAGACGGCGTGCGCTTTGGCGAGTGGCGGGCCACGGGCGCGCAGGCCATGGTTACCGGTAGCGTAACCCGCAATTCTGACGGTCGCGCGCGGGTCGAATTCCGCCTCTGGGATGTGTTTTCACAAAAGCAGATTATCGGCATGGCCTATATGACGTCGGATGATAACTGGCGGCGCATCGGCCATATTATTTCTGATGAAATATACAAACGCCTGACCGGGGAACAGGGCTATTTCGATACCCGGATTGTTTATATTTCCGAGCATGGCCCGCCGCAAAGACGGATCAAGCGGCTGGCGATTATGGATCAGGACGGCGAAAATCACCGCTATCTGACCGATGGGCGGGCGCTTGTTTTGACGCCGCGCTTTTCACCGGTGACGCAGCAAATCACCTATATGTCCTATGAGCGCAACAAGGCGCGGGTTTATCTTTACAATATCGATACCGGACGTCATGAGGTTCTCGGCGATTTCCCGGGTATGAGCTTTTCTCCGCGCTTTTCGCCCGATGGCCGCAAAGTGGTGATGAGTATCGCCAAAAACGGCAATAGCGATGTTTATGAGATGGAGCTGGCCAGTCGCAAGCTGCGGCGTATTACACAGAACTCGGCGATTGATACCGCGCCGTCTTATGCGCCGGATGGCAAGCGGATTGTGTTTGAGTCTGATCGTGGTGGCTCGCAGCAGCTTTACGTGATGAACAATGATGGCAGCGGGTTGCACCGCATTACCTTTGGCAAGGGGCGTTACGCCAATCCGGTGTGGTCGCCGCGTGGCGATCTTATTGCCTTTACCCGGATGTATCAGAAGAAGTTTTATATCGGCGTGATAAGGCCAGACGGCAGCGGCGAGCGCCTGATTACCAATGCCTATCATGTTGAGGGGCCGAGCTGGTCGCCCAATGGGCGCGTGCTGACGTATTTTAAAGAACGCCCGGTTGGTGCGCGCGGTGAAATGCGCCAGGCCAAGCTCTATACGATCGATATTACGGGGTATAATGAGAGATGGTTGCAAACGCCGCGGGATGGGTCAGATCCGGCGTGGTCACCGCTTAATCCTTAGATGTCTACTAGTTGAGTGCGTGTATGGGAGCGGGGACTTGTTGGATTGCGCTATTTTGTAAAGCCAAATCCATATTATATAGCATCAACATAGGTGTTGCGCCATCTACGTAGAAGTAACGAGAGCCATTAACGAGAGTATTGCTTATGACCTTGGCTCTGCAACTATCCGGATCTTCTTTATAGGTACTGAGTTTAACGTGATATGTATTCTCTATTAGTTTTTCGTAAACACCTAGGTGGTGGTCAATAGAAGGCATCAGTTTTTCCTCATCAGCCAGGGCTCTGATACTAACCGGATTTCCTTTATAGTCAGTTAGTTTAAGGTCACATGCATCCTGTATTTGTCGTCTATAAAAATCTAGATCGTGGTCAATAGGCATCAGTTTTTCCTTATCAAAGAGCTATATATTTATCATAACACTTCTAAACATGTCAATAACTTTTCGGTAAGCATCTGTTTTAAATGGAACAATCAGATCAATGGTTTTTTCGAGCGGGACCCATTGCCAGCTTGAGAATTCGGGGCGATCATCGGCGGTGAGGTCGATATCGCTGTCTTCACCGGTAAAGCGCGCGGCAACCCATGTTTGTATCTGGCCGCGATATTGGCCGTTCCAGAGCTTGCCTAGCAATTCATCGGGTAAATCATAGGTCAGTTTTTCATCGGCAATTTTTATAATTTCCGCTTTGTTGGTGCCGATTTCTTCCTTGAGCTCGCGCAGGGCTGCGGCCTCGATATCTTCGCCTTCATCAATCCCGCCCTGCGGCATTTGCCACGCGCCGGGTGTGTCGATGCGCTGCCCCACAAAAACCAGACCGTCTTTGTTAAACAACGCTATACCGACGCAGGGACGGTAGGGTAGGGAGTCTTTATCAATGATGGTTGTCATTTGCCGGGGCTGCGTGTGGTGTTTCTGCGGGCGTTGTCTCCGTCACGCTGGGCGGCGTATAGGGTTTATCTTTAATCCCTTGTCCGGCGATCACGGAAACCGGCACCAGTTGAAAGCCTTTGCTCTCTAACGTTGTCAGCCAGGTTTTGATATCGCGCAGGCTGGATATATGCGGATTTAAAACGCCGATGGCGTGGCCCTTTTGCTCGGCGATGAATTCAATTTTCTTCAGCGGGCTGCCTTCACTTGCACCAAGGCTTTCATTGATGATGACGTCGACTTTCGCATAGGCGGCATTGGCTGTGACCGCCATGGTTTCGACATCGGCGGTTTTACCGGGGTTGAGTTCAAGATAGCCAAGCCCGCGTCCGTAAACGAATTTAATGATCGGCTGGAGCAAAGACGTCGCCCCGGCGAAGAGATAATCGGTCTTGCCGGCAACGCCTGCATAGCCGGTTGTACGCGCCAGATTCCATTTTAAGGTGTCCTGATTGTATTTGAGGCTGGCGGTGCTGAGCATCGTGCGCGGGCCGGGATCATGGAACGGGTAATCGGCGGTTTCAAAGGGCGTTCCCATCCATAGCTCATGGCCGGATTTTCGGGCCTTTTTTTGCCAGTCTTCCGGAGCGGTGCTGTAGGGAGATAAAAGCAATGTGACGGCGGCAGGCAATGAGTTCAAGGTCAGCTTTGACGCGCGCTCGGACAGGCCGTAATCAGAGATGATGATTGCTATTTTGGGTTTGTCTGCGGCGACGAAGGGTTTTTTATATCCCTTAAACGGGCTTAAGCCATCTTTGACACGGATTTGCGGTAGGTTTCCTTCCTCGGCTTTTTCGTAGAGGTCTTTGATCGGTGCCGGAACAAGGGCCTTTTTCCCGGTGATTTGCGGTGTGGATTCTTCATTGGCGGCCTGCGCCTGTTCATGGTCCTCGCCGTGTTCGGGCTTGGCGTGAGGGTCTGTTGTCGCTGCCGCGTGCGTAGGCGCGTCTCCTTTATCGATGATAACGGTTTTAGACGCCAGCCGTGTCTCCAGCCTGGCCATGGTCTTGTCGCTTTGAATCCAGATAAGGGTGAAAAGAAGAACATAGACACCGGCCACGCCGGCCAGACCCTGCAGGAATATTTTAAGATCGATATGATCTTTGATCCATGTCAGGGCTGTGTCCATTGTTTGCATCTATTCGGCGGATTCTTTGTAAAGTGATAAGCCGCTTAGAAGGTCGAGCGCTCTTTCAAGCTGATAATCGAGGGGCTTTTCTTCCTCTTCTTCTTCCTCGCCATCTTTAGCGTCTTTGTCATCTTTGTCGCTTTTATTATCATTGGCGGCTTTGGGCTTGGGTTTGTCCTTCTCTTTTTTCTTTTCATCCTTGCCGTTTTTGCCTTTATCAAGCGCGCCGCGCAAATCGGATTCACGTAAGCGGCGTGAGGAACCGTACGATTCTATCTTGGCTTGCTCAACAGTGATATCAGGCTCGATGCCTGTCGCCTGAATAGAGCGGCCCGAAGGTGTATAATAACGCGCTGTGGTCAGGCGCACTGCGCCATGGCCGGGCATGGGAACAACCGTTTGCACAGAACCTTTGCCGAAAGATTTTGTGCCAAGAACAATAGCGCGCTTGTGGTCCTGAAGTGCGCCGGCAACAATTTCCGAAGCCGAGGCAGAGCCGCCATTAATCAGCACAACAATTGGCAGCCCTTCGGCAAGATCGCCGGGGGTAGCGTTGTCGCGCTTGGTGTCGTTTTCGTTGCGCCCGCGGGTGGAAACAATTTCGCCTTTATCAAGAAAGGAATCGGAAACGGCGATTGCCTGGTCGAGCAGGCCGCCGGGATTGTTGCGCAAATCGAGCACATAACCGGTGAGGTTATTGCCAAGTTCTTTTTTAATCTCGGCGAAGGCTTTTTTCAGGCCGGGCTCGGAGTTCTGGCTGAACGTTGTAATGCGGATATAACCGGCGTTGCCTTCAACGCGGTGGCGGACCGATTGAATCTGAATAATGTCACGTACAATGGTGATGTCAATCGGGCCTTCGGCGCCTTCACGGCGTATTTCCAGATGAATTTCCGTACCAACTTTGCCACGCATTTTATCGACCGCTTCACTGAGCGAGAGGCCAAGTACGGGTTCTTCATCGATATGGGTGATGTAATCGCCGGCCTCTACACCGGCGCGGAAAGCGGGGGTATCGTCAATCGGTGAAACCACTTTGACAAAGCCGTTTTCCATCGTGACCTCAATGCCAAGCCCGCCGAATTCACCGCGGGTCTGGACCTGCATTTCCTTGAAACGCTTTGGGTTCAGATAGGCGGAATGCGGGTCCAGGCTGGTCAACATGCCGTTAATGGAATTTTCGATCAGTTGTTCGTCATCGACCTCTTCGACATATTGAGCGCGCACGCGCTCGAACACATCGCCAAACAAGTTTAATTGTCGGTAGGTTTCGCTATAGCTGTCATTTTCCGGTGTCTCGCCGCCTGCGGTTCTGGATTTATCCTGGGCGTAAGAGGGTTGAAGCGCTGCCACAGTAAAGACAATTGCTATTGTAAAGATAAAGCCGACAAAAATACGTTTCATGGGGTTTTGAATCCTTGTGTTGGGTAAATTAACTCAAATCAGTGAATTTTTTGGACGGATTAACGGGCCGCCCCTTATGTCTTAACTCGAAATAGAGCGAAGGTTTTTCTCCGCCCGATCTGTGCTCCAAAAGCCCCAAAGGCTCTCCGGCGCTGACGCTATGGCCCACCACTGTATCAATTTTTTTCAATCCTGCAATAAGGCTGTGATATCCGCCCTCATGCTCGAGAATGATCATTTGTCCATAACGCTTGAAAGGCCCGGAAAAGCGCACCACGCCGCCCATTGGCGCGACAACGATAGCGCCCGAGCGCCCGTCTATGGTCAGGCCCTTGCTGGTCGCGCCTATATCATCAAGCTCGTCATAGCTGATACGGATAATGCCGGAGATCGGCAGTTGCGGCTGGCCGGCCTTGGGAACCGGGGTCTGATAGGCTCTTGGCGCGGCTTTTTTTGCGGTGATGCTGGCTTTTTCGCGTTTTCTGTCTTCATCCAGCTTTTTCACCAGATCCTGCAGGTTTTTGGCCTGCTTCGAGATTTTCTGCACCTCTTCCTGGCGTTTTTTGTAATTGCGGTTGGTGGCGGCATAGAGCTTTTCCCGGCGGCCGATCAACCCGGAAAGCTTGTTGTGCTCGGCCTTGAGCGCATTGGCTTTTTCCATGGCCTTTTGACGCTCGCGGCTGAGGTCTTCAGATATTTTGTTCAAGTCCTGGAGCTTTTCCTTCAGGCTTTCGGCATGGTTGTGCAGGGTCGGGATGATATTGCCCATCAGCATAGCGCTTTGCGCGGTTTTATATGGTGTTTCCGGGCGGGCAAGCAGGGCTTCGGGCGGCACTCTTTCGATGCGCTCCAGCGCCAGAATAAGACGGGCGATCTGGCTGCGGTCTTCTTCCAGTGAGCTTTGGACCGCATTTTGCTCTTTTTCCAGTGTCCTGATGCGGCCCTCGAGATTTTGCAGATCTTTTTCATTGTTCTGGATCGATTTGGCGACCTTGACCAGACGGTTCCGGGTTTTGTCGATCTGGGTCTCCAGGCTTTTGACATCTTTGGCGAGTTTGGCTTTTTTCTTTTCTTCTTTGTGCAGTCGTTCTTCTATCGAACCGATCACCTCGGTTTTGCTTTTGGGAACGGGCGGTGTTTCCGCCAATGCCGGAAGGGAAAGGAAAACGAGTAGTAAGATGAGGCGTTTTGTCATTTATTCTCTGTGGCCCTATTCCCTATGATAAGGATGGCCGGCCAAAATTTGCTGCGCCCTGTAAATCTGCTCCAAAAGCATGACGCGCGCAAGCAGATGCGGCCATGTTTGTTGCCCAAAGCTGAGGAGAAGATTGGCGCGGTCGCGCACTTCATCCGTCAGGCCGTCTGCACCACCGATAATAAACTGGATATAGCGTTCGCCGGAGTTTTTGAGATTGTCGAGGGTCTGGGCGAAATCGAGGCTTCGTAAGCCGCCGCCGCGCTCATCCAGCACAATGACAAAAGCATCATCTTTTATTTTTTCGAGGACTTTCTGGTTTTCGAAAGTCTGCGCACGCTCGGGGTCGTCATGTTTGTTTTCTATTTCGTGGAGTTCTAAAGGCCAGCGGATGCGGGTCTTGTATTCTTCGGCCAGCTCAAAAAGGGAGCCCTTTTTCAAACGACCAACGGCGATGACGTCTATTTTTTTCATTTGTCATGGGTATAACAAATATGCCTTTCCTGCGAAAGCAGGAATCTTTATCTATATTTTCATAGATCCCCGCTTGCGCGAGGAAGGCAGGGTATTTAACTAAGCCGGTACCTGTCCACCGATCGCTTCGTAAGGCTGATACGCGCACCACATCTTTTCCATGTTGTAAAAGCTGCGTACCTCGGGCCGGAAGAGGTGGATGACGATATCGCCTGCATCCAGTACCACCCAGTCCGATTGCGCCAGCCCCTCCAGTCGCATGTTTTTCACGCCAAGATGCGCCAGCTTGTCTTTAAGCCGGGCGGCGAGGGCATGTACATGTCGTGAGGAGGTTCCGGATGCGATGATCATATAATCGGCAATGGCTGTTTGATCATTCAGATCGATGGTTATGATGTCTAACGCTTTATCTGCGTCCAGAGACTGTTCGATAAGCGTTTTTAGGTCTGTCGGGCTTCGCGTCTGCCCTTGTTTTTCATATGTTATGATGATGGCACCTCTTTCTGTTTAAAGTTTTGTCGAGTAAACACAAAAAAACCCGAACCACAAGGTTCAGGCTTATTATAACCGGCTCGTCCGGTATCTGGACTTTTAGGAATGGTCGGGATTTTGTTCAAACCTATGACCCCTCGCTTCCTGTTTGATAGAAAATTTTAATCCTCAAACTCATATCTCTATTATATTGCGTTTTGGCGCTTTGCGCAAATGGGAGGGTGGCTCACACAGTCTCTTTTGCACCGCAAAACCGGCTTAATCCCTTGTGTTTATGTGGTTTTACCGCGTAATTCCGTTGAAGAAACATCAACCATTTTTTTCTGCAAAAGCCAGTAGGAAAGCCCCGAATCGAGCGGATATCGCCCACCTTTATCAATGACGACATTTCTGTGTTTTGACAGCATGCGGGCCGGACAATTTTGAACAAGTGACATCGTCGGACGGCGAGTTAAGTTCGCCATACAGACTTCAGAAAGCAGTTCGCGCCAATCATTCCATTGATGGAGCGTCAGGGCATTGTCCATACCGTTGATCCAGACGAATTCGGTAGCGCTAAAACGCTTTTTGAGCTTGCGGACGGTTTGGTAGGTCGTTGTTGTTTCCAACTCTTTTTCCAGATCGGAGATCAGGATTTTCGGATGATCCACAAGGTCTTTTGAAAGCTCTACGCGTTCTTCAAGGGGCAGGGGGGTGATGCCCTCTTTCATCGGGTTTTGCGGCGTCACCAGCCACCACAGCGCATCCAGTTGCAGGGCCTGCAGGGCCAGTAGCGAAATATGAAGATGGCCCTCATGCGGCGGATTGAACGAGCCGCCCAGCAGACCGACCCGCATCTTGCTCCAGCGCGGAGAGTTTAGGATATGTGGAGTAGATAATACGGACATGAACTGATTATATAGCCAGAGAGCTGGGTATACAATAAGTCTGCTTATTCAATCATAAGGCTGGTGTTGCTTCAGCAGTATTTAGAATAGCATTGCTAGTTCCTATAGGAGAGGCGCATCCATTCACAAAGTTTTTTAAAAAATAAATCGTGGTAGCTTCTTTAAGGGTTTGTATCATTTGACAACAGTTAGTAACGAAAGCCTGCTGAGCCTCGGGGGCCGTATTGTACGTTAAGATATGATGCATTAAATTATGTTGCTCTATTTCTTCCATACTAATAGGCAAGAATTTATTATCAGGCGTTGCTTCTCTTTTATGGGCAAAATCGCTTGCTAGTCTCTCTATTCCTTCATCGGTTATTGGCAGTTCCTTGTGATAAATTTTCTGGTCTTGAAGGCTGTCTAGCATTAGGCGTGATGGGTCTTCGGGGTATTGCCGGAATCTTACTTTCATTATTGGAAAAATGCCTGAAGGCTGCTCATCATGTGTCTGTGTAGCCTCCTTTTGGTACACGCAGCATATTTGCAATGAAAACGTATTGTGACCTATCCCTGAAAAATTAGAAGAAAGGCTAGCAACAATAACCCCCTTTTCTTCCTGAGTTTTCTCCCGGAACATTTTTAATAAAGTTGAGTTATCGTTGGGCTCTTCTACAACGGCAAGTTCTCTGTAGCCATTGCTGGATAGTAATTTTTCGAAAATGGCTGGGTCTATTCCAAGCAATCCGGCGATTTGCTCTTTGGTAAATATGTAAGGGTCACGCATCATTGGTTACTCTTTATTTTGTTATATTGATTTCGTTAGCATAATTAGCCGCTATCTCGCAATATGTCAACAGCAATCTAAAGATTGCCTTACGGGCGGGTTTGGCCTGCACCATGAACGATATATTTATAGGTGCAAAGCTGTTCCAGCCCAACAGGGCCACGCGCGTGCATTTTGCCCGTAGCAATACCGATTTCTGCGCCCATACCAAATTCGCCGCCATCGGCGAACTGGGTCGAGGTGTTATGCATGACAATACCGCTATCGACATTTTTAACGAAGGTATCGGCGGCTTCTTTATCTTCGGCCAGGATGCTGTCGGTATGATGAGAGCCGTAGCTGTTGATGTGTTTGACCGCTTCCTCGACATTGCTGACGATTGCGCAGCTTAATTTGGCATCGAGATATTCGGTGTGCCAGTCTTCGGACCGCGCTTCGCCGATACGTTTGTCGAGTTGCTGCGCCATTTTATCGCCAACAATCTCGCAGCCGGCATCAAGAAGATCGGCTAATACTGATTTGGCGATGTTTTGATCGAGGTCTTTGTCGAGCAGGAGCGTTTCCATCGCGCCGCAAATGCCGGTGCGGCGCATTTTGGCGTTTAATGTCACCTGGCGAGCGATTTCCGGTTTGGCGCTTTGATGAACATAGACATGGCACAGCCCCTCAAGATGACCGAAGACCGGCATGCGTGCTTCGTTCATCACGCGCTCGATCAGGCCGCGCCCGCCGCGCGGGATCATGACATCAATATATTCATGTGCGCCGAGCATAGCGCCAACGGCTTCGCGATCAGCCGTCGGGATCATGCAGACGCAACCTTCGGGCAGGCCGTGGTCTTTTAATGTCGCCTGAATAATTTTATGCAACGCCAGTGAACTGTGCAGGCTTTCCGAGCCGCCGCGCAGGATAACGGTGTTACGGGATTTTAAACACAATGCTGAAGCATCAATGGTGACATTGGGCCGCGATTCATAAATCATGCCTAAGACGCCGATAGGAACGGAGACGCGCTCGATATGCAGGCCGTTTGGCCGCGTGGATTCCCAAAGCTTTTTACCAACCGGATCGTCCAGATCGCGCACAGTTTCAACGCCAGACGCCATACCCGCAACGCGTTCTTCGTTCAGCATAAGACGATCGATGAGCGCGTCGGATAATTTTCGTTGCTGCGCGGAAGCCATATCTTTTTTATTGGCTTCGATAATTGGGGCGGCGTTATCGGTAATGTTTTGTGCCAGCGATCCTAGCAGGTCATTGATTTCTTTGGCGGAGGTCTGACTTAAGACTCGGCTGGCTGATTTGGCCTCCTGGCCAAGCTGTTTGACGATTTGTTCCGGTGATAAAGAAGCCAATGCTTCAGACATGGGAAACTCCCATTGTTAACTCTAATGAATTTGTTTTGATAAATTCTTGATCGATTGGTCAACCAGTTTTTCGCCGGTTTTTTTATCCAGTTTGTCCGTGATAATCTCGGTGGCCGCATTCATCGCCAGGTCAGCCGCGTAATTTTGAATTTCCTGCACAGCGGATTGCTCCATACGCTTGATGCGATCCTTTAATTGCAGTTCGCGGCGCTCAAGGGTTTCTTCAAGGTCTTTCCCGGCTTGTTTGTGTATGGCCTCTGCCTGTTTTTTGGCGTCTGCGATGATTTTTTTAGATTCCGTAATGGCATCGCGGTGTTTGCGTTGATACTGGGCGAGCATCTCCTGTGCTTCAATTCGTAGAGATTCAGCGGTTTCTATTTCCTTTCGAATTTCTTCAATTTTGTCATCGAGAAGGGCCAGAATTTTGTCCTTACCAAGGCGCCAGGCAATCCCCAGAAAGGCAAGAAAAGAAATAACAAGCCATGTATGTTCGTCCGCCAGGAGTTCCATCATGCTGCTTTCTTGTTGTTCTTGTGAAGAGATTTAATCACGGTTTTGGCCTGATTTATATCGGTCGAAATGCCTATAATTTTTTCAGCGGCTTGCGAAGCGATTTCAGCGGCAATAGTGCTCATTTCCTCGAAGGCCTCGCTTTTGGCATTTTCAATTTTTTCTTCGGCAGCTTTTATTTCTACGGAAGAGCGCTCGTAAAAGACCTGAAGCTTTTTAGTGGTTTCTTCTTTGATTTTATTGTCGGACTCTATGAACATATTAGAAGCTTCCGAGCGCGCTTTTTCGAGGGCCTCGTCATAGGCGCGGTGCGCATCTTCTGCCTCTTCTCTCAGTTTTTCTGCCGTATCGAGATCATTTTGGATGTGATCTCTACGGCTTTCAAGAACGCCGGAAATCTCCGGCAGGGTTTTGCGGGCAAAGAAGGTATAAAGCACCGTAAAAGTGACAATAAGCCAGAAAATTTGGCTGGGATATGAAGAAAAATCGAGCTGGGGCAGGCCATCAGTGTCTCCATGATGCGCTGCCGTCTCTGCTGTCTGGTCACCAGCCAATGCCAGAGTAGCACTTGTAATAAAAACAAGCGCTACACAGAATAATGAATGAAATATTTTCTTCGGTATATCCGCACTCAACTCTCTCATTGGTCTTTTATCCAAACAAGATAGCCGCGGCGATGCCGATTGGAATAATTCCAAGAGCTTCAATAAAAGCCAGTATCAACCAAAATTTTTCATCAAGGTGTTTCTTGGCTCCAGGATTACGGGCTAAGCCATCATTGTAAGCACCGAAATAAATACCAAGACCAATGGCAGAGCCAAGTGCGGGAAGGGCAACAAGGCCACCGGCGATGAGTTTAGCGACTTCAGGTTCCATCTCAATATATTCCTTTTACTTTGTTAACAGATATAAAAACATTCTTATGCGTTGTTGGCTGCGATATTACAGATTTAGTGATGAAGATCAACAGTATCTTTAAGGTAAACACAGGATAAAATTGCAAAAACATACGCTTGCACCACAGCAACCAGACACTCAAAAACCAGAAGTGCAATATTAATCACTACCGGAAAAATCCCAAGCAAGGCGCCACCGGCGCCGATACTCGCTGCGGCAACCGCAAAACCGGCGACAACCTTTAAAATAATATGGCCCGCCATCATATTGGCAAATAAGCGGATTGAAAGTGTGAGAGGCCTTACAAAAAAGGAGATTAATTCCAACGGAATAATAAAAGGCATAAGCCATAAAGGAGCCCCTGAAGGAACGAAGAGGCTGAAAAATTTAAGACCATGGTAAAAAATGCCAAAGAAAAAGACCATAAAAAAGACAATCAAGGCCAGCATACCTGTAACGGCAAGATGGCTGGTGTAAGTGAAAGAATAAGGAATAAGGCCAAGAACATTACCCATAAGGATAAAAATGAACAATGTGAATATAAAAGGAAAATATTGACGGCCTTTTATGCCAATATTGTTGCGCACCATCCCGGCGACGACTTCGTAAAGCATTTCTCCAGCTATTTGCATCCGGCCAGGAACAAGAGACTTTTGCTTGGCTGCCATGGATAGAAAGGTGATAGATAAAACAGCCCCTATCACCATCCAGAGGGCCGAATTGGTAAAAGACAGGTCAATATTCCCGAGAGCAAAGGGAATTTTTGGTTCAATTGCAAACTGATGAATTGGGTTTGCCATAGTCTAGATTTCTCCAATACACATAAAACTTGCAGGGGTTGTAACTTATTTTCAGTGCGCTTGCAATGCTTCGCTGAGTAAAATTATGTGTCCTTATTCATTGTTCTGCTTGCCGTATATACCCCGGCGACAAAACCCAGAATAATGAAGGCAAGCATGGCCCAGGGCTTGGTCCCGAAATAATAGTCAATGCCGTAGCCCATCACTGCAAAACCGCATACAGCCCCCAAAAACTCTGATCCGGCGCGCATGCCGCGTTTTTTAGATTCATCGTTTTCGGAGGGTTCTTCCGTCTTTTCACGGGCCTGGTCGATTTTATCTTCGAGCTTGTCGAGATCATTGGTCATCTAAGCCGCTTCTTCGAGGAAATTAAAGCTCTCCTGCAGGTCAACGGAGACGAGTTGCGAGATTCCCTTTTCGGCCATGGTAACCCCATAGAGGCGGTCCATACGTGCCATGGTCAGGCGGTGGTGGGTGATGATAATGAATTTTGTTTCGCCGCGCTCGGCAATATCATCGAGCAGATCACAGACCCTGTCGACATTGGCATCATCCAGCGGCGCGTCGATCTCATCCAGTACGCAGATCGGCGAAGGGTTGGTCAGGAACATGGCAAATATCAGCGCAATCGAGGCCAGCGTCTGTTCACCGCCAGAGAGCAGCGATAAGGATTGCAGGCTTTTACCCGGCGGCTGCGCAAAAATTTCAAGCCCGGCGCCAAGCGGGTCTTTTGAATCCGGTGAATCAATCAAAGCCAGATGCGCCTTACCACCGCCAAACAGGCGCACGAAGAGTTCCTGGAAGTGGGCGTTGACATGGTCGAAGGCGGCCAGCAGGCGGTCGCGCGCTTCCTTGTTGATCTTGGCAATGCCGCCGCGCAGCTCTTCAATCGCCTGGGTCAGGTCATTACGCTCATGCAGCAGGGCAGCGACTTCTTTTTCAAGCTCCTGTGCTTCGTCATCAGCGCGGAGGTTAACCGGGCCGATATTGTCGCGCTCACGGGATACTTTTTCCTTACGGGCGCGTAAAGATTCAACATCCTGATTTTCAGTGCTGGTGGTGATATGTTCTTCCAGCTCCCCGGCTTTCATGCCGAAGTGATCCTGAATCGAAACCTGCATATCGTTCATTTGTTCCTTGAGCGCATCCAGCGTTGCCACGGCATGGGCGCGGTCCTCACGGGCCTGGGACAGGGTGCTTTCAGCCTCTTTGAGGGCTTTGCCGGTCTCCGTGACTTCATTTTCCCGCGTGGCCAGTTTATCGGCCCCATCCTGACGGGCAGATTCAAGTTCGGATATATTGCTCAGCAGTTTTTCCTTGTCGTTTTTGAAATCCTTGGGCTGGCGTTTTAATTCTTCAAGCCGGGTTTTAAGACCGTCTGCACGGCTCTCAAGGTCTTTGATCCGCTCACCGGCGCGGATGGCGCGGTTCTTCAGGTTGTTACGCTCATCGGTGATGGCGTGGAGGCGGGCCTTGCGGCTGTTTTGCTCTTGTTGGTAGCGATCAAAAGCGCGCACGGCGGTTTGATAGGCCTCACGCGATTCGAGCAGCGCTTCACGCACTTCCTCGGCATTTTCGTTTTGCTCCTCATCGGCGGTTTCTTCATAAACACCCATCAGCAGGGTTTCTTTTTCAACCGCCTTGTTGAGAGCGCCAATATCTTCCTCAGCCGCCGTGACAATATCCTTAAGACGCGTGGTTTCGCTATCGTGCCTGGCTTGCTCCTCGCGGGCTTTACTGGCGCTTTCGCGCAATTTTGCAAGCTCCTCATGGGCGGCTCTTAGCTCGGATTGTGCCGTTTCTTTTTGCTTCTGGCTTTGTTCATGGTTGCTTATGGCTGTTTCCAGTGATTCCTGTGCTTTTTTGACGCGCCCGGCGATGTCGGGGCGCTTTTTCTCAAGCTCGGCGAGGCGGTTTTTCTGTTCTAAATGCGTGGCGTGGCGATCTGTAGCCGATGACTTCACGCAATAGCCATCCCAGCGCCAATAGGTGCCTTTGGCCGAAACCAGTGACTGGCCGGGCGCAAGCTCCTGCACCAGCCGGTCGCCATCGCCATCAAGCTCGACAAAGCCAATCTGGCTAAGGGCCAGATGCAGGGCCTCGGGGGCTTTAATATGGGGCAAAAGCGGCGTTGTGTTCTTGGGTAGATCCGGCAGGTCTTTGATATTGCGTTTGATCCAGATGCTCGGCGCGGTTTCCTCCAGCGAGGCCAGCAGGGAATCGCCTAAAGCGCGCGATAGGGCCTTTTCAAAGCCGGTGTCCACTGCGACCTGATCGAGAACGGGGGAGTAGGTTTCCTGCTCTTCCTGCTTAAAGAAGGATTCGAGCATGGAAATTTCCGCGCTGAATTCAGATTGCTTGTTTTCGACGGCTTTGAGGGCCGTACGTTCATCATCAACCTTCTTTTGGCCGCTGATAATGGCTTCATGGGTTTTGGAGATATCTTTATCTAATTTCTTAGAGTTATTCTCTAGTCCACTGATTTTGCTTTGTAATTCACTGATATACTTTTCCTGTCCGACTTTGGCCAGAACAACTTCCAGCTCCTTTTGCGCCTTGTCACGGCGGGTGGTCAGGATTTCCAGCCTTTCCTGATTTTCAAGGATTTGCTGCTTAAGGGATTCTTTGCGAGCGCGGGATTCCGCCGCGCTTTCCATCAAAGCGGTGTATTTTTCCTCCAGCGAGAGAACTTTCTTTTCTAGCTCGGATTTGGCTTTGTCTTTTTCTTCGAGCTTGCCGCCTTCCTGCTCCTGTTCAGAAATGATCTTTTCCTGCTCCTGTTTTAGCCATTCCGCGCGCTCTGAGCTTTCCTTTAGCACCTGGGCTTCGTGGCTATGATCGGCTTTGGTCTGTTCGATTTGCTCTTTGGCTTCGTGTAAAAGCTGCTCGAGGCGGCTGCTTTCATCTTCCAGGCGCTGCAGGTCAATTTTCTGGGTCTGCAGGCTGGCGGAAAGCTCGGCTTCCTTCTGGCGTAAAGGTGCCAATTCTGCGGCCTGAGTCGTCTGGGTTTTGGTCAACTGAGTCACAGTGGTCAGCTTTTCGGCAACAACGCTTTCGCTTTTATCAAAGCGCTCTTGTGTCTTTTCCTGGCGCTCATGCAGTTGTTGCCACTCTAAATGAGCGACCAGCAGTTCAAGTTGCCTGATTTGGGCGTTGATGTTGCGGTAGCGGTTGGCCTGACGCGCCTGACGCTTGAGGGCAGAAAGGCGGTCTTCCATAGAATTAACGATGTCTTCCATCCGCAAAAGATTGGCATCAGCGGCCCGCAGGCGTAGTTCAGCTTCGTGGCGGCGGGCGAACAGGCCGGAAATACCGGCGGATTCTTCCAGAATAAGGCGGCGCTCAAGCGGTTTAGATTCAATGATCTTGGTCACGCGCCCCTGGGACACCAAAGCCGGGGAAGAGGCGCCGGTGACCGTATCGGCAAACAGCATCTGGACATCGCGGGCACGGGCGTTCTTGCCGTTGATTTTGTAAGCGGAGCCGTGGTCGCGTTCGATACGGCGGATGACCTCGATCTCATCGCTACCATTATAAGCAGCCGGAGCCGTGCGGGCGCTGTTATCAAGCAGCAGGGAGACTTCGGCGATATTGCGCGCGGTGCGCTTATCGGTGCCGGCAAAGATGACATCTTCCATGCCGCCGCCGCGCATGCGTTTGGCCGAGCTTTCGCCCATCACCCAGCGCAGAGCTTCGACAAGATTGGACTTGCCACAACCATTGGGCCCAACAACACCGCTTAAGCCCTGGTTGATATCCAGCTCTGTGCGCTCTACGAAGGATTTGAAGCCATTAAGGCGAAGGCTTTTAAATTGGATCATGGGACAATTTCAATAGTTTTACTCAGTGTTTTACGGGGTGATTTTTGGGTCAATAATCTTGGCAAATTCCTTAACTGATTGAACGCCGCTTATGGTGGTTTCATTATCAATCACAAAGCTGGGCGTTGATTTAATCTCGTGTTTTTCCTGGGCCTGTTTCATGCGCTCAAGCAGGCCGTCCTGAAGTGGCTGGCTGGCCAGGCAGGCATCGAATTTATCGGCGCTAAGCCCTGCAAGCTGGGCGGTTTGTTTTAAACTCTTCAGATAATCCGGGGAGAAAGCCCAGTTTTCCTGGCTTTGAAATAGCAGCTTGATGAAATTGAAATAACGTCCTTCCGGCAGGCAGCGCGCCGCCATCGAAGCATCGAGAGCGGGCTTGTTCAGTGGAAAATCGGTGAAAATGAAATAAACCTTGCCGGTGTCGATATATTGCTCCTTGAGGTCTTTAAATGTCTCTTTATGAAAATCAGCGCAATGACCGCAGGTAAGCGACGCAAATTCACGAATGGTAACGGGGGCCTTGGGATCGCCCAGACCACGCTCCGACAGGGCGGTTTCTACATCAATCGTGGCGTCAATCGTGCCTGAGTCGAGTTCCGCCTTTTCGGCCATGTCAGAAACTATCTGGGCAGGGGTTTCCGATGCGGCGGTTTGCTGGGCCACTGGCTGTGAGGAATTTGTCATGAAAAACAAGGCAATAGCGGCAGTTGTTACAACAAAAACAGCAACCATAATTTTTAAACGGTTTGACATCAGTGCTTCCTAAATGCAGTTACAGAAAACTTATGTATAGAAAATCGCACGAAAATGCCACTTTTTAAGTGTGGTGGGGTACATTTTTCTGTCGATTAAAGCATTTCGTTCTTTTTGATAAAAATCAGGTCGACGCGGTCGGGGGGCTGGATATCGGTCTGGTTACCCAGAGCGCGGATATCTATGCGTTTGGGGTCTATGTTCTTTTCAATCAGATAGGCACGGATGGCAATGGCGCGTGATAAAGACAGGCGGCGGGCGCTGCTCTGGCCGTCACCGGTTGGCAAAGCGTAGGATTGGAGCTGGACCCGCAGATCAGGGTCTTTGCGTAGCTTTTTGATGGCCTGTTGGTCGAACATCTCTTTGGCAATTCCGTCAATATCGGCAGAGCCGGGCTGAAAGATGAGCGAAATGATATCTCCCTTGCTTCCCACGCTGACGGATTGCGCCGGCTCTGACTGTGGGACGGAAGGTTCAATAACAGGTTTTTGCTCCTCTATACTCTCGAAAACCTCCTGCGCGGTCGGCTCTGCGAGTTTTCCCGGGGCAATGGCATCCTGCCGGGCGGCGATTGCTTCTTTTATGAACTTTTTCGAGGCATGAAATTTGGCCGGGCGTCTTTTGGGGATGGGCGGTGTAAAACCAGCTTGTTTTGCCGCAGGTTCGGCAGTCGCAAGCTTATCCAGTACAGCCTGCATTTTAAGGCCCGGTTTGTGTTTCGGGATAGGAGCCTTCGGCGCAGGCGGCGGCTCGTAAAGCTCGCGGAAAAATTTTTCTTCCGCACTTTCAAGCGGCGGCAGGAGCACTTCCACCTTTTCCTGTCTTGCCGGTTTTGGAGGTTGCGCGGGCTTTACAGGTTCAATGATTACAGATTGATGATGTTGAACGCCGGGGTTGACTGTATTGGTGTTGGTTCGAATATCCAAAGGAAAGACCTCGACCTGTCCCTTGCTGCTTCCATGCCCGGTAAGCGGTGCATTCTTGGGATCAAACATCCGCGGCGGGTCGTATTCCTGCGCGCCATTATCCAGAGCATCAAGATTAACCTCGACGCTACCAGCATGTGCGCAGGGGCTTTGCATCATTCCAAAGAGAATGAGGGCTGAGAGTATAATAAAAAATGGTTGTGCGTTCATTTCTCTGAAGCTGTTTGTTGTTATACAGCTTTTAGCACTTTTTTGAACGGTTCAAAAAGCCCTTCATTTGCGGCCATGATATTTCCGGTTTTTAAAGGCCCGTCTTTGTGATCGTTGAGATCGCAGACAAAGCCTCCGGCTTCTTTTACAATCAGGATACCGGCGGCGACATCCCAGCTATTAAGGTCGCGCTCCCAGAACGCTTCGTAGCGTCCGGCGGCAACATAGGCCAGATCGAGCGCTGCCGCGCCAAAACGCCGCAGGCACGGAGCAAAGCCAAGCGCGGCTTCGTATTCTTTGAGGTATTGATCCCTTTGTGCCTGAGAAGCGCGCGGGGCCCCTGTGGCGATGGTGGCCATGCTCGGGTCGGTGCGACCGGATACCCGCAGGCGCTTGCGGCGCATAAACGCGCCCTGGTTTTTCTCGGCCGTGAAGATTTCATCTTTGAGCGGGTCGTATATAAGGCCAGCAGTTAATTCACCTTTTTCCTGCAGTCCGATGGAGATGCACCAATGCGGAATGCCGTGCAGGAAGTTGTTCGTACCGTCCAAGGGGTCAATAATCCAGACGGTGTCCGGGTCCTTGCCTATGACCTCGCCGCTTTCTTCCATCAGGAAGCTGTTGTCGGGGCGGGCTTTTTTGAGCTCTTCAAAGATAATTTCCTCGGCGCGATGATCGGCGGCAGACACAAAATTACCAGGACCTTTTTTGGAGACCTGTAACTGCTCGACCTCACCGAAGTCGCGCACAAGCGAGCGCGCTGCTTTTTCTGCGGCGCGGATCATTGTGTTCATAATGGGGGTTGTTTTGACCATGATTAATCTTTCGCCCTCTCGACATAGCTGCCGTCTTCGGTTTTGACGACAATGCGCGTGCCGGATTCAATATGTGGAGGCACCATGACTTTTGTACCATTTTCAAGAACAGCCGGTTTGTAGGATGTGGTTGCGGTCTGGCCCTTAACAACAGGTTCGGCTTCAACGATTTCCAAAGTTACGTTAGCCGGCAGGGTTACGCCCAGAGTCTGGCCTTCGTAGGATTCAATTTCAACAATCATGCCTTCCTGTAAATAAGCGGCAGGGGAGCCGATCAGTTCCTTGGAAATTGCCACCTGCTCATAGTTTTCCTGATGCATGAAAGTATATTCATCACCTTCAGCAAACAGAAACTGGTAATTCTCCTGATCCAGACGGATGCGCTCTACGGTTTCCTGGGTGCGGAAGCGAACATTGTCCTTATTGCCGGTCAGGATATCGCGCATCTCGACCTGCGCCACCGAAGCACCCTTGCCGGGTGATGAAATTTCGTTCTTCACCACAACGCAGAGCTTGCCATTATATTCAATGACATTTCCGGCCCTTAAGGTGATGGCGTTCACTTTCATGTTTTGTCTTCCATTAAAATCGCCTGTCCGAGATTTTCGAGTTTATAACGTATATCCGTATCTTCAATATTATCCAGCATAGTGGATAGATGATTTTTTTGACCTTCCGTCAAGGGGGTTTGCGGTTTTCTGCCCTTTTTAGCGGAGATGTTGGCCGGTACAGCGATAAAGCGAATGCCGGTAATCCAGCGCTCGCCAAAAATCTGATTGATGCGCTCCAGAATAAGGTCTTTTTGGTAATGCAAAAGCGTGGCATCAGCACTGGTTGTGGCTATATCCAGCGTGGCGGAGGGTTTTTGGTTTTTTAGCCGCTTTTGGTAATGCAGCTTTAAGGGCTGGGCCTTGCGCGCCAGATCAGCGCCGATGATTTCTTCCCAATGCTTTACTATTCTGCCGATTGAAATGTATTTACGGCTGAAATTCTTAGATGTAACGCGGCTGGTCGCTTCGGAAATTGGTCGCATAATATTCTCTGGTTTGATAATCAAAGAGGATGGCAAGTTTACAGGGTAACAACAAGAGTAGCGAAGACTTTGTTCAGGAATTTCGTGGACAAGTTTTAAACTGGTATGACCGGCACGCCCGTATTTTGCCATGGCGGGCGGTGAAAGGTCAAAAAGCGCAAGCCTATCATGTGTGGTTGTCTGAGATTATGCTTCAACAAACGACTGTGGGCGCGGTTATTCCCTATTTTACCAAATTCATTGAAACATGGCCGGATGTGCAGTCTTTGGCCGATGCCGGGCGCGAGGATGTAATGAGCGCCTGGGCCGGGCTTGGTTATTATGCGCGCGCCCGTAATCTGCATGAATGCGCCGGGATCGTGGCCAATGATCTGAGCGGGGTTTTCCCGCAGGACCAAGCGGAGCTTAAAAAACTACCCGGGATTGGAGATTATACCAGCGCAGCGATTGCCTCGATTGCTTTTGATAAACCGGCTGTGGTTGTCGACGGTAATATTGAGCGGGTGATGGCGCGGTTTTTTGCGCTGCGCGCGCCATTACCGGCCGCGAAGAAACAATTGAAGGAATTGGCGGGAGCGTTGTCTGAAGACCAGACATCAAGGCCGGGTGATTACGCACAAGGGTTAATGGATCTTGGTGCTGGAATTTGCACGGTACAATCACCGAAATGCGGGCTTTGTCCTTTATCCGGGAACTGTCAGGGCAGGGCACAGGGAATTGCGCAAGAGCTGCCCGTTAGGGCGTTTAAGAAAGACAAGCCGCAAAAGATCGGCTTTGTTTACTGGATAGAGGATAAGAGTGGGCGGGTTTTGCTTCACCGCAGACCATCCAAAGGCATGTTGGGCGGTATGGTCGGCTTGCCGACATCAGATTGGATTGAGGGCAGGCGGAAGCCCGAACATTTGGATGTTGTACGGAACTTAAAGCTCAAAACAATGAAACAAAATATTCACCATAGTTTTACTCATTTTGATCTAAAGCTTTCTATTCAAACCTCCATATATGAGGGCAAAGATGTCTCCAATGATGCGTACTTCTGGTGTCACAGGGATAAACTGGAAGATACAGGCTTTCCAACACTGTTTGGCAAGGCTGTCAAATTGATGGCATGAAGTTGCAGATTTGGCCCTAAAGCTTTACAATTAAAGACTGTAAAGGGTGGCCATGTTTAAATTAAAATATCTCCAGATAATCGTATTATTCGCGCTCTTCCTTGTATTTGGTGGCGGCGGCACGTCTTTGCATGCAGAAGAAAGCAAAGAGGAGGAGCCTAAGAAAAACAATAGCGCCTATCAGAAAATCACAGTTGAAAATTTATCCCATCTTTACTGGGCGGTTGGAAAACATAAACTTGGTAACGACGAGGCCGTCGATAATTTTTTATTCATCAATGAATGCGACATATATCAGAGCTTTGCCTCTCAGGAATTTGAATGGCAAAGCATCCGTGAATCCGGCAAAGATTTTATCAGGCAAAATATTTCCAGCTTTCCACTGCGCTTTGAGTTTGTGCAGGCTCTGAAAGTCAAAGACTACGACTTTAGGCGTGAAGGCTTTGATGTTCTCGATAAGCATAAAATATACAGTACAAGGCGCTTTGAGATGTTTGCGGCCAATGCGCTTCATGCCATATGCGGAAGAAGGGACAATATTGCACATTATCCAAAGGTTCTGGTGATTGAGCTTACCAGGCCTTTCAGTATGTTGTTTTTGCCGGTAGAGCCTGAGACTGCAAAGAAATATATTGCTTCCAAAGAACTTTTCTTTAAATCGCTTCCCAAGCACAAACAGACCAAGGAATTTTTATATGATTCCCGCAACATATATGTCGTTATGAAGGTTAAACTCTTCTCTTATCAGGGGGACAGCCAAACACCGGAGGGCATAGATCGTGCTGATGTCATGGGGGTCCTTGAGGGCTATGATGTCTATGCTGATCAGGAAAGGACCTTGCTGCTTCATTCCGAAAGTTTCAGACGCAGGAAAAAATCTGCTAAAGGCAAAGACGCTCTTGTAGAAAAGTTTCAGAAGCAGGAAGAAGCTAAAGAGGAAAAGGCAGAGGCGAAGCAGGAATAATTTTATCCGCCAACCTCGGCACGAATTTTTTGCCGTAGATTATCTATTGGAACATTTTTTCCATTGTCATTGTAATGCCAGAAGGTCCAGCCATTGCACGATGGCGCGCCCTGTAATTCTGCGCCAACCTTGTGTATGGAGCCGCGCAGAGGGTCAATCCTGTTCTGGGCGATGACACTGCCATCGGCATGGACTTTGGCGCTGTGGTTCTTTTTTGCATTGGTTAGCACAGAGCCGGGTTTTAACATGCCGCGTTCGATCAATGTACCAAACGGAATGCGGGGCTGTTCACGTTTGGGTGTGGTTTCAATTAAATTGTCAGCCAGCGGATCAATGACAGCAATACGGTCATTGGCAATTTTGGCGTAAGTCTTTTCGCGCTCCAGACCGATGTAATGACGACCAAGTTTTTTGGCGACTGCGCCGGTTGTGCCGGTGCCGAAGAAAGGATCGAGAACGGTATCGCCCTTTTTGGTTGAGGACATTAATACACGGGAGAGCAGGGCTTCCGGTTTCTGGGTTGGATGTGCTTTATCTCCGTTATCATCTTTAAGACGCTCACCGCCCGTGCAAAGCGGCAAATACCAATCGCTGCGCATTTGCAAATCTTCATTGAGGGCTTTCATGGAATCATAATTGAAATAGTATTTCGACTCTTTCGATTTCCCGGCCCAGATCAAGGTTTCGTGCGCGTTGGTAAAGCGGCGACCGCGGAAATTCGGCATCGGGTTGGATTTGCGCCAGATGACGTCGTTCAAAATCCAAAACCCCATATCCTGCATGATATAGCCCAGACGGAAAATATTGTGATAGCTGCCGATCACCCAGATCGAGCCGTCAGGCTTTAAGGTTTCACGTGCGGCGCCGAGCCACTGCTTGGTAAATTTATCGTAGGTCTTGAGGCTCTCAAACTGATCCCAGTCATTATCAACCGCATCGACTTTTGTGTTGTTAGGGCGGTGCAGATCGCCGCCAAGCTGGAGGTTATAAGGCGGGTCGGCAAAGACCATATCGACGGATTCTTTTTCGATGGAGCGCATCAGTTTAACGCAGTCACCAACATGCACAGAATCGGTGGATATCTGACTCTTTTGACTCGACATTACGTGGCTTTCTTCGTTTGAGAAGCGCGAATCATGAGTCATTGACGAGTCCGTGTCAAGCGCTTATTTCGGATTCGCGTAATGGAGTCAGTGCTTTAGACGGCTAAGGCGCGCTGAGTCTTGGTTGCGCCGAATTCAATAAAATTTCGAACCGGGGCGTAGCTGCGGCGGTGATGGGGCGTGATGCCGTGTGCATCGATGGCATCAAGATGCTCACGCGAGGGATAGCCGACATTGCGCTCCCAGCCATAATGCGGGTGGTCTTGTGCCAGCCTGGTCATGAGCCGGTCGCGGGTGACTTTGGCCAAGATAGAGGCGGCTGCGATTGAGACGGATTTACTATCACCCTTGATGATAGCCTGCGCCGGGCAGGGCAGGTTCTTGGGAATGTGATTGCCGTCGATTAACGCCAGCATGTCATTCATTACATATTTGTCATCCCGAGCGTAGTCGAGGGATCTCATGAAATTACGGGAGATCTCTCCACTCCCTTCGGTCGGTCGAGATGACATAGAAGAATAGGCGTTCTCCATCGCCTTTAAGCTCGCCTGAAGAATATTAATTTCATCGATTTTCTGCGGAGAAATTTCAGCGATCCCGAAGGTGAAATGCTCTGATATCTGCTCAAACAGGTATTCGAGCTTTTTGGTGCTGAGTTTTTTGCTGTCGCGGATATCAGGGACGAAATCCAGCCCGCGCTTTTCTTCAGGGATATAAACACACGCCGCCACAACCGGCCCGGCCAGCGGTCCGCGCCCAACCTCATCGAGGCCGCATACGGGGCCTTCATAGATATCTTCCAGAGAGAAATCAGGATTTGAGGGTTTTGCTGACGATTTCGAAGACATCGGGTGATAATTTCTTTTGTTCCAGTATGCGCTCTAAAGAGGATTTCATCTTTTCCTGCCGATCCGGGGTATAACGCCGCCATTCCTTCATCGGTGTTAAAAGACGCGCCGCGATTTGCGGGTTGATCTCGTTGAGCTCGATCACCGCATCTGTCAAAAAGTTATACCCCGATCCATCCCCGGCATGAAAGCAGACCGGGTTCATCATCGCAAAACTCGCGTACAGTGAGCGTACACGGTTAGGGTTTTTAATATTAAAATCAGAGTGTTGTCTGAGCTTCTTAATAATCTGAATTGTCTTAGGAAACGGGATTTGTGCTTGCGCTGCGAACCACTTATCCACCACCAGGGGATAGTTTTTGAAGCGCTCATGGAAATCGTTCACGATTTCCGCGCCGACGGGCTGATCCACCGCACAAGCCAGGTACAGCGCCGCCATACGGTGGGTCATGTTATTGGCGGCGTCATAATGGCTTTTGGCGCGCTCGGCGTCTTCATCGTTGCGCCTGTTGGCCTTAATCAGCATCACAGTGTTTTGTAACACGCGCTGGCCCATGGCTTCGGGGGTGATCGAGAAATCGGAGCTTGTACGGTTGGCGGCGTAAATCTCTTCAAGCTTATCGCCGCATTCAGTCGCCAGCGTGTCCAGTATATTTTGGCGGGCTTCAAAAATAGCGTCCGTATCGACGATGTTACGTTCCTGCGCTATGCGTGGAATATCAGGGATACTCAAGGCTCGCGCCATTAATGCCTTGTCGCTGGAGGGATCAAGGGCGCGCTCCAGCAGATCGCCGTATGTCTCTAAAAATGCAGCGGGTACGTCTGCGCTCTCATCGATCATGGCGTTCAGTACGCGCAGGAAATAGCTCTGCCCGGCTTCCCAGCGGTTAAAGCCATCTGAATCATGGACCATGAGGAAGGCCAGCTCTTCATCGCTCAGTTCGGCATTCAGCCTTACCGGAGCCGAGAAATTGCGCAGGACCGACGGTACGGGTTTTGACGGGATATTATCAAGGATGAAGGATTGCTTGGCATCGGTCAGATGCAGAACACAACTGCTTTCCCCGCGTAGGCGGGGATCTTTTTCAGGGCCAAGGCCCCCGCTTTCGCGGGGAAAGCAATGAGAGATGTCTATATCGTCGCCATTATCGTTCAGCAGGCCGATTTTGACCGGGATATGCATCGGTTTTTTATTTTTCTGGCCCGGCGTGTCGGGGATGGTTTGCTCCATCTCGACGACATAATTATTGGCGTCTTCATTATAAACGCCGCGGAAATGCACCTGCGGCGTGCCAGCCTGATTATACCAGAGCTTAAAATGTGAGAGATCAACACCGGATGCATCCTCCAGAGCTTTGACGAAATCATCACAGGTGGCGGCCTCTCCGTCATGGCGGGAGAAATACAAATCTGTGCCCTTGCGGTAATTTTCCGGGCCCAAAATCGTGTTCATCATGCGGATGACCTCCGCGCCCTTTTCGTAGACCGTCATGGTGTAGAAATTATTGATCTCGATATAATTGTCCGGGCGGATGGGGTGGGACATCGGGCCGCCATCTTCGGCAAACTGAAAACGGCGCAGATGACCGACATCGTCAATGCGCTGCACGCTTCTCGAGTTCATATCGGCGGAGAATTCCTGATCGCGGAAGACGGTGAGGCCTTCCTTGAGCGATAACTGGAACCAGTCGCGGCAGGTGACCCGGTTACCGCTCCAGTTGTGGAAATATTCATGGGCGATCACGCCCTCGACGCGAATAAAATCACTGTCGGTCGCGGTTTCCTGCTGCGCCAGTACCAGCGCGGTGTTGAAGATATTAAGCGATTTATTCTCCATCGCGCCCATGTTGAAATCACTGACCGCGACGATATTGAACAGATCCAGGTCATATTCGAGGCCGTAAACGTCTTCCTCCCACTTCATCGATTTTTTCAGGGATTCCATCGCGTGGGCGCATTGGCCTTCATCGCCGGGACGCACATATATATAGAGCTCGACCTTGCGGCCGGATTTGGTGGTAAATTCATCCTCAATCTGTGTGAGGTTTCCGGCGACCAGCGCAAAGAGGTAGCAGGGCTTGGGGAACGGGTCATGCCAGGTGGCGAAGTGCCTTCCGTGCTCTGCGTCGCCATGATCCAGGCGGTTGCCGTTGCCAAGCAGGATCGGGTAATGCTCCTTGCTGGCCTCGATGCGCGTGGTGAAGGTTGCCATGACATCGGGGCGGTCGGGGTAATAGGTGATGGAGCGAAACCCTTCCGCCTCGCATTGGGTGCAATAGGTGTCACCGGATTTATAAAGACCCTCGAGCCTCGTGTTTTCCTCCGGGTGGATGCGGGTTTTGATCTCAAGCGTGAATTCGGGCTTATGCGGGCAGGGCAGGGTCAATCCGTGTTCGTCGCTCTGGTAATCCTTTATCGCCTCGCCATCGAGCTTAACCTCCATTAAATTGAGCCCTTCACCGTTCAGGAATAAATCCTCCCGGCAATGCTCCTGCATCTTGTATTGGGCCTTGGCCTCAACAATCGTATAGCCCTCGTGAATATCGAAATTGAGATCGATATGCTGAACGCTATAGGGAAGGGGCTTATAATCTTTGAGATAAATGGTTTTCGGCGTTTCGGTTTTCATACATAATACAATGCATGAAAACACCGGTTTTGGAAACAGATCGTTTGATCTTGCGCCCTATTTCTCTGGATGATGCTCCGGCCATCCAGAAGCATTTTAACAACTGGGAGATTATAAAATATTTATCAAAGCAGGTTCCCTGGCCTTATCCGGATGATGGTGCTGAAATCTTTATCAGGGAGAAAGCTTTGCCGAGAATGGAAGCAGGTGAGGCATATATCTGGGCTATAATACTCAAGAATAATGCGGATGAACCGATCGGCATGATTGATTTTACATTTGAATCGAAAGGGCAGAGTGATAGAGGGTTCTGGCTGGCGGAACCACATCATAAACGCGGCCTAATGACAGAAGCTGTCTCTGCCGTAAATGATCATGTTTTCTTTGAATGTGGCGTAAAAAAGATTGTGGTCACTAATGCATTGGGTAACGAAGGATCAAGGCGTGTTAAAGAAAAAACAGGGGCAAAATTTTTAAAAATTGTGGAGCTAGAACATAACAATGGCCAAATTAAGTCTGAGTTGTGGGAAGTAACGCGGGAAGCGTGGGAGAAGATCAGGGGTACAGAAAAAATGAACACTCCTGTGTAGTGCATGCGTGTGCTGCGTGGCGTCTTTGCGCTCTTCGTGGTAAAATTTCCACCATGAACACACCCGCCTTCGAAACGCAGCGCCTGATTGTTCGTCCGCCGGTTATGGAGGACGCGCCGTCCATGCAAAAGCATTTCAACAACTGGAATATTATTCAACATCTGGGCACGCAGGTTCCCTGGCCGTACCCGGATGACGGGGCCGAGTATTTCCTGCGGGAAAATATCCTGCCGCGTATGGCAACGGGCGAGTGCCATGCCTGGGTGATTGTGCCCAAAGACGGTCCCGATGAAGCAATCGGTTTTATTGATTTCCAGGAAGAGGCATCGGACCGTCACGGCAATCGTGGTTTCTGGTTATCCGAGGAATATCATGGCAAGGGCTTTATGACCGAGGCGCTAATGTCTGTTCATGAATTTGTGTTTGGCGATCTGGGTGTGAAGCGCTTCACGATTTGCAATGTGATGGGCAATGAAGCTTCGCGCCGGGTGAAGCAAAAAACCGGCGCTGTTTTTCTTGAAGAAATCGACCTACCGCATAATAATGGCGTCAACCGTGCCGAAATGTGGGAAGTGACCCATGAATCATGGGAAAATATTAAAAAGAAAAAAGCGAGCTAAACTGCTCCTCCCGGGGTTTCAAGCCATGGCGGAAGTTTACCGGGCTCATATCCCCCTTTTTGTCCAACATAGAATTTATACATTCCGATAAAAATATTAGGATGCTGTGTTTCAAATTGATGCCAGTTTTCAAGATTGGTGGCGTTCGGGTCATTGGGAAAAGATTGCAGATAGGTGTTTTTAACCCCCGGCATGCCATGCGCGAATATCAAGAGCTCTAAATCCAGCTCTTCCAGCATTTCTTTGAGTGTCAGACAGGTAAAGCGGTGCTCCTGAGCATGAAACAGCAGGTCCCGGCAATCAGAAAGCGAATACATATCTAAAAAGGGCATGCCTTGCGGAAAAATTTCCTCATAACTGCCCTCCATAAAATCTTTACGAAAGGAACGCATGCTATCCGCGCTGGTCGTATAACCCTTTTGCTGAATCCAGTTCTGGACAGCAATAATATCACGGCGGGCAATTTCGCTATACAAAGCCAATCTCATAACGCCATCAGGCTTAAGCACGGATTGCAGAACCTGAAGGCCATCTTTCGGTGATTTCATGTGATGCAAAACCCCACCGCAGGCGATGTAATTGAATGTTTGATCGAGGGCCCCAACTTCAAGGATATCGCCATGCATGAACCGGGTGTTTTTGAGGCCCAGCTCTTTGCTTTTACGTTGGGCGTAAGAGAGGCTGGATTCGCTAAGATCAATTGCGGTAATCTGACTTTGTGGGAAGTTTGTGGCTACCATGGCTGCTTGCTGCCCGGTGCCGCAACCGGCGATCAAAATATGTTTATCTTTGCTAAGCTCGTTTTTCTCGGCGCTGACTGCCGTACCGCCAAAACTGATCCAGCGCGGGAAGGGGTTTTGTTCATATTGTTCCTGCACTACTTTTGAAATATCGTCACTGATGGCTCCAAAGGACGGGATGTCCTGCTTTAAGTCGTCTTCCTTGGGTGCTTCGTAACAGGACAGGAGAAGGGGGTCTTTTAGATTTTTTAGAGCCTCCTTTTCTTCCTTCGCTACATAAAACAAATATTCATTGAAAAAGCACTGGGCAGATAAGGCCGCAATAAAAGGTGAAAGGGATTGTTTTTCTTCTTCCGTAGCTTTTAGCAGCAGATACCGGCGCAGATGAGTTAGAAGGACCTCAAAGCCGTAATTTTTAACCAGGAATTTTTTGAGACCCTGGGTCAGGAAGTCATCATTTAGCTTTGAAGTGGTATCAGATAGGGAAAGTGCCTCAGAAAAAGAACTGTAATCCTGATGGTTTAAGAGTTTCTTTAGTTCAGCGTTTTCAGGATCATTCATCAGAGTCGCATACCAGGAGAAAAACAACGGTGTATGACGAAGGTCCGGGTCCCGCAAACATATTGATAGAGCTTGTTTGACGGTTTCATTGAAGTGGCCAGTGGCAAAACCAGCCGCCGTTTGAAGAAAATAAATTTTGCTTTCCTTGCTTTCGGGCGCGATTGTAAGCGCTTGTGCAAAGCTATGAAGCGCCTCTGCTCTTTGGCCATTTGTGAATTGTTGTGTTCCCGAGGCGATCAGGGATTGGACTTCGTCGGTACTGCTTTGGGCTGCTTCCATTAGCTCAAAACCATATCATTCCTATGAATAAGCTCATCCCGGCCTAAATAGCCGAGAATACCATGAATGTCTGCGCTTTGTTTGCCGATAATTTTTTGAGCGTCTTCTGCGCTATAGGCGGAAAGGCCGATCCCAATACCCTTGCCGTTTCCAGTTTGAATGCTAACGGCGTCGCCACGTTCAAAGATACCCTCCAGCGCTTTCACGCCTATCGGAAGTAAGCTTTTACCATCCTGAAGCGCTTTGAGGGCGCCGTCATCAATGATAACCGAACCCCTGGGCTTCATATGGGTGGCGATCCAGCGCTTGCGGGCATTGGGCGCGTTGTCTTGTGCTTTAAACAATGTGCATTTGCCGTCCAGCTCTTTGGCGATCACCAGAGAAATCCCGGCGCGGGTGGCAGCTTGTGCGGCTTCGATTTTGCTTTTCATGCCGCCGGTGGACAGGCCGGGGATAGCGTCTCCCGCCATTTTTATGTGTTCATCGGTTATGTCTTCAACCAAAGGAATATGCTCGGCATCCGGATTTTTACTGGGATCTTCCGTATGCAGGCCTTCGGTGCTTGAGAGCAGGAGCACGGTATCGGCTTCGATCATCTGCGCGACGCGCACTGCAAGACGGTCATTATCGCCGAAACGCAGCTCGCCGGTGGAGATGGTGTCATTTTCATTGATAACCGGAACAATGCCCCTGGCGAGCAAGGTATAAAGCGTTTCGCGGGCGTTTAGATGCATTGCGCGGTTTTCTGTTTCGCTAGTGGTAAGCAGAACTTGTGCGACTGTGATGCCGAGTTTTTCAAAAGCGTGGTAGTAGCCTGTAAAAATATGTGGCTGGCCAACAGCAGAAGCAGCTTGTTTTTGCTCCAGGCGGATATCTTCGGGGGCTATGTCAGCTGAAATGCCAAGTGCCTTGCGCCCCAGCGCGACAGCCCCTGAAGAAACGATGATGACTTCCTTACTGCTTTTGTTTAGTGCGTGAATGTCTTTGGCCAGATTGTCGATCCAGCCCTGATTAAGCTCTTCGCGCGTTTCATTGGTTAGCAGGGCAGAGCCAATTTTGATGACGACGCGCTTGGAATTTTTGAGGGTATCGGAAGCGTTCATCAGGCTAATTCCCTGTGCCTTACCTTATCAGCCAGAGCATAAAGGATTTCCTGAACGCCTTCACCGGAAACAGCAGAGATTGTATAAACTTTCTTACCGATGGCTTTTTCCAGGGTCCGGGCCTGATCTTCGGCGAGTTCAGGGCCGAGAGCGTCGCTTTTATTAAGCGCTATGATTTCCTGTTTCTCCGTCAAACCACAGCCATATTCTTTCAGTTCATGACGAATAGTCTTATAGGATTTGATGATATCGTCTTCGGTGCCGTCAATCAGATGGAGCAAAACGGATGTGCGCTCGACATGGCCTAAAAAGCGATCACCAAGCCCGATTCCTTCATGCGCACCCTCGATCAGGCCGGGAATGTCGGCGATAACAAAGTCAACCTCACCGGCTTTGACCACACCAAGATTGGGGTGCAGGGTGGTAAAAGGGTAATCGGCAATTTTTGGCTTGGCATTGGAGCAGGCGGCCAGAAAAGTCGATTTCCCGGCATTGGGCAAGCCGACCAACCCGGCATCAGCAATCAGTTTCAGACGCAGCCATATCTCGGTTTCCTGCCCCGGCCAGCCCGATGTGGTTTTGCGCGGCGCCTGATTGGTGGAGCTTTTGTAATGGGCATTGCCGAAACCGCCATCGCCGCCTTTGAGGAAGATAATGCGTAAACCGTCTTGCGTGAAATCTGCAAGAACACTCTCTTTGTCCTCATCAAGGATTTGAGTGCCGACAGGGACTCTGATAATATAATCATCACCACCCGAGCCGCTACGGTTATCGCCCATGCCGCCCTGGCCGTTTTTGGCTTTGAAATGTTGCTGATAGCGAAAATCTATCAGCGTGTTCATGGCGCCGGCGACCTCAAAAATAACATCGCCGCCCTTACCGCCATTGCCGCCGTTGGGACCGCCGCGCGGGACATTCTTCTCCCGCCGGAAGCTCATGCAGCCATTGCCGCCGCTGCCGCTTTCCAGATATATTTTGGCTTCGTCTAAAAATTTCATGTCTCTTGGTCCAATAAAAAAGGAAGGCTAAAAAACCTTCCTTTTGTTAAATCTCTAAGTCTTGAAGGTTGTTCAGCCGACTTATTCAGCGGCCTGGGCGCTACCGTCATTGGCCGGAACAATATTCACTATGGCTCTGTCGCCAGCGCCTTTTTGAAACAGAACCTGGCCGTCCAAAAGAGCGAATAATGTGTGATCCTTACCAACGCCGACATTTCTGCCCGCCTTATATTTGGTGCCACGCTGGCGCACAAGGATATTACCGGCCAGAATTTTCTCGCCGCCATATTTCTTAACGCCCAAACGGCGACCTTCTGAATCACGACCGTTTCTGGAACTTCCACCTGCTTTTTTATGTGCCATAACGTCTCTCCTGTTCTTTAAGCTGCTTTTATATCCGTAATCTGGATCAGCGTCAGATCCTGACGGTGGCCCTTTTTACGGCGGTAATTCTGACGGCGTTTTTTCTTAAAAATCGTGATTTTCGGGCCGCGAACATGTTCCAGCACTGTGGCCTTTACGCTCGCGCCTTTGACCAGCGGATCGCCGATTTTAGCGGTTTTACCGTCACCAACGAACAAAACTTCGTCCAGGTCGATGCTACCGCCCTCGTCGGCTTCAAGCTTTTCGACCCTCAGTTTATCGTCCTTTTGGACTTTATACTGTTTTCCACCTGTTTTTATTACTGCAAACATAATTTCAATCATCCTATTTCTGAAGACGGGCATATAGCCACGGTTTGGGGCCTCTGTCAAGAAATATGGCATTTTTTCATTGGGGATAAGGGCTTAATAGCAGTCCCTTTTTTGATTGTTTTTGTGTTATGATACCGGTGTGAGAAAGAATTTAGCCATTTCAGGATGAAATGATATGACTTTAGGCGCAGGATTGCCCTCTTTAGACGTAAATTCCCTGGTAAAATCATTATCAGGCGGCTCTTTCTTTAATAGCTTACAGGACAGAACACGGGACATTATCAGCAATCCCGGCAACCCGGAGCATCATCTGGATGACCGGATTGATCTGTCGGATCAGGCCCGGGAAGTTATCAGGGCACTGGAGAGCGGTTTTGCCGGCCAAAGGCAGCAAGACGTACAATTTACGCGGGAACGCTTGCAGGCCGTGCAGGAACAAATCGAGTTTGCTGCGGCCCTTCTGAATGTTGCCAGTGATTCACAACAGGGCGTTATCGTCGATCTTATCAACGATATTATAGGCGGGCTTGGCAGTGTCGGCGGCGACATAGGCGCTTTGCTTGAAGAAAGCTTCTCCAGCCTGTTTAACGGGGCTTCTCGTGGATCGGGCGATCTTTCCGTTAGCTATGCGGAGAGCCTTAACGTTGAATTCAATTTCACAAGAATTACCGAACGCACCGAAACCATCGAGATTTCTCAGGGAGAGGATGGCAGCCTGACAGTTCGACAGGCTATCGAGACGACTGAAATCGTTGTTGCGCAACTCAGCATTGAAAGAGAGCAAACGCTTATCGTGCGGCAGGGAGACAATAGCGGGCCAGGCCGCTCCGGCGAGGCACGTGGTCAGGACGTTTCAGATATACGACATCTTATTAATGAGTTTCGTGATACGCTGCGGCAGTTTAGCAATCTTCTTGAGGCCGCGCGTGAACGCTTTGGTGGGCCGTCAACTGATTTTCCACCGCCTTTGATAGACGTTCTCAGGGAGCTGACCAGTATTAATGGTGGCGCAGAGAATGATACCGACCCTGTTCTCCTGAACCTAGCGGCTTAATACTCCATATTTCGGTGCGAATAACATCGCCAGCAACTGTAGGAATCCAGCTGTGAGCGCGATCATGCCTGCTGCGCTTAGGGAATGTTCAAATCCAAGCCATAAAGGCGCGAAGGCCGCCAGTATATAGCCCAGCAATCCACATGAGGCTCCGACCAAAGCGCTGACATAAAGCTGCGTCTCCAGGCTGTCGCAAAACATCCGCGCCGTTGCTGCCGGGCAGATAAACATCGCAATGACGAGGATAGAGCCTGCGGCTTCGAAGGACGCCACAGCGGCCATGGCGACAAGGGTCATTAAGGCGGCCCCAAGCCAGCTAACCTTTACATTCATGGTGCTGGCGAGAATAGGATCAAAGCTGGTGAGCTTTAATTCTTTAAAGAAAAGCGCAATAAAAATAACGATGAGGATAGTCAAAACGCCCAGCGTGGTAATTTGATGAGGCATTTCGCTTAGATTTCCAGGGTCCTGCCAATAGGTCAGCTCGAGAGCGCCATACAGGGCGTGCTGGGCATCAAGATGAACCCGCGAGCCGACTTGCGTTTCCAGCAAAACAATGCCCAGAGCAAACATGGCCGTAAAAACAATGCCCATGGCTGCGCCCGGCTCAATCCTGCCGAAGGTCTTGATAAAATTAATCAACAGCACAGATGCAAAACAGGCAAGCAAGGCGCCACCCATCATATAAAGTGGGTTGATATGGCCGGAGAGTAAAAACCCGACGGCAATACCGGGCAGGACGACATGGCTGAGTGCATCACCCATCAGGGCCTGTTTGCGCAGGACGAGAAAGCTCCCCAAAAGAGCGCAGGCAATGCTGGCGAGAACGGCGACCAGAATGGCGGGCAAATCGATTTGTAAAAATTCCTCAAGCATGGTGGCTCCTTAAGCTGGAGGAAAGAAGGCCGCGTTTGGGTGCCAGGAAGAAGCTGAATGTAAAAAAGGAAAAGGCGGTTAAAACGATCATCGCGCCCGCCGGAAGATTGGGCAGGCTGGCGGAAAGGGATGCGCCGATATAACAGCTTAAAGCGCCGCAAAGCGCAGCAATAACGACCAGTTTGGCAGTATCATCGGTCCAGAACCGGGCTGTCACCGCCGGAATAATCATCAGCGCGACAATCAGGACCAGCCCGACGGTTTTGAGGCCGATACAAACAACCACAATCATCAGCGCCAGCAATGCCATATCCAGCTTTAAGACTGGCATGGTGCCGGCGCGGGCATAAATTTCATCGAAACAAATCAGCCTGAATTCTTTGAACAGGGCGCAGGCCGCAATAATAACGACAACGGAGACGAGCATAATAAGCTGGGTTTCACTTTGGCTGAGGCCCGAAACCTGTCCCAATAAAAATGTCTCCAAGCCTGCCTTGCTGCCCGCTTCCATGCGTTGAATGGCGCTTAGCAAAACAATACCGCCGCCGTAAAAAACGCTGAGCACGCTACCGATGGCAACATCTTCATTAAGGCGGGTTTTGCTTTTGATCCATTGCACGCAGAGCCCGCCAAGCAGAGCTGTCAACGCCGCGCCAGCCAAAAGCGTAGGAAGGTGGCGGCCATCATTTAAATCCAGTAGCACTGCGACAATAAAGCCAAGCGCAACACCGGGCAGGGTGGCGTGGCTTAATGTGTCGGTCAGCATCGCGCGCTTCCTTAAATAGATAAAGGAGCCGATCATTCCACCGGCGGCACCAAGGAAAATCGTGCTGGTCAGAACCATATTGGTGTTATGGGCGGCCTGGAACATCAGAACATGAAGAAAATCATCCCACATTGGCAATCACAGGGCTTTTGTAAGCAATCGACAGGTTGGAGGGTGTCAGGACTTTTTTGACCGGGCCCTCAGATATTTTAACTTTATTGAGGAGTAGCGCGTTGTCAAAAAAGCTACCAACACTTTGCAGGTCGTGATGAACGACCAGAATGGTTTTACCGTCCTTCTTTAGCTGCTCAAGAATTGAAATAATGATTTTTTCAGTGGCAATATCCACCCCGGCCAGAGGCTCGTCCATGAAATACAACGAGGGATTTTGGGCCAGCGTGCGCGCCAGAAAAACTCTTTGCTGCTGACCGCCGGAAAGCTGGCCGATCTGACGATCTGCGTAATCAGCCATACCAACCTGATCGAGATATCCTCTAGCCTCGTCTTTATGTTTTTTGCGCACGGGCCTTAGCAATCCAATTTTGCCGTATAGGCCCATCGTGGCCACATCCAGCGCCGAGACAGGAAAATCCCAGTCAACGCTGCTTCGTTGCGGCATATAGGCAATTTTATCTTTTTGTGTGGCGACAGGTTTGCCGAAAGCCTCAATCTTTTCGCTGGTGGATGGAATAAGCCCCATGACAGCTTTGAGGAATGTCGATTTCCCTGCGCCGTTGGGGCCGATGATGGCTGTTAGTTTTCCTGCTTCGGCCCTGTAATCGATAGCTGATAAAGCCGGCTCATCCTGCAGATGGTAATGTACGGAAAGATTTTTAACGTCCAGAGGAGGAGGGGGCATGGCTACTGCGCGTTGAAGGCGAGTTTATCGGAGAGCGGTTTTGTCATGCCGCCAAGAGCGGAAACAATCACATTCACATTGTGGTCCATCATACCGATATAAGTGCCCTCATAGCTTCCGGGCGCGCCCATGGCATCGGAATACAGCTCGCCGCCAATTTTAACCTCATGGCCTCGCGCAGCGGCGCCTTCGATCAGAGCCTTGATGTTGCGGTCCGTGACCGAGCTTTCAATGAAGACCGATGGAATTTTTCGCTCTACCAGCATATCGACCAGTTCTTCAATGCGCTTCAAACCCGCTTCACTTTCGGTTGAAATGCCCTGAATACCGATGACTTCCATATTATAAGCCGAGCCCAGATAGCCAAACGCATCATGGGCCGTGACCAGAATTTTATTTTCAAGCGGGATAGTGCCAATCGTTTTCATGACATGCGTTTCAAGATTTTGCAGCTGGTTTTTGTAAGCAACAGCCCGGGCTTTAAACCTTGAGGTATTATCGGGGTAGGCTTTCGACAGGTTGCCTTCAACGATATTGCTGGCATGAATCCATTTGCCGATATCCATCCAGATATGCGGGTCATGCTTGCTGGCACCGGCAAAATCGAGCAGGGCGCTTTCCGGCAATCCGCTTGCAATGGCGATGGAGGGTTTTTCCTCGGCCAGCTTGCCCAAAAGCTCCACCATTTGTCCTTCGAGGTGCAGGCCGTTGTAAAACACCATATCGGCGCGTTTGAGCTTGATCACATCAGAGCGGGTCGGGCGATATAAATGCGGATCAACGCCACTGCCCATCAGATATTCAACCCGGATATCGGGACCGACAATATTGGTCACAATATCACCGACCTGCGCCGTGGTTGTCACGATATAGGGCCGGTCATCGGTTTTGCCCTCAAGAGGCGGCCAGACAAGAAAAGCGCTTAAAATAGCGGCGAGACTGAACAGCGATATAAAGAGTTTTTTCATATTTTTACCATATGCTTATAATTTAAGTATATAGCACAAAATGTAGCCAAGGCAACACTTTTGACAGGAGATGATAATTTATTCATAATAAATGACGCTTTCTTCCTTGCTTTCCCCGTGAAAACGGGGACCTTTGATGGGGCGAAGATTCCCGCTTTCGCGGGAAAAGCAGAATCTGGGAAGCTGCTTTGGTATAAAAGGAAATGCAAATGACATCACAAACAGAACTGGCAGATCCAAAAGAACAGGCACAACGTTTTGAGCGGGTGCGCGAAGCCCATCAAACTGAGACAGCCGAGGATTACGTCGAGTTGATTGCTGATCTTATCGATGCCAATGGCGAAGCACGGGTGGTTGATCTGGCACAGCGCTTTGGAATTTCTCATGCGACCGTAAACAAGATTATTACCAGGCTCAAAAAAGAAGGGCTGGTCAACAGCCAGCCTTATCGTTCTCTGTTTTTAACCGAAGGGGGACAGAAACTAGCGGAAAGCTGCAAGCGGCGGCATATCCTGGTTGTGAAGTTCCTCAAATGCCTGGGCGTTAGCGACGAGAATGCCGAGCAGGATGCGGAAGGGGTTGAGCACCACGTCAGCGAAGAAACGCTCAAAGCCTTTCAAAAATTCATCGACAGAAGCAGTTAAATTTAATCCACACATTTGTGTCTTGCATTCGCAATAAACAGGTGCTACACGATCATGCCTTGTTAATGTAATAATAATAAATCACTAGAAAATAAGAGACATGATTTTGCGGTTTTTCCTTTCTTTCTTCCTGTTGTCACTGACAATTTCCATTCCTGCTATGGCTGCGGAAGCAGAGGGTGGCGGCCACGCTTTTGCAATAGATCTGATGCATCCGGCGGCCATTTTATGCGTCGCTATTTTTGTACTGTCTTATATTGGCGTCCTGTTAGAAGAATTTACTTTTCTGCGTAAATCAAAACCTGTGATGCTGGGGGCGGGGCTGATCTGGGTTACGATTGGAATAATAGCGCCAAGCTACGGTATAGATCACCATACGTTGCGGGCAGCTATATTTCATGGACTGGAAGAATACGGGAGTTTGCTGCTCTTCCTGCTGGCGGCTATGACCTATATCAGCGCTATGCAGGAGAGAAATGTTTTTAGCGTTATAAGAATGAAACTTACTCATGCCGGCCTCAGCTTAAGGCAGCTCTTTTGGGCGACAGGGGTTCTGGCGTTCTTTCTTTCGCCGATTGCCGATAACCTGACAACGGCGCTGGTGCTTGGCGCGGTGATTATGGCTGTAGGGAAGAACGATCCGAAATTTATCGCCATTGCCTGTGTCAATGTGGTGAATGCTGCCAATGCCGGCGGCGCGTTCAGTCCGTTCGGCGATATTACTACTCTGATGGTCTGGCAGGCAGAGAAGGTCGAGTTTTTTGAATTCTTTACGCTCTTCCTTCCTTCCGTTGTCAATTTCCTGGTCCCGGCCGTTATTATGAGCTTCTTTGTTTCAAATGATCAGCCTACAGGTGTTGAAAATGAAATAGTTGTTTTAAAAACCGGTGCCATCAGAATTATTATACTGGGGCTGTGCACCATTATCATGGCTGTGAGTTTTGAACAGTTTCTTGGTCTGCCGCCTTTTGTAGGTATGATGATGGGAATGTCCCTGTTGATGATCATGGCCTGGTATATACGCCATCACAGTAGAAAAAAGGACGAAAACTTTAATATCCTTGATAACGTTGCTTCGGCGGAATGGGATACGCTTTTGTTCTTCTTTGGTGTTATTTTCAGTGTTGGCGGCCTGGGCTTCCTCGGTTATCTTGAGGCGATGTCCATGGGGCTTTATGATGGGCTGGGACCCAGCGTTACCAATATTGCCATGGGCTTTTTATCAGCGATTGTAGACAACATCCCGATCATGTTTGCCGTGCTGACTATGGAGCCGCAGATGGATCACTTCCAGTGGCTGCTCGTTACGCTCACAGCTGGAGTAGGGGGCAGTATGCTTTCGATCGGTTCGGCGGCAGGGGTGGCGTTGATGGGTGTGGCGCACGGGCATTATACTTTCTTCTCTCACCTTAAGTGGTTCCCCATTCTGTTGGCTGGCTATGCTGCGAGCATTGCTACGCACTTCTTCGTTAATGGCAGTCTTATGGGTGTAGGACTGCATTAATTGTGGCTCACAAGAAGAGGGATTTCTTTGGTGCGGGGCTTTTGCCCCTGCCAAAGTGGCAAACGCTAAATTCGCCTTTCATTACATTCCTGCTCATTAAGCTTATTGTCGAACCGGCAGGTTCTTACCCTCACCATCTACACAGTTCAAAACAAAACCGGCACAAGGGCGGGCTTGTTTTAAATGGCGGAGGGGGTGGGATTCGAACCCACGATGGCCGTGAAGCCATGCCGGTTTTCAAGACCGGTGCATTCAACCGCTCTGCCACCCCTCCATAAGAGATATCTTGACTAGCGATAAGCGCTTCATTTTTTAGCGATTTTTGTGTATGTCTGTCTAGAGCAAATAACAGAACATCATGAAACATATCCGCATTTTTACAATTTTAGGTACTATTTTCCTGCTTTCGGGGTGTTCGGGTATAGCAAAGGGCGTGACGGAAGCTATTCTTGAGCAAAAGCCGGAAGACACGCGTCAATGTGATATCACCGGCCCGGCTTTTGATGGCATTACAAAAAGCGTAGAACGTCATGTCCTTGAGGGCCCCAATCATACAACCAAAGTTTTGATGGTGCATGGGATCAGCAAGCATTTGCCGGGGTATTCAGCACCATTCCAGGAAAAGCTGGCCAGATCACTTGGTTTGACGTCCATGGAGCAGGACTATAAAGAAATTAAACTTCAAAGCCCGTATTACCGCTCAAAAGACGGCACTCATGATGAGTTGGGCTCCTTAAGAGTTTATCGGCACTTAAGCCCGTCTGCCAATCTGGAGCTTTTATTCTATGAGTTGACCTGGTCCCCGATTACAGACCCGCGCAAAGAGCTTATTGCCTTTGATGACTCTGTAGAGCATACGCACAGGCGCGCGCAGATAAACAAAAGCCTTAAAGGCTTTCTGAATAATACAGTGCCTGATCTACTGATCTATCTGGGAACCAAAAAGGAGCATATCAAGACATCTGTGGCGCAATCCATGTGCTGGATGTTTAAGGGTGACTGGGATGTACTCGAAGACGGAGTGAGCCAGTTTTGTGATCCTGAAGCAGGCAATATGTCGAATGTGATCCGCGATGATGATTTTTTCTTTGTGACGCATTCACTGGGAAGCCGTATCACGACAGATATGGTACATTTCTTTTCACTTAATTATACTCAAGATGGCTCCTCATCAGGGTCTGTAAAAGAATTAAACGATGCTATACGCGAGGAGGAATTCACAGTTTTCATGCTGGCAAATCAGCTACCATTGCTTGAGCTGGCTCACGAACCGCCAGAAGTAACCGGGGAAATAGAAAATTACTGTGTTCCTGGCGCCAGTCATTATGAAGACCGGGTTATGAGCAAAATGAATATCGTCGCTTTTAGCGATCCCAATGATATTTTGAGCTATCATGTGCCGGCGCGCTTTTCCAGGGACTATATAGATAGTCGTATTTGCCCTGTAACCGTCAATGTAAGTATTAATGTAGCGGAGGTAAAAGATGTGTTCGGTGTTGCTGAATTCGCCGACCCACTGAAGGCACATCAGGGGTACCATGAAGATGAGAGGATCATCGGCATCATCACAGAGGGGGTCCACCGAGATGGTATGGCTGCTGTGGTAGCCGAGCGTTGTAACTGGACTGAAACTGTAAAGTAAAGGTGTTCTAATTAATGTACTGTCTAAAAAAAGTAATATATCTATTTGTTTTTGCTTTATTTTTTGTACCTCAGAGTTCTTTTGCAGCAGAGCCTTTTGAAGCCTGGTTGTTAGATTTTAAGCAGGAGGCCCTGGAAAAGGGGATATCCAGGCAAACCATCGATGCCGCATTTGTCGGGGTGAAGCCTATTCCAAAAGTGATTAGGCTCGACCGCAAACAGCCGGAAGGTTCCATGACCTTCGCCCAATACAAAAAGCGAGTGATTAATCAAAACCGTATCGACAAAGGCCGGGCGTTGCTCGGCAAACACCGCAGCGAGCTGGGGCGAGTCAGCGCCAGATACGGCGTTCAGCCGCAATATATCGTTGCGCTCTGGGGCGTTGAAACCAGCTATGGCAGCAATACCGGCGGTTTCCATGTTGTGCCGGCACTGGCCACGTTGGCCCATGACGGGCGGCGCAGTAATTTTTTCCGAAAGGAACTTATAAACGCGCTCAAAATCATCGATGGCGGTCATATTAAAGCGGCAGAAATGAAAGGCTCCTGGGCCGGAGCGATGGGGCAAAACCAGTTTATGCCCTCAAGCTTCCATGCCTATGCGGTCGATCACAACGGCGACGGACGGCGCGATATCTGGGGCAGTACGTCCGATATTTTTGCATCAACAGCCAATTACCTTAGTAAAAACGGCTGGAAAGGCGATGAAAAATGGGGTCGCAAGGTCAAACTAACCCAAAACCTGCCGCAAAGCGTGACCGGGATGGGTAATAAAAAGTCCCTTACGGCCTGGAAAGGAATGGGGGTGACTTTACTAAATGGCAACCCAATTCCAACTGCACCGGGGATAAAAGCTGCTTTGGTGCGCCCGGACGGTGCAAGCGGCGAGGCTTTTCTGATATATGATAACTACAGGACAATCATGACCTGGAACAAATCTGTGTATTTTGCCACATCAGTTGGCCTTCTGGCTGACCTTATCGCCCAATAAAAGAGATACATTTATGCGCCACCCTTTTATTTTCCTGTTTCTGGCTATGTTTGCCGTAGCTGGCTGTACAGAGGTTAATCTGGCCTCCCATGTGGCCAAGAAAATACCCAACGGCAAAAGCGAAGGGAACTTTAAGGTCGGCAATCCTTATAAGATTGCCGGGCATTGGTACAAGCCCCAGGAAGATTACAGCTATACCGAAACCGGAATTGCGTCCTGGTACGGCCCACAATTCCATGGCAAGCAAACCGCCAATGGCGAGATTTTCAATATGAATGAGCTGACAGCAGCTCATAAGACGCTGCAGCTGCCTTCACTGGTCCGGGTAACCAATCTGGAGAATGGGCGTTCTGTTATCGTGCGGGTCAATGACCGTGGGCCGTTTAAGCGTGGCCGTATTATCGATATGTCCAAACGCGGGGCGGAATTGCTGGGCTTTAAGAACAAGGGGACCGCCAAAGTCAGGGTGAAGGTTTTGGCAGAAGAGAGCAGGGCGATCGCCGAGGCAGCCAGAAGGGGCAAGGACACCAGAGGCTATGAGGTGGCTATGAATGATAATCAGCCAAAAAGAGGCGCCCCCACCGCGCCCACACAATCAGGGCTACAATCAGGAGCGCAACCCAGCACACAAGCCCCGAGGCATGCCACGACGGGCTATCAAAATGTTTCAGCCAGCACCAAGCCGGTCGAGCGCGCAGCGCTTCCTGCGCCAAATATTCCCGGGCATGTGCAGGGCGGTGTATTTTATCCCGACCAGATCGTCAAACAATTGCCGGTAAGCTCAACCAATATCTATGTGCAGGCGGGCTCCTTTGCTGACCGGGCCAATGCACAAGGTCTGGCACAAAGGCTTAAGCCATTTGGCAACGCGCAGGTCTACCCGGCGCAGATAGGGGGACAGCAATTCTATAGGGTGCGTATTCCAAGTGCTAATGTTGCCAATGCGGATGCCATTTTGGACCGAATGGCGGCTGCCGGGAATGCCGATGCGATCATTGTGGTTGAATAAGGCTGCGCGAATTGCTTTACTACCCCCATGATTAAAGCCCTCACGAGTATTTTCCTGTTTATATTGCTGATTGCCGGACCGGCTTATGCCGCAGAGTCCATTTTGCAGACTTCGGCCAAACAAGCCATTGTGATCGATTTTGAAACCGGCATGGTTTTGTTTGAAAAAAATGCCGATGAGCGCATGCCGACCTCGTCGATGAGTAAGGTGATTACCACTTACCTCGTGTTTGAAGCCCTCAAAGGCGGCCAGATCAAGCTGGATGATAAATTTCAGGTCAGTGAAAAGGCCTGGCGCAAGGGCGGCTCTAAGATGTTCGTCGAGGTCGATAAACGCGTTAAGGTCGAGGACCTGTTGCGCGGCGTGATCGTTCAGTCCGGCAATGATGCTACCATTGTTCTGGCCGAAGGGCTGGCGGGGACGGAAGGGGCTTTTGCCGATGCATTGAATGTAAAGGCCAAGGAACTTGGTATGACCAACTCTCATTTTACCAATGCCAGTGGCTGGCCCGACCCTGATCATTATTCAACGGCAAGGGATTTGGTTACTTTGTCCTATAGCATGATCAATAATTTCCCAGACTATTACCCTTATTTTGCGGAAAAGGAATTTACTTTCAACAATATCAAGCAACGCAATCGCAATCCGTTAATATATCGGGATCTGGGAGCGGATGGTATCAAGACGGGCCATACCGAAGCCGGGGGCTACGGCCTTATGGCGTCGGGCGCACAAAATGGTCGCCGCGTTGTTTTGGTTATCAACGGGCTGAAGAATGAAAAAGACCGGGCGCAGGAATCAGCTAAAATGCTCGAATGGGGTTTGCGCGGTTTTCAAAACCTCAAATTGTTCAAAGCCGGAGAGGTTGTTGATACCGTTCCTGTTGTCATGGGGCAGGAAGAAGAATTGCCTTTGCTTATAGAAGATGATGTTGTGGTAACCGTTCCCACCATTGCCGTTAAAGATTTAAAGGTCGAACTTTTATATGAAGGTCCTTTGATGGCGCCTATCAAAAAGGGACAGGCGCTCGGTATGATCAGAATTACAATTCCGCGCGGGCATACTTTAAACGTTCCGGTTCTGGCCGGGGCGGATATCAAGCCGTTTGGCTTTTTTGCCAAAACCCTTGCCAAGGCAAAGCTTTCTATCATGGGCAAAGCAGGAAGCTGATGAGCAAAACTAGCCTGTTTATCACATTTGAAGGCGGTGAAGGCGGAGGCAAAACCACACAAATTAACACCCTGGCCAAAGCTCTGACCGATCAGGGCCATAAGGTGGTTACCACACGCGAGCCGGGCGGCACGGCTGAAGCCGAAAAAATCCGTAATCTGCTGGTACAAAGGGAAGGGGGGGAGTGGAGCCCCATGGCTGAGTGTTTATTGTTGTTTGCCGCACGCTCAATGCATGTGGAAGACATCATAAAGCCAGCCCTGAACGAGGGAAAGATTGTTATCAGCGACCGCTTCACCGATTCAACCAAAGCTTACCAAGGCTATGGTTACGCATTGCCAATGAATAAGATTAAGGCAATAGACAAGGCTGTTTTGGATGGCTTTGAGCCTGATCTGACTTTTGTTTTTGATATCGATCCGGAAGAGGGTCTTCATAGATCAGGCCGCAGGCTTGCGGCAGAAAATTTGCAGATTAAGCAGACGGAAGATCGCTACGAAAACTTGGAGATGGCGTTTCATAAAAGGCTCCGGGAAGGTTATCTGGAGATTGCCAAAAAGGAACCGGAGCGCTGCCATGTGATTGATGCGGCAGGCTCGATTGATGATATCGCGGCGGAGATTGCAAAAGTAGTGCAGGAGAGGCTTGGTTAATGGATTTGTTTGGTGAAGAGCCGGCACCGGCAAAGGAAGAAAAAATCGAAACAGTGGATATGAGCACTGAAGAAGTGGAGAATATTTCCCATCCACGTGAGGGTAAAGAGTGCCTCGGCCATGAAGGGGTCCAGACACAGCTTTTTGAGTTGTTTCAAAATGAGCGCCCGCCCCATGCACTTATTTTTGCGGGGCCGCAGGGCATTGGCAAATCCTGCATGGCGTATCAGCTGGCACGGTTTTTATTATCGCAGGAAGGCTCTGAAGAGAAAGCATCAAGGCTCATCACAAGTGGTGCCCATCCGGATTTGCTCAGTATTGAGCGCGCTATCGACCCGGTGAAGGGTAAACAAAAAGCATCTCTTGATGTAGCGCAGGTGCGTAAAGTGGCTCCGTTTTTACGCCGCACCGCTGCGGAAGGGGGCTGGCGCGTGGTGATTGTCGATGATTCCGACACCATGAACCGCAACGCCCAGAATGCTTTGCTCAAAATTCTCGAAGAACCGCCGAACAAAGCTTTGCTTGTTTTGGTGACACATAGAGTAGGGGCGTTGATCCCCACCATTCGTTCGCGTTGCCGTGTGGTGCCGTTCCAACCCTTATCGGATGAAGTCATGCGCCAACTTTTGCAAAAAACCGGCCATGATTTAACCCCGGATGAACAAGATACGTTGATACAGCTGGCGCAGGGCAGCTTTGGCAAGGCGCAGAATTATTACGAAGAAGGCGCGCTGGAAACGCTGGGCAAAATTCTGGGCGCGCTGGAGCGCTACCCCAATTGGGACTGGCCCGCTATCCATGCCTGGGCCGATGAATTATCGCGCCCCGGACAAGAGGCGGCTTTTCAGGCCTATCAGGAGCTTATGCAGTTGGTGTGGCAAAACCTGGTGATGACCAAGGCCAGGGGTGGCGTCACACCGGGTAAACCGCTGGATATGGAAGCGTTTGCCGCGCTTTTGCAGAATTCTTCGCTTGAACAGCTCAGCAAAATCTGTGAGAACCTTCAGGAGCATTTTGAAACCGTGCAAAGAGCCAATCTCGACAAAAGACAAGGGGTTCTGGGCTCGTTTTCATTAATGAAAACTGCTTAAGGAGTTATTCGATGTCAGGCAAAGGGCCTTTTTACATCACGACAGCTATTTCCTATGTCAACGGATCGCCGCATCTGGGTCATGCCTATGAGGCCATTCTGACCGATGTGATGGCACGGTTTAAGCGCTTAGACGGCTATGACGTGATGTTTTTGACCGGCACCGATGAGCATGGTGAGAAGGTTGCCAAAACTGCCCTGGAGAACGGCATGGAGCCAAAAGAATTCGCGGATAAGAATGCCGCCGAATTTATGGCGATGACAAAAACGCTTGGTATCTCCAATGATGATTTTATTCGCACGAGCGAAGAGCGCCACCATAAAGCCTCACAGGCGCTATGGCAGAAATTGCAGGAAGCGGGCGATATTTATCTCGGTAAATATGAAGGCTGGTATTCGGTGCGCGAGGAAGCCTATTTCACCCAAGATGAACTCACCGAAGGGGAGACCGAGGACGGAAAGAGTGAGAAATTATCCCCGAACGGAACCGAAGTGCAATGGGTCGAGGAGGAGAGTTATTTTTTCAAACTCTCGGAATACACAGACAAACTTTTAAAATATTACGAGGCGCATCCGGAATTCATCCAGCCCGAAAGCCGCCGCAATGAAATTATCAGCTTTGTTGGCCAGGAAGGTGGGCTCAGGGATTTATCAATCTCGCGCCACAAGGATCGTCTGAGTTGGGGCATTCCGGTGCCTGGTGATGACAATCACGTCATGTATGTCTGGCTCGATGCGCTGACCAATTACATGACCGGGGTAGGTTATCCGGATGTGGCTGCGGAAGATTTTAAAAAATTCTGGCCGGCTAATTATCATGTTATCGGCAAGGACATCACTCGTTTTCACGCCGTGTACTGGCCGGCTTTTTTAATGTCGGCTGGCATTGAAATTCCTGAAACCATTTTTGCCCATGGCTTTATCAATGTGAAGGGCGAAAAGATGTCGAAATCGCTTGGCAATGTTTTATCGCCGGATGGACTAGTGGAAACATATGGGCTGGATCAGATCAGATATTTCCTCATGCGCGAAATCTCGCACGGCCAGGATGGTAGCTTTTCGCATGAGCAAGCGGTAACACGGATCAATGCTGATCTGGCCAACGGGATTGGCAATCTGGCGCAGCGGACTCTGTCGATGATTTACAAGAATTGCGATGGAAAAATTCCGGAGCCGGATGAGTTTAATGATGATGATAAAGAGCTGCTTAACAATGCTAGACATATACTCGGAAAATATAGCGATCCTAATAAAAGTACTATTGGGTTGGGTATCCGAGGTGATAGTGAAAAAATGGAATTTCACAAGATATTAGAATTGCTATGGAACGTAGGAGTAAGTAATTGTGACGGCTATGCTGATTGGCAGGCGCCATGGTCTTTAAAGAAGACTGATTTTAAAAGGATGGAAACAGTGCTATATGTCTTGGCTGAATCTATTAGAGGTATTGCTATATTAGTTAGACCGTTTATGGACATATCGGCCAATAAGGTTCTTAATCAACTTGGTGTTCCTGAAGATCAGCGGTTGTTTAAGCATATAGAAGAAGAAAAATACGCGCTCAAGCCCGGCACCAAAATCGACAAGCCAGAAGGGGTGTTTCCCCGCATTGTTGAAGAGGACGATAAGCAAAAGGCCGCCGGATAATGTGGATAGACTCCCATTGTCATTTGACTCACGAAAAAATGGAAAGCAGTGCCGAGGAGCTGGTACAGCGCGCGGAGCACGCGGGGGTAGATGGCATGCTCAATATTTCCTGCCAGATTACCGGTGATTTTCCCGGCGTTCTAGGATGCGCACAAAAATTTGACAATGTCTGGTGCTCGATCGGTACGCATCCGCATGATGCCGGGCTGGATGCTGAAAAAGCCATCACACAGGAAAAGCTGGTGGAAATGGCGCGCTCGGACCCGAAGATCATCGGTATTGGCGAAAGCGGCCTTGATTATTACTATGACAATTCGCCGCGCGAAGATCAGCAGGACTCTTTCCGCAAACATATCCGCGCCTGCATAGAGACAGATTTGCCGCTGATTATCCATGCGCGCGAAGCCGATGATGATGTGTTTGCCATTGTTCGGGAAGAATCCTCTGGCAAGGCTCTTGGCGGCGTCATGCATTGTTTTAGCTCCGGGCCGCAGCTGGCCGAGAATATGCTGGGTCTTGGCTTTTATATTTCATTTTCAGGCATTGTGACGTTCAACAAAGCCGATGAGCTGCGCGAGATCGCACGCAATGTGCCGCTGGATCGTATTCTGGTTGAAACCGATGCGCCGTATCTGGCACCGCAGCCCCATAGAGGCAAAGCAAACGAGCCGGCTTTTGTCGTTCATACCGGAGCCTTTCTGGCGGCGCTGAAAGGCGTTTCGGACGATGAAATGGCGAGGGCGACGACAGAGAACTTTTATAGCCTTTTTAGATGGCAAAATAAGCTTGCGTTTCCGTAACATGTAATGATATATAGTTTTTCTAATTTATAACACCTGAGAAGGATAGTAATAATGTGGACAAGAGATACCAACTCTCCCAAGCAGCTCGGTGATTCAAGCTGGGTCATTGACCTTAGTAATACAGACCCGGATAAAAGTGGAACCTACCATCGTGGGCAGATCGAAGGTTTTATTTTTTCAGAGACTGATCCAGCTCAACGGGATTTTTTAAGTCAGAAATTAGCCGTCCTCAATGCTTTTATTCTAGGGGATTATCAGATAGCCAAAGCACATATTGAACGCGAATATCCGGACCGAGACACAACGCCTTGCGAGGGCTTTGTTTTGGATCCGGAACCTGTAATGTAAAAGATGCCTTATTTACCATAATATACATTATCACGCAACCATCCCATAGTTTGACATATCGCTGTCTCCTGTTCTATAACCCCTCTTTTAAAATTAGGTGAGATATTTTGATTGAATTCACAAAAGAAACAGTTTTAATCGTATCCAATAGCCCTGATTCTATGAACAAGCACATTGTGGATGCACGCACTGAGCTAAATAGTTTTGGCTATAATGAAATTTGCTCTACCGATTTGTTGGGCGCTCTTGGAGCGTTGCAGGGGGCAAAGCGTCTTTACGAAGAGCGTTATAGACAGAAATGGCAAGACAAGCGGCCACATATGCTTGAAGAGGAGTGGAGAAGCCAGGTTTTAGAACAAAGCGCTCTAACCTTCAGCCGATTTCCTTATAAAGACATATTGCCGGGTTTAATTATTGTGGGTTTGGGGAGCAGCATCCCTGACGATGCTTTTACTGTTGATTTTACGGACGAAGCTAGAGCCAAAGATTTGGATAATGTAGGGTTTGTGAAGCGACTATACGAAGAATACCACTATGCAGGAGCGTGTTTAGTTATAACCCCTCATGTTGACGGTGATGCTCTGGGGCTCTCTATCCTGAAACGGGCCCATAGTGTGCCCCCGCCTATGGTTATGGATGAATCTCTGTTAGCTGAAAATCAATTAGGCGAATGTATTAAAGAAGCAGTACAGGAAAATATGAGGTGGCATACCCTTTGGCAGCGTATAAAGCATAGAAAACCATTCAAGGCCAAAGGGCCTAGCGAGGTGCATCCATAAATCTATAGCCAATCCCATATAAGCCTCCTATTCTCCAATCATGCCTGATTCAAAGCACCCGATCGAAGAGCTCATCAAGGTCATGGCGCGCCTACGCAATCCCGATGGCGGCTGCCCGTGGGATATGGAGCAGGATTTCAAGTCCATCGCGCCGTATACGATTGAGGAGGCCTATGAGGTTGCCGATGCGATTGAGCGCGGCGATATGAAGGATTTGCGCGATGAGCTGGGTGATTTGCTCTTCCAACCGATCTACCATGCGCAAATGGCGAGCGAAGAAGGCTTGTTCGACATTGAAGACGTCATCCGTGACGTCACCGCCAAGATGATTTCTCGCCACCCCCATGTTTTTGGTGACCGTGAGGCAACCAGCGCGGCAGATGTCGACAAGATATGGGATGAGAAGAAAGCAAAGGAAAAGCGCGGGGATAGTGCGTTAGACGGGGTAACCAGGGCCCTACCCGCTTTGCTCCGCGCGTTTAAGCTGCAAAACAAGGCCGCCAAAATCGGGTTTGAATGGGAAAAGCCCGAAGATGTGCTGGATAAATTCGAGGAAGAGCTGGCGGAAATGCGTGAGGCCCTCAAGGACGGTACGATCGAAGAAAAAACCGATGAGCTTGGCGATTTGATGTTTCTGCTGGTCAATTTCGGACGCATGCTGGGGGTCAATGGCGAGACAGCCCTGCGTGAATGTAATGATAAATTCGAAAGCCGTTTCAGAGGATTAGAGAGTGATCTTAAAGCAGAGAATATAGAGCTGAAAGACGCCTCTTTGACGCAAATGGAACAAAAATGGCAGGAGCAGAAGGGTAAAGAGGCTAAATAAATAGAAACTTTTCTGGAATCACAGATCAAGCGTTTCCAATGAACGAACTAAGCTTGTAGCTGCACTTCGTGGCCCTTTTACGGCCAACTCCTCATCGTATGCGGCTATCAAATTAAATGACACAGAGCATCCATCACGACTACTGATACCAGCAATTTTTTGAAGATATTCTCCCTTTCCTTCCAGGCCATTTTGCTCAAAAAACTGGATAAGAGTTTGTATATGCTCTTTGTTATCTTCCTTTAAGCCCTCTTCAGGAAAATTCTTCTCGAGCACTAGTACTTTCGCGGGAGGCACGCCCGTTTTCTCGGATAATGTATGCCAGCTCAGGTTTAGCTTCTCTCTAAAGTGCTGGAGTATTGTTCCAAAGGGATTGCCTGTCGAGTCCAGCCCTCCTGCGGTGCAATAGGCATCATCAAGGTCTACTGGCGCGGCGTTTTCTAACATTACTTCGTGCTCCCTTTAGAGTTTATGTCCTTATATCCATACTTTTTTTGAAATTTGTCAAGGTTAACAGTGTCTATATTGATATTGAGAAGTATATTGGCATTACTATCTTCCCGCTCCACCACCTCCGCATGTTCATAGAGCCAGGCCAGCGCCTTGCCGTCGGTTGGGTCGAGGGTGAAGGCAACTATACGTCGATTGTGGGACAGAATATGGATGGCTTTGCCCAATAGATTATCCAGCCCCTGCCCCGTACGTGCCGAGATCAACGCAATAGAATCCTTTAAGCCGGATTGACGTTGTAGATCTTCTAGCCCTTCATCTTCAATGATATCGGTTTTGTTGTACGCCTCGATAATGCGTTCATCATCTTCATAGGAAATACCAAGCTCTTCCAGAATTTCGATGACATCGCGCCTTTGTGCCTCAAAATCATGACGCGAGGCATCAATCACATGAATAATCACATCGGCGTATAAAACCTGCTCCAGCGTCGCGCGGAAGGCCGCAATCAGATGGGTGGGTAGTTCAGAGATAAACCCCACCGTGTCCGATAAAATCACTTTTTGACCGTTGCCTAACACAATCTGGCGCAGGGTCGGGTCAAGCGTGGCGAAGGGCAAATCCTCGACAAAAACTTTTGCATCGGTGAGTGTATTAAACAATGTCGATTTCCCGGCATTGGTGTAACCAACCAACGCGACCACGGGGAAAGGAACCCGCTCACGACTTTTGCGGCCCAGATCACGCGTACGGCTGACGGTTTCCAGCTCCTTTTTCAGTTTGGTAATGCGCTGATCGATCTGGCGGCGGTCGATCTCGATCTGGCGTTCTCCGGGACCGCCCATGAACCCTGCCCCGCCGCGTTGCCGCTCCAGATGCGTCCAGGAGCGTACAAGCCGTGAGCGTTGATATTGCAGGGCGGCCAGATCAACCTGAATACGGCCTTCCTTGGTTTGTGCACGCTGACCAAAGATTTCAAGGATTAACCCCGTGCGGTCAATAACCTTGGTATTCCATTCCTTTTCAAGATTGCGCTGCTGTACCGGTGACAAGGTATGGTTAACAATGACGATTTCAGGCTCTAGCCGACGTATCTCCGCCGCTATGTCCGCGCGCTTGCCTTTGCCGAAGAACGAACCGGCCTGAATTTTTAAAAGTTTTGTAATACGCGTACAGGCAATTTCAAGGGAAATGGCTCTTGCCAGCCCCTCAATTTCTTCCTGTACGTCCTTGATATCCCGCCTGTCTTTCCTATCCGGTAAAACAGGGTGGATAATATAGGCTTTACTCGTCATCCCCTGATGCTGCTGCTGCTGCCGGTGCCGGCGCTTCCGAGGACGTAGTATCCTCTTCATCATTCAGATTCAGCGGACCGCCGGGCATAATCGTTGAAATCGCATGCTTGTAGACAAGCTGTACGTGCGATTCACGGCGCAGTAAAACGCAAAAATTATCAAACCAGGTGACAACGCCTTGAAGCTTAACCCCATTTACCAAAAACACCGTTACCGACATTTTTTCTTTACGGATTTTGTTCAGGAAGACGTCCTGTACGTTTTGTATTTTATCCGCCATCGTTTTTTCCTTTTTTAGTTAAAGTCCCCAATACTTCAAGAAACCATCCCTTTTTTAGGGAATTGCTCCTTATTTAGCTCCTTTGTAGCTATTTTCCTACGTTTTGCAACAAAAACTCGTGTAATTCATGACAATCCCTAACCATCAGTATTGGCTTATATTTGTCAGCCAAACCGCGATTATCGTCTTTATGCTGAATAAACACCGAGGGGCATTTCGCTGCCTGCGCGCATTTCAGGTCTGTTTCCGTATCGCCGACATACCAGATATCTTCAATATCGGCCTTCACATTGCCCTTTTCGATAGCCATAAACAGAGAATCTGGCGCTGGTTTGTCCTCTTTCGCATCCCCCGCCCCGATGCAGGAAACGAAATAATCCTGCCAGCCGAAATGTTTGATTTCGTTCAGCATAAAACCACCCTTTTTGTTGCTGACGGTTCCCATTGTGATGCCCATATCAAAAACAGCCTTTAACAGCTCTTCAGCGCCGGGCATAGGTTCAAGGTTTTTGTGATTTTCAAGAACATACTCTTCAAATATAGACTTCGCCTTTTCCATGTTTTCGGCATAGATTTCCTTGTAAAGAAGTTCGCGCGGCATGCCGAAATAGGTGTCAAACTGTTCCTGGGTGATATCGGGCAGCCCAAAGGCGTTTCTAACATGGCTGTGAGCCTGGCGCAGAAAGATAAAGCTATCGACCAGGGTGCCGTCCCAGTCAAAGAAAATAGCCTTCGGTAGCGTTATCTGTGCCGTCATAGCTCGGTTTTCTGAATGGATATGGCCTCGCCATAGATTGAATTTGCGGCCGCCTGATAGCTGTCGGTTATATCGCTGACGTAAAATTCAGCGCTGGCGTTCCTGCCAATTGGCTCTGAAATTTCCGGATGTCTTTGAAAATATTCTTCGAGCTTGCCCGGAATAATTTCATCCTGAGACAGCAAAGTGATATCCGGGCCGACAATATCCTGGATGGTGGATTTTAAAAACGGGTAATGGGTACAGCCCAGGATAAGCGATTCAATGCTCTGCTTCTTTAGTGGCTCGAGATAGTCGTTAAGCACTTCCTGCGCCCATTTCGTGCCTTCATGCTCTATCAAAGGCACCAGAAGCGGTGTGGCTTGTTGAATAATTTTTATTTCAGGGTCAATTTTTTGCAGCTCATCCTCATAAATATTGGACTGGATAATATAATTTGTTCCGATCAGACCAATGTTTTTTGCCCCCTGCTCCACCGCTTCCTCCAGAGTTGGGACAACGACGCCCAGCAATCTTCGCTCCGAATAATGCTCCGGCAGATATTCCTGCTGCAGCCTTCTAAGGGCCGAAGCACTGGCCGTGTTACAGGCAATTACAATCAAGTTACAATCTTTGGAAAACAGAAATTCGACAGCGCGACGGCAAAAATCATAAATAGCCTCATTAGAACGGCTGCCATAAGGGACATGCAGTGTGTCGCCGAGATAAATCATATCGATATCCGGCATACGGTTCCTGATCGATTTAGCAATCAGCAGCCCGCCCAGACCTGAATCAAAAATTCCCAATTTCATAGAGCAAACACCCTTAAAACAGATCGACCTGCACAGAGAACATTTTCTCTACATTTTGCGCCTGCCCGCGTGCAGCCAGCATAATCACCACATCGTCGGTTTTAATAACGAGTTCGGGGTCCGGCATTAAAACCTCTTCATCCCTGATAATGCCGCCGACAATGGTTTCACTGGGAAGGACAAGGCCGCCAATTTGTGTGTTGGCAATTTCCGATGTTTCCGATACTTCCGCTTCAATCACTTCAGCAAATCCATCCCGCAAATTATAAAGGCCTTTAATTCGGCCTCGTCTGACATGCTGCATGATGGTGGCCACAATTGTGGCTTTGGGCAGGACCATGGCATCGATACCCAGCGGTCCGACAAGCGGCGTATAGAGCTCATTATTCACAAGCGTAATCACGCGCTCGCAACCATATTGTTTTGCCAGAAGAGAGCCGAGAATATTATTCTCATCGTCATTGGTTACAGCCACATAAGTTTCGACATACTGGATACCGGCCTCATCGAGGATATCTTTATCAAGTCCGTTGCCGTGTAAGATTATAACCTTTTCAAGGTTCTCACTTAAGAACCGAGCGCGTTCCTTGTTTTTTTCAATCATTTTAATCTGAACGCCAGGACTTCTTTCGCGCAACATTTTGGCCAGACCAAATCCGATATTGCCGCCGCCGGTGATAACAATGCTTCTGGCTTCTTTTTCCTCATGACCGAAAGCAGAAAGAACGCGTTGCAGATGTCTTGTGTCGGCCACAAAATAGGCCTCATCGCCAACCTCAAGCTGCTCCGTACCATCAGGAATAATCGGTTTGTTATTTCGTAGAATTGCGACAACCTGAAAGGACAAATCTGGGAATAGGTTTGTAAGTTGCCCCAAAGGGGTATTGATAACCGGGCAGTCCTCCTGACAAATCACACCAACCATATGGGCCTTTCCTTCGGCCAGGGTATTCACAAAAGTGGTGCCTGGAACAGAAAGCCTTTGATACACATCATTGGCAATGATCACCTCGGGAGAGATAATCACATCAATCGGCATGTGCGAGCGGCTGAAAAGATTGGACCAGGCCGGGTCAAGATATGATTGCTCCCGGATGCGAGCGATTTTCTTGGGAATTCCAAAAAGTGAATGCCCGATCTGGCAGGCAATCATATTGACTTCATCGGACATGGTAACGGCCACAATCATGTCCGCATCATTGGCACCGGCGGCATTTAGCGTGTCGGGATTAGAGGCATAACCAACAATCCCGTTCACATCAAGATCGTCATTGATTTGGGCAATCAGCGCCGCATCAACATCAATAATGGTGACGTCGTTATCTTCTCTGGAAAGATAAGCGGCAATGTTATAGCCAACCTGGCCCGCGCCGCAAATGATAACCCGCATCGTCCCAAGCCCTTCTTTAAGCTCTCTTGCGCTTGTTGTTTTCCGGTCTGCCTTCTTCTTTTTCAGTCGTCAGAATTTGCAAAGATTTCAACTTTCTATGGAAGGCAGAACGCTCCATACCTATAAATTCAGCTGTTTTTGAAATATTACCGCCAAAACGCTTTACCTGAGAAAGTAGATAATCACGCTCAAACATCTCACGCGCCTCACGCAAAGGCAAGTCCATGAAATTTATATTTAATTCGGAATTGCCTGCGGGCGAATTTGTAGGGTTGATTTCCGGTGGCAAATGATCAGTTTCAATAACATCTTCAGCACTATTGCTGTTCATAATCATAACCCATTCAACAACATTGCGTAGCTGCCGTACATTGCCGGGCCAGCCATAAGCTTTCATAGCGCCAATTGCTTTCTCTGAAAAGGTTTTAACCGGTATGCCGGTTTGCCCGGATATGGCTTCCGAAAAATACTCTATAAGCGCTGAAATGTCTTCAAGATGCTCGCGTAGAGGCGGTACCTGAACAGGCACAACATTAAGGCGGTAATATAAATCCTGTCTAAACAAACCTTCCTCAACGGCCTGTTCGAGATCACGATTTGTGGAGGCGATAATACGAACATCAACTTCAACAAACTTATCGCCACCAAGCTTTTGAAATTTTTGCTCCTGCAACACCCGGACGATTTTCCCCTGGGTTTCAAGCGGCATATCGGCCACTTCGTCGAGCAAAAGCGTACCGGTATCAGCTTGCTCCAAAAGCCCCATCGTGCCGCCTTCCGAACCAAACAACTCCCTTTCCAGTCTTTCCGGATGCAATGTGGCACAATTTAAAGCCAGAAAGGGTTTGTCCGCACGATTTGAATATTTATGCAGAAGACGCGAGACAAGATCCTTGCCTGTGCCGGGCTCCCCTGTCAGCAAAATACGGCTGTTGGTCGGCGCGGCCTTTTCGAGGGTTTGTTTAAAGGCCTGCATTTGAGCAGACTCGGTTATGAGCTTGTAGGACTCACCTGATTTTTGTTTAAGCTTTTCATTTTCACGCCGGAGCTCTGCCGTTTCCAAAGCGCGCCGGATCATTAAAAGCAGGCGGTCAGCCTTAAAAGGCTTCTCAATAAAATCATAAGCTCCTTTTTTGATAGCGGAAACGGCAGTTTCAATGGTGCCATGACCGCTGATCATAATGATCGGCAAGGCCGGGTCTTCTTCTTTGACCTTGGCCAGAATTTCAAGGCCATCATGTTCACTTTCACGCAGCCAGATATCCAGAACAATCAGATCCGGAGATTGCTGCTCTATCTCCTCATAGGCCTGTTTGGCGTTGGCGGCTTGTCGTATGGCATAGCCTTCATCCTCCAGAATTCCCTGTATAAGGTTTCTGATATCGGCCTCGTCATCAACAATAAGAATATTGGCACTCATGCTTTCTTCTTTGCTTTTGATTTTTTGTTCAGCGGAAGAACCAAAGCAACGCTGGCGCCGCCTTTGTCTTCCCAGCCTTCTATAGATCGCAACCAGTCAGGTGTTCCAAGGATCAGCTTGCCCCCATGGTCTTCCATGATCTTCTTAACAATAGCAAGCCCCAGGCCGGTTCCCTTTGGTTTATGGGTAACATAAGGCTCACTCAACGTTACCGGGTTTTCATTTTTAGGCAGCCCCAAACCGTTATCTGTAATGATAATAGCGGCTTCATCTTCATCATAGGAGGATAATAACACATCAATGTGTCCGGGTTTCGGCGTTTTGTCCTGCTCCATTCTGATTTCTATGGAATCGACTGCATTTTGTACGATATTGGTCACAGCCTGTCTGATTTGCTGGGCATCAAAGCGCGTGATGACCGTATTCTTTGTAAGCCCCGTAAGTTTAAATTTGATATCCGGGTGGGCTTGTTGTTGCAAAACCAGAGCGTCTCTTACCTGGACGCCCAAATCCTCTTCCTTCATCACCGGCTCGGGCATACGGGCAAAGGATGAAAACTCATTGACCATATGGCCGATATCGCCGACATGCTTGATGATGGTTTCTGTGCAGCGCTCAAAAGTTTGAGGATCATCCGTGATTTGAGACAGATATTTGCGCTTCAAACGCTCCGCCGAAAGCTGGATCGGTGTCAGAGGATTTTTGATTTCATGAGCGATGCGGCGCGCAACATCCGCCCAGGCTGCCTTACGCTGTGCCGATTGCAGCTCGGTAAAGTCATCAAAGGTAACAATCGCGCCGATATCTTCCTCACCGATCAACTCGATGGCCACCCGCACCAGAAAAGAGCGTTTGGTTCCATCTTTATCCGTTAATAATATTTCAGCCTGTGTAATTTTATTGGGACGGCTATGAGCCTGTTTTAAAGTATCTTCAAATTCCGGCGCGAATTTTACGATGTTTTGCCCGGTCAAATCCTTGACCTCACATCCCAAAAGCTCGGCAGCCGAGTTATTGGCCAGATTGACAACATCCTTTTCATCAATTCCTAAAACACCCGAGGACACACCGGCCAGAACCGTCTCTGTGAATTTACGCCTTTGATCGAGCTGGCGGTTGGCCTGGATCAGCTCGCCTTGCTGTTCCTGTATTTGTTTGGTCATGCGGTTGAAGGAACGCGCCAGATAATCAAATTCCTCGAATGTCTCGCGTTCAGGAACCCGGGCGGTCAGATCCCCTGCCCGCACACGATCAGACACGGTAATCAATGTGCTGATCGGGGTTACCAGCTGGCGCGCCAGCAAAAGCCCGTACCATATCGCTGCGAGCAGCAGGAGCAAACCAACCACCACAAAAATCATGGTGACTGTAACCTGCAGGCCGGAATAGCGGGTCTGAAGATCCGCATAATCGGCCACCGCCTGACGGGTGGACGCCAAATGTCCCAGAACTTTCGGGTCCACCATACGGCCAACAAAAAGATAGGCATCGCCAAGATTGCGTAATTTCACGAGTGCCCTGATCCGGTCTTCATTGCCACCGGTCATGAGCACCACCTCACCGTCAGAGGCCTGACGCACAGCAAAAGACGGAACCTCCTCGAATTCCAACATAAAGCTCAGGCCAGAACGCGCCAGAACGCGGCCATCAGAACTAAATACAACAGCTTCAGACAAGTTTCTCAGGAACGATTGTGTCTGCATGATTTGCTCAAAGGTTTTATCATTGCTCAGAAGGAGCGTTGCCTGACGGTCCAAATCATTGGCCATGGCCAGAATATCGGCCTTGATGACCTGCTGGTGTTCTTCGAGATAGGCCTGGGCCACGGCCTGGGATTCATTAACGGCTGTTTGCACGCGTTGGCTAAACCAGGTTTGCACACCAAAGTGAAAGAAAAACGCTGAAAATACCGTCATGATGATGACAGGGACAGCCGCCAATATACTAAAGGTATAAACCAGCCGGACATGAAGATGCGAACCGGCAAGACCGCGCTTTCTACCGCTCCACAAACTGACAAGACGTTTGGCTATCAGAATAACAAGCGAAAGCAGAATGATAAGATCAACATTCAAAAGCCAGATCACAATGCCGGGATCATTGCCAAAGGGCGGCGTTTCCGTCAGCGCCGCATAAGTAGCAAAACCACTGATAATTGCCGCAAGAGCAAGGGTCAGGGCCAGACGGTTCTGCCAGGCTTTGCTGTTACGCAGAACCTGCCTTGCCCCTTTTTGCAAAAGGGCAGGAATCTTAAAATGCATATGCTCAGAGATGAAGCTCAAAATTGCCTCTTAACAGTTTAGGGTGGTTTAGCCGCATAGTAATTGACGGCGCCCCCCTTTCAAAATAAGAATACAGCCAGTTTCTACACGTTGGGGCCAGAAAAATCAACTATGGAAAAGTTTGAGAATAACAGGGAAAACATCGTGAATGACGTGACCTTTCATGTCCTGATCGCCGCAGCAGGCGGTGGTGAACGCTTTGGCGGTGAAATACCCAAGCAATACCAAAGGATACAGCAAAAATTCGTGCTTCGACATAGCGTAGAGACATTTTTACGTATACCGGGATTACAGTCCTTAAGGGTCATTATCGATCCATCACACGCAGAATGGTATCACGAGGCGGTTGCGGGTCTGGATCTGCCCGATTTTGTGGCCGGTGATAAACAAAGAAACTTAAGCATATTCAATGGATTAAAAAGTTTTTCTAACCTAAAAAATGAAGATATAATTTTGATCCATGACGCTGCCCGCACGCTTGTCAGAGCCGAAGATATCATCAGTTTGCTAAAAGTGCTCAAAAGCCAAAAAGCCGCCAGTCTTGCTGTCCCTGTGGCCGATACGCTTCGGAGGGCTGAAAATGGGCTGGCTGGTGATTATGTACAGCGCGATAACCTTTGGGCCATGCAAACACCACAAGGGTTTCATTACGATGTCATCAAACAGGCCCATGAGCAGGCCGATCCCGATAAAAACTATACCGATGACACACGCCTTGTCTCGGACATGGGCGTTCCGGTAAAGATGGTGCCGGGCCATAAAAGCAATATTAAAATAACCACTAAGGACGATCTGGAATTGGCTGAGGCACTCATGAGCAAACAGGAAATCCGCACCGGTATGGGCTTTGACGTTCATGCCTTTGAAACGCGCGAAGACAGCAATGGCACCGTCCGGCTGTGCGGGGTCGATATCCCCTATGAGCGTTCCCTGTCCGGTCATTCCGATGCCGATGTCGGGCTGCATGCGATTACTGACGCTATCTTAGGCAGCATTTCAGCCGGCGATATCGGCGCGCATTTCCCGCCCAGCAATGACAATTACAAGGACATGGATAGTGCGGTGTTTCTGAAACACGCCATCGATATGCTGGCTGAAAAAGGCGGCAAGGTTATCAATCTTGATCTGACCCTGATTTGTGAGGACCCTAAAATAGGCCCACACAGAGAGGCGATGACTGAAAGAATTGCCGCAATAACCGGCATGGACGCCGAACGGATCAGCGTCAAAGCCACCACCTCCGAAAAACTCGGCTTTACCGGGCGCGGCGAAGGCATTGCCGCCCAGGCCATCGCAACCGTCAGTCTTTCCGATGAGTAAGCTCCGCGCTTTGACAAAGCCCCATATCCTGCTGGCAACATGGTTCGGCTCTGGTTATTTGCCCAAAGCCCCCGGCACCTGGGGCAGCGTGGCAGCGATTCCACCGGGGCTGGTATTATTATGGCTGGGCGGTATCCCTGTTCTTCTTGGCGGTATCGTGGTTGTGACGGCGCTGGGCTTCTGGGCCTCACGGAAATTCGATGAAGACCACGGCACTCATGATTCCAAAATGATCGTCATTGATGAAGTGGCCGGACAATGGATTGCTCTTATTCCCGTTCTAACCGCTCAAGGTCTGAGTCCCCTTCTCACGGTTTTGGCCTTTCTTCTATTTCGCTTATTCGATATTACCAAGCCATGGCCAATATCCTATTTTGACAGCCAGGTAAAAGGTCCGCTTGGCGTTATGGGCGATGATGTTATCGCGGGGCTGGCAGCACTCATTTGCTTATATGGAGCACTCTATGCAGGATTTGGTTGAAAAACTGAGCACTATGCTCAAGGAAAAGGGCATGAAAATGGCCACAGCTGAATCCTGTACCGGCGGGTTGCTGGCGGCGGCAATGACCTATCGCCCCGGCTCATCCGAAGTGTTTGATTCCGGATTTGTAACCTATTCCAACGAAGCCAAAACCAGCCTTCTCAAGGTGCCGGAGCAAATGATTACCATGAACGGTGCCGTCAGCGCCCAAACCGCCGAGGCGATGGCCAGAGGCGCCGTCAATAACCCTCAGGCCAATATTGCGGTATCCATTACCGGTGTTGCCGGACCGGGCGGCGGCAGTGAAAACAAACCGGTGGGGCTGGTTTATATCGGTTATGCAATCGAGGATGGTAAAAAAGGCAGCGTTGAATGTCATTTTGAAGGCAGCCGCGAAGAAATCAGAGCACAGGCGGCGACCACAGCTCTGCAAAAGCTTATTGAAGTGCTGGAGGAAGATGCATGAACGATTTACTGCGCGCGATTTCCAATAGCCTCAAGCCGTTCGGCTATCACGTGCGGCGGTATAAGGCGCCAAATATCCTGAAAATCTCAAATCTCGAGGGCGGGGCGAATGATGAAAACATCAAATCCCTGCGCCAGGCCGCGAATAAGGGTTATATGCCGGCGGATTCCAGTCTCGATCAGATGATGATTTACGTCCGCACCTGTATTCGTAGCGATCGCAATGTCGATACCAGCAAACGTTTAACGGACGCATCACTGGAAGAAAACACATTGCGCTGCCTGCGCTCACTGGTGAAATCCTGCAATCACCTGGCCAAAGCCATGCCGGATAAGAAGCTGGAGGTGATTGTTCTCGATGACCGTTCGGATCAGGCCAGTCTTGATAACATCAAGAGAGTGCTAGAGGGCTTATCAGTCCCTTGGAACGTGGAACAAACCGAAGAAACCGGGCAAGGCCCTTCCCTGCACCAACAGTTCTCGGATTCGCGCGCGCATAATGCACTGATCTATTTCTGTGAGGATGATTATCTGCATGAAGAAGATGCGCTGGCCGTTTGCTGGCGGTTTTATGAGGATATGGCGCAGAAATTAGGCACGCATATGGTTCTCTACCCGCAGGAACACGCGGTTTTGTATGAGGATCATTACCCATCCTATCTGGTGACCGGAGCCGATCGTCACTGGCGGACCATGCGTCATGCGACCCATACTTTTATTACGCACAGCCATGTCGTCCGTGATTTCTGGAAGTATTTTGAAAACACCAAATATGTCGGCAATCGCAAAAAGCGCAAGAAAGGCTCGGAAGCGCGCACCACCAATAATCTGTTTAAGGCTATTCCGGGCTTTTCACCGCTTAAACCCGCCGCTGTACACCTACAGTTTGAAGAAACTTTGCCACCACTTTATGACTGGACAAAGCTGTGGGATGAAAATGCAGCTTAACCAGCTGTAGTAATTTTAGCTCAGAACCGGACACCTCTCACCGTCATTCCCCGAATTTTTATCCTTAAAAATTCTAGGGGAATCTACCCATAACAAATGGATCACCTTAGAATTCGCTATACGAATTCAGGCGATGACAGATTGTTAATGTTGACTAATCGCCGTATAAATCCCGCGCGCGCGCCTCAAATGCACCAACCATTTTTCTTAAGGCTCTATCAAAGAAAATACCTATAAGATTTTGAAATATCTTGTTTTTAAACTCAAAGTTGAGGAAGAAATCAATCTCGCATGACCCATCTGGCTCGGGAGTGAACCGCCAATCGTTTTTGAGGTGTTTCATTGGGCCTTTGATATACTCAACCTCTACCCGATCCGGCTTATGCAGCGTAACTTTGGAGGTGAATTTTTCGCGGACCATTTTATAGCCAATGATCAGATCGGCGTAGAATACATCGCCTTCCCGCTTCGTGATACGGCTGGCTAGACACCATGGCAGAAATTCCGGGTATTTTTCAACATCAGCAACGAGATCAAAAAGCTGCTGCTGAGAATAGGGAAGATTACGTTTTTCTTCGTGGGTCGGCATTACCTAATTATTGAGCGCACTCTAGTGAATCTACTGCTTCTGCTTGCAGAAGGGTCCCTGCCATGAATAAAGTATACTCGATTGCTCCATTATCGCCTTTTACATTTATTTGTTTACCAGACCAATCCGGGTGCTTTTCAAGGAGCTTATGAAAGGAAGTGCTAAAATCTTTAGATGCCTTAAGGTGTTTACACTGGCAATCTTCAGGCATCATGTTTTCTTCATCTACACAAGCCGTTACTAAACTTGATACGGCTTTGATTTTTGTCTCAAAAAGCTCAACATCTCTTATGTCTTCTTCGTTAGTTAATATCAAAGTTTCTTGATTTAAAGGATCTATTTCGGCTTCAGCGACACAGGGATAAAAAATAAGGGCAGCGCACGAAATAAAAAATAATTTTTGTAAATATTTATTCATATTTAAGATCCTATTGCTTTCTAGATAAACTCTAAATTTATTAACCGCTTAAAAGTAACATATGGCTTGGTTTAAGTATATTTGTATTTATTCCGCGGCCTGTTTGGTCAGTTGTTTTTCGCGGGCGGCTTTGAGCTTTTTGAAGTCCTCGCCGGCGTGATGAGATGAGCGGGTCAGCGGCGTGGCAGAGACCATCAGGAACCCTTTGCTGCGTGCCATTTTCTCCAGCGCCGCAAATTCATCCGGGTGCCAGAAGCGATCCACCGGCGCGTGTTTGGGTGTCGGCTGGAGATACTGGCCAACCGTCAAAAAGTCCACGCCAGCAGCACGTAGATCATCCATCACCTGCGCCACTTCTTCTTTGCTCTCTCCCAAACCAACCATCAGGCCGGATTTGGTGAACTGGCTTGGGTCTCGTTCCTTTACACGGTCCAACAGTCGAAGGCTGCGGAAATAGCGCGCACCAGGGCGGATGGTCGGATAAAGCCGCGGCACCGTCTCGAGGTTGTGATTGAACACGTCGGGCCGCGCGTGAATGACGCTATCAATTGCCGCCATATCGCCTCTGAAGTCGCCGGGCAGAATTTCAACGCTGGTGGCTGGGCTTTTCATACGAATGGCCTGGATAGTCTTGACGAAATGATCGGCACCGGAATCGTCCAGATCATCGCGATCAACAGAGGTTACTACCACATGTTTGAGACCCATTTGCAGCACCGCAACGCCCACTCTTAAAGGCTCAAGCTTGTCGAGCGCATTGGGCTTTCCGGTGGCAACATTGCAAAACGCGCAGGCACGGGTGCAGACCTCCCCCATAATCATGAAGGTGGCGTGTTTTTGCTGCCAGCATTCACCGATATTGGGACAACCCGCCTCCTCACACACCGTGGTGAGCTTGTGTTTGCGGACAATATCACGGGTTTCCTGATAGGTTTTGCCCTGCGGCGCTTTCACACGGATCCAGTCCGGCTTGCGGCCAGCAGGACGATCCGGATTTTTTTGCTTTTCCGGGTGACGCTTGGCTTTATCAAGGAGTTTTGGGTCGTAAGTCATGATTGTCTATTTAGCTCAAAAGATGGATTATTCCTTTTATATGCACACTGCCGCCCCCACACTGGTGTCTCGCTACATGGCTAATTTGAGAATGCATACCCTCTGTTTTTGCACCGGCTCCATCTTCAGCCTTAATTCCAAAATAGCCTGTAAAGCCTAAGTCCTGTACGCCTGGCCTGTCTCTTTTAGCCACAAGATGCGGGACATGCACGGACGCAAGATGTGTATAGCCTGCACTTTTTGCAACATCACGAATGTGTTTAACATCCCAGTTCCGGGGCATTTTTTTAATCGTTAAGTCCATAATTTACTCTCCTTAAATATTGTCGTTTAAAAATGAATGACTTTGCCATAAGCGTCAAGCACGCTTTCATGCATCATCTCAGATAATGTGGGGTGTGGGAAGATAGTGTGCATCAGCTCGGCCTCTGTGGTTTCCAACGTTTTTGCCACAACATAGCCCTGGATCAGCTCGGTGACTTCGGCGCCGATCATATGGGCCCCCAGGAGCTCTCCGGTTTTTTCATCGAACACGGTTTTGACCAACCCTTCGGCCTCACCCATCGCAATCGCCTTACCATTACCCATGAAGGGAAAACGCCCGACTTTGACCTTGTGACCGGCCTCGATGGCCGCTTTTTCCGTGAGGCCAACAGAGGCGATTTGCGGCGTGCAATAAGTGCAGCCCGGAATATTCAATTTGTTCATCGGATGCACATCTTTTTGACCCGCGATTTTTTCCACGCAAATCATGCCTTCATGACTGGCCTTATGCGCCAGCCATGGCGGACCGGTGACATCACCGATGGCGTAAACGCCGGGCTCTCCCGTCGCCAGCCATTGATCGGTGACAATGTGGCCGCGATCGACTTTAACCTTGGTCTTCTCCAGCCCAATATTTTCGGTGTTGCCGACAATACCCACGGCCATAATCACGTTATCGACGGTGATCTGTTCTTTCTTTCCTGCTTTTTCAACGGTGACTTTGACGGATGCTTTGCCTTTGTCGAGCTTGGTCACCTGCGCGCCTGTAATAATCTTCATGCCCTGTTTTTCGAATTGCTTATGGGCGAGCTTGGAGATTTCTTCGTCCTCCACAGGCAGAATGCGGTCCATCACCTCAACCACAGTCACCTCCGCCCCCATCAGGCGGTAAAAGCTGGCGAATTCAATGCCGATCGCGCCCGAGCCGACCACCAACAGGGACTTCGGCATGCTGGAAGGCACCATAGCTTCTTTATACGTCCAGACCAACTTGCCGTCCGGCTCCAGCCCCGGCAGCTCCCGCGCCCGTGCGCCGGTGGCTATGATGATATTTTTGGCGCTGTAGATGTCCTTGCCGACAGAGATTTTGCCTTTGCCCTCCAGCTTGGCGAAGCCGTCAATTACTGTGACCTTATTCTTCTTCATCAAATGGCCGATACCGCCTGAGAGCTGTTTTGCGACGCCTCTGGATCGTTCAACTATTTTCTTAAAATCAAACTTTATCTCTTTGGCAGAAAAGCCAAATTCATCGAGGTTATGAAGCAAATGATGGATCTCGCTGCACCGTAAAAGCGCCTTGGTTGGGATGCATCCCCAGTTCAGGCAGATACCGCCCAGATGCTGACCTTCGACCAGCGCAACACTCATGCCGAGCTGGCTGGCCCGGATCGCAGCGACATAACCGCCGGGCCCGCCGCCAATCACAATGAGGTCGAAAGTTTTAGCACTCATTTTTGCTCTTCACCAAAAACATCATCAAGGAATTGTGAAACATGGGAGATATCGCTCGCGCGCAGAGGGTCTTCCGGGAATTTATCAAACGCATCATCCGGGCCAAACAATATAATTGGTTTATCGTAATGCAGCCCTAATGACACCTCGGTTTTGGTTCCATGTGATCCGGGCAGAACAATGAGTGCCTTGCTGGTCATGACATTGACCAGATTCCGACTGAACGGCATGGCATCGCTTTGCGCCTTGGTGCTGAGCGGCGTAATCATAGGAATTTCAATATAAGGGTTGGGGTATTCCTCTTTATCAAGTTTTTGGCCCTTATAATCAACGGCAGGCAAAATACCGATGGAAACGCCTTTGCGATCTTCAACCATGGTAAAAGAACGGGCAACGACCGTCATGACCCCAGCCCCGGCACCGGTCAAAAGGTTAAAGCCGCGCCGTGCCAGCAAATCACCAACCGGATCCGCATATTCCTCCCAATCATTTTCATGAGAGCCCATCACGCCGACAATTGGATATCTGTTCATCATTTTTTCATTCTCCTTTGGCGGGTTTAGACCAGCATGTTGACAGGGTTTTCGATATATTCCTTCAATATCTGAAGATACTCCGCACCGGTGGCGCCGTCCACCGCTCTGTGATCGACGGAAAGTGTGCAGCTCATCACAGTTTTGATTTTCACCTCGCCATTATGAACCACGGGCGTTTCTATTCCTGCGCCGACCGCCAGAATACAGGCCTGCGGCGGGTTGATGATCGCCGCGAATTCTTTAATGCCGAACATGCCGAGATTGGAAACTGTGAAGGTGCCGCCCTGAAATTCCTCGGGCTTTAATTTACCTTCACGGGCGCGGCCTGCCAGCTCTTTAACCTCTTCAGAAATATCGCGCATCCCCTTGTCATCGGCATTTCTGACAATCGGCGTGATCAGGCCGTTGGGCGTGGCCACCGCCACCGAAATATCAGCCGCTTCATATTGTAGGATTGCTTTGTCGCTCCACGAGACATTGGCGTTCGGATAGGCTTTGAGCGCCATGGCGCAGGCCTTGATAATGAAATCATTGACCGAGAGCTTGTATTTGCCGGCGGCCTTGTCATTGACCTCCTTGCGGGTCTGGAGAAGATTATCGATCTCACAATCAATGGTCAGGTAAAAATGCGGGACCGTCTGTTTGGATTCCACAAGACGTGCGGCGGTAATTTTCTTGATGTTGTTATTGGGTATTTCGGTATAGGCCATGCTGAGCGCATCGACGGCGGCTGTGGTATCAATAGCAGACACAGTGGGAGCGGAAGTTGGGGCTGCTCCTGGTGTCGCGCCTTCAATATCCGCTTTGACGATGCGACCATGCGGGCCCGAGCCTTTCACAGCGGCTAAATCAATCCCCTTCTCCGCGGCGAGACGTCGCGCGAGCGGTGAAACAAAAACCCTGCTTCCTGACGGGGCTTGTGAAACCGGTGTTGGTTGCTTTTTTATACTGTCATTCTGAGGAGCTTGTGACGAGGAATCTCCTGATGGCTGTGAGATTTCTCTCTTCGCTGGCGCTTCGTTCGAAATGACAGCAGAAGAAATATCATCCGCGCTCTCACCCTCCTCAACCAAAACAGCAATCACCACATTTACGGCAACGCCTTCCGTGCCTTCGGCCACCAGAATCTTACCCAAAACTCCCTCATCGACAGCTTCGACTTCCATGGTCGCCTTGTCGGTTTCGATTTCTGCAATAACGTCGCCAGCTTCGACCTTATCGCCCTCAGCCTTATGCCATTTGGCCAGATTGCCTTCGGTCATGGTCGGCGAGAGCGCTGGCATGGTAATGTTAATCGGCATAACACACCTTCCTTGCCGCTTCGACGATATGAGACGCCTGGGGCAGAGCCAGCGCTTCGATATTGCCTGCATAGGGCAACGGTACATCGGCGCTGCAAACCCGGGTCACGGGTGCATCGAGATAATCAAACGCATGTTCACCGCACAGCGCCGCAATTTCCGAACCAATTCCGGCGAACGGCCAGCTTTCTTCGGCTGTGACAATCCGGCCCGTTTTCTTGACGCTCTCTAAAATGGTATGGCGATCCAGCGGGCGAATGGTGCGCAAATTAATCACTTCGGCGTCAATGCCCTGCTCTGCCAGTTCCTGCGCCGCCTCCAATGCTTTGGCAACCATTATCGAATAGGCCACGATGGTAACGTCAGCTCCGGTGCGCTCGATCTTTGCACGGCCCAACGGGATCACAAATTCATCACTGCTCGGCACTTCAAAGCTCTGGCCGTAGAGCATCTCATTCTCCAAAAAGATAATCGGGTTGGGGTCGCGAATGGCGGCCTTCAAAAGCCCCTTGGCATCAGCACCGGACCACGGCGAGACAACCTTCAGCCCCGGCACATGCGCATACCATGACGCGTAGCATTGTGAGTGCTGCGCGCCAACGCGCGACGCCGCACCATTGGGGCCACGAAAGACAATCGGGCAACCCAATTGACCACCCGCCATATACAGGGTCTTGGCGGCGGAGTTGATAATGTGGTCCATTGCCTGCATACCAAAATTCCAGGTCATAAACTCGACAATCGGCTGCAGTCCGTTCATCGCCGAGCCAACGGCAATGCCGGCAAAGCCGTGCTCGGTAATCGGCGTGTCAATGACGCGCTCCGCACCGAATTCATCAAGCAGCCCTTGCGAGACTTTATAAGCGCCCTGATACTCAGCGACCTCTTCGCCCATGAGATAAACATTTTTCTCCCGCCGCATTTCTTCGGCCATCGCATCGCGGAGCGCTTCGCGGATGGTGAGGGTTTGCGTGTCGGTAAAGCTCGCCTCGTCAAAAGGTGGTGGCTCGATGATTTGTCCCTGCGCATAAAGAATATCGCGGTTTTCGATATGGGCGCCTTGAGGTTGACTTGCAATCCCCTCACCCGAGCTCGCTATCGCTCGCCCACCCTCTCCCTGGGGAGAGGGAAGAGACGGCGCAGCCGTCGAGGGTGAGGGGGAAAGAGAAATATCATCGGCACTTTCGCCTTCTTCAATAAGCATCGCAATCGGCGTATTCACCGCCACGCCTTCGGTGCCTTCAGCAATCAGGATTTTACCAAGAACGCCTTCATCGACCGCCTCGACTTCCATCGTCGCCTTATCGGTTTCGATCTCGGCAATGACGTCGCCCGCTTCGACTTTATCGCCCTCAGCCTTATGCCATTTGGCCAGATTGCCTTCGGTCATGGTCGGGGAGAGAGCTGGCATGAGAATTGGTGTTGGCAAATGCGTCTCCTGTTATTCAACGGAACCTGGCGCGTCTAAAAAATAGACCGGTGGGTGATCAATCACAAATAATAAAGAAAAGCTTAGAAAAAGAACCAGTAACTCAAAACATAGTTTAGGAGTTATATTGGTTTTCTTTTTCTTCTTTAGAGCAATACTCACTACTGCATATACGAGTCTTCCCAACAAACCCAGAAAACAGAGGAAAACGAGAAGAGCAAAAAACATCTCGAAAAAATAAAAATCATTATTTCCAAAGAGGCCATTATTTAGTCGTGGGTTGTTTAAGAAAACAAATAAAGCCAAAAGGGCTGCTAACAATACAGGCGGAGAGATAGAAAACTTCTTCTTTTGTTCTGTCATATTAAACCTCCACCAAAACATCGGTCCAAAGCTCGGCCGCATCGGGTTCGGGGCTGTCCTGCGCGAATTGCGCGGCCTCGGTGACGATTTCTTTGATTTCCTTATCGATCTCTTTGATCTCGTCTTCTGACACTTTGGCTTTCAAAAGCGCTTCTTTGACGTGCGTTATCGGGTCACGCTCCTCCTTGAAGCTGCTGACCTCTTCCTTGGTGCGGTATTTCGCCGGGTCGGACATCGAATGGCCCCTGTACCTGTACGTCATGACCTCAAGAATATACGGCCCGTTGCCCGAGCGGATATAATCCAGCGCCTGCTTGGCTGCCTTTTGCACCTCGAACACATCCATGCCGTCGACTTGTTCACCGGGAATACCGTAGCCTTCGCCGCGCTTGTAAAGCTTGCCCGCCGCGGCGCGATCAACGCTCGTGCCCATGCCGTATTGATTGTTTTCAATCACAAACAAAACGGGCAGCTCCCACAGTGCCGCCATATTGTAGCATTCAGCGACCTGGCCCTGATTGGCGGCGCCGTCTCCCATATAGGCCGCAGCCACACCCTTGTCCTTTTTGTATTTATGTGCAAAACCCAGCCCGGTGCCGATCGACGTTGATGCTCCAACAATACCGTGTCCGCCAAAGAACCCCTCCTCGCGGCTGAACATATGCATCGAGCCGCCCTTGCCGCGTGAATAGCCGCTGGCCCGCCCCGTGAGCTCGGCCATGATGCCGCGTGGCTCCATCCCGCAAGCCAGCATATGCGCGTGATCGCGGTAAGAGGTAACAACGGTGTCCTGCGGCTCCTGCATGGTGGTGATGCCGGTCACGACCGCTTCCTGGCCAATATAAAGATGACAAAACCCGCCGATAAAACCCATGCCGTAAAGCTGGCCGGCTTTTTCCTCAAAGCGGCGGATGAGAAGCATATCGCGGTAGAGCTTTTTCAGCTCCTCGGCGCCTGGGCCTCCGGTCTTTTTGGAAGGGGCGGCCTTCTTTGACGCGGTTTTCTTTTTACCTTTGGCAGCGGCCAATTTTGACTCCTCGATAACTGCTTTTCCCGCGAAAGCGGGAATCTTTTGAGTGTGTCCTAAGATCCCCGCTTACGCGGGGAAGACAAACTAGGAGTTACAGCATTTGCCCGGTGCCTTCCAGAAGAAAGGCAGAATTGCTGCGGCGCAAAATGTTGATATCTTTAGGGAATTTGAAAAGCTCTAATTGCTGACGATGGCCATTTCATCGGGGTGGCGATAGCCCAAAACAAGGCGTGCCCTTTCTTCCAGCAAATCGCGATTAATCGAGCCGGGGCGCAGCATCACCACTTTATCCTCAATCGCGGTGCGCTCGTTTTTCAGCGCCTCGTATGCGGCGCTTGTCTCGGTAATGTCACGTTCCAGCGACATCAAACGCAAATAGCTACGATTGCCCTGAATCGCATGATAGGAAAAATAAACACTGAGACAAATGCCGATCATGACGATCAGATTGCGGCGGATGAGATAGCGATGACGATACAAGCCGTTCATGGCTTTCACTGAATCATATATGATTCCTGCGCGTCAAGCAGAAAAATGTAATAGATTCAATGGCTTAATGAGTACATACCAAGAACGAAACCCGCTAAGTGACTCTTTTGACTCAGGAAATTTACATCTGGATTCCGGGCTTTAATATATTCCGTGCCTCCGCAATCTCCACCCTCTCTTCTTCTGGAGAAGGGTCAATGGCGATCGCTCCAGAATCAGCCAGAGCTGCTTGAAATTTATCAAAAGCCTGCACAAGTTCCTCGTCCGAAAGTTCAATAGTCTCTAACTCTAAGACCTCTTTTAAACGTTTTGGGGATACCTTCGTAACCGGATGCTCACATTTAAGTACCCAGTTAACAGAGCCATCCTTATCCGGATACATAAGAAGTTCAGAAATTTGTTTGGTTCCACTAACAGCCCATATCTCCTTTCCTGCCATCCACTCTGCCTGAAACAAACTATTTTTTACATCAATACGGGCGAGTTTATTTTTGTCAGGTTGTGACACCTTCATAAAAACTTTAGAAACAATACCTTTATCTCTGAGGCTCTGTAGATCCTCTCCTACTTCTCCCTCATCTTCTAAATCTAATAGTTCTGGGTTACTCATAGCGCTTCCTTCCGATCTTACTCTATTGAAGTAAACGGAAATTATAGAAAACAGAACCTTTTGTCAATATGAAAAGACTAAACCCCCGCACCCTCCGCCGGACGGGACTCCAGAACCCGCTCCATTGCCTTTTTCCAGGCTCTTTTCGATGAGGTCTTGAACATCAGTGTTTCATCGTAATCAATCACCGCCCAGGCGCCACGGCCAATCTCGCGGTTGAGCTGCCATATGCCCCAGCCGGAATAGCCCATAAAAAGCCGCAACGGGTGTTTGTTTTTCCACCCCTCAAGGTCCTTCACAAAATCCGGGCTGGTTTTGCGTACATCTTCCATCGATGTCACCAGAAAACCATTGGGCATGTCTTCGGCTTTGAGCAGCAGGGAATTGTTCTCGCCTGCCGCAACCGGCCCGCCTTTATAAAGCTGCACGCGCCATTTCTTCTCCGGGAAATCATGCTCGACCGTAGCCTTGCGAACGGGGCGATTTATAATCACCCCATGCGCGCCCCAGAAATCATGGCGACCGAGATAAATGACCGCTTCTTCAAAATCCGTACCGGCCAAAGCACCGGTCGCGACCAGAAACTTTCCTTCATGGCCTTTATACATGCCGGCCATGGTGGAGAAGGCAATCAAAAGCGCCGCCGCCAGCAAATAAATTCGTGCGGATTTTGGCGTGGCCTTTAACCGCATAAAAGGAACAAGCTTGGGCACATCGCGCTGGTAGCGCTTGTATTTATCGCCATGAAGGCCGACAAGGTCGCGTTCTTCAAAAATCAGAGCGATCAGAATATAGCCGCTCCAGACAGCGGCAAACAGCAAATGTCCGGCACTCATCATCGGCGTGGCCCAGAACAAAACAATCCAGCCCAGCATGATCGGATGGCGGCACAGCCTGTATAAAAGCTTCACCTGAAAACCGGGCGGCTTCAGTTTTCTATCAACAAAATTGAAATAGACCTGCTTTAGACCCAGCAGATCAAAGTGATCGATAATAAAGGTCGAGGCCAGAAGAATGCCCCAGCCGAGCACATAAAGCGCAAGCATTGCTGTTCCAATAGCGCTGCCGCTAAAGTCCCAGACCACCGTATCAATCGGCCGCCATTGCCAGAAAAGACCAAATGTGAGAAGCGTTGAAATCAGCACATAGGTACTGCGCTCAATCGGTTGCGGCACAATTTTATGCCACCACTGCTTAAAGCCGGGCCGCGCCATGATTGTGTGCTGCACGCCGAAGATCAAAAGCCAGAACAGATTAATCGCCAGCGCCATGAGCAGCGGCGTTTCGACGCCGTTATCGATATGTTTGGGAACGAACATGCCGATGACAAAGCCCATCAGATAGACAAACGCCACCATGGATAACATGTAAGATGTGACTCCATAGGCGGCGAATAGAATTTTTTGTAGCTGTTTCATTGGTACTCTCCTTTACTCATTATTAGGCGGCGTTTTTCTTTTTTGACTTTTGCGGCCGCGCGCGTAAAAACCCCGCGCCGGAATATTCGGCTGACGATCCCAGCTCTTCTTCAATACGTAGCAATTGATTGTATTTGGCCGTACGATCCGAGCGCGAAAGGCTTCCGGTTTTAATCTGCCCGGCATTGGTGGCCACGGCAAGATCGGCAATGGTTGCATCTTCGGTTTCGCCTGATCTATGGGACAACACAATACCAAACCCCGCCTTTTTGGCCATTTCGATCGCCTCTAATGTTTCGGACAGCGTACCGATCTGATTAACTTTCACAAGAATGGAATTGGCGGCTTTGGTTTCAATGCCCTGCTTCAAACGCTCCGGATTGGTCACAAACAAATCATCACCAACAAGCTGCACCCGATCACCCAGAGTCTCGGTCAATTTAATCCAGCCATCCCAGTCGTCTTCGGCCAGACCATCTTCAATCGACACAATCGGATAGGACGCACAAAGCCCTTTGTAATATTGAATCATTTCATCGGATGACAGCACTTTGCCCTCGCCATCGAGATGGTATTTGCCATCTTTATAAAATTCTGTGGAGGCGGAATCGAGCGCAATGACGATATCCTCGCCTTCGGTATATCCGGCGGCGCGTATGGATTTCATGATGTAATCAAGCGCTTCTTCCGATGATTTCACCGCCGGGGCAAAACCACCTTCATCACCGACATTGGTATTCAGCCCGGCTTGTGAAAGCTCGCTTTTCAGCGCATGGAATATTTCAGCGCCTGCACGTAGAGCCTCACCAAAATCGGGCGCGCTCACGGGCATAATCATAAATTCCTGAATATCGACCGGGTTATCGGCATGGGCACCGCCATTGATGATATTCATCATCGGTGTCGGCAAAAGATGTGCTTGCGCTCCGCCAATATAGCGATAAAGCGGCACGTCCAGCTCATCGGCCATCGCCTTGGCCGTCGCCATCGACACGCCGAGAATGGCATTGGCACCGAGCCGCGCTTTGTTCTTTGTACCGTCAAGATCGATCATGGTGCGGTCGATTTGCATCTGGTCTTCAGCATCTTCGCCGCGCAAAGCTTCGAGAATTTGGGTGTTCACGTAGTTCACGGCCTTGCTCACGCCTTTACCGCCATAGCGCTTTTTATCACCATCGCGCAGCTCCACCGCCTCATAGGCCCCGGTTGATGCACCGGACGGTACCGCAGCCCGCCCGCGTGCGCCGCTCTCCAGAACAACATCCACCTCAACGGTCGGATTGCCCCGACTGTCGAGAATTTGGCGTGCGTGAATATCTAATATGGCGGTCATGATAGTTCCTTTGATCTCAGATAATCTGAGGCCTTTACTACCATAACTTATAGGGAAATTCTAGACTTCTTCGTCGACGATGGACCCGGCGGAAGTGTCTTCTGCCCGTAAAAACGGCGCAAGTTGGTCATCGGAAAAACGTGAGCGCAGGGCCAGAATTTGCTGCTGTGCCCCTTCTATCGTTGCGTTGGCACCAACGGCCAGTGATAAAATCTGATTGCCCAGAGATGTGGACTGGCTGAGGAATTGATTGTTGATTGATCTGGCGCCTGAGGAAATACCAAAGCCGCCTATGCGCAATGCATTACGGCCCGATTCCAAAAGACTGGCCGTGGACTCGCCCTGACTAAGAACTGTGGGAGAAGATGGCGCAAGACCCCGGCTATTGGCCAGGGTCGACGCGCTCAAAAACTGTGATGCACCAGGTATGGTGGTCATAAATCAGCAACTCCTTTGCTTATTCTTTATTATAGCCTGTTTTTGGCAATCTTGTCTATTTGTTGCAGCTCTTTTAACAAAGATTTTATATCCTTTAATTTCAACATGTTAGGGCCGTCCGAGGGCGCATTGTCCGGGTCCTGATGCACCTCCATGAAAACACCGGCCACGCCAACGGCCATCGCAGCCCTTGCCAAAACCGGCACCATTTCGCGGTCGCCACCTGATGTTGTGCCCTGCCCGCCCGGTTGTTGCACCGAATGAGTGGCATCATAAATCACCGGATAGCCGGTTTTTGCCATAATTGGCAAGCTGCGCATGTCTGAGACCAGCGTGTTATAACCGAAACTCGCACCGCGCTCACACAGCATAATATTGTCATTGCCGCTCTCAGAAATTTTGGCGGCGACATTTTCCATGTCCCAGGGCGCAAGGAATTGACCCTTTTTGACGTTAATTGCTTTGCCTGTTTTGGCAGCGGCGATCAGCAAATCCGTCTGACGGCACAGGAAAGCCGGGATTTGCAGCACATCAACGGCTTCACCGACTTCGGCGCAATGTTCGGGCAGATGGACATCGGTAATGGTCGGAACGCCGAATTCCTTACCAAGATCGGCAAAGATCGGCAACGCCTTTTCAAGCCCTAGGCCACGTTGGGTTTTGATCGAAGTCCGGTTGGCCTTGTCGAAAGAGGTCTTGTAAATAAAGCCCAGCCCAAGCTCTTTGGTAATCTCTACAAGCGAGCCACACATCTCAAAAGCGTGCTCGCGGCTCTCCATCTGGCACGGCCCGGCAATCAGCGTAAAGGGCTTGTCATTGGCAATTTCGATATTTTGAATTTTTACGGTTTTCATGGCGCTATTCATAGCGCCTACAGCCGGAAAGGCCAAGGGTTTATTCTTCGGAAGCAACCTCCGCTTCAGGGCGTTCCGTGCCCCTGCGCTCGTCTCCCGACCGCCTCTCCCTTTTTCTCTCATGATCCCTGTTTTCCAGCTCACGCATGGCGGCCAGAGCGCTTTCGCGTGATCCTCGCGTCGAACGGGCCAGAAAACTGGCATAGGAATCAAATTCAGCAATGCCCATGGTGGCCCATTCCTCGATCAGCTTATTGACGCTAATCCCGCGCGATCTGGCGAGAATTTTAAGCCGGTTGGCTTTATCGTCGGGCATTCTGATAGTCAAAGTCGCCATTTAAGCCTCCTGTTTGTCTTTTTCTAATTCCAAAAATTCATCCGGGGTTAAAATTAAAAGCTCCTTCACGATTGAATCGTCAATCACCAAATCTTTTTTGTTCCATGTCAAAATAAGGTCTGCGCCACCGCCAATGGCCAGTTCGATCATATGGCTTTCCACCTCATCCTTGAAATGGGGCCGCCAGCGGTAATAGACGTCAATCCAGTGGCATATAGAGCAAAAATCATTGAAAAGTATTGTCCGCTCGCCCTCAATAAAGTTGCAGTCCTTAAAAAGATAACTGCGCCCCATCATGGTTTCGTATTCGAAATACATGCCATCGCTCATAAGGGGCCGTAAACCGCCCTGAAAGCAATAATCCAGCACCTTGCGGTTGATATCGTCCTGGTTTAGCAGGGCGCCAATAAAGACATTTGTATCAATTACCACGAAAGTCATAATACAGATATGCTATCACATACGGCATCATTATGAAAGCATATATGCTGGTATATTCCGTAGTGTTAGAGGGGGAATTTTCTTGCTTTTAATAGTCTTTATTGTTATGTAATCAGTATCGCTGAAGTTGGAGATTATCATGAGTTTAGTTACACAAGAATACGGAGCACAAACAAGAGATCAGGATGCACAGCCTATTGGTAGCCCTGAGGCGTTCTTTGGAAATAAACGAGATATCATAGCCATACAATGCATCAACAATGTAGACTTTCAATTGCGATGGTCTCCAGATAGAAACGTACTATCAGTTGTTGCACTTCCTCAAAGCTATGAGTCCAGGTGGTTTTTTGTAACAAAAAATTGGGATGATACGGATTATGCCATCATGACCAACCAGACAGCCCAGGACATTATCAAAGTAGCTCAAGAAAAAGGCTTATTGTCGTCTCGAAGCATAATGGTTAACGCAGCCATTCAAAGGTTTGAACAGTCAATAGCTACACAAGACGGCTTTGTTCCACCGCCGCCTTAATGAAGGATATAAACAGCGGATGCGGATCGAAGGGTTTGGACTTTAGCTCCGGGTGGAACTGCACACCGATAAACCAGGGGTGATCTTCCAGCTCGATAATTTCGGGTAATTTGCCGTCCGGTGACAGGCCGGAGAATTTGATCCCCTGCTTCTCCAGCTCATCTTTGTAATTGATATTGACCTCATAGCGGTGGCGGTGGCGCTCACTGATTTTGGTGGTGTCATAAATTTCAGCAACCCTGGAGCCCTTCACCAGTTTCGCCGGATAGGCCCCCAGCCGCATCGTGCCGCCTTTATCGGTGTCGTCGCCGCGTTTTTCTTTCTTGCCGCCCTTTTCCCATTCGGTCATCAGCCCGATGATATGGGTGCCTTTGTCCTCAAACTCGCTGGAGGTGGCATCTTTGATCCCGCATAAATTTCGTGCCGCTTCGATCACCGCCATCTGCAAACCAAAGCAAATACCGAAATAAGGAATTTTTCGCTCGCGCGCATATTGCACCGCTTTAATCTTGCCTTCGGCGCCGCGCTCACCAAAGCCGCCGGGCACCAAAATACCATGCACGCCACCCAGGTGATCGGCAGGGTCTTCACTTTCAAACAATTCGGATTCAACGAATTTCAGCTTCACTTTAACGCTATTGGCAATGCCGCCATGGGTCAGCGCCTCATTCAGCGATTTATAACTGTCGGTGAGATCGGTGTATTTGCCGACAATTGCGATTTTGACCTCGCCTTCCGGCGCTTTGACACGCGCGACGATATCGTGCCAGATAGACAGATCGAGATCGGGAATATCTTTAATCCCGAAACTCTCCATCACCTGTTTGTCCAGCCCTTCTGCGTGATAAGTCAGCGGCACTTCATAGATCGAGGACACATCAAGCGCAGGAATAACCTTGGCGTAATCAATATTACAAAACAGGGCAATCTTGCGGCGCTCATCTTCTTCGATCTCACGATCGGCGCGACAGAGCAGGATTTGCGGCCTGATCCCGGAGCCCATCAGTTCCTTGACCGAATGCTGGGTCGGCTTGGTTTTGAGCTCTCCCGCCGCCGGAATATAAGGCAGCAGGGTCACATGAATAAAAAGCGCGCGCTCGTCCCCGACTTCATTGCCGAACTGGCGGATGGCCTCGAGAAACGGCAGACTTTCAATATCGCCGACCGTACCGCCAATCTCACACAAAACGAAATCCGCTGTGCCTTCTTTCTCGGCGATGAAGTCTTTAATTTCATTGGTGATGTGGGGAATAACCTGGATGGTCGCACCGAGATAATCGCCGCGCCGCTCTTTTTGTAGCACGCTGGTATAGATACGCCCCGTGGTGGTGTTATCCGAGGCCCGCGCCGGCACACCTGTGAAGCGCTCATAGTGCCCGAGATCAAGATCGGCTTCCGCGCCATCATCGGTAACATAGACCTCGCCATGCTGGAACGGGCTCATCGTACCGGGATCGACGTTCAGATAGGGGTCGAGTTTACACAGCCGGACCTTATAGCCCCGCGCCTGTAATAGCGCCCCAAGCGCAGCGGAGCCTAGCCCTTTCCCCAATGAGGAAACGACTCCGCCCGTAATAAAAATATATCTTGTCATGTAAAAACGTAACCCTATTCGGCGATCGGCGCTGACGGAATGGTTATAGCCCCATCCTCATCAATTTTGATGCCTTCTGCCGTATTGCCATTTTCTTCTGCTGTCTCTTCCAGAACATTCGGGGCATTTGTCCCCAGCGCTTCCAGAATCCCCTGTTTTTCCTTGCTATGCGTTCCTGCCAAAATAGCCAGCAACAAGCTGGTGGAAAAGAAGGCAAAAGCACATATCGCCGTGGCCCGCGAGAGCATGTTGGCTGCGCTTTTGGCCGAGGCAAAATTGCCCATACCACCGCCGCCAATACCAAGACCGCCCCCTTCAGAGCGCTGAAGCAGGACCAACCCGATAATGGCAAGGGCTAAAAACAGATGAATAACAAGAACAACAGATTCCATGGACCCTTTACTTATTACGTTTAGGCAGATTTCGCAATAGCTAAAAAGGCTTCCGCATCAAGACTGGCGCCGCCGATCAGCCCCCCATCAACATTATCTGTGGCTAACAAGTCCCTCGCATTATCCGGCTTCATTGATCCACCGTATAAAATGCGCACTCTTTCAGGCTCTTCGAAGCGCTCACCCAGCTGTTGCCGTATAAATCCGTGCATTTCCCGGACATCATCTACGCTGGCGGTTTTACCGGTTCCGATGGCCCAGACCGGCTCATAAGCAATCACCGTATTCTCAACGCTGGCGTTTTCAGGCATGGATTCAACCAGTTGCGCACCGACAACCTCTTTATGTTGCCCCGCCTCGCGCTCAGATTCCTTCTCACCGACGCAAATAATGACCTTGAGGCCATTGCTATCGGCGATAGCGGCCTTTTGTTTTACGATTTCATTGGTTTCATGGTGGTATTCCCGGCGCTCGGAATGGCCGACAATCACATATTCACAGGCAAAATCGCGGATCATCTCGGCTGAAACCTCGCCAGTATAGGCCCCATTTTCATGCAGGCCACAATCCTGCGCCCCATAAGTCAGCGGTGAGTCCGGGTCGGTCAGCGACTCTTTCACCACCCCGAGATGGACAAAAGGAGGAAAAATCACAAATTCGCATGTATCGGCAACGCCTTTGTCAGCTGCAATGCCCTCTAGTATTTTTTCCGTAAGAATTCTGGCTTCGGCCCAGGAGCCGTTCATCTTCCAGTTACCCGCAATAAGCTTTTTCATGGTTGCTCCTTTGATTGCAGGTTCTTATAGTGCATCATCGAAAACGATTTGAAAACATTTAGGACAGAAGTTTTTTATCATGGCAATGCAATCTCTGCGCAAAGGCGCGTCATCCGGCATATTAAAATTTTTCTTAATGGGGACATTGGTTCTGGCGGCCGGTGGCCTTGTCATGACAGATGTTGGCGGTTTTTTCCGTGGCGGCATCTCAAAAAGTGACATTGGGCGCGTCGGCAAGACCAAAATCCAGGCCATATCCTTTGACCGTTCCTTAAGAAGAACGCTGCAACGCCTCGGCATGTCACCAGGCGAAGCTTATAAGCTCGGCTATGTAGACCAGTTTTTAAACAGTGAAATTCAGGGTCTTTTGGTGCAGCAATCCGCCCGAAAGATCGGCATTAATGTCGGCAGAAAACATATAGCTGCTGAGATTAATAAAATAGTTGAGCCGATGGCTCTGGGCGGGCGCAGCACGCAAGAGGTGCTCGACCAGATTTTATTTAGCCAGGGCATGTCGGAAGGAACTTTTGTGTCCACGATTGGCCGTGAGGTTGGTAACGGCCTTTTAATGCGCGCGCTTCGTGGCGGGTCCTCTTTGGTTTCAGATGATATGGCTGAAGATATATTTTTATTCCAAAGCGAGCAGCGTGATATCGATATTGTGGTTTTCCCTGACAAGGAACTAAAAGACATCAAAGCACCCAGCGGCGCCCAGCTCGAAGCGCTCTATGGCGCGATGAAGGAAAACTATGCGCAAGCCGAAACCCGCAACGTCATATTGCTGAGCATCAATGATGAAAAGCTCAAGGCGACGATTGATATTACGCAAGAGGAGCTTCGCGCTGCCTATGACGACAATATTGAAGCTTATAAAGTGCCAGAAAAACGCAAGCTGGAGCAGTCTATCTTAAGCACCGAAGAAGAAGCGGCGGCGGTTCTGAAAGCCGTTCAGAGCGGCAAGTCCCTAAAAGGAGCCATCAAAGCCGAAACAGGGGAAGACAGCGCCTATATCGAAGCGCAGGATTTTGAAGAAGACGGCATGCTGCCTGAAATCGCAGAAATAGCCTTTAAAGCCGGTAAAGGGGATGCAGGCGGCCCGGTGCAGACTGCGCTTGGCTGGCATGTGATTGTGCTGAAGGATATTATTCCGCCTTCAACGCAATCTTTTGAATCTGTCAAAAAGGATCTCAAAGAAGAGTTCCAGCAAATTAAATTATCCGACCAGCTTTATGAGTTGGCCAATGCTATTGACGATCTGCTGGCTGGCGGTGCGTCGCTCGAAGAAATCAAACAGGAGGTCGAGGTCAACACGATTGCCCTGCCCGTCTTTAACAGTTTTGGTCAGGGTGCGGACGAAAAAGATGCCCTCAAAGACCACGAGACCAATCGCGTCACGATTTTAGAAACAGCCTTTGAATTGCTGGAGGGTGAAACTTCGGCGATGATGGAAATGTCCGACGGTGCATTCCTGGCCATTCATGTTGAAAAAATCCAGCCTAAAACCTACACGCCTTTTGCTGAAATGCGCGCGGAAATTGAAAAGAAATGGAACGAAGACCAGCGCCGCATCGAAAACAGAATGCGGGTGATGGCGTTGTTAAGCGCAGTGGAATCATCAGAAAAAAGCCTGAAGGGCCTGGCCAGAGAACAAGGGAAAACTGTAAAAAGCCTGAGCAAGGTTAAACGTCAGGGCGAAGCCCCTGCTCCTTTGAATAGCCGCGCAGTAAACATCATCTTTGATGCACCGGTCCACGGCTATGCTTTGATAGAAACACAAGACGGCAGCGCGCTTGTGGAAGTAAAATCCTTTTCCTTTCCCGAAGGCGAAGATGAAGAAAAAACGAAAGCTTTATCAAAAAACCTGGCAACTGGCGGCCAGAATGAAGTTTTTCAAGCCTATATCAACAACAAACAGCAAAACTATGGCGTGGTTATTAATAGCGACTTACTGGGTAGATTATATGGACCTGGTAGTGAATTATAATGACAGCAGAATTCTTCCCTTCACCCCCTGATTTTAAAAACAACTACGATACAGGAAAAACCCAGCTGGTCTGGAGCCGGGTATCGGTTGATTTAGAGACTCCCGTTTCGGCTTACCTGAAGCTTTGCGGCGATGAAGATTATTCCTTTTTGCTCGAATCCGTCGAAGGCGGCGACGTATTGGGACGCTATTCTATCATCGGCTATAAACCCGACACCATCTGGGAATGCCGCGGCGGCGAAGTTGATATGTGGAATGATTACGGCAGCTGGGAGCTTTATAACACCGCGCCGCTGGAATCCATTCGCAAGCTCATCAAAGACTCTCATATTGACGTTGTTGATTCCGATATACCGCCCATGGCTGTGTCGGGCCTGTTTGGCTATCTCGGCTACGATATGATACGGCTGATCGAGGATATTCCTGACGAAAATCCGGACGATCTTAATATTCCTGAAAGCATGATGATCCGTCCAACCGTTCTGGCGATCTTCGACAATGTAAAGAATGTTTTGATTTTGGTAACGCCGGTTTACCAGCACGCGCAAAGCTCCAAACAAAGCGCTGAAGAGATATACAGCGAGGCCTGTGAAAGACTGGAAAGCTCTCTTGAAAAATTAAATGCGCCTTTATCCTCTGAGCTCACCTCCCACAGCACGGAGCTTAAAACCCCGCTTGTGGTTGCCTCAAACACATCGCAAGACGAATACCACGAAACGGTTAAACAAGCGGTAGAGCATATCCGCGCCGGTGAAATTTTCCAGGTGGTACCATCTCAACGTTTCACCACTGATTTCGATCTGCCGTCATTTGAGCTGTACCGCAGCCTTCGCAGCCTTAACCCCTCACCGTTCATGTTCCATCTCGGCTTTAAGGATTTCTCGCTGGTCGGTTCAAGCCCGGAAATTCTGGTGCGGGTAAGGGATGGCAAAGTTACCATCCGCCCGATTGCCGGAACGCGCCCGCGCGGAGAAACAAAGGAAGAAGATGAACAGCTGGCTGAGGATCTCCTGAACGATGAAAAAGAACGCGCCGAGCATTTAATGCTGCTCGATCTCGGGCGCAACGATATCGGCCGTGTTGCTGAAATTGGCAGCGTCGAAGTCACAGATCAGTTTACAATCGAGAAATATTCCCATGTCATGCATATCGTCTCCAATGTCGAAGGCAAATTGCGGGATGGTTTTGATATTATCGATGCTTTGTTCGCAGGATTCCCTGCAGGCACCGTCAGCGGCGCTCCCAAAATCAGAGCAATGGAAATTATTGACGAGCTGGAAAAAAGCCGCCGCAGTTACTACGCCGGCGGTATCGGCTATCTCTCCAGCAACAATACGATGGATACCTGCATCGCTTTGCGCACCGCGCTGGTTAAAGATGGCAAACTCCATGTTCAGGCGGGCGGCGGCGTTGTCGCCGACAGCGATCCCGAATATGAGTATCAGGAAAGCTGCAACAAGGCCCGGGCCATCATTCGAGCCGCCGAGATGGCAGTCGATCAGGCGGGGCAATCCCAGACGAGTCAGTCAAAGAAACAGCATCAAGCTTCCTGACCACGGCGCTGGCCGGGACCAGCTTAATCCCCTTTTCCTCTAATGTGGGCAGCCATTCCTTCAAAGCCTTAATCGTATCGGGCTTGGGATGACCGATCGCAATCCCGATGCCCTGATGCCTGGCAATCCTTTCGAGTTTTCCAAGGGCCGCACGGACCGAGTCAATATCGGTATAATGATCCAAAAACACATCGCGCTCGGCAAAAGGCAGATGGTAAGACGCCGCGATTTGCGCCCCGACAGAAGAGCCGATGGTTTTGGAATCAATAAAGAATAATTTTCGCTCTCTTAAAACCTCCATCACCCATTTCATCGCCCTAGCATTGCTGGTGAGCTTGCTGCCCATATGATTGTTAATGCCTACATAGCCGTCAAAAGACTCGAGCGCTTTGTTCAGCGAGTCCTTCAACTCTTTCTCCGCCATAGACGTGGTTAAAACATCCGGCCCCGGATCAAGGTCGCTCTTGGATGGCTGCATCGGCATATGAAGCATCAGCTCATGCCCCGATTTATACGCCAGCTTGGTTTGCTTCGACAAATCCCTGGCATAAGGCAGATAGGACAGCGTCAGCGGCCCCGGCAGTGGAATCAGCTTGGCCGTGCTTTTGCCCATCCCCATATCGTCGATAATGATAACAACCCTGGCCTCAGAGCCCGGCGCGCGCTTTAAAGGCGGTATTTCGAGCCCGGCAAATTCTTTTTTTGGCTTCGGCTTTTCTGTTTCAGTTTTGGTGTTCTCGTTTTTAATCGAATCAGGCTGCGGCAGATAAACAACCTCAGGATAAGAACGGTCAGACTCAGCGCTGATATAATCGGAAACTTCACTCGGCATAATCTCAGGCGAGGTATAGCTGGAATAATCGACAAACGGCCTCTGCCCGTCGAACAGCACCATATCGATGAAAACCATTATCGGAATGGCTATCAGCATAAAAATGAGGGTCCCGCGAGGATTCGCATAGCGCTTCATAACCCTCTGATCATACAGATATTTGCGATGTAGGTAAATTTCTCAATTTCACCCTAAAGGCCTTTATCCCCTTGCTTTTTAGAAGCCAAACACGCGATAACGAAAGCCATGATTGTTCTAATTGATAACTACGACAGCTTTACCTTTAACCTCGTGCAGTATTTCGGCGATCTGGGGGTGGGTAGCGATGTCCACCGCAATGACAAAATTACTGCGGATGAGGTCATCGGAATGAACCCGAAAGGGATTGTCATCTCTCCCGGCCCGAGCGATCCGGGTCATGCCGGTATCTGCCTGGAACTGGTGGCAAAAGCGGCGAATGAAAACATCCCGCTTTTGGGTGTGTGTCTCGGTCATCAATGCATCGGCCAGGTCTTTGGCGGCAAGGTGATCCGCGCGCCGGAGCCAATGCACGGCAAGGTTTCGGATATCAAGCACGAGGGTCAAAGCGTCTTTAACGGACTGGATACCTCCTTTACCGCAACACGCTATCATTCCCTGATTGTCGAGCGCGACACGCTGCCCGGTGATTTACAAATCACAGCCGAAACGAATGATGGAATCATTATGGGCCTCAAACACAAAGACAAACAAATCCACGGCGTGCAGTTCCACCCCGAAAGCATCGCCACGGATAACGGCCATGCGCTGCTGAAGAACTTCGTGGAGATGTTATGAGTGCCTCTCTATCCGAAAGCCAAATGATTGAAACCATGAACGCCATCATGAGCGGTGAGATGGCCGAAGATGATATGGCGGCGTTTCTGGTGGAACTTGCCGAGCGCGGAGAAACCGTAGAAGAGATTACCGGCGCGGCCAAAGTCATGCGCGAAAAAGCGCTTAAGATCAATGCGCCCGATGATGCCGTCGATTGTTGCGGCACCGGTGGCGACGGCGTTGGCACCTATAATATTTCGACTGCTGTCGCGCTGGTCAGTGCCGCCTGCGGTGTTCCAGTGGCCAAGCACGGCAACCGCGCCGCCAGTTCCAAATCCGGTGCGGCGGACGTGCTGGAAGCGCTCGGGATCAACCTTGATGTGCCGAAAGAAAAACTTGAAGAGGCTCTTCAGAAATTCAATTTCGCTTTCCTGATGGCCCCTGCTCATCACAGCGCGATGAAACATGTTGTGCCGGTGCGCAAAAAACTTGGACGGCGCACCATCTTTAACCTCCTTGGCCCGCTCGCCAATCCGGCGGGGACGAAATATCAGCTGATCGGCGTTTTTGATGCCAAATGGCTGGTACCAATGGCGCAGACACTGAATGCGCTCGGAACCGAGCGCGCCTGGATTGTCCACGGCAGCGACGGGCTGGATGAAATTACCACGACCGGGCCGACACAAATCGCCGTGCTTGAAGACGGTGACGTTAGCAAAAAAACCCTCACCCCCGATGATTTCGGACTGGGGACTTCGAACCCCGATGACCTGCTCGGCGGCAACGCAGAAGAAAATGCCGCAGCGCTAATAGCCTTGCTGGATGGCGAACAAAGCGCTTACCGCGATATTGTTCTGGCCAATACCGCCGCTGTTCTGCTCATTCATGGCAAAGCCATGAGCGTAAAAGATGGCGTTGCACTGGCCGCTTCTGCTATTGATGAAGGCAGGGCCAAAGACACGCTCGAACAATACCGGGCATTTACACAAGAAAGTGCAACATGAGCAAGCTCGAAGAAATCTGCGCGCGCAAGCAAGAGCACATCGAAGCGCAAAAATCGAAAGAGAGCTTCGACGATCTTAAATACAAGGTTGCCGATCTACCGCCATCGCGCGGTTTTATGGGCGCACTGATGAATAAAATGCCGCTCTCCCTGATTGCCGAGGTCAAAAAAGCCTCCCCCAGCAAAGGCGTCATTCGTGCAAATTTTGATCCGGTGGAAATTGCCAAAGCCTATGAAAAGGCCGGCGCGGCCTGTGTTTCCGTTTTAACCGATGAGCCGTTTTTTCAGGGCGCAGACGAACACCTTACCCAGATTAAAGAGGCTGTCTCCCTGCCCGTCCTGCGCAAAGACTTTATGCTCGATGAGTACCAGATATACGAATCGCGGGCACTGGGTGCGGATTGTATTTTGCTCATCATGGCCGCTCTGGACGATGACCAAGTCAAAAGCCTTTATGCCGCGGCGGAAGAATTGCGCATGGATGTACTGGTCGAAGTGCATGACCAGGCCGAGCTGGAGCGGACTTTGGCGCTCAACCCGGCGATGATCGGCATCAACAACCGCGATCTCAAAACCCTCGAGGTTGATATCCAGACCTCCCAGAGCCTCGCCGCATCCATCCCCGATCATATTTTCAAGGTATCCGAGAGCGGTATTGGCTCGCATGAGGACATAGAATCCCTGCAAGCCTCCGGTTTCAGGGGATTTCTGGTCGGTGAAAGCCTGATGAAACAGGATAATATCGAAGAGGCTGTACGAAATTTAATTACAAAATAGTTGACACAGACCGTGAACTAAAATAGAACAAATAGTGTATATTGTGTAAAACGATACTGATATATAGCTGCTTGGCTTTATTTTCTGACAAGGCGCGAGCGACGACGAGTAGAAGGCCTACTTTAGGAGCGAAGCAACGCTGTCAGAGAATAAAGCCAAGCAGCTATAAGTTAATTTGTTAAGGGGAAGAAACGGATGTTAACTCGAAAACAGCGCGATTTACTGCTTTTTATCCATGAACGTATGTCACAGGGCGATATAGCGCCCTCTTTTGATGAAATGAAGGACGCGCTGGGTCTGAAATCCAAATCCGGCATTCACCGCCTGATTTCCGGGCTGGTGGAGCGCGGCTATATTGAGCGCCTGCCCCACCGTGCGCGCGCTTTAGAGGTCAAAAAGCTCCCCGATGGCTTTAAGCCCGCCGGCAATGATACCAGCGCCGCCGCTCAGGCAACTCGTAATATTATAGCTGTTAGCAATGATTCTGCCCTCGAGGAAATTCCGCTTTGCGGCAAAATCGCTGCTGGCTCTCCGATTGAGGCTATCAATCAGGAGGGCAACAATATCCAGATACCGCCCAGCCTGGTCGGAAATGGGGAGCATTACGCCCTGACCGTCGATGGCGATTCCATGATCAAGGCCGGGATTAACGACCATGACACGGTGATTATTCGCAAATGCGACACGGCCGAAAACGGCACGATTGTTGTCGCGCTGGTCGATGGTGAGGAAGTCACATTAAAACGCCTGCGCCGCGCCGGTGGCAAAATCGTACTTGAGCCGGAAAATGACGATTATGAGCCCCGTGTGCTCGAGCCGGAGCGCGTGCAAATCCAGGGCAAACTGGTTAGCCTGATGCGGTCATATCATTAAGGGTTTGAACCAACCAGCCTACGCCCTTCGGGCTTCGGCGGGCAGGCAGATAAATACGGATATTCATTTATTGTCATCGCCTGAATTCGTAAAACGAATTCTAAGGCGATCCATGTGCTATAGGTGGATTCCCTTAGAATTTTCGCGAGCTAAAATTCAGGGAATGACGATTTTTGTATTAATCTCTGCGCACTCTGCGTGCTATTTTCCTGCTACCCACGGCCTAACGCCGCGCAGTTCATCGGCGGTTTTGATGGTGGTGCCATTCTCCCCCAGCCAGAGCGCATGGCTGCCGCCGCGCCAGGTATCAAATTTATCGACCACAACCCCGGCCGCGCAATGCCATTTATCAACCGGGTCGGGCGCAATCAGGATATCCGCCCAGGCGCAATCTTCCTCCAGCCCCTGCGGATTGCGGGAAAAGGCAATTTTTTGCCCTTTTAGCTCAATGTGACAGCCATGCTCGCCGCATCGCAAACCCTCCAGATCACCTTCTTTCGGCCACTTAACGGACTCTCCTTCTTCCACACCCATCAGGCGTTCCCAGCTCTCCAAAGTAAACCGATCTGTGTTCTTTGCCGACACGTACAGGTCATTTTCTGTTTGGTAAAAAATTAACTTATAACTTGAAGAAATTAGTATATCTGGTTGTTTATAAAGTGAAATTACTATTATTCCTGCCAGCAAAAATGGAAAAGCCACCGCCTTCAACCAACCCCTGCCGAGCATAAAAAACAAGCTGGCAAAAACAAAGCTCACCAGCGCCGAGAGCGGCCAGGCGGGCAGCAGCAAAACCGCCCCCTCCATCCCCGCCACCCAGTGCGCAATCTCCAAAATGGCGGCAATCCCCTGCTCCATGATGGCAAGCGATAGGGCCTCAAGCCCGAACACCATGGCAAAACCAGACAGCGCCACCATCGGCATAATCGCAAACGCCAGAATGGGAACCGCCGCAAGATTTCCCAAAAGCCCGTAAAGTGCAAAACGCTGGAAATGATAGAGCGCGAACATACCTGTCGCCAGCCCGGCAATCAGGCTGGTCAGCGACACACCAACAAAATAAAGCGCCAGTTTGCGCACCCATCCCGCGCCGCTATACCAGCGTGACAACGTCGGCCTGAGCCATTCATAAAACGCCACCAGCGCCACCACCGCGGCAAAAGACATGTGAAAGCTGGCCGAGAGCAGCGATTCCGGCGCAATCAGAAGCACCACAAACGCGGCAAACGCCACCAGTCGCAGCGATATCGCCGTACGGTCGATAATAATCGCCATCAGCACAATCCCGGTCATCATCATTGCCCTTTGCGTCGGCACGGGCGCACCGACCAGCAACGTATAGGCCAGCGCCCCTAGAATAGAGAGCCCGGCCGCGTATTTCTTGATCGGGTGGCGCAAGGCAAGCCCCGGAAACAGCGCCATAATCAGCCGCGAGAAGAAGAACAAAACCCCGGCCACCAGCCCGACATGCAGCCCCGAAATCGCCAGCATATGGGCAAGGCCCGCCGCGCGCATGGCTTCCTGGTCTTCCTCGCTGATCGCCTTTCGCTTGCCGGTCATCAGCGCCATGGCAACACCGGCTTCGGGATATTCCAGATGGTCCTGAATGCGCCCGACAGCGGCCAGACGCAGCTTTTCCAGCAAGAGTTCTGCCGCGCCCAATTGCTGGCCTTCCAGAATTTCCGGCGCAGTATAGATAAAGCCAACCGCGCCAATACCGCGAAAATAAGAATAAAGCTGGAAATCAAACGCGCCCGGCATCACCGGCGGCGATGGCGGGTTGAGCTCGGCCAGAACCCTGACCCTTTGCCCGGCGGCCAGCCCCTCATCCTTGCGCAGCCTGAGGCGGACAAAGCGCGGCGTGTCATCGGGCTCCAGCCTTTCAATCTCCAGCTTCGAGAGCATAACCCGGCTGCCGGTTTCCTCGCCCAGATCTTCGATACTATGAACCGTCCCGGTCACATCGACCGGCCCCAGCTTCTTAACCAGCATCGGCGTGTAAACATTAGCGGTACGAATTTGCGCCGCCGTAAAGCCCGTTACCGTAAAGGCCACAGCCATCGCGACCAGCCAGAGCAGCCTTCGTATCTCTTTCAAAGGCCAGACCAGCAGCAAACAAGCATAGCTAATAGCTGCAAAAACCAGCCCCACCACCAAAGGCGGCTCTAACGAAAGGGAGAAATAAAATCCAATGCCGAGCGCCAGAAAGACCGGACACCACAGGATCAGCCGGTCTTTTTGCAAAGCCAGTTGTTCGTACAGATCTTCTTTCCAGCTGTTCAAAACAGCCGGTGGCACGAAACCAATGCTTTTCTTTGTTATGGTGGTCATGCTATCCCTTTGATAGAAAAACAATAAACCATAAGTTTGGACCCTAAACAATGAGTGTCGTGACCCGCTTTCCACCCTCGCCGACCGGTTTTATGCATATCGGCAATGCCCGTACAGCCCTGTTTAACTGGCTGTTTGCGCGTCATCACGGTGGAAAATTCGTGGTACGGATCGAAGACACCGACCGCAAGCGCCATTCCGAAGAAGCAGTCGAGGCGATTATTCGCAGCCTTGAATGGCTGGAGCTGGACTGGGATGGAGAGATTGTATCGCAGTTTTCACAAGCAGAGCGCCACAAGGAAGTCGCCGCGCAGCTGGTTAAAGAAGGCAAAGCCTATTACTGCTATTGCAGTCCGGAAGAACTGCAGGAGATGCGCGACAAAGCCAAGGCCGAAGGCAAACCCACTTTTTATGATCGCCGCTGGCGTGATCGTGACCCAGCCGATGCACCAAAAGATATTGAGCCTGTTGTGCGCATCAAAGCGCCGCTTGAAGGCGCGAGCACGATTGAAGATCATGTGCAGGGCAGCGTTACCGTCACCCATGATAATCTCGATGATTTTATTATCCTGCGCTCTGATGGTAGCCCGACCTATATGCTCTCTGTTGTCGTGGATGATTTTGACATGGGCATCACGCATATTTTGCGCGGTGACGATCACCTTAATAATGCCTTCCGGCAGAAGGTAATTTTTAACGCCATGGAATGGGACGTGCCGGAATTTGCGCATCTGCCGCTGATCCATGGTCCGGATGGCGGGAAATTCTCCAAACGCCACGGCGCGACAAGCGTAGAGGAATACCGCGATATGGGTTATCTGCCCGAAGCGATGCGGAATTATTTATTGCGCCTCGGCTGGGGTCATGGCGATGACGAAATTATCCCAACTGCGCAAGCGATTGAATGGTTCAATTTAGAGGGCATCGGCAAGGCCGCCGCGAAATTTGATTTCGCCAAGCTGGAGAGCCTGAATGCGCATTACATGAACGAGGCCGATAACACCCGGCTGATTGAGCTGGCCACGCCGTTTTTTGATGGGGAATTAAGCGACACAGCAAAAGAGCGTCTCATGCAGGGCGCGGATGAATTAAAAGAGCGCGCCAAAACCCTGATCCAGTTTGCGCAGGAAGGCGCGTTCTACGCCAAGGAACTTCCGTTCGATTATAATGAAAAGGCACAAAAGACTTTGGAAGACGCCGCCGATGTTTTGGAAGCGCTTAAAACGGCCCTGGAAAATTTAGACGATTTTAGCGCCGAGTCCATCCAGGACACCTGCAAAAAAATTGCCGATGACCTCAAAGAAGGCAAACTCGGAAAAGTCGCCATGCCGCTACGCGCTGCGCTCACCGGCACCACCGTTTCCCCATCCATCTTCCATGCCTGCGCCATTTTGGGCCGCGAGGAGACATGCGCGCGCCTTCAGGCATCGATAGATTGATATTTCACCCATTTCGTACTATCCTTTAGCGTAGAATTCCTGCGTTGTCCTGACGCCCCTTCCTCTTATCCGTAAACGGAGCCCCTATCATGGCCAAAGAAAAACCCGAAGCCGACCAGAAGACCTTTACCCTCACCAATGATGAAACCGGGGACAGCGTCCAGCTTCCGGTTGTCGAAGGCACATGCGGCCCGCCGGTCATTGATGTGCGCAAACTTTACGCCGAAACCGGGCATTTCACCTTTGATCCCAGCTTTACCGCGACAGGCAGCTGTAAATCCCGCCTGACCTATATTGATGGCGAAGAAGGCATTTTGATGCATCGCGGCTATACAATTGAAGAACTCACGGAAAAAAGCAGTTTTTTGGAGACGGCTTATCTTCTGCTTTACGGCGATCTGCCGAGCCAGAAAGAATTCGAGGCGTTTGAATATTCCATCACCACCCATACGATGGTACACGAGCAGATCAATTATTTTTACAGAGGTTTTCGCCGTGATGCGCATCCGATGGCTATCATGTGCGGCGTGGTTGGAGCGCTGTCCGCATTCTATCATGACTCGCTGGATATCTGGGACCCGGAGCAACGCGATCTGTCTGCGCATCGTCTGATTGCCAAAATTCCGACCCTGGCCGCCATGACCTATAAATATTCCGTCGGTCAGCCCTTTATGTATCCGCGCAATGATCTTAATTTTGCCGAGAATTTCCTTTATATGTGCTTCGCCCTGCCCGCCGAGCCCTACAAGGTCAATCCGGTTCTGGCCAGTGCCATGGATAAAATCTTTATTCTCCATGCCGACCATGAACAAAACGCTTCAACCTCAACCGTGCGCCTTGCCGGCTCGTCCCAGGCCAATCCGTTTGCCTGTATTGCGTCCGGTATTGCATCCCTTTGGGGGCCCAGCCATGGTGGCGCCAATCAGGCCGTGCTTGAGATGCTCGATGAGATTGGTACCAAAGAAAATATCCCGGAATTTATCAAACGCGCCAAAGACAAGGACGACCCGTTCCGTCTGATGGGCTTTGGTCACCGCGTTTATAAAAACCGCGACCCGCGTGCCGAAGTGCTCAAAAGCGCCGCCGATGAGGTTCTGGCTGATCTTGGTGTTGATGATCCGATGCTGGAAATTGCTATGGAGCTGGAGCGCATTGCGCTCGAAGATGAATATTTCGTCGACCGCAAGCTCTTCCCCAATGTTGATTTTTATTCCGGGATTATCCTGCGCGCGATGGGCTTTCCGACTTCCATGTTTACCGTTTTGTTTGCTTTGGCACGGACCGTGGGCTGGATATCGCAATGGAAGGAAATGATCGAAGAGCCGTCTTTGCGTATCGGAAGGCCGCGCCAGCTATACACCGGTCCGGCGGAGCGCCCTTACGTGCCGATTGATAAACGGAAGTAACTAGCCCTTAGTAATTTCAAGAACAAAGCGTGCGGCTTTGGCAGAAGAGCTTTCGTCGTCCCCGGTGTTCAGCATCTCGCGCAGCTTTTCAAATGCGGCTTGCTCGGCAGCAATCGCCTCCGGATCATCCATGAGCTTTAAAATATCTTCTGCGATTTTATCGGGCTTGCATTGATGTTGCAAAAACTCCGGCACCACCGTTTCTTTCATCATGATATTGGCCAGATGGGCGTGACGGACTTTGATCACAAATTTGGCGATTTGCCAGTTCAGCGGATTCATCCGGTACAAAATAACATGCGGCACGCCCTTATAGGCCAGCTCCAGCGCCACTGTCCCCGATACCGCAAGCGCAACATCAAGAGAAGCAAACGCATCCCATTTATACTCTTTCTCCTTGACGACATAGCTCGGAAAATCAAAATCTTCCAACAGATTGAGAACGTGATACTCCATATGCGGTAAAGTCGGCACGACGACATAAATATTGTCGTGCTTTTCACGCAAATGCAGCATGGTCTCTTTCATGATTGCGCCGTGACGTTTTATTTCACTTTCCCGGCTGCCAAACAAAAGGCCAACCACTTTGGCATCACCCGGAATTCCCTTGCTTTTCTTAAAGGCATCGCCGTCACCATCCTGTACCTCTTGTGCAATGGGGTGACCAACAAATTTTGTTTTAAGGCCGTGCTTTTCAAAATATTCCGGCTCGAACGGGAGCAGGCAAATCAGGCCGTCGAGAAACGCGGCTATTTTATGCGCTCGCTTTGGCCGCCAGGCCCAGACGGTCGGCGCGACATAGTGAATAATTTTGGCTTTGCTCTTGCCGCGCTTTTTCAGGCCACTGCCGATAAAAAAGTTAAAATCCGGAAGATCAATCGTGACTACAATATCCGGATCCTGTTTTTCAATCTCCGCCAGCGTCGCCTGATAGATTTTATATAGCCTGGGCAGGGCCGGAATAAGTTCGAAAAAACCCATCACGTTCAGTTGATCCATCGGCAAAAGAACATCAAGCCCTGCGTCTTTCATCAACGGTCCGCCAATGCCGGAAAACTGAACATCACCAGGAATCTGCTCTTTCAGTGCCTCTATAAGGACAGCCCCGATGGTGTCCCCCGATGCTTCGCCGGCTATAAGAAATATTTTCATGAACTGCCCTGCCCCGGCCCATGGTTCTCAACATCAAGACCGATGACAAACATTTTGTTGCGGTCAGCGATTTCTGCAACCTTTTGCGGATCAACCAGGAGAGAATGACCGGCATGAACCGCAATGCCAGCCAGCCCCGCAGCGGCGGCATTTTCAATCGTATCCGGGCCGATGGTCGGTAAATCAAAGTCCCTGTCCTGTTGCGGCTTGCAGGTTTTAACCAAAACACCACCGGGACCTTTTCGTTTCAGAAGGGCACAACGCTGAATAAGCTCATCCGTGCCTTCTGCCGCCTCGACACCCAGAACAATGCCGCCCTGGACAATCACAGACTGACCTACATCCAGAGAGCCAATCCTTTGCGAGATATCAAGGCCGCGCTCAATATCAACCCAGTCGGCCTTGCCGGGCTTGTATTTTCCCAGAGCGCCCTCCTGCGTCAATAAATCGTCAACGAATTCATGCACGCCATGCAGAGTAAAACCCTCTTTTTCCAGCTCATCACGAATGGTGGAAAGGATATCATTATCACCCAGCGCCTTCATCCCATGGCGCAACATAAAGCCCGCCGTAAAAAGATCGGGGCGCAATTCACTAAAATGCGGCCGCTTTATGGAGCCGATCAAGACAAGGTCTCTGATGTTATGGGCTCTGAGGGTCTTGATGATCTGCCCGACCGCGCCAAGACGCCCTACCATATGGGCGCGGCCTTCAAGAATGCCCGTATCCGTATGGCCGTCAAAAGCCACCATGAACGTCTCTAACCCAAAACCCTCACAGGCTTGAGCCAGACGCTGCGGCAGGCTTCCGCCGCCGGCAATAATCCCTAAGATGGGGATTTCGCTTTTCAGGCTGCTTTCTTTTTGGGCTGACATAGTCCGAACTTATCTTTTCCGTCGGCAAAGCGGATAATTTCCATGATCAGATCATCATCCGCGTATTCTTTTGCCACTGACTCCATACGTTCGCTCAAATTGCCCTCTCCGGTGAACAAGGCATTAAACGCTTTTTGTATTTTTTTAATCTGCTCCTTGCTGAAATTGGCTCTCTCCAACCCAACCAAATTCAGACCCGACAGATAACCTTTACCACCCTTGGCACGGCCATAGGGAATAACATCATCAACAATACCCGTGAGGCCGCCAATAACGGCATAGGCCCCGATCCGTACGAATTGATGGACGCCGCACAGACCGCCAAGCAGAGCATGGTCGCCAACTTCCACATGACCGCCGAGCGTGGCATTATTCGCCATAATCACATGATCGCCAATAATACAGTCATGGGCGATATGAACGCCGACCATGAACAGGCCATTATCACCAATGATCGTTTTCATCCCGCCGCTTTCGGTGCCGGGGTTCATGGTGACATGCTCGCGGATGGTGTTATTCTTGCCGATAATCAGCTCTGATTTTTCGCCTTTAAATTTCAAATCCTGCGGCGCTGATCCTATGGAAGCAAAAGGATATATGATCGTTCCTTCGCCGATGCTGGTATGGCCTTCGACCACAACATGCGCCTTTAAGGTCACGCCATCACCCAGCGACACATGCGGCCCGATAATGCAATAAGGCCCAATGGTGACGTCTTTTCCGATTTGTGCGCCGTCTTCAATAATGGCTGTGGGATGAATTCCAGAACTCATTTAACAATCCTTTATAAATCTTCCACTATTGTAGGAATTCCGCGCCTTAGAGACAAATCACGGATTATTGCGAAACGTTACAAACCTTAGCAATAGCGTCATCCCGGTGCAGACCGGGATCTTGTTCATTTAATCTGGAAGATTCCGGCTTTCGCCGGAATGACGAGTGTGGAGTTAACCAGCATCGTCCATCAGCATGGCGCTGAAATTGGCTTCGGCGCAGATTTTATCATCGACTTTGGCTTCACCGGAAAACTTCCAGACGGTCTTTCTTGAATGGGTTTTTTTGATGTGAAGATAGAGGCTGTCGCCCGGCACAACAGGCTTGCGAAAACGGGCGTTTTCAATAGACATGAAATAAACCAGTTTGCCCTCCGACTCCTTGCCGAGCGCATCAACGACCATGACGGCTGCCGTCTGGGCCATGGCCTCGATTATCAGCACACCAGGCATCACCGGATAGCCAGGAAAATGACCCTGGAAATGCGGCTCGTTGGCGGTCACATTCTTTAAGCCCACAGCGCTCTCCCCCGGCACATAATCGAGAATACGATCAACCATAAGGATAGGATAGCGATGCGGTATCAGCTCTTTAATCCGGTTTATATCAATGGTTTTATCACTCATCTCTCAGGAAGCCTTTTTCTTTTCTGTCAGGCGGGTTAGCGCCACTATTTGCCGCAACACCTGTTTGCTTGGCATAGCCGGGGTTCCAGCCTGTTCTTCGCCAGGCGGCACATCACGCATCACACCGGCCTGAGCCGATATCCTTGCGCCCATGCCAACACGCAAATGTCCGGCGATACCGGCCTGCCCGCCAAGGGCAACAAAATCTTCAATCACGGCGCTGCCAGATATACCAACCTGGGCCACAATAACGCAACCCTTTCCGATCTTTGCGTTATGTCCAATTTGCACCAAATTGTCGATCCAGGTGCCCTGGCCGATAACAGTATCCGGTCCGGCGCCACGGTCTATGCACGTATTGGCACCAATTTCGACATGGCTCTCTATCAGAACGCGGCCCAGTTGCGGCACTTTGACATGGCCCTGCGGGTCTATGGCGAAACCAAAACCATCCTGCCCAATACGTACGCCGGGATAAATACGCACATGATCCTCTATCAAAGCATGAGAAATGGTGGAACCCGCACCGACACGGCAGTGATTGCCAATTTGTACATTTTCTCCGATTGTTACATTTGCCTCAATCCAGCAACGCTTACCTATCTCCGCCCCTTGTGCAATAACGACACCAGGCGCGATCACGCAGCCCTTCCCGATTTTGGCACCTTCATGGATGTGGGCGCTCTCAGAAATATTTTCCTCGGGGAACGCATCAGGATAAAAAGCCTGCGCCGCCATGGCATAGGCTTTGTAAGGGGTTGGGGTCACAAGAAGATTGACGCCCTCAGGTCCTTTATCGGCAAAGTCAGGAGACACGAAACAGGCTCCTGCTTTTGTTACAAGAAACTGCTCTTTGTACTTAATATTATCCAGGAAACTTAAATCCGCGGCGCCCGCTTCATCCAGAGGCTTGACGTCTTCGATGATATGATCCGTGTTGGCGCCTGGTCCCGGCTCCGCCTTGGTAATATCTGCCAATTGCCCGACAGATAAACTAGAGTTACGCTTGAAAAAACGGCTATCGGGCATTTCTTTTCTCTTACTTGGATTCCACTTCAACTTTTACAGTTGTAATCTTTGCGTCCAGTTGCTTGAGAACTTCAGAAGATATATCCAAAGATTTATTACCAATAAATACATTGTTGTTGGAGAGCACCAGATCATATTTCTTTTCTGCGGCAATCGATTCAACGATCTTAAGAACTTCCTTTTCAAGCTGCCTTAAGGCCTTTGTAAAAGCACCCTCCAGAGCCCCTTTTCGTTTCTGAACAAGGGTCCGGGTTTCCAGCAGCTTTTTTTCAAACTCCTGGCGCTTTACAAGCATTTCCTCCTGCGACAATGTTTTCTGCTTTTCAGCCAGGGTTTTTTGGCTGTTGCGCATTTCTTCTTCAACCTTGGTGAATTCTTTTTGGAACTGCTCACGCTTTTCATGGACCTGCTTTTGGACGCTCTGCCCTGCCTTGGATTCTGCCAATATCTTCTGGATATCAACAACCCCTACAGAGGTTTGCGCCATAGCCGCACCCGACACACCAAAGACAAGGGCAAATACGCATATAAGTACATAAAAATGCATGAATTTCTTCATTGTTCATTCCTAACGTTCAGGGTCCGACCCAATTAATGTAGTGAATAACTAGCAGATTAGAAGCGTGTTCCAAAGTTAAATCTGAATGCTTCCGTCTCGTCATAGTTCTCTTTGGCCAGGGGGAAAGCCGCATCAACCCTGACCGGACCAAAAGGAGAGCGCCAGGACACACCGGCACCGACACTCGCGCGTATTGTTTCATCATCAGCCACGCCAATACCTGTATCATCCACCTCAAGAATAGAGCCAAAATCGCTAAATGTATGGCCTTTGATACCAAACTCTTCAGGGAGCCCCAGCGGGAAAGAAAACTCGGCGCTACCACGATAGAAATAATTTCCACCAAGGGAGTCATTTGTGCTCAGATCCCGCGGCCCGACACCGGCGCGCTCAAAACCTCTCAACGTGTCACCGCCAAGGAAGAATCTTTCATTGATCTGAACCTGTTCATCGCTATAGCCTTCAATGGCGCCGACCTCACCCAGGGCGTTAAAGACAAGCTGATCCCAAAAAACCGGTTGATAATAAGATGCTCCGGTCTTGCCGGACACATAGGCAGCATCGCCGCCGAGCCCGGATAATTCTGTATCCAGCCAGAGGAGCCAGCCATCTGTCGGAAAAACCCTACTGTCGCGATTATCGTAGACCGTGCGCTGTGAAATAGCGGAGGTATCGCGCTGACCTTCCTGCTCCAGAATAAAGCGGGACGCCGTGGTTTGCACATCAGTAATGTCGTTGCGCTCATAACGGTACTTTAAAGTCTGGCGCCACCTTTCGGACAAAGGATAACCGACCCTGACCGCGCCACCCGTTCTGCGCTGGTCAAAAGAGCTTTCGTCCTGCAAATCACGTGTGATATGGAACAAATCAACCCCGGCCGACACATCGCGCCCTGTGAAATACGGCTCGGTAAAAGAAAGATCAAACTCCGTTCTTTCACCCGCAATCGTCGCAGCAAGAAGAAGGTCCTGTCCTTTTCCAAGCAAATTACGCTCTCTTACCCGGACATCGGCAAGGGGTCCGTCCGTGGTTGAAAACCCGGCACCAATCGAAAGCTCACCGGTTGATTTTTCTGACACGTCAACATCGACAATTGTTTTATCCGGTGCCGAGCCCTGCTTAACATCCACGCTAACGGTTTCAAAAAAGTCGATGTCACGAATATTTTGTTCGGAACGCGCCAGTTTGGAGCGGTTAAAGGGATCGCCTTCATCAAGCAGCAATTCGCGCCTGATCACTCTATCAAGCGTTCTGATGTTACCCTTCACGTCAATGCGCTCAACAAAAACACGGGGCGTTTCACTAACCTGAAAGACAATCTCAACTGTTTTGTTTTCGCGGTCGCGGCGTATATCAGGACGCACACTGACAAAGGCGTATTGCAGATCGCCCAGAGCATCGGTCAGCTTGTCTACTGTTTCCTGAACAAGATCGGCATCATACCAATCACCCTCTTCAATTTCGACATGCTCCTCAAGTACGGAAGGTTCAAAATTGCGCAGGCTTGAGCTAATGCTTGTCCCGCTCACGTGGTAGCGGTCGCCTTCATCAACGGTGAGCGTAATGAAAAAGTCTTCCTTGTTATCGGACAGCTCGGCCACAGCGGATACCAGGTTGAAATCTGCATAACCCTGCGCCAGGTAAAAACGCCGGATGAGCTCCTGATCAAAAGCCAGGCGGTCCGGATCATAACGATCATCGGCAGAAAGGAACTTGTACCAGGCCGTTTCGCTGGTGCTGATGACACTGCGTAGTTCACTGTCATCAAAACGTTTATTGCCGACAAAGCGAATGGATCGTACTTTTGTGACGGTCCCTTCTTCAATTTCGAAAACCAGATTCACACGGTTTTGATCAAGACGGATAACCTTGGGCTCAATATTAACCGAGAAGCGGCCATTACGACGATAAAGCTGATAAATGCGGCTAACATCGGACTGGACTTTGGTTCTGGTAAAGACCTGGCGGGCGCGCAGCTGAATTTCCGAGCGCAGCTCGTCATCCTCAATGCGGTCATTTCCCTCAAAGGCGATTTCGCTGATGATAGGATTTTCGATCACTTCAACGATCAGAATTCTGCTTTGCTGCTCAATAGAGACATCGGCAAACAGCCCGGTGGCAAACAAAGATTTTAAAGCTCTGTCCATGTCCTGACGGGTGACTTTATCGCCGACATTAATGTCCATATAAGACAGAACTGTCGCCGGCTCAACGCGCTCGGCACCTTCGACGCGGATTTCATGAATGGCGGATGCGGCCTGCGCAGGCAGGGCGAAAATAACAAAAGAGAGGGCCATCAAGCACGCACACAGCCTTAAGCTCACCTGTCTCATAAATTCATAACCTTTTTTATTTAAGCCGGTTTATTCTGATTGGAAAACACCCTAGAGGAAAAGCTCGGGCGAGTGAACAGCAAAATGTCACTAATATAAGGAAATACCATGATTCTGGCTATAAAAGCCAGCCCTAACATAGTAAACGGGGACACATTAAACCGATCTGCCCTTGCTAGAGATATTGTTAAGGTTTCTGACGGGCGTTCCGGATGCGAATGATTACGATGTGATCTTTCCTGACCTCGTAGTAAACCAAATGGCTTTTATAGATGTAGCGTCTGATTTTCTTGGAAAACAAACGCCCCATATTAGGGTTATCCATAAGAAGGTCAAAGCTATATTCCAGACCGTCCAGATATTCTCGCGCCTGACTGTCTCCAAAATATTCGACTGTGTAGTGATAAATGGCTTTGATATCAGATTTTGCCTGCCGGGTGAGCCGATATGTCATTCACTTTTTATATCGTCGTCGGCCCGGGCCTCGGCAATCACATCCGCCATTGTGCAGGGCTCGGCCAGCCCGCTGGCATAACCTTCCTCAACATCCCGCGCTTCAACAGCTTTGCGCTGTTCATGGGTAAGGCTTTCCCAAAGCGCCATATCCTCCGCTGTCGGGAAGACCGTTGAAGAAAATTTAATCCCTGAAATGTCCACTTCTTTAAGATCGCTCATACCTTCAGAATAGCAAAAGCCCGCGAAAACTGCACGTTTTTTTCTTTAGGACATTATATAAACGGCAGCAAAGGCTACAAAATCAGCTGCATCAGATCGTTGAGATTGGCAAAGGCCATAATGCCCACCAGGAACGTTAGCCCCAAACGAAAGGCGTATTCCTGGATCCGGTCGGGGACCGGGCGGCCGAGAATGGCCTCGAAAGCATAGAACAGCAAATGACCACCATCGAGCAACGGGATCGGAAACAAATTGATAAGCCCGAGATTGATCGACAAAAGCGCCGTAAACAAAATAATCGCAATCATACCCTGCTGCGCCATATCGCCAGCCAGCGCACCAATGCGAATGATACCGCCCAGCTCGGTCGCACTGCGGCTACCCATCACCATCTGGCCCAGAGCCTCAAGCGTGCCTGAGGTAATCGAGGCAGCTTCTTTGATCGAGTGAATAAAGGCGCTTATGGGCCCATGCTCGACAAAAATATTGCCCTTGCGGCTTGATAAAAACAGGACGTCAAACTCATCATGCTCCGCGTCATTCAAAAATTCATTGTTCTCGGATAACGGGTGCACCGTCAGCCTGTCTGTCTCGGGTCCCCGCTCGACCTCAATCGTGAAGGTCTCACCCATCTTCCGAACCACGGCGGCGCGTACCTTGTCCGGATCATCATAGCTCCGTCCGTCGATTTTCTTGATATTGCTGACCTTAACAGCATGGCGCGGGCTAATCAGCCCAAGCAGGCCACGGCTGTTCTTAAAGCCAAAACGGTCTTCAATCTCTACCTTTTTCGGGGCGGCATGAATGTCAATAATCTTACCGTCACGCTCGATAACAAAATGCTTCTTATCATCAAGGGCGATCATCATCTCGCGCCTTATACCTTCAAAACTATGAATGTCTTTCCCATCAATGGAAACAATCAAATCATGCGGTTGAAAGCCATTTTCTTCCGCTGCGCTTTCGCCCATAATCGCAGCCGCCAAAGGCGGAGTTACAGGCTGGCCGTTATAAACGTAAAGCCCCGTCAGCAGGATAATCGCGAAAATGTAATTGATCGCCGGTCCGGCAAAAACCACCAGAGAGCGTTTCCACACCGGCTGGGAAAAGAAAGCTTCTTTCTTTTGTGCTTTTGTAAGGGGCTTTATTTTTTTGGTTTTTTTGTCTTCCGTGCCTTCTTCATGCTTCATGCTGGCCGGATCGACATCGCCAAACAGCTTCACATAGCCGCCAAGCGGAATAAGAGAGAACTTCCAGCGCGTTCCGTTTTTATCGGTAAAACCGCCAAGCTCCTTGCCAAAACCAATAGAAAAGGTTTCCACGCGGACGCCGCACATGCGGGCAACGATGTAATGGCCCCATTCATGAACAAAAACAAGGATGGAAAGGACAAGCATGAACGTGCCGCCATAGATCCATACATTGCCACTTAAAGTCTGAAAAACTTCGAAAAAATTCATGATACTGCCACCGCCTTTTTGTGCCTGCCTGTTATGAAGCCATATGCCTTTTGGCGTATATCTTCGTCGTAGCTGATAATATCGTCAATGGTATTCAGCTCTGTCTTGGTGATATCCCCTAAAATATGGGACACACACCCTATAGTATCAAGAAAACCGATATTATGTGTTAAGAAAGCATCGACCGCTGCCTCATTGGCAGCATTGAGCGCCACACAAGCGTACAAGCCCTGCTCAAGGCATTCATAGGCCATTTTCAGGGCCGGGAACTGCTCCAGATCGGGCTGTTCAAAACTCAGTTGGTTAATCTCGGTGAGGTTCAAACGCTGCCCCGGTGTTTCCATCCGCTCCGGCCAGGCCAGGACATTGGCGATGGGCGTGCGCATATCGCTGGCCCCCATCTGCGCCAGGATCGAGCCGTCCTTATATTCAACCATCGAATGAACGACCGATTGCGGGTGGATCAACACTTCAATCCGGTCTGGCTCAACACCAAAAAGATAATGCGCTTCAATGACTTCCAACGCTTTGTTCATCATGGTTGCGCTGTCGACCGATATCTTGCGTCCCATCGACCAGTTGGGGTGCGCCACCGCCTGCTCCGGGGTCGCGTTGGCCATCTGATCTGTGCTCCATTTCAGGAACGGCCCGCCTGAGGCGGTCAGCGTAATTTTTTCAATGCCTTCGGGGCGGTCAAAATCAAACACCTGGAAGATGGCGTTGTGCTCACTATCGACGGGCAGAAGCGTGGTGCCGTGCTGCTTAGCTGCCGCCATCACCAACGGTCCGGCAGCGACCAGCGGTTCCTTATTGGCAATCGCCACGCATGTGCCCTGCTCTATTGCTTTCATGATCGGTTTAAGGCCAGCAATCCCGACAATTCCGGCAAGGATCAAATCAGCGGGCTCGGACGCTGCTTCCAGCAAGGCTTCTTCCCCTGCTGCAATTTCTACCCCGCTACCATCCAGTTTTGATTTGAGAAGGTCGTATTTGCTCTCATCGGCGATAACAGCCTTTTTGGCTCCGAGCTTGATTGCCTGCGCGGCCAGCAATTCGGCATTGGTATTGGCGGTGACCACCTGAACGTCAAAGCGCTCCGGGTCCGACAAAATAACATCCGCCGCGCTCTGCCCAATAGAGCCGGTCACGCCGAGAATGGTGATTTTCTTTTTAGAATGAGGAACTGACACTATTAAATAACCATATAAAATATAAGAAAATAGGAGCAACTAACATCATGGAATCCACACGATCCAGAACACCACCATGGCCGGGTATCAGATCACTACTGTCTTTTATTTTTGCTTTTCGTTTTGCAAAAGAAACAACCATATCACCAAACTGTCCCAAAGCGCCAAAAGCAGCACCAAAGATAAAAAGAGCCTCTATAACCTTAAATGTTAACAGAACTTTGAATTCATAAAACGCAATAAACACAGATATTAGCATGACCACAGCAGGAAAAATGGCCGCCCCTACAAAACCCGACCAAGTCTTATTGGGGCTTATTTCTTTTGACATTTTAGGACCACCAATGGTCTTTCCTACCGCATAAGCACCAATATCGCTGGACCAAATCAGAGCAATGAATAAAAGACTCGCCTGAACAGGAAAAAAAGCGCGTATCGCATAAAGACACCAAAAACAGAACAGGACATAAGCCGTTCCCAAAACAAAATAAGGAATTTTGTTTTTAATTTTTAACGAAAGCTGCACCCATTCATACAATGCAATCACCGCAAATCCGGCCACCATCACCGCGAACGGCCAGCCGCCATAGATGATGACCAGCACGACAATCGGCCCGAGGATAAAGCCGGACAGAAGACGTTGCTGCAATTGGGAGAGATTGATTTTGGGCACGAAGGCTTCCTTTACCCTTTAGAACTCTTGATGTCGCCGTAGCGGCGCTCACGGCCTGCAAATTCGGTAACGGCCGCTTCCAGCTCGGCCTTGCCGAAATCAGGCCACAACACATCGGTAAAGATCAGCTCGGTATAGGCGCATTGCCAGAGCAGGAAATTGCTGATGCGCTGTTCGCCGCTGGTGCGGATCAAAACATCGGCATCGGGTATCCCGGCCGTCATCAGATGGCCGGTAAACTGTTCCTCCAGGCTTTTTATAATGTCCGGGCTTTGTATGGTTTTTTCTATAGCCTGCAGAATGTCCTGCCGTCCGCCGTAATTCAGGGCAATCACAACGGTAATACCGCTATTATCCGCTGTCAGGCTTTCGGCATTCTCAATCAGCTCAATAATATCCTTGTCGAACCGGGAGCGATCGCCAATCACAAGCAGTTTCACGTTATTGCGATGCATATCCGCTGTTTCCGAGCGCAGATAAAAGCGCAACAGCTGCATTAAATCCTTAATCTCTGTCTCCGGACGCCGCCAATTTTCCGACGAAAACCCGAACAAAGTCAGATATTCAATCCCAAGCTCCGAGGCCGCTTTCACCGTGCGCTTCGCCGCTTCAGAGCCTCTCTTGTGACCGGCGGTTCTGGGCAATCCACGCTTGGCGGCCCAACGCCCGTTGCCGTCCATGATGACAGCAATATGAGTCGGAATATTTTCTTTTATTTCAGTATTGTATGACATTTTTTTAAAGTTATATATTAGGAGTGATTACCGCTACACGGTCATGATGTCTTTTTCTTTATCGGCCAACATGGCATCGATTTTCTTGATGTCCTCATCCGTCAGCTTCTGCACCTCTTCGGACATTCTTTTATGATCATCTTCAGAAATCTCCTTGTCCTTTTCCTGCTTTTTGAGAGCTTCCATGCCATCACGGCGGACATTGCGCACCGAAACACGCGCGGCTTCGGCGTATTTGCCTGCCACTTTGGTTAATTCCTGACGGCGCTCTTCGTTCAAATCGGGGATTGGAATGCGGATCAGGCTGCCTTCCGGCTGCGGGTTCAGGCCCAGACCAGACTCACGGATCGCCTTTTCCGTCGCCTTAACCAGCCCGGCATCCCAGATTTGCACCGTGAGCAAACGCGGCTCAGGCACACTCACACTGCCGACCTGGTTCAGCGGCATCGAGCTGCCATAAGCATCGACATGAATAGGGTCCAGTATCGCCGCAGAGGCCCTGCCTGTGCGCAGGCCACCAAACTCACCGGCCAGAACATCGACCGCTCCATCCATACGACGTTTTAAATCTGCTTTATCATAGCCGGACATGGTATTGGCTCCTTATTAATCGCTTACAACTGTGTAATCGCCCTTGGACTGCACGACTTTGGCAAAATTGCCCTTTTCCTTCACCGAAAAGACAACGATCGGAATATTATTTTCCCGCGCCAGTGAAATTGCCGTGGCATCCATCACTTTCAAATCCTTGGTCAGCACATCCATGTAGCTCACCTTATCAAAACGCGTGGCGGATTTGTCTTTCTCCGGGTCGGCCGTATACACACCATCGACCTTCGTGGCTTTAAAGATGGCGTTACAGTTCATCTCGGAGGCCCGCAAGGCGGCCGCCGTATCCGTTGTAAAGTAAGGGTTCCCGGTCCCGGCTGCAAATATCACCACCCGGCCTTTTTGCATGTGGCGAAAGGCCTTGCGACGAATATAAGGCTCACAAATCGAATCCATACGAATGGCGGACTGAACGCGACTATACACCTTGATATGCTCCAGCGCGTTTTGCAACGCCAGCGCATTGATGACAATGCCGAGCATCCCCATATAATCGGCGGTGGTGCGGTCCATGCCTTCGGCGGCCCCCGAAACGCCGCGATAGATATTGCCGGCGCCGACGACGACGCAAACCTCAACCCCAAGATCAACGACTTCCTTGATATCCTGCGCCACTCGCTTGACGGTGTCGGAATCCAGACCGTATTCCTTATCGCCCATCAGCACTTCACCGGACATTTTCAGCATAATCCGCTTGTATTGGGAGGCCTGCCCCGCTTTTTCGGCAGCTTTTGCCATATTGTTACCCGTTTCTAAGTTTTAAACTGATCCAATGTAATAACAGCCGCGTCACATGTAAACGCGGCTGTTTAAAAAACGGCAAAAAAGACGTTTTAGCCACCAGCAACTGCTGCGACTTCAGCCGCGAAGTCTTCTTCTTCCTTTTCGATTCCTTCACCAAGCTGGAAGCGCGCATAGGCTTTCAAAGAGATGTCTGATCCGGCTTCTTTGCCCGCATCTTCAATGACCTTGGCGATTTTGGTTTCCCCGTCAATCACAAAAACCTGCTCCATCAGGCAGATTTGCCCATAAAATTTACGAACGCGGCCTTCTAGCATTTTCTCGATAATGTCGTCGGGCTTGCCTTCGGCTTTGGCCTGCTCGCGGATCACATTTCGCTCGCGCTCCAAAACATCCGCATCGACAGAGTCCTTATCGAGGAACTCGGGATTGGCGGCGGCGATATGCATCGCCAGCTGTTTGCCGAGCGCTTCAAGCGCGCCCTGATCCGCATCAGATTCCAGCGCAACCAATACGCCGATTTTGCCAAGCCCGTCAGCCAGCGCGCCATGAATATATCCGGTCACGGCCCCTTTGGAAACTTCAAGTCCTTCCATACGACGCAGGGACATGTTCTCACCAATCGTGGCAATCAAGTCGGTCAGGGTTTCACTCACCGGCTTGCCCGAGCCATAATCTTTGGCCGCGAGCGCTTCAACATCACCCGCATCCAGCGCCAGCGCAGCAACTTGCTTCACAAAACCCTGGAACTGGTCATTGCGCGCAACGAAATCAGTTTCGGCATTAATCTCAACAACCGCGCCTTTATTGCCGTCGATAGCAATCGCCACCAGACCTTCAGCGGCAGTGCGGCCTGATTTTTTCTCGGCCTTGGCCAGCCCCTTGGTGCGCAGCCAGTCCACAGCAACTGCCATGTCGCCGCCATTTTCGGTCAGCGCTTTTTTGGCGTCCATCATACCGGCGCCGGTTTTCTCGCGCAGTTCTTTCACCATTGATGCTGTAATATCAGCCATGTCTTTCGTCCTTCCTTATTCGTCATACCGGCGAAGGCCGGTATCTTTTCCTTTGTGCCGAGAAGACCCCGGCCTACGCCGGGGTGACGGCAAATGGGTTAAGCTGAAGCCTGTTTTTTCGGCTCAGGCTCGTCGCCCGGCTTTTCTTTGGCTTCTTCTTTTGCGGATTCAGCGGGCTTTTCCTCAGCAGAAGCAGCCTCTTCAGCAGGCTCGTCCTGCTTTTTGGCTTTCTTGGCTTTGGCGGCAGCCTGTCTGGCTTTTTCACCAGGGGTTGCTCCCTCTTCTTCCTGCTTCGGTGCTTTCGGCAATGCAATTTTCACTTCTTCTGCAGCGCCCGTATCGGCTCCAGCCGTTGTCAATTCAGCCTGCAATCCATCCAGGACCGTATCGGCAATCAGATCGCAATACAGCTCAATCGCGCGCAAAGCATCATCATTGCCCGGAATAACGTAATCCACACCATCGGGCGTGGCATTGGTATCGACCACACCAAAAACCGGAATGCCGAGCTTGTTGGCTTCCTTGATCGCGATGTCTTCTTTCACCGTGTCAATAATGAACAAAGCGTCCGGCTGGCCGCCCATTTCCCTGATCCCGCCGATAGAATCTGAGAGCTTGTCGCGCTCGCGCGTCATCATCAAAAGCTCTTTCTTGGTATAGCCGCCTGTTTCACCGCCCAGAATAATTTCGAGCTCGTTAAAACGAGCAATCGATTTGGAAATCGTCTTCCAGTTGGTCATCATGCCGCCAAGCCAGCGGTGATTAACATAGTACTGACCACAACGCTTGGCGCTTTCGGCAATTTTACCGGCTGCCTGACGCTTGGTGCCGACGAATAAAACACGCCCGCCACCGGCGACAATATCACGCATAGCGCTCAAAGCCTGGTGCAGCATCGGGGTGGTTAGCTGTAAATCAATGATATGAACGCCGTTGCGCACGCCGAATATATATTCGCGCATTTTCGGGTTCCAGCGTCTTGTGTGGTGACCAAAGTGAACGCCCGCTTCCAATAGCTGACGCATGGTGAATTCAGGTAATGCCATGTTTCTTTCCTTTTCCGGTTGTACCTCTGCGGGATCATGTGGTTGATTTCTCAACACCGGATGGGCCTTTAAAGCAAGACCCAAATCCCGCATGTGAATTTAAGTTGAGCGCTTTTTACAGCGGAAATCGCTGTATTGCAAGGAAAAGCTTTGAGTAAACCAAGTTCTTAGCCTATATGTGCCGGCTTAGAATACTCCACTTCTTGGGTAGGCTCTTCTGCAGGCTCGCGACCAGCCTCCTGTAAGTGAGTAGCCAATAGTTCCCTAAGTTCTTCCCGAAGAGGACCAGCAGGGCACCCACTCTTCTTTACTGCGTTACTTAAAAGCCAGCGATTTGTAAAAGGGTTAGCTGCTCCTGCTCTAAAGGGATCAACTATTGTTTCTGCCGAACTCTTTTCTAGAGCATTAATGGAAGCTACTGTTTCTGTCATATAATTAACAACTGCGTAGCTCCTTTGTTCAGGAACAAGCTTAGAAAGCCAGTCAATATATTTACATTAAACTGACTTAAAACATCCATATCATTACTCTCCTCTTTTTAGATTGTCATATCTATAAGGTCAGTATTCTGAAAAAGCAAGGGTTTTTTAAACTTCCGAAATACCCTCAACACCCTCAACCCCGCGCAGGACATTACGGGCCTTCGAACTTAAGGACCAGCGTCCGGGAAGGTTGATTTCAGCCGTCCGCTCCCCTTCAATATCGACAAAGAGCTGGATTCTGGTGCTGCCCGGCCCTTCAATATCGAGAAATTCCTTTAATTTGGCCATTGGCCCGGCGCTGGAGGAAGGATGCGACAGGTGAATATGCACCTCTTTGATCTTACCCTCCAAAGACGCATCGAGCGGTGCCACGGCCTGCGCGGTAAAGCGCAGCTGATCCTCGCGCTGCTCAGCATCGACGGTCAGCAGCAGCGCCTGACCCGTCTCAAGATGCTCGCGGCACTGGAATAAAAGCTCGGAAAACAAGGTCACCTCAAACAAGCCGCTGGGGTCGGAAAGCTGTAAAAACGCATATTTGTTGCCGCTTTTTTGCGACACTTTCTCCTGTTTCTTCAAAAGCACCCCGGCCATCTGCACCCGCAGCGCAGAGATATTGCCCAGCTTCTCCACCACTTTGGTATAGCCGGTAATGCCCATACGTTTGAGCTGCTCCGTTCTGGTGTCCAGCGGATGGGCCGATAAATAAAACCCGATGGCGCCGAATTCCCGCCCCAGCTTTTCCAGCGGGTCCCATTCCTGGACACTTGGAAGCTCCGGCATCCCCAGCGTGTTTTCGCCGCCCTCACCGAATAAGCTGACCTGACCGGACTCACGTTCATCGGACAGCGCATGCGCATGGCGCAAAATCATTTCTGTCCCGGCATGAACTTTGGCCCGGCTGGGGTTCAGACATTCAAACGCCCCGGCGCAGGCAAGCTGCTCGAATTGCCGCTTGTTCATGGCTTTTGGGTCAAGCCGCATGGTGAAATCTTCAAGGGATTTGTAGGGACCATTGGCCGTGCGCTCCTCAATAATATGCTCCATGGCCGCTTCACCCACGCCCTTCAAAGCCGCCAAGGCATAGCGAATACCATCTCCCTCCACGGCGAAATCCGGGAAGGACGCATTGATATCGGGCGGCAGCAATTCAATCTCCAGCCGGTCGAGGTCCTGCTTAAAAATACTGAGCTTATCCGTATTGCCAAAATCCAGCGTCATTGACGCCGCCATAAATTCTTCCGGGTAATTCGCCTTGAGCCACGCCGTCCAGTAGGCAATCAACCCATAGCCGGCCGAGTGCGCCTTGTTAAACCCATACCCGGCGAATTTGGCAATCTGATCGAAAATATGGTTGGCCTGGCCTTCGGGCACATCATTATGTTCTTTGGCGCCTTTTACGAACATCTCGCGCTGGGCATCCATTTCGGCCTTGATCTTTTTACCCATCGCCCGGCGTAGCAAATCAGCCCCGCCCAGCGTATAGCCCGCCAGTATCTGCGCCGCCTGCATGACCTGCTCCTGATAGATCATCACGCCATAGGTGTCTTCCAAAATAGGCTGGAGCTTGGGATGCATGTAATCGATCTCTTCCTCACCCTTCAGACAGGCGAGATATTTCGGGATATTTTCCATCGGACCGGGCCGGTAGAGCGCAACAACAGCAATAATATGCTCAAAATGGCTAAGCTTCATCTGCCGCCCGAGATCACGCATCCCCGCACTTTCCATCTGGAACACCCCGGTGTTTTCCCCGCGCGCAAGCATCTCGTACGTCTTTTCATCCTCCATCGGGACTTTGAGGATATCGATCTTTTCCCCGCGCCCCGCTTCGATGAACTCGACCGCTTTTTGGATCACCGTCATGTTTTTAAGACCAAGGAAGTCAAATTTCACCAGCCCCGCCGGCTCAACATATTTCATGTTGAACTGCGTCACCGGCATATCCGAGCGCGGATCGCGGTAAAGCGGCAACAATTCATGCAGAGGCCGGTCACCAATCACCACCCCGGCGGCGTGGGTGGAGGCATGGCGATACAGCCCCTCCAGCTTCAGGGCGATATTGATAAGTTTTTTGTTAGTATCATCCTTGCCCGCTTCCTTGCGCAGCTCCTCGTCCTGCGCCAAAGATTCCGCCAGCGTCATCGGCTGAGCCGGATTGTTCGGGATCATCTTGGCAATGCGGTCGACAAGCCCGTACGGCATTTGCAGCACCCGCCCGACATCCCTTACAACCGCACGCGCCTGTAGCTTTCCGAAGGTGATGATCTGCGCGACATGATCATAGCCATAGCGCTCCTGCACATAACGGATCACCTCGTCGCGGCGATCCTGACAAAAATCGATATCAAAGTCAGGCATCGACACACGCTCGGGATTCAGCATCCGTTCAAACAGAAGGCCATAGCGCAAGGGGTCAAGGTCGGTGATCTTCAGCGCCCAGGACACAACCGAGCCCGCACCAGAGCCCCTGCCCGGCCCGACCGGAATATTATGATCCTTGGCCCATTTGATGAAATCCGACACGATCAGGAAATACCCGGCAAACCCCATTTGATTGATCACGCCCAGTTCGTAATCCAGCCGCTCTTTATAGGGCTGGGGGTCTTCGCCCTCGGCAAAATTCTCCAGCCGCCACTCCAGTCCTTTTCTGGCCTCGCCTTCCAGCTCTTCTTCCTCGGAATGCCCGCCTTCGGTTTTAAACGGCGGCAGGATTGGCTGGATCGGCTCAAGAAGAAAAGAACAGCGCTGCGCAATCACGGCTGTGTTTTGAATCGCCTCGGGCACATCTTCAAAAAGAGCCGTCATCTCCTGCGCAGATTTAAAATAGTGCTGCCTTGTGACCCTGCGCCGGTCCTCTTCGGTGATATAGCGCCCGCCGGCAATACACAGCAGCGCATCATGGGCCTCATGCGAACCCGGATCGGCAAAATAACAATCATTGGTGGCAACCAGCGGAATATCATGGGCGTAAGCCAGATCAATCAGCGCTTCTTCGACCTTCTCTTCTTCCGCCAAGCCATGGCGTTGCAGCTCAATATAAAGCCGCCCGGCAAAATTCTTCTTGAGGGATAACAGAAATTCTTCCGCTTCTTTTTGCTGATGATGGAGCAAAAGCTGATTAACCGGCCCGGCCATTCCCCCGCTCAGACAGATCAAGCCCTCAGCGTGATCAAAGAGCGCCTGTAAATCGACGCTGACTGCTTCCTGTGAATCGCCATGAAGATAAGCATCGCTAATGACCTTACACAGATTGCGATAGCCGGCTTCACTTTGCGCCAGCAAAACTACTTGATGGCCGTCCTCGCCGATCTCAACCTGACAGCCAATAATCGGCTGAACACCGCCCTTGCGCGCGGCAACCGCAAATTCCATGGCGCCAAAAAGATTATTGGTGTCTGTAACCGCGACAGCGGGCATTTTCCGTTCGCGGCACAAACCGATCAGATCATCGATCTTAAGCGCGCCTTCCGCCAGGGAAAACGCCGAATGCAGATGCAGATGCACAAACGCAGGGTGATTCATAATGAGAGATTAGCAGGGCCGTACTTCCTTGTCATCCCGACCTCCCTCGTCATCCCGGCGCAGGCCGGGATCTTGTTCTTCAGAGCCGGAAGATCCCGGCCTGCGCCGGGATGACAGCGGGTTAGAAGGGCACGATCCGGCCAGCCTTAAGCTCGAGCACTCTATCCATCTGCTCGGCCAGATCCATGTTATGGGTGGCGATCAGAGCGCCGATCCCGCGCTGCCTGACCTGCTCGAGCAGCACCTCAAACACCTCTTCCGAGGTTTTTGTATCCAGATTCCCGGTCGGCTCATCGGCAAAAAGCAGCATCGGATCATTGGCCAGAGCACGCGCAATCGCCACGCGTTGTTGCTCTCCACCGGACAGCTTGCCGGGCCTGTGCGTTAATCGCTCACCAAGCCCCAAACTTTCGAGCAAAGAGGCCGCTTTCTCTCTGGCCTCTTTCTTGGATTTCCCAGCAATAATTTGCGGCAGGGACACATTTTCCAGCGCCGTAAATTCGGGCAGCAAATGATGGAATTGGTAGATAAATCCAATCGTACTCAGCCGCAATTTGGTCCGCGCGGCATCGTTCATTTTCTCTGTGGCCTGAGCGTTAATCAGAATCTGCCCCGATGTCGGCGCATCGAGCAACCCGGCGATTTGCATCAAGGTTGATTTCCCCGACCCACTGGGCCCGACCAGTGCGACAATTTCGCCCCCGGCCACGCGCATGCTTAAATTCTGTAGGACATGCAGCTCATTGCCGCCCTGTTTGAAGCTTTTGTTTAGCCCCTCGATCTTGAGCAGAACCTCCCCTTCCATAGGGTGGGGCGGCGGCTCGTCCATCACTGCCTGCGGATCACTCATACCCCTCTCCCGTCATCCCGGACGCCTGCAAGGCGATCCGGGATTTATGCCGCCTTACTCTCAGGCTGCTGTTTTTTTGAATAAATCGTTCCATTCCGGATTATCTTTCTCAATCAACTCTTCTTTCCATTTGCGCCGCCAGCGTTTTAATTTCTTTTCCCGCTGCTCTGCAGCTTCAAAATTATCGTAAACCTCATAATAAACCAGTCTTTTTATGCTGTATTTTTTTGTATGCCCGTCCATTATAGCGTTTCTATGTTCCCAAATTCTTTTGGGCAAATCAGATGTCAGACCAATATAAAGGAAGCCTCCTCTTTTGCTTGCCAAAATATAAACATAAAACTGTTTCATGGGTTCTTTTCATTTGTCGTCACGCCGGACCTGATCCGGCGCTTTTGCCATTTGAAATTCATACGGCATAAATCCCGGATAATCGTCCATCGCTTCGCTCAGAAACAATTTCCGGGATGACGGTGGCTTTAAACTACTCATACCTTAGCGCCTCCACTGGGTCCAAACGTGCCGCGCGCCAGGCCGGATAGAGCGTAGCCAGAATAGAGAGCGTAAACGCCATAATCAAAACCGTGCTCACTTCGCTCCAGTCGATCTCCGCCGGGATTTGCGACAGCCAGCGTATTTCCGCCTCCCAAATTGTCCATCCCGTGAGGCTCTCCAGCCAATGACGAATGGAATCAATATTCAGCGCAAAGGCAATCCCCACCGCCGCACCGACCATCGTGCCGACAAAACCGATACTGGCGCCGGTGAGAATAAAAATCTTGAGCATAGAAGAACGCTTCGCCCCCATGGTACGCATGATCGCAATGTCATGGCCCTTGTCTTTGACCAGCATAATCATCGAGGAAATAATATTAAACGCCGCCACAAGAATAATCAGTGTCAAAATCAGGAACATCACATTGCGCTCGATCTCCAGCGCATTGAAAAAGCTCTGATTGGTATCGCGCCAGTCATAAACTCCGGCGCGACCATCAATTTCGAGCGCGACCGAATGGCGCACCACATCCAGATCATCCGGGTCGTCAATAAAAATCTCCAGCCCCGTCACCGCCCCCGGATACTGAAAGAATTTCTGCGCCGCCTCCAGCGGCATAAAGACAAAGCCCTTATTGTATTCATACATATCGACATCGAAAATCGTGCCTACCTCATAGGCGCGCTGACGCGGAATCGATCCAAACGGCGTGGACCTCACCTTGGGCGACATCAAATTGACCTTATCGCCAGGAACCACTCTCAGCTTGGCGGCGAGAACTTTCCCCAGCGCGATCTTGCTGCCGCTAAAATCCGCAAGCTCTCCCTGAATGATGGAACTGCGCAAAGTCTCGCGCTCGTTAAAATCAATCGGCTTCATGCCGCGCACCATCACCCCGCTTGAGTTGCCAGCGTAAGACACCAGCGATTGTCCTTCGATGATCGGTATGACCTCTTTGACGCCCTCTATGGGCAAAAGGCTGGCGCGCATTTCTTCGTAATAATCCATCTCGCCATTATAGGCATAGACGTTCATATGGCCGTTAAGGCCGAGAATGCGGTCGAACAACTCCTGGCGAAAGCCGTTCATCACGCTCATGACGATAATCAGCGTTGCCACGCCGAGCATAATCCCGGCAAAGGAGAACCCAGCAATAACCGAAACAAAGCCTTCCGCTTTTTTGGAGCGAAGATACCGCCAGGCGACCATGCGTTCGAAAGGTGAGAACATAATTGCTACCTTCTCAGAAATACGGCTTGCGTTCTATAGGAAATTTTTACTTATTGGCTGCTGGGGTTGAAAGCAAATACTCGAAGGGCTTAACCGGAGGGTATTTTTCCCAGTCGGGGCGATCTTCTTCAAGCCTATTTAAAATTTCTCTGGCTTCAGGAACCATGCTTTCTCCAAACAAGATAGGGCCTAGAGGTTTAATTCCATTAATTTTTGTATCAATCCCAACACGATCTAAGGCATAAGCAGCATTGTTGTACTTAACAACTACACCGATACCAGTTTCAGATTCAATTTTAGCAGCTATACTCTCGAGCTGATCAAGATCGGCATCAGCCAAAGAAAAGACAAATGTTGCCAATTCTTCCCTTAATTTATGGTCCTCTTCATTAGGCACATACAGTATAGACTTACCATTCCTATTTGGAACCGGAGGTGCCAGCAACGCAATCGCCCCTTGAGGGTATTTGATCCTATAATTAAACCCCTGCTCGTCAAAGCCACGACTATTGGCAGTGTGCGCCAAAGACCTAAGTGTTTTTGCTGTATTAAAAAACAAATCAGAAAGGTTGGTAGAGGGAGTTGCTGTACTACTCATAAATCTATCCTTTACTCAAATATTATTCTATAAATTGCAGATTATAGTTTTTATAGAAAATGCACTGCTTCTGCAAGAAAAAATATTGATTATTAATAAGCCTTCCCGATAATAACCTTGCTGCTTTCATCAAGCGGCATACAGCGCGCGGTGAGCGAATGCTCTTTTGCGATCCGTTCAAACTCAGCATCGGCAATTTTATCAGCATCGATCTTCACAAAACCAACACCGTCGTTCTTAAAGAATTCTTCCACGCCAGCCAGATCGGCGACATCATGAATACGCTCATCGCGGAAGACAGACGCGCGGCGGAACAGCTCATCATGGATTTGATCGAGCAAATCTTGCGCCTTCTCCACAAACTCCGCAACGCTGCAACTGGCTTTGCTGTCGCGGCCAAGATCACGCCGCACATGGGTCAGAGTCCCCTCTTCGACTTCACGGCCACCGATTTCAACCCGCAAAGGAATACCTTTTTTGATTGCATCCCACATCTTGTTCGGCGTGCGCTCATCCGAGCTATCGAGATGCGGGCGAATGCCGCGCTTCGTCAGCTGCGCCGCCAGATTTTCCGCATAATCCAAAACAGCGGCGCTATCCTGATCGTCCTTCAAAATCGGAATAATCGCCACGTGATAGGGCGCGACACGCGGCGGCATAATCATCCCATCATCGTCGCCATGGGCCATGATCATCGCCCCGATCAGCCGCGTCGAAATGCCCCAGCTGGTGGTATAGGCGAATTCCTCCTGCCCCTCGCGGCCCTGAAATTTGATGCCGCAGCTCTTGGAAAAATTCTGACCCAGATAATGCGAGGTCCCGGCCTGCAAAGCCTTGCCGTCCTGCATCATCGCTTCAATCGTCAGGGTGATATCAGCACCGGGGAAACGCTCATCTGCCGTCTTTTCGCCCTTGATCACCGGAATGGCCAGCGAGTTTTCGGCAAAATCGGCATAAACCTCCAACATTTTACGCGCGTCTTCCTTGGCTTCCTCCTCGGTTTCAAGAGCGTTATGACCCTCCTGCCAGAGAAATTCCGAAGTCCGCAAAAACATCCGTGGCCGCATTTCCCAGCGCATCACATTGCACCACTGGTTCAGCTTCAAAGGCAAATCACGATAAGACTGCACCCAGCGCGACATCGCATCGCCGATAATGGTCTCTGATGTTGGACGAATGACCAAAGGCTCCTCCAGCGGCGCGGCTGGAACCAACGCGCCGTCTTCGCCTGCCTCTAACCTGTGATGCGTCACCACCGCACATTCTTTGGCAAAGCCTTCGACATGCTCGGCCTCGCGGCTGATAAAGCTGAGCGGAATCAGCAGCGGAAAATAAGCGTTGCGCACGCCAAGCGCCTTGATCATACCGTCAAACACGCTCTGCATATTCTCCCACAGCGCATAGCCATAGGGCTTGATAATCATACAGCCGCGCACAGGCGAGTTCTCCGCCATATCGGCGGCCTTGATGACCTCCTGATACCAGTCGGGGAAATTCTCTTCCCGCGTCGGGGTAATCGCTGTTTTTGCTTTTTTGCTCATAAAACTCTCAAAATATCATTCCAGAAAAATCAGCCATTGTTAATAAAGAAAGAGAAATGCGCTGAAAACTTTAAATTTCGAGAACCGGAAGTGCAAATGTACTTTGACGTACATGCGAACCGGAAGCGCAGAAATTTAGAGTTTGCAGGCCATTTATCGAACTTTATTAACAATGGCTAAGGGTACTGGCCTTCAATAACACCGCCGGATGGTACGGCATCATCTGGCTTATGTCCACTACCCTGTGGTGCTTCCGGCTCCGGCAGCTCTCCCTTGCCGCAAAGGTAATACGCCTCATTCGAGACATCCTGGCCGTTATATTCAACGCGCCCGTCTTTGTGGATTTTCATCACCGCCACGCTCGGCTTTAATTCCACCCCGTCCGGCACATCCAGAGTAAAGCGCTCCACCAGATCGACCTCGATCGGAATAATGACGGCCTGATCCATAACCGGCAAAGGCGGGTTTAAATCCGCAGCCACCACCGGATTGCCGTGCACATCAATCCCGACCAGATATTGCACCCCGTCTGTCGGTTTTGGTTTGTGTTCCGGCAGCAACCGGCACAGCGTTTCCGAGCTGCTTTCCTGGGCGTGGGCTGGTAAAAAAATTATACTTAATAGAAATGTTAATAATATAAGTCTCATGTCGTCTCCTCCGCCTTAACCGCCGCCATCTCGCGGAAACTTATGATGTCCGCATCGATAAGTAAATACAAAGCGCCCCAGAGCAGCGCCGATATCGCCGTGGTTATTAGGAAAGCGCGGCCAATATGGGGGTGCTCCGGCTTGCCGGTCTTGTCCCTCTTGAGCCCAAACGGCAGCACGGTAAAAACCACCACCCACCAGATAAGGAAATAGACGATAATGCCGGTGAACCAATTCATTTACATATTCCTTGACAGGGTTGGTGCAACGATGATACAACATAATACGATTTAACAAGGAGAAACAATACGATGGGTATGGAATTACGAACTCCCCTAAAGCATGAGGGTATAAAGGCATCTCTGGTGCGTCAGGACGAAATTCTAAATAGGTACAAACAGGGGGACAGGGAAATGCCTGATCCTGATGAAGGCTTCATAGTTCCTGAGGCCTTTGCTCACAATGTCAAACTGCTTGCCATGGACGAGTATTTTTTACCTTTGGAGGAACTTTCAAAGTCTTACCAGGAGACATCGGACAGGGATAATATTAAAAAAGGCGGCGGCCTTCTTAGAGACTTAGTTATTGATCTTACTAGCCTTAGAGACTCCATTGGTAAAGAAAATCATAAAGATTCCAAAGAGGATCTTATTCGCTCCATATACAAGCTGGAGATCAGTGTACTGGAAGAAGAATTGTCAGATGCTCTTAAGGTAACAGGTTTTCAAAGACAGCATGTCGGTGCGACCCGCTCTGTCGCATCAGCCCTAAGATCCTCCCTTCCAAGCACAATAGAGAGCCCGGAACTGGCCTTACCTTAATATTTACATATTTTTTTGATTATTCCAATCTATCATGCTATAAGCTTAACCTCTTTCACGTAGGGAACGCCTATGAGCATATTCGACCAGCCTAAAACAAAAAAACATCTCGCTCCTTTTGAGGTAAAAGAGGACCTTAGTATCTGGGAAATGCAGGAGATGGTCCGGCTCTGGATAAAATGGGGCCACACATTTGAAGAGCAGCTCCATATGGCGGATAAGTTCTTTGGCGCAGACATGGTGGAAGATGTGAAAAAATATCTTTTAGAGCAAGGATTTACACCCTTGGATACCACCACCGAAGAACCACCCGACCCCAACCAGGCCGAGCTTGCTCTCGAATTTAAAATTTAAAGGACTTTTTGCTTATGTCCGGAATGTTCACCGTCAAACTTGACTGCCCACCCGAAGACGAGCTTACGCTCCTTGATGCGTGGGAAGCCTGGAAAATACCACGAAGGCAGCAAAGAGAATGGTGCACTCAACTCTATGGCCCGCAGTATATTGAAGATCTCGGGGGCCTTTTGTCCGATGAGGAGATAGCTAGAGAAGAGGCTATGTTTGATGAAGAGGTCGAACCAAACGAACACCATCTTGCTATGCAGTTTGGGTAAAGCCTTTCATGTCAGGTGACGGGGATTACCCCTTGACTCTTAATGAATATTTTCCTATAATATCCAGATGTTTTGTTGTTTTACAGCGAAAGGTCGCAGAGAAGAAAAATGTCTCAGTGCGGACATTACGGAAGAAAAAATCCTGCACAACAGACTAAAGGACCTTTGTTTATCATTTATTATCAATGTGTTATAGGTAGTTTTTGAGAAAAAGTGGATCTACAAGCCATTGATTTAATTGGATAATTTAAACCCGCACAACATGAACATTTGTCTCGGGCTTGATCCCAAGAAAGTGATACGTAAAACGCCGCATACCGATGCGTAATTCCTCGGTGACAAAATCATCATCCTGGCGTTTTTTCCAGGGCAGCTCATCGAGTAAATCCAGAATCTCTTCCTGCATATTGGCCAGGAATTTCTGCTCTGCCGGATCATTGGCGTCAACCAGCCCAATTGTATCAACCTTAGGATCAGCCACCAATTCCCCGCCATCATCCAGCACCACGGTGACATGCATCGCGCCGGTATATTGCAGCTTGCGCCGCTGCGAAATCGAGGCATGATCAGCGGAAATAATGCGCTTTTGGTCGACCGCCAGCATAGCGGTTTCGACATGGTCGATCAACGCCGCCGGACCCGGCCCCAGCTTAATAACAGAGCCGTTTTTGGGCAATATTACCTGCGGAACCTGGCATTCACGGGCGAAATCTGCATGGGCCTGGAGCTGGGTATGCTCGCCATGGACCGGCACCACGATTTTGGGCTTAAGCCACTGAAACATTTCTGCAATCTCGTCACGGCACGGATGGCCGGAAACATGGATGGTGTTCTTGGTATCGGACGGCGAAATCACATTAATACCGGCAGCGCTGAAGTTGTTTTTAACCTCGTTAATCTTGGTTTCGTTGCCGGGAATATTGCGCGCTGAAAAGATGATGGTATCTGTTTTTTTGGAGCTCACAGTCCGGAAATCACCACGTGAAATTCTGGCCAGAGCCGCCCTGCTCTCGCCCTGCGATCCGGTGGCGATAATGACGATTTCCTCATCTGAATAATTGTCCAACTCGTCCTCGGCGATAAACGGCGCCACATCGTCCATATAACCGCACTCAGTGGCGGCCCCAACCATACGGTGCATCGAGCGCCCGACCACCAGCGTTTTGCGCCCGCAAGCCTCAGCCGCCCGCGCAATCGAGATCAGCCGCCCGACATTCGAGGCAAAGGTGGTGACCAGAATGCGCCCCGGGCAATTCTTAAACTCTGCCGTCAGCCCCTTTTCAACGTCACGTTCCGATCCCGCACGCCCATTAACATTGGCATTGGTGGAATCGCCGATATAGGCAAGAATCCCCTTCTTCCCGGCTGCTATGAAGTTCTGGCTTTCCGTCTTATAACCAATCACCGGGTTGGGGTCCAAATTCCAGTCACCGCTATGCAGCACGCGCCCATGCTTGGTTTCAATCACCAGAGAACAGGTATCGGGCACGGAATGCGAAACCGGCAGAACCTCGATTTTAAACACACCGATCTCCAACGATTTCAGTGGCTCAATGATATGAATATCGTAATTCTTATGCCCGGCCTCATCCATCTTGCGGTCCAGAACCTCGGCGGTAAACGGCGTGCAGTATAACGGACAGCGAAAACGATCCCACAGATACGCCACACCTCCAACATGATCCTCATGCGCATGAGTGATAATCAGGCCTTCGAGCTTGTCGCGGTTGTCCTCCAAAAGTGCCGGGTCAGGAAGCAGCAAATCAATGCCGGGAAAATGCTCATCGGCAAAACCCATACCGCAATCCACGGCCAGGAATTTACCATCGCAGACATAGACATTGAGATTGGCACCGAATTGCTCGCTGCCACCCAGAGGGATGAAATAAAAACCGTCTTCGTCAAAGTTCATGATTTAACTATCCTTCGTCATCCCGTTGGCGCTTCGGCAAAGCCGAAGCTCGCACGAACGGGATCCATATGTCAGCAGCTTTGCTGCTGTCCTTTCTGGATCCCCGCTGTTTAAGCCCGCTTCGCGGGCCGCGGGGATGACATCACTGTTGTTGTCATTTGTCGCGCCTGATAAATGCGCGTAAGGCCCTTTAATGTCAACTCTTCATCGACTTTATCGATGAGTGGCGTGCTGTCAGCAAATAACGGCGCCAGCCCGCCAGTCGCCAAAACAAGCGGCTTTACGCCCATATCATCGATAATTTTTTGAACAATCCCCTCGATCAGACCGATATAGCCCCAATAGATACCGGACTGAATGGCGTGGACTGTGTTCTTGCCAATCACAGCAGGCGGCTTTTCAACCGGTACGCTCGGTAGCTTCGCTGTGGCCCGGTGCAGCGCCTCTATCGATAAATTCACCCCCGGCGCAATCACGCCGCCGCTGTAGCGCCCCTGCGCATCGATCACATCAAAAGTGGTGGCGGTACCGAAATCAATCACGATCGCCGGGGCGCTGTAATAATCAACAACCGCCCGTGCATTGACCAGCCTGTCGGCACCGGCTTCATCAGGGTTATCAAGATCAATGGTAAGGCCGGTCATGGCCGCATCAACAAAAATAGGAGCTTTGCCGATTTGTCGCTGACAAAAACTGGAGAGCGCTTCATTGGTATTTGGCACGACGGAACTAACAATCACATCATCAATCCCGACTGTATTGGATTCCAGCTCCTTATATTGATCGGCGGCTCCGGTTTCACTGCGCCATGTCTTGACGATCTGCTCCCCCTCGCAAAGAGCAAAAACCGTGTTGGTGTTCCCGATATCAATCGCTAAGAGCATAAACATCCCCGGCTGTTATGACCTGAATTTCACCGCTATCACTGCGCAGCAGCAAATTTCCATTTTCGTCTATATCATGGAAATAGCTCTGGTTAAGCCTTTCGCCAAGCTTTATTTGCAGCTCTGTGCCGGGTTTATGCGCGCGCTCGAGCCATAAAGACCTGATTTCACTGAATCCTTTGGAGCGCCAAAGCGCATAATAAGAGCCAAGATGATCAAGCAAAGCATCACGGATTTCATCAAGAATAAGGGGCTTATCGGTGTAATCCTGCAACGCCGTCCCGATATCAGGAGCGGATACGACGTTCAGACCGATACCGATCACCAGCCATTCAACCTTGTTTTCCGACAGCTCTGTCTCCAGCAAAATCCCGGCGCATTTTTTGCCCGCAAGCAAAACGTCGTTGGGCCATTTGAGAATTTTTTGGGATTTATCATCGAGATATTCATCAAGCACAGCACTCAATGCCAGCGCCGCAACAAAGGATAACTGCCCCGCCTGTTGCGCCTGACATTCGGGCCTTAACAAGATGGATAGATAAAGATTCCCCTTGGGCGACACCCATTCGCGGCCGTGACGGCCCTTGCCGCCGGTTTGCTCCAACGCCTGAACAACCAGCCCTTGCTCCGCCCCTGCTTGCGCCTTTTCTTTGGCCGCATCCTGGGTACTGGGCAGACTATCATAGGTTTCAACTTGCCAATTGATGGTCATCAGATAAATAAGGCAGACGCCGCGCTTTGGGCGCTCTCAATAATGGCTTCCGGGCGAATGATGAACGCCAGCAAAAATACCACAGCGATAAACAACACCGCGCGCCTTGCAAAGGGCATAGCCTGGTCAAAACCGTCAACCGCTTCGTCAAAGAACATCACCTTGATGATCCGCAAATAATAATACGCCGCGACCACCGAGGTCAGAATGCCGAGCGTAGCCAGAATATAAAACTCCTGCGCCACCGCCGCCTGGAATATAAACAGCTTACCAAAAAATCCGGCCAGCGGCGGAATACCGCTCATCGAGAACATAAAGATCGCCATCGCATAAGCCTGCACCGGGTGGGTTTTCGACAGCCCGCCTAAATCAGAAATTTGTTCCGCGGCGATATTTTCACGGCGCATGCCGATAACAATCGCAAAAACTCCGGCGGTCATAACCATGTAAATCAGGATATATAAAACAACCGCGCCCGCCCCTTCCGGGCTGCCTGCAACAATGCCGATCAACGCATACCCCATATTGCCGATTGAGCTATAGGCCAGCAGGCGTTTGATATTTTCCTGCGCGATCGCGGCAAAGGCGCCCAAAGCCATCGAGGCCAGAGAGATGAAATAGATGATTTGCATCCATTGTTCCTGCGCCGCCATAAACGGATCGAACAGCAGCCGCATCAGCAAGGCCATGGCCGCCACTTTCGGCACAATCGCAAACAAAGCGGTGACGCAGGTCGGCGCACCCTGATAAACATCGGGCGTCCACATATGAAACGGCACGGCGGAGATTTTGAACGCCAGCCCGGCCAATATAAACACCAGCCCGAAGGTCACACCAAAGGGTATGGTTTCAAGCCCTCCCAGGCTCTGCCCGATCACGGTGAAATCAATCGAGCCGGTAAAGCCGTATATCAACGAGATTCCGAACAGCAGCATACCCGAGGACAGCGCCCCGAGAATGAAATACTTGATCCCGGCTTCGGCGCTGCGCAGGGAATTGCGGTTGAACGCGGCCAGCACATAAAGGCTGAGCGATTGCAGCTCGAGCCCGATATAGAGCGCGAGCAGATTATTCGCCGATACCATCATCATCATGCCAACCCCGGCCAGCACCACCAGGATGGGGTATTCGAACCGCGCCATATGTTCCTGCTCAAGATACTGCACCGATAGCGCCAAAGCGGTTATAAGGCCCAGAATAATCAGCAGCTTCATAAACCCGGCAAACTGGTCGAAAACGAACATGCCGTTGAGAACCACATGCGTATCCCAGTTCATACCCAGCAGCAGCAGCGCGGCAATCGCCAGCCCACCGGCGCAGGCCCAGCATATCACCGGCGTCACCTTGTTGCCCTGACTAACCCCGACGATGAGAAGCCCCATAGCAATCATGGACAAAAATATCTCGGGAAGAAGCGGGATAAGATTAAAATCACTCATAGCGAGCCCCCTTCAGGGATAATGATATTGGGTATAATAATAACGTCTTCAATGGTGGTTTTTTCGGCTACCGGGTCCGCATTTATATCAGCTTCATAATTCCGAATAAGCTTATCAACCGAAGGCGCGATCCGGTCCGTCACCGTGGTCGGAAAGACACCAAGCCACAGCACCAGCAACGCGAGCGGAACCAGCACACCTATCTCCCTGATGTTTAAATCCGCCATCGCCGCGGCGTCCTTGTTATCCTGCGGACCGAAAATAACCCGGCGGTAGAGCAGCAGCATATAAACCGCACCCAACACCACGCCGGTGGTGGCCAGAGCGGCGATTATCGTATCAACCTGAAACGCTCCGACCAGGGTTAAAAACTCGCCAACAAAACCGCTGGTGCCCGGCAGGCCGACAGAGCCCAGCATAAAGATCATAAACACCGTGGCGTAGCGCGGCATATTGTTAACGAGCCCACCATAACGGCCGATTTCGCGCGTGTGCAGGCGGTCATAAACCACACCGACACATAAGAACAGCGCCGCGGAGATTAAACCATGAGAAAGCATCTGGAAGATCGCGCCCTCGACCCCTTGCGTGGTCACAGTAAAGATACCCAGCGTCACAAACCCCATATGCGCAACGGAAGAATAAGCAATCAGCTTCTTCATATCTTCCTGCACCAGCGCCACCAGCGAGGTATAAACAATCGCAATCACGCTCAGCCAGAACACCATAGGCGCGAAAAACAAACTGGCATCGGGCAGCATCGGCAGAGAAAAACGTAAGAACCCGTAACCACCCATCTTGAGGAGAACCCCGGCCAGAATAACTGAGCCGGCTGTCGGCGCCTCAACATGCGCATCGGGCAGCCAGGTATGGACCGGCCACATCGGCATCTTGACGGCAAAGCTGGCAAAAAAGGCGAGCCAGAGCCAGAGCTGCATATTTTTGGCGATATCAACATCCATCAGCGCCGGAATATCGGTGGTGCCGCCCTGCACATAAAGGGTCAGCAGCGCGATCAACATCAGAACAGAACCGAGCAGCGTATAGAGGAAAAACTTATAGGCCGAATAGACCCGTCTTGGTCCGCCCCAAACACCGATGATCAGAAACATCGGGATCAAAACGCCCTCGAAAAACACATAGAACAAAATACTATCGAGCGCGCAGAACGTGCCGATCATCAAGCATTCCAGCATCAAAAAGGCGACCATAAATTCCTTCACCCGGGTCTTAATCGAATCCCAGCTGGCGATGATACAAATCGGTGTCAGAAACGCCGAGAGCAGGACAAAGAAAACGGAAATGCCGTCAACGCCCATATGGTAGGAAAACCCGAAGGACGAAAACCACTGCACCTTTTCGACAAACTGAAAATCGGCGCTGGAGCCGTCAAAGCCCTTGAATAAAAACAGACCGAAAGCCAGTACAAAAAGCGAAGTATACAAAGCCATATGCTTGGCATTGCGATCGACATCCTCGGCCTCGCCACGGATCATCAAAATGATAAACACCCCGGCCAGCGGCAGGAAGGTCATAATCGATAAAATTGGAAAATCAACCATATCCCTAAAACCCGTTACCATTTTTGAAAACAAACCAGGAGATAATGCCAATGACAGCAATCATCATGACAAAAGCATATTGATAGATATAGCCACTTTGGAAACGGCTGAGAACACCGGCGATTTTTTGAGTCTTATCCGCCACGCCGTCAGGGCCGTGCTTGTCGATAATATTTTGATCGCCGCCGATCCAGAATAGACGCCCTATTCGAAATGCAGGTTTAACAAAAACGGCATCGTAAATTTCATCAAAGAACCATTTGTTAAACAACAGCCTGTGGATCGGCGCGAAGATACGAACCATGGTCGCCGGGATTTCGGTGCGGAACATATAGGCCAGATAGCCAAGCCCGATTCCCAGCAGCCCCATCAGCAGCGGCAGCTTTTTAACCCAGAACGGTGCGCCATGGGCGGCTTCTACCGTGTCGTTTTCATGTTTCACGAAAATGGAATCACCCCAAAAGCTCGTTTTATCCCAGGAGGCGTGATGCTCTTCCGGCTCTTCCTTCTTATGAACGCCCTCTTTCTTATGAACGCCCTCTTTCGTCACAACATAAGTATCGACATGATGTTCCTCAGTCGCCTCAGCATGGCCTTCGTCATGATGCGCCGAGCCGACAAAGCCGCCATAAAAGATAAACCCGGCCAGAACCGCACCCGTCGCCAGCACAAATAGCGGCGCCAGCATGACGCCGGGCGATTCATGAATATGGTCCATGACTTTCTTAGTCGCACGCGGCTTCCCATGGAACGTCATGATAATCAGCCGCCAGCTGTAAAACGCGGTCATAAACGCCGCCGCAATCCCCATCCAATAGGCATAAGCACCGAACCATGTGTGATCGGCCCAGGCGGATTCCAGCACTATATCCTTGGAAAAATACCCGGCGAAGGGTGGAATCCCGGCCAGCGCCAGCGATCCTATCCACATCAGCGCATAGGTAATTGGAATTTTCTTATAGATACCGCCCATCTTGCGCATATCCTGCTCATCGCTCATCGCATGAATGACGGACCCGGCACCAAGGAACAACAGCGCCTTAAAAAACGCATGGGTCATGAGATGGAAGATCGCGGCGCTATAGGCCGACACGCCAAGGGCAAAGAACATATAACCAAGCTGGCTCATGGTTGAATAAGCAATAACGCGCTTGATATCGAATTGCGTCATGCCGATCGTCGCGGCGACAAAGGCGGTAGTCGCACCAACAACCGCGACAACCATCAGCGCATCTGGCGCATATTCAAAAACCGGCGACATCCGCGCGACCAGAAACACCCCGGCAGTAACCATGGTGGCAGCATGAATCAACGCCGATACCGGCGTCGGCCCTTCCATCGCATCGGGCAGCCAGGTATGCAGGCCCAATTGTGCCGATTTGCCCATCGCTCCCATGAACAAGAGCAAACACACAAGGGTCAGCGCATGAATCTCAAAACCGAAAAATTCTATTGTGTCGCCGGATACGGCCTCCGCCTGCTCGAACAGCACATCAAATTCAACCGAGCCAAACACCACAAACGCCGCCATGGTGCCAAGCGCCAGACCGAAATCTCCAATCCGGTTGACGACAAAAGCCTTCACGGCGGCGGCATTGGCGGAATGTTTATGGTTCCAGAAACCGATGAGCAAATAAGAGCACAGCCCCACCCCTTCCCAGCCGAAGAAAAGCTGCAACAAATTATCGGCCGTAACCAGCATCAGCATGGCAAAGGTGAACAGGCTGAGATACGACATGAAGCGCGCTTTATGGTCGTCGTGGCTCATATAGCCGACCGAATAGACATGCACGCAGGCCGAAACGATATTGACCACGCACATCATCACCACAGAAAGCGTGTCGATACGAAGCGCCCATTGGACGCTAAAGTCGCCGGACATCACCCAATCGCTAAGGACCGTGGTGTAGCTGTGACCGCCCAGGATAACATCAAAAAACAGGGCAACGGACGCCAGCGCCGCAACGATCATCGCGCCACATGTCACCACCTGCGCGCCCATATCCTCGATCTGTTTGCTGAACAAAGAGACAATCAAAAAGCCAAATAACGGTGCGAATACGGCGAGTATTTCCATTCAGATACCTCTAACCTACTCTGCGCTGAATTACGTCTGGAGGCGGAGGTCCAACTATTACAACCATATCTTCAGGAACCTTCAGTACAGACCTGAGCTTTTCCTTCATTTCAGATATTTTTCTTGAGCCCTCAGGATCTTCCGGATTTACAGCAACATAAAATCCATATTGAAAACCTTGATCAGGCAGCTGACCGAGACCACAATATGATACAGCTCCAAACACTTCTGTTATACGATCATACACAGCGTTAGCGCCACCCAATTGGCTTAACGCAGTCATTGCTTCATCATGGCTATAAGCCCTTGTTTTCGTCATCGCCTTACCCTTTCATTGCTGAAATATCTTCCACGGCGATTGAGCCTTTATTGCGGAAGAAGGCGACCAGAATGGCCAGGCCTATCGCGGCTTCAGCCGCCGCCACGGTCAATATAAACATCGTAAAAACCTGCCCGGCGAGGTCATTCAGATAAGCGGAAAACGCGACAAAATTGATATTGACCGCCAGCAGCATCAACTCAATCGACATCAACATGACAATAACGTTTTTGCGGTTAAGAAAAATGCCGAACACGCCGATGGTGAAAATCAGCGCCGCCAGGGTCAGGTAATGCTCCATTTGTATATCGATCATCCCTATACTCCCGTTCTTGGTGTGACTTTTTGAATTTCCAGCACATCGGAAGGCTTACGCGCCTGCTGGTTGGAAACGGATTGTTTGCGCACGCCCTCTCTCGTTCTATGGGTCAGAACAATCGCGCCGATCATCGCCACAAATAAAATGAGGCCGGCCGTCTGAAACGCAAAAATGTAATCGGTATAGATAAGCTGGCCCAAAGCTTCGGTATTGGTTAGCTCTTCCGATGCGACATGCGGCGCAGCGCGATTTTGATCCTTGTCCGGCGCGAACTGCCATGTGCCATAAAGCATAATCAGTTCCGTCAGCAATATGGAGCCAATCACAAACCCGATCGACACATATTGCATCGCGCCCTTTCGCAGGTCGGAAAAGCTGATATCCAGCATCATCACCACAAACAGGAACAACACCGCCACCGCGCCGACATAGACGATGACCAGAATAAGCGCGATAAACTCGGCCCCCAGCATGATAAACAGCCCGGCTGCGTTAAAAAACGCCAGAACCAGAAAAAGGACGGAATGGACAGGATTGCGCGCGGTAATAACCATAAGAGCGCTCAGCGTTAATATACCGGCAAATAGATAAAAGGCGAATGCCTGTACGATCATGAAAAATCTCTGTTTTTGAATGGCTTCTGCCTAAAATTTCCTCTTTCTTTTTTAGTCTTTCCTGAAGATTCCCGCAAGGCCCGGGCTCCAAACAATCCACCCCTTCTTTTTCATTGATTTTTATTTACATGATGGCAAAATAGAACTATCTGTATTTACGCAATTCTGTGGTGAATAAATACTTCCAAAAACAAGGATATAGTAAAGTGAAAGATATATTTTTACTAAGCGTTATGACGCTGACATTAATGGTTACAGGCATACAGGCGCAGGCTCAGGACGCCGACGACAGCGACTATTTAAGCCTTTCAGTTGGCTGGTATGACATGAATGATGATGAGGACGCCGCAGATTTCAGGATCGAATACCGCGATGGTCACAAATACTTCTGGGAAATCAAGCCTTTTGCTGCTCTGGAAGTCACGTCAGACAGCTCTTTCTGGGTTGGTGCCGGCGTTTACGCCGATCTCGAGGTTACACCGCAGGTTTATGTCACCCCAAGCTTTGGCGCCGGTTTCTATGATGAGGGCAGCAGCGACAAGGACCTCGATTACTTCCTGGAGTTCCGCTCACAAGTCGAAGTGTCCTATGAATTTCAAAACCAGCAACGCGCCGGTGTCGGCTTCGGTCATATCTCTAATGCCGGTCTGGGCGACAGCAATCCAGGCACAGAAATCCTGAGCCTGTATTACCATGTTCCAATTGACGGGATGTTTTAGGGCCTAACGATAAGGCGCATCGGCGGTAAGGTTAGCCGCGATCTGGGCTTCCCAGCGATCACCGTTCTCTAAAAGCTTATCCTTGTTGTAATACAGCTCTTCTCGCGTTTCGGTGGCGAATTCAAAGTTCGGACCTTCGACAATCGCATCCACCGGGCAGGCTTCGGCGCACAGCCCGCAATAAATACATTTGGTCATGTCAATATCGTAGCGCGTGGTACGCCTAGAGCCATCATCGCGCGGCTCAGCTTCAATCGTGATCGCTAAGGCCGGGCAAATCGCCTCGCATAATTTACAGGCAATGCAGCGCTCCTCACCGTTGGGATAGCGGCGCAGTGCATGCTCCCCCCGAAAACGTGGGCTAATCGGACCTTTTTCATAGGGGTAGTTAATCGTCACCCGCGGCATGAAGAACATGTATTTCAGGGTCAGCGCGAACCCCTTCACGATTTCGGTCAGAAAAAATGCCCGTGCTATATTGTCTAAAGCCATAATATCCTTTTACTACGGTAGCGCATCAAACGCCAGTAACGTGCCCGAAACCACAACAACCCAGAGCAGTGTCAGCGGCAGGAACACCTTCCAGCCCAGTCTCATTAATTGATCGTATCTGAATCTTGGCAGCGTCGCCCGCGACCAGATAAAGAAGAACAAAATGCTGGCCGTCTTAAGCGCAAACCAGACAATCCCCGGCACAAAAGCCAGCGCCGTGATGCCAAAAGGAGGCAACCAGCCACCAAGGAACAAAATCGTCGTCAGCGCACTCATCAAAATCATATTGGCGTATTCACCCAGGAAGAACAGCGCATAGGTCATGGCCGAATATTCCACCATAAACCCGCCGGTAATCTCGGATTCGCCTTCGGGCAAATCAAACGGCGCACGGTTGGTTTCGGCGAGGATGGACACCAGAAAAACGATGAACATCGGGAACAGCAAAACCTGCATCCAGACCGGGCGCGGCGCCAGCACAATTTCCTGCATATTGAGCGAACCGGCGCAAAGCAAAACACAGACAATGATCAGCCCCATCGACACTTCATAGGACACCATCTGCGAGGCACTGCGTAAGCCCCCCAAAAACGCATAGCGCGAGTTCGACGCCCATCCGGCCATGATCACGCCGTAAACGCCCATGGACGAAACAGCGAAGATATACAAAATTCCGACATTGATATTGGCCAGCACCCAGCCCTTATCAAAGGGGATCACCGCCCAGGCAATCAGCGAAAGCGCAAACAGCATCATCGGCGCGAGCAAAAACACCACGCGGTGCGCCTGGCTTGGAATAATCGTTTCCTTGGAAAATAATTTGATGCCGTCAGCAATGGGTTGCAACAACCCAAACGGCCCGACCGTCATCGGCCCCTGCCTGCGCTGCATCCCGCCCATCACTTTGCGCTCCGCATAGGTCATATAGGCAACGGAAAACATCACACCACCGATAATCAGCACGATGTATAACAACGTCCACGCCGTCCAGATCCCGTAAGGGTCCCACAATGATGTGAGCGTTTCGATCATGCAGCTTTATCTTTCTTATCAAGAAACTTACTTAAATCGGGCTTCCAGTAATTTGGACCTTTCAAAACCTTACCATCGCTTTCGCGGCGGATCGGTTTGCCGTCCTCGCCGAGCTTGCTCATATTCGAGGCATGGACCTCGTCAAAAGCGGCTGTTTTGAGCGTCTGCAAACCGAACGATAAATACGCGCCATCGAGCACATATTGCAGATCGGTCAGCGCATCGAGCACCTCGACCATATCGCCAGCCTCTAACGCCTCCTGCAGCTCTTCCAGCTCCTCAGCCAGTAAATTGATCCGCAGCGCATTGGTTTTGGCATCAGTAATATCCGGCGCGTCCTTCACCGGAAGGCCATAGGTTTCATGAAATTCCTGGACTTGTTTTAATGTATTTTTACTCATTCGGCAGCCTCCAGCATTTTATTGTCGTCAGTTACAAAACTCTCTGAGCATTTCGCCATTGTCTCCGAAGCCCGGCAAATCGCATTGGTCAAATAATAATGGGTAACCGAAGAGCGGAAAGGGTCTTTCGAAATTTTGCCCTTCTTACCGAATTCCTTCCACGGCGAGGCCCTTAACGTGTCGATATCAGCCAGATGTGGCCAGTCGGTTTTGATCCGCTCGCGCAACTGGATCAGCGTGTCGTAAGGCAATGTATGGCCCATCTGCTCCGACAGCGCCCGCAATATCTTCCAGTCCTCACGCGCCTCACCCGGTGGTGCAACCGCTTTTTTGGCAAGCTGCGCCCGGCCTTCGGTATTCACATAGGTACCGTCTTTTTCGGTATAGGCGCTGCCCGGTAAAATCACATCGGCGCGTGATGCACCATGATCGCCGTGATGGCCCTGATAAATGGTAAAGGTCTGCCAGCCTACTTGCCCGCGCGTATCAAATTCGTCAGCGCCAAGCAGATATAGCACCTCAATTGAGCCGTCCTTCGTGCCTTCGATAATTTCGTTGAAATCTTTGCCACTCTTTTGCGGCACAAAACCGATATCCAACGCCCCTACACGAGAGGCCGCATTTTGCAGCACGTTAAAGCCGTTCCAGCCATCTTTAATACAGCCCAGCTTTTCCGCCGCTTCATAAACCGCCTTGTGAATCGCTTCACCATCCTCGCGCGCAAAAGCACCGGCTCCGACAATCATCATCGGTTTTTCGGCTTTCACCTTTTTGGCGTAATCTTTGGCCAGCTTCACCAGATCGTCAGGCGTTGTTCCGGCGTGGTGATACGGATAAGTCAGCTCCGCCGCCTCGCCAATCAATGCAATCGGAATCCGCTTTTCCAGCCAGGTCTTGCGAATGCGGGCATTGACCATCGTTGCCTCAAGCCTCGGATTGGTACCGACCAGTAAAATCGCATCGGCCTGCTCAATGCCCGCAATGCCGCTATTGAAAATATAGCCGCGGCGCACGGACGTATCAAAACGCCCGCCATCAGTACGGCAATCCATATGGGGTGAACCCAATGCGCCCATTAAATCCTTTAGCGCCGTCATCGACTCGAGGTCGCATAGATCTCCAGCCAGCGCGGCGATATTCTCGCCCTTCACGCCTTTTGTTTTTTTAGCAATATAAGCAAACGCTTCATCCCAGCTTGCCTCTTTCAGGCTGCCGCTGTCCTCATCACGAATATAAGGGCGGTCAAGCCTCTGGCGGTTGAGCCCGTCGTAAGAAAAACGCGTGCGATCGGAAATCCATTCCTCATTCACATCTTCATGCAAACGCGGCAAAATCCGCATCACTTCTCGGCCACGGCTATCCACGCGGATATTGCTGCCAACCGCATCATGCACATCGACGCTCTCGGTTTTCTTGAGCTCCCAAGACCGCGCGGCAAACGCATAAGGTTTAGAGGTTAAAGCGCCCACCGGACAAATATCGATGAGATTGCCCGAAAGCTCGGTCTCAACCAGCTGCTCAATAAATGTGCCGATCTCTGCATCCTCGCCGCGGTGGAATTGCCCGAGAACCGGCGTGCCGGCAATTTCTTCGGCAAAGCGCACACAGCGCGTGCAATTGATACAGCGCGTCATGATGGTTTTAACCAGCGGCCCGAGCTCTTTATCCTTTACCGCGCGTTTGTTCTCTTCAAAGCGCGAGCGATCAAACCCATAGGCCATCGCCTGATCCTGCAAATCACATTCACCGCCCTGATCACAAATCGGGCAATCGAGAGGATGATTGATCAGCAGCATTTCCATCACGCCCTTACGGGCTTTTTTAACCATTTCGGATTCGGTCTGAACCACCATGCCGTCACCACAAGCCATGGCGCAGGACGCCGCAGGCTTGGGCGGGCCACCTTCGACTTCAACCAGACACATGCGACAATTGGCCGGCACAGTTAGCTTGTCGTGATAGCAAAAACGGGGAATTTCGATGCCAATTTGCTCGGCCGCCTGCAGGATACTGGTACCCTGCTCGACCTCAACTTCCAGTCCGTTGATTGTTAACTTTGGCATGACCACCTGAAGACCAAGATGAATTCTTATCTACTTTAGCAACAGATAAGCGGGATATCACTGAGTTTTTTCTTTATTTTCCGCTTTTTCCCTTTTAAAAGACCCTATGGCGCGTATCGAGATTTTATCGCACGAAGATGATGGCCGGGCTCACCAGATAGAGCAGGCTTTAAAGCGTAGAGGGCTGGCTGCATCCGTCCGTGTGATTGATGTGTATACTTCGGAAAACCCCAAAGCCCAAAGCCCTGAGTTTGTTGGTAGCCTGACGAATCCTGTGACTCAATCCATTCTGCCTTCCCCGCGAAAGCGGGGATCTTCCGGTGAGAGTGAAAAGGTCCCCGATCAAGTCGGGGATGAACTCTTCGAGTTCAACTGGGCACTGGAAATCGGCTATTTGCCTGGCGTGACCGATAATGTCGGCCATACCGCGGCGGAATTACTGGGCCTCACTTCCCGTCATTCCGGCGAAGGCCGGAATCTTCCCGATCAAAAGCAAGAAGATCCCGGTCTACACCGGGATGACGATGAAGATGTATATTCCGCCCGGCTTTACCTGATTAAGGGTGATGTCTCTAAAGATGATGTAGAGAATCTTGCCAATGAGCTCTCCAACAGCCTAATTCAGCGCAGCTCTATCAAAAGCCGTGATGATTTTGCCAAAGATGGCGGTATGGAAACCGTCATTCCCAAAGTCACGCTGGATAATAAAGGCACAGCCGCTGATGATGTAAACCTTGATATATCCGATGAAGAACTACAGATCATCGGTAAGGACGGAATCACCAATGAAGATGGCAGCCGGCGCGGCCCGCTTGGGTTGTCCCTGCACTACCTCAAGGCCATCCAGGATTATTTCGCCAAAGAAGGTCGCGCGGCCAAGGACATAGAACTCGAAACTCTGGCCCAGACATGGTCGGAGCATTGCAAACACACCATCTTTGCTTCACCCATCGATGAGATTAAAGACGGCATTTACAAGCACTACATCAAGCGCGCCACCCAGGAAATCCGCAAGAAGCGCGGCAAGGAGGATATTTGCGTCTCCGTGTTTTCCGACAATGCGGGCGGGATCATCTTTGACGATAACTGGCTGATTACCGACAAAGTGGAAACGCATAACTCCCCTTCTGCTCTCGATCCGTTCGGCGGCTCTATTACCGGGATTGTCGGGGTGAACCGCGATTGTGTTGGTTTTGGCATGGGCGCCAAGCCGGTAATCAACCGCTATGGCTTTTGCCTCGCCGATCCGCGCACAAAGCCGGAATATTACCGTGACAAAGCCAAAACGAATGCCGTTCTATCCCCCGAAACCATTATGAACGGCGTGGTGCGCGGCGTCGAAGTTGGTGGCAATTGCTCTGGTATTCCAACGCCGCAGGGCTTTGTTTATTTTGATGACCGCTTTGTGGGTAAACCTTTGGTCTTTGTCGGGACAATCGGGCTTATACCACGCGAGATAAACGGGAAACCCGGGCATGAAAAATGTGCACAGCCCGGGGATAAAATCGTCATGGTTGGCGGCCGGGTAGGACGCGACGGCATTCACGGCGCAACATTTTCATCCGTAGCGCTGGATGAGGGGTCCCCGGCCACAGCGGTGCAAATTGGCGATCCGATCACACAGAAAAAATTCTCCGACGCTATTGTCAAAGAGATCCGCGACAAAGGCTGGTATAGCGCCATCACCGATAATGGCGCTGGCGGGCTGTCCTCTTCCGTGGGCGAAATGGGCGAACAATCCGGCGGTTTTCATGTCGAGCTGGATCAAGTGCCCCTGAAATACCCCGGTATGGCCCCATGGGAAATCTGGATATCCGAATCGCAGGAGCGTATGACGCTGGCAGTGCCGCCGGAGAACACTGATAAACTCATTGCATTTCTGGCTAAGCGCGGCGCGGAGGCCACAGTCATCGGGACCTTCACCGATACAGGCCGCGCCCATATCACATGGCAGGGCGAAACGGTGATGGATATCGATATGGACTTCCTGCATGACGGATTGCCGGAAACACCATTGACGAGCACCTATACGCCCGGCGGCGCAGCGGAGCCCAACATTTTATGCTTTCCCCGCGAAAGCGGGGACCTTGAGAGCCTCAAAAAAGATCCCCGTTTTCACGGGGAAGACAGCTTTTTGGATACCGCACTCCTGAACATGCTCAGCCGCCCCAATATCTGCTCCAAAGAATTCATCTCGACCCAATATGATCACAATGTGCAGGGCAGCGCCGTTCTTGGCCCGCTGCAGGGTCCGGGCCGTGTTTATGCCGATGCGTCCGTCACCAAGCCCGTCTTAAATTCACCAAAAGGCGTGGTCCTGTCGCAAGGCCTCGCCCCGCGCTATAGCGATATTGATACCGGCGCGATGGCAACGGCTGCGCTGGATATGGCCGTGAGAAACGCCGTGACGGCGGGCGTTGATTTTCATCATCTGGCCATTCTTGATAATTTCTGCTGGTGCTCTTCGGATGAGCCCGAAAGGCTGGGCCAGCTCAAACGCGCCGCCGAAGCCATCTATGAGCTGTCCGTGCTCTACGAAACACCGTTTATTTCCGGCAAGGATTCGATGTTTAATGACTTCAAGGGTTATGATACGGACGGCGCAGCGGTCAAAATATCGGTGCCGCCGACGCTTCTTGTTTCCTCCATCGGCGTCATTCCTAAGGTTGAACAATCGATATCCCTCGCACCAAAAGCACCGGGCGATCTGGTGTATTTGCTGGGTGACACCAAAGACGAGCTGGGCGCGTCGGAATATTACGATATGCACGGTCATCTGGGCCAAAACGTGCCGGAAATTGATGGAGCGCGTAATCTGGAGCTCTACAAACTCTATTCGCAGGCCGCCCGGCAAAACCTTATTGCGTCAGCGCTCAGTGTCGGACTTGGCGGCCTCGGCGTGGCCCTGGCCAAAAAAGCCATCGCCGGGAAGATGGGGTTGAATATTGATCTATCCTCCCTTTGTCATCCTGAAACGCCGAAGACGTTGAAGGATCTAGATTCTTCAGCGCAAGCGCTTCAGAATGACAATAAAAAATTACCCGCCGATAAGCTTCTTTTCTCCGAAAGCCTGGGCCGTATTCTGGTGACCGTCACCCCCCAAAATCAGCAGGAATTTGAAAAACAGTTTGGTGACTTCGCCCACACAATCGGACAAACTACAAATGATAATAAATTAAATATAAACAACATATTAGAAGAAAATATTAAAGTGATAGAGGAAGCTTATAAAGCCCCTCTAAAGGATTACTAATGAGCGCAAAAGTACTGGTACTCAGCGGATATGGCCTGAACTGCGAAGAGGAAACACTCTTCGCCTTTGAGCATGTCGGCCTGAAAGGCTCCATCCGCCACATCAATGATCTGATCGACAACCCCGGCGAGCTCGACGATACGCAAATCCTCGTCGTGCCCGGCGGGTTTTCCTATGGCGATGATACCGGCTCGGGCAATGCGTTTGCGCAGAAAATGAAGCTCTCGCTCTGGGACTCGCTGCGCGAGTTTGTCTCAAGGGACACATTAATGCTCGGCATTTGCAATGGCTGTCAGATTTTAACCAATCTAGGGCTGGTTCCGGCGCTGGAAGGCAATTACGGTGAGCGCATTGTGGCTGTCACCCATAACCTCACTGCACGCTATCAGTGCCGCTGGGTGGATTTAAAGGTGGGACCCTCGAATTCCCCGTGGCTGGCGGGCGTTGAGTCCATGCATATCCCCGTCGCCCATGGTGAGGGGCGCTTTATGATGGAACAGGCTACTTTGGATGCCATTCAGGACCAGATTGCCCTTCAATACATTAAGCCCTCTAAAAATTGCTTCCCCCGTGAAAACGGGGGCCTTGAAGATCCCCGCTTGCGCGGGGAAAGCATTGAGTGGGAGTCCGCGAACGGCGAATTCCCCTACAACCCCAATGGCTCGGCGGATGATATCGCCGGAATCACAGACAGCTCAGGCCGCGTACTAGCCCTGATGCCCCACCCCGAGCGCGGTATGTTCACCTGGCAACGCGATGATTACGACCGCCTCAAAGACAAGGCGCAACGTGAAGGCTCAACATTGCCGGAAGAATCCGACGGCATGGCGCTATTCAAAAACGCGGCTGAATATTTTGAGGTGGCCAAAAGAAAAATCGCTTAATTGCTTGTTTTTTCATATTGATTTTGTTATGCGTAATTCATGAGCATTGAACAGGGCCATGTTGTTTTTACAGGGGAAGTGTGGGCACGTAGAACGCATACGGACGTCTTTGCCCGACTATTTAATAAGAATACAAACCTCAAGTGTTCCACAGATGAAAGGGGCCTTTTTGAGGAGCTAAGCTGCGCCCTTTATCCTGAACAAACCACTGTCCCCGATAACTTTTCCTCCCAGAATGACTATATATGGCAGCACATATTCGCCATGGCAGCAATTCAAGGCTACAAGAAAGCGCATAACATCACTCCAACATATCCCGTGGTAAATGATACGCTTGTAAACACCTATGCTGAACAGTTCTTATTGGAGGCTGCTTAAGCAGCAGCCTTACGATATTCCATGATCCGCTGCTCCATTTCCGGGCGGAAATGACGGATCAGGCCCTGAATCGGCCAGGCGGCGGCATCACCGAGGGCACAAATCGTATGGCCTTCGATCTCTTTGGTAACCTCATGCAGCATATCAATTTCCTCGACGGTGGCATTGCCCGCCACCATCCGCCGCATCACCCGCCACAGCCATCCCGTACCTTCGCGGCATGGCGTACACTGGCCGCAGCTTTCATGCATGTAAAATTGTGAGAGCCGGCAAATCGCGTAAATCAAATCGGTGGATTTATCCATGACGATCACCCCGGCGGTGCCAAGCCCCGTGCCCTCTTCGCGCAGAGAATCAAAATCCATATGCACACTGTCGCACACTTCCTTAGGCAGCATCGGCGTCGATGAGCCGCCGGGAATAACCGCCTTCAGATTATCCCAGCCGCCGCGCACCCCGCCGCAATGTTTCTCGATGAGCTCTTTGAGCGAGATTCCCATCTCCTCTTCAACGTTGCACGGTTGGTTCACATGGCCGGAAATACAAAATAGTTTCGTGCCTGCGTTCTTTTCATTCAGACCCAGCCCGGCAAACCACGGCGCGCCGCGGCGCAAAATCGTTGGCGCGACAGCAATGGTTTCGACATTGTTTACCGTCGTCGGACAGGAATACAGCCCGGCCATCGCCGGAAATGGCGGCTTGTTGCGCGGCTGACCCTTTTTGCCCTCTAAGCTTTCAATCAACGCGGTTTCCTCGCCGCAGATATAGGCCCCGGCGCCGCGATGGACGATAATATCAAAATCCCAGCCCGACCCGGCGGCATTTTTGCCCAGCAGCCCGGCATCATAGGCCTCGTGCACAGCCTTCCACAGATTGGAGCCCTCATTATAAAACTCACCGCGAATGTAGATATACGCCGCATGCGCACCCATGGCGAAGCCGGCAATCAACGCACCCTCGACCAGCTTATGCGGATCATAACGCATGATCTCGCGGTCCTTGCAGGTGCCCGGCTCGGACTCATCGGCATTGATAACCAGATAATGCGGACGACCATCGGATTCTTTGGGCATAAACGACCATTTCATCCCGGTGGGAAAACCCGCACCGCCGCGCCCGCGCAAGCCCGAGGCTTTCATCTCATCGATAATCCACTCACGGCCTTTTTTGATGATGTCTTTGGTGCCGTCCCAGTCGCCACGCTTTTTGGCAGCAGTGAGACCAAAATCTTCCCAGCCATATAAATTCGTGAATATGCGGTCTTCGTCATTCAGCATGCTTAGAATCCGTATTTGTAATAGGTGATAATGTAGACAGCCAACAAAACCAGCGCCTGCATAAAGGGAATAACAAAGGAGGCGTCATAGATGGACGCGCCTTTAGAGTCTTCCCCGGGGGAAACTACAAGGCTGTAAGATTTCATCATAAGAGCGAGCGGTGAAAGCCCCAGAAAGCATGCGGCAATAGCAGAAATGCTGGCGATCATATCAAGAACAGGATGCTTTTGCGACAGGCGGTAGCGGGAAAACCGCATAAACCCATCAAAAGTCAGGCCAAAACATATATCCAGATGAAATAGGAAATAAGCCGCGATAATAAACAATGCCGGCCCTTCCGGTAAAAACGCATAGGGCACCAGCATGAGCGCCGGGATAACGACCTGCGGCTTTAAAATTTCCGGAACATCAAAAGACTTATCAGAAAATTGTTTATCCAAAAATGATGGCATCATTTATGCAACCCCCGCTTTCTTCGCACGATCCTCTAAACTGGTCGGACCGGACAGAGCCATCGAGCCTTTGCGTCCGCGCTGCGATCCGACTTTGGGTTTCATGTCTTCCGATAAAAGCTCAAGAATTTCTTTCATCGTCTCAGACGTCAAATCTTCAAAGTAATCATCATTGATCTGGACCATCGGCGCATTAACGCACGCCCCCAAACACTCCACCTCCATCAGGGTAAATTTACCGTCCTTCGTGGTTTCGCCGAGGCCTATCCCCAGATGTTTCTTGCAGGTCTTCACGACATCATCAGAACCACAGAGCCAGCACGGCGTGGTTGTGCAAAGCTGCACCAAATATTTTCCAACCGGCGCCATGTTGTACATCGAATAAAAACTGGCAACCTCGTAAACCTTAATCTTTTCCATGCCGAGTTGTTCGGCAATTGTGTCCATCGCCGCACGTGATATCCAGCCACCATAAGGCGGATCAGCCTTCGCGCCCTCCTCGCCCACCTGACGCTGCGCCAGATCGAGCAGCGGCATCACCGCCGATTGCTGCCGCCCCGGCGGGTAGAGCGCAATTAATTCAGCCGCTTTTTTCTGATAGGCCTTGGTGAAAGCAAAGCTTTCGGGCTGGTAATCGGCATGAAGGTCAAACGGTTTTTTCATCTTTAATCTTTCAAAATCAAGAATATTCCAGCGATAGACAGGCACATACCTATACCCTTTTTTAAGTTTATATTTTCCTGAAACACCAATAAACCAATCACAGTAAGAATTAAAACTGCTAAAATGCTATAAACAAGCTTTCCTGGGCCCAACGGCATACCTAAATGAATTGCCAATAAAAAGAACACTTCATTACAAGCAAGAAAAACGCCGGCAACAGTAAGCCACATCATAGACTTTGTACCTAAAACCCATTCATATTCCTGAAACCCGTATTTCCATCCACAAATTATTAGAAGACTTAAAAAGCCAGCTCCAAAATATAACAGCAAAGATCCGGTTAGGTCAGCCTGCCCACCGGCAGTTTTTAAACTGATAATAGTCAACGCGCTCATCAGCGCAGAAAATGAAATTGCTAAAACCCAGTTCATCGATCAATCTCTCCAAACACGATATCGAGCGAGCCAATATTGCTCACAGTATCCGCAAGCTGATGACCCTTAGATAAAAACTCCAGCGCCTGCAAATGTGCAAAACCCGGAGCGCGAATACGGCAACGATAAGGCCGGTTTGATCCGTCAGACACAAGGTAAACCCCGAACTCACCCTTGGGCGCTTCAACGGCGGTATACGTTTCCCCCGCTGGCACATGATAGCCTTCGGTGTATAGCTTGAAGTGATGGATCATCGCCTCCATAGAAGACTTCATTTCCGCGCGTGGCGGTGGTGATACTTTATAATCATCGACCTTAATCGGCCCATCCGGGATATTCTCAATGCACTGCTTCATAATTTTAATCGACTCATGCATCTCGGCCATGCGCACCAGATACCGCGCGTAGCAATCGCCGGTCTTGCCGACGGGAATATCAAAATCCATTTCTTCGTACACATCATAAGGCTGTGATTTCCTTAAATCCCACGCGATACCCGAGCCACGCAACATCGGTCCGCTAAAGCCCCAATCCATAGCCTCTTCAGCCGTCGCCACACCAATATCAACCGTGCGCTGCTTAAAGATGCGGTTATTCGTCAGCAAACTATCAATGTCGCCAAGAAAGTTCGGCAGGCCCTCACACCACTGCAAAATATCATCGGTGAGACCGTCCGGCATATCCTGATGCACGCCGCCGGGCCGAAAGTAATTGGCGTGCAGCCGCGCACCACAAACGCGCTCGTAAAACTCCATACCCTTTTCGCGCTCCTCAAATCCCCACAGCGCCGGGGTGATTGCACCAACATCCAATGCAAAGGTCGTAATATTCATGATGTGGTTCAGCACGCGCCCAATTTCACAAAATAACACACGAATGTATTGCGCGCGTGGCGGCGGCGTAATCCCCAGCAACTTTTCCGTCGCCAACGCAAAAGCATGTTCCTGGTTCATCGGACACACGTAATCAAGCCGGTCGAAATACGGCACGGCCTGGAGATAGGTTTTATATTCAATCAGCTTTTCCGTGCCGCGATGAAGCAAACCGATATGCGGATCGGCGCGCTCAATAATCTCGCCTTCCATCTCCAGCACTAAACGCAGAACGCCATGCGCCGCCGGGTGCTGCGGGCCAAAATTCATGGTGAAAGGCTTGATCTGGGTTTCCTGCCCGATATCAAGGTCCCTTTCCTCAGGCTGCACTTCTTTTGCCAGAGCCATTAGGCGCTCTCCTGCTTTGTACTTTTCCAGCCGAATTCAGGCTTGGTACCTTTTTCATCGCCGGGCAGCTGAATATCGGTCATCCCTTCCCAAGGTGAGAGGTAATCAAATGTCCGGAAATCCTGTGTGAGCTGCACCGGCTCATAAACCACGCGCTTGAGTTCCTCGTCATAGCGCAGCTCAACATAACCGGTTAACGGAAAATCCTTGCGCTGCGGATGACCTTCAAAACCGTAATCGGTCAAAATACGCCGCAGATCGGGATTGCCGTCAAACAAAACGCCATACATATCCCAAACTTCGCGTTCGAACCATCCGGCGGAGCTAAAGATACCCGTCGCGGTCGGCACCAGTGTTTCTTCGTCGACAGATGTTTTAATCCGTATTCTGTGATTTTGATGCATGGATAATAGATTATAAACGACCTCAAAACGCTCCGGTCTGTCGGGATAATCAACCCCGCAAATATCGACCAAAATCTGACACCGGCATTCCTTGTCATCGCGCAAAAATTGCAGCGCCTTGCACACACCTTCAGGTTTAACCTTCACCACCAGCTCGTCATGCTCAAAATAATGCCCGAGCGCAAGCTTTCCCAGCTTCTCGACAATATACTCGGCCAGGTCTTCCATGGCATCATCGGGCAATGCGTGTATCCTCCCGCTGAATTTTTTTCTGAAGCTGCAATAGCCCGTACACAAGCGCTTCCGCCGTTGGCGGGCAGCCGGGCACATAAATATCAACCGGCACGATGCGGTCGCATCCGCGCACCACCGAATAGGAATAATGGTAATACCCGCCACCATTGGCACAGCTGCCCATCGACACCACCCAGCGCGGCTCAGGCATCTGGTCGTAAACTCTGCGCAAAGCCGGGGCCATTTTGTTGGTCAGCGTTCCGGCGACAATCATCACATCGGATTGGCGCGGACTGGGGCGTGGAATAATGCCAAAACGGTCCAAGTCATAGCGGCTCATATAGGCATGGATCATCTCCACCGCACAGCACGCCAGACCGAACGTCATCGGCCATAATGATCCGGTGCGCGCCCAGTCAAACAAATTATCGGTCTGAGTCAGTAAAAATCCTTTTTCATGCAAGGTCTTTGAAATCGCAGCCGGCACGACATCTTGTTCGCTCGCCGGCGGCAGCGATATCTTGGTACGCGCAGGATAATCCGGCGCGACAATAACTTTTTTGTCATGACCCATATATTGTCACTCCCATTCCAAGCCGCCTTTTTTCCATTCATAAATAAATCCGACGGTCAGAATCCCTAAAAACACCATCATCGACCAGAAACCGAACACGCCGATATCACCCAGGGTAATCGCCCAGGGAAACAGAAACGCAATTTCAAGATCAAAAATGATAAACAGCAACGTCACCAGATAAAACCGTACATCGAACTTGTTGCGCGCATCGGTAAAGGCATCGAACCCGCATTCATAAGCCGATAATTTCTCAGCATCGGGCTTTCTCGGCCCGGCCAGAATCGAACCCGCAATCATTGCCACGGACAAAGCGCAGGCAACGGCGATAAACACGAGAATGGGCAGATATTGTATCAAGAGCTCTTGCGGTGCCATGAACAGACCTTTTGGATTCCTTCCTTAATAGTTTTACCACCCCGGCAAAACGAAAGGAACAGCAATCGCAAGGTTATCATACGATAAAGTGCTTTTTAGGGAAAAATGGCGCGAGTGACGAGACTTGAACTCCCATTCGCTCCGCGAATGCGATTCTTAAAAAGAGCGAGTTCAATGTCTTGGATATACCCCAAGACTATGACTTTCACTGAAAAAGAAAAATGGCGCGAGTGACGAGACTTGAACTCGCGGCCTCCGCCGTGACAGGGCGGCGCTCTAACCAACTGAGCTACACCCGCGCAAGGGTTGCTAGAGCTTGGTTTTAATAATTAGTTCCCCAAAAATCAAGAGAAAACAGCAAAACCACCAAATTATGCGGCCAGAGCGCCCGCTTCCGGATTAAACGGCATATCCAGCGCTTCCGCCACCGCCTGATAGGTAATGTCACCCTTGCAAACATTCAGACCGTTGTGCAGATTTGGATCATCCCGCATGGCCGCTTCCCAGCCTTTATCGGCCAAAGCCAGCGCATAAGGCAGCACGGCATTGTTCAGCGCCTGCGCCGAAGTCATTGGCACCGCACCGGGCATATTGGCCACGCAATAATGCACCACATCATCGACAACATAGGTTGGCTCCTGATGGGTCGTGGCATGGCTGGTTTCAAAGCAACCACCCTGATCAATCGCAATGTCGACAGCGACAGAGCCGGCCCGCATATTTTTAATCATCTGCTTGCTCACCAGCTTCGGCGCAGCAGCCCCTGGAATAAGAACGGCGCCGACCACCAGATCGGCCATCTCAACATAACGCTCAATGCTTTCCTGACTGGATTGCACAACACGGGCCTGACCAACGAAATATTCATCAAGCCAACGAATACGACTATGATCCTTTTCAAGCAGGGCCACGCTGGCATGCATTCCAACCGCCATTTGCGCCGCATGAAAACCGGAAACCCCGCCGCCGATAATGGTAACGCGGGCGGCTTCAACGCCGGGAGAGCCACTCATCAAACGGCCGCAGCCGCCAAGATGTTTCAACAGATAAGCACCGCCAACCTGAATGGACAACCGCCCGGCAATTTCACTCATCGGCTCCAGCAACGGCAATCCTCTGCCCCCGGGACCGGTGACAGTTTCATAGGCAATCGCAACACATTTCGAATCTATGAGCCCTTGCGTCTGCTCAGCGTCTGCCGCGAGGTGCAGATAGGTAAAAAGCACCTGATCTTCGCGCAGCATCTTGCATTCATTCGGCTGCGGTTCCTTAACCTTGACGATCATTTCGGCCTTTTCAAAGACTTCTTCGGCTTTGGCTGCTATTTTAGCGCCGGCGGCCTCGTAATCCTTGTCTGTGAAGTTAATGCCCATACCGGCACCGGTTTCAACCAGAACCTCATGGCCGCGCGCTGTGAATTCTTTAACCGATGATGGAACCAGTCCAACACGGTGTTCCAGTGTTTTGATTTCCTTGGGTACGCCAATAAGCATGATCAAACTCCCCTTTTTGCTTTTCCCGCGAAAGCGGGAATCTGTTCTATGTTTCTTTTTAAAAGATCCCCGCCTGCGCGGGGAAGGCAATAAAGCTATTAACCGTTAATTCCGGCCATCAGGACATATTTGATCTCGAGATATTCGTCAAGTCCATATTTCGAGCCCTCCCGCCCGATTCCGGACTCCTTAACCCCGCCAAACGGAGCCACTTCCGTCGATAAAATGCCTGTATTCACCGCCACCATGCCGAATTCCAGCGCTTCCGCCACCCGCCAAACCCTGCCGATATCACGGGAAAAGAAATAGGCGGCAAGGCCATAATTTGTTGAATTAGAGATACTTATAACCTCTTGTTCATCTTTAAACTTAAATAATGGGGCAATTGGTCCAAATGTCTCTTCCGTAGCCACTTTCATTTCTGTCGTTACATTCGTGAGCACCGTCGGCTCGAAAAACGTACCGCCCAGATCATGAGGAGAGCCGCCAAGCTCTAGACCGGCGCCCTTCGAAACCGCATCCCCGACATGGTCTTTGACCTTTTCAACCGCCTCATCGTTAATCAACGGGCCTACAGAAACTCCCTCGTCAGAGCCCGCGCCGACCTTTAGTTCCTTAACTTTTGCCGTCAGTTTTTTGGCAAATTCGTCATAGACGCCTTCCTGCACAAAAAAGCGATTGGCGCTGACGCAGGTCTGTCCGGCATTGCGGTATTTGCACATCATGGCCGCTTCGACCGCTGCCTCAATATCGGCATCCTCAAACACGATAAACGGCGCATTACCGCCCAGCTCTAGTGACAGCTTTTTCATTGTATCCGCGCATTGGCGCATAAGAATTTTTCCAACCTCTGTTGAGCCGGTGAAAGACAATTTGCGCACGACCGGGTTGCTGCAAAGCTCATCGCCAACAGAGGCCGCATCAGATGTCGTCACAACATTAAACACGCCCGCAGGAATGCCCGCTTCTTCCGCCAATACAGCCAGCGCCAGCGCCGAAAGCGGCGTATCTTCGGCGGGTTTACAAACGACCGTGCAGCCTGCCGCCAGAGCCGGGGCCACTTTTCGGGTAATCATCGCCGAGGGGAAATTCCACGGCGTAATCGCTGCGCACACGCCAATCGGTTGCTTGATCGTCATAATACGTGCATTGGCAATTGGGCTGGGAATGGTCTCGCCATAAGCGCGCTTGCCCTCTTCGGCAAACCATTCGAGAAAGCTTGCGCCGTATATAATCTCGCCACGGGACTCGGCCAGAGGCTTGCCCTGCTCTGCTGTCATGATAGCGGCCAGATCATCGGCGTTTTCCACCACCAGATCGCCCCATTTGCGAAGGGGCACCGCCCGCGCCTTGGCCGTCATCGCTGCCCAGCCCGGCATCGCTTTTTCCGCCGCTGCTATGGCCTGTTTTGTCTCCTGTGCGCCCATATCGGGCACGTCACCGACTTTGCTGCCATCGGCAGGGTTCAAAACGTCAAACGAGCCAGCCGCACCGACCCATTTACCGTCAATAGTGGCTTTGTCTTTAAGGAGTGATTGATTTGTGAGTTTCATGGATAAAATATAACCACGGATAAACACAGATGAACACAGATAAATTACCCACTTTCCCGCCTGTCCGCCATAGCTCCGCAGGAGCGACGGCGGAAGCGAAGTCGAGGGCTCTTTTTAGATAAAGACATATGATTGGTATGAAGTTACTGGATCAAATGGGGTGCAATATCCAAAGCCTTTAGCTTTTCATCCATTTGAAGCATTAACAAGCTCTTCACTGTAAAGTGCTTTCCCGTTTTCTTTCGACATTCATCAAACAATGGAGAAAGTTTAGCTAAATTTTTGGGAGTAAGGCCTTTTCTGCCGCCCAACATATGATGTAGATAAATATCATCCATTCCTATTTCGTCGGCTGCTTGCTCAACTGTATATCCAAGCGCATCAATCAAATCCTGCCTAATAATTTGGCAGTAGCGCGGAGGAGATTTAGCTGTTCCTTTTTCTTTGGGCATTGTATTTATTCACTTCCTTATTATCACAATATGCTTTATGGCAAATTTCTTTCGCTATTGCAAATATAATTATGAAATCTGTGCTCATCTGTAGTTAAAAACCTTGACAAATTAGGATGTATTTCCTATGATGCCGGTATGATAAACACGAAGAAAAACGCCGTCATTGCGAGCGAACGCGACCTGTCCTGCGAAGCCCGCAGGGCGAAGAAGGAAGCAATCCAGAGACATATGATATTTTCTGGATTGCCGCGCTCCCTTCCACCTTCGCTAAAGCTTCGGCGGACAGGTTGGTCGCTCGCAATGACTATTTGCGTTAATTCGTGCCCATTCGTGGTTAAAAATAAATATGATAATACGTTTTTTGCAATTCAAACTGAAGGAGTGGCCATAACATCAAAAAGAGAGGGCCACTCCCCCAAAAAACGAGGACCTGTCGCGCCGAAGCGCAGCGAAGGCGGAACGCACTCGGTAACTTGAATAACGGTTTTGAATCAGTGGCTTATGTGATTTTCAAAAAATCTGGCAAAACGAAATGGATAATTCCGCTTTTCTTATTTTATATCAGTGCGTTGCGCAAACTATGCGGCCTTATTCTGCTGGGAACCAAAACGATTTTCAACATAATCTTCAACGATGCCCTGAAACTCCTCGGCTATTTTGTCCCCGCGCAGTGTGTGGGCTTTCTTACCGTCAACAAACACAGGCGCAACGGGGGTTTCACCCGTTCCCGGCAGGCTAATCCCGATATCCGCATGTTTGCTTTCACCGGGACCGTTGACGATACAGCCCATCACAGCAACCTTGAGACGCTCTGTACCCGGATATTGCTCTTTCCAGAGCGGCATTTGCCTATCGAGATAGGCTTGAATATCCTGCGCCAGCTCCTGGAATGTCGTGCTCGTGGTGCGGCCACAACCCGGACAAGCGCTGACTTCCGGCGCAAAAGAGCGCAGCCCCAGAGCCTGCAAAATTTCCTGACAGACTTTTACTTCCTGCAAGCGGCTGCCGCCCGGCTCAGGCGTCAGGGATGCACGGATCGTATCGCCGATCCCTTCCTGCAACAAAAGACCTTCAGCCAAAGCGGTTGCAACGATACCTTTGGAGCCCATCCCGGCCTCGGTCAGACCCAAATGAAGCGCATAGTCAGAGCGCCTTGCCAGCTCTCTATAAACGGCAATCAAATCCTGTACCCGGCTGACTTTGGCGGAAAGAATGATTTGGTTCGGAGCCAGGCCAATATCTTCGGCCTTCTGCGCACTGGTAATGGCCGATTGCACCAAAGCCTCCCGCATCACCTCATCCGCCGACAAAGGGTTTAAGGCATTGGCATTATCGTCCATCAACCCCGTCAAGAGCGCCTGGTCCAGGCTGCCCCAGTTGACTCCAATGCGGACGGGTTTGTTATATTCGATGGCCTTTTCGACCATAATCTCGAATTGTTTGTCGCGCTTACCGCCAAACCCGACATTTCCAGGATTTATTCTATACTTATCAAGGGACCCCGCCAATTCCGGGTAATCCGTCAGCAATTTATGGCCGTTATAGTGAAAACACCCCACCAAAGGCACGCTTATACCCTCTTTATCCAGCAATTCTCTGATTTTAGAAACAGATTTGGCCGCCTCATCATTATTGACCGTGATTCGGACAAGCTCAGATCCGGCGGTAAACAACTCTTTTATTTGAAGAAAACTGGCCTGTATATCCGCCGTGTCGGTGTTGGTCATAGACTGCACAGCAACGGGAGAGCCCCCGCCAACGCTCACACCGCGTATTTTAACTGCATGCGTCTTGTGACGTTTTATATCCGAAATAGCGACCATACAGGCGTTTTAAGCATAATAAGGGGTTTGCGTCAAAGAAGATGTGCTCAAATAGCGAAAACAGCCTCTTCGTCCTTTCGAATCGGGATAGGGTGTTTTATTCCTTAAGGTTTATATAACAGTACTGATATACTATAGTAAGTATGGTAAACGACATCGTTTTGGGCAGTTCATTGAAAGAGAACCTGCTGAGTATTAACAGGACTCAGCGGACGCTGGATAGCACTACCCTACGCCTGGCAACCGGCCTTAAAGTCAACTCAGCCCTAGATAATCCGCAAAACTTCTTTACTGCGGGCTCTTTGGATAATCGTGCCAATGATCTTCAACGCCTATTGGATGGTATCAGCCAGGATATACAAACCGTTAAGGAAGCAGAAATTGGCGTTACCGCCCTTACCAAACTTATCGAACAAGCCGACTCAATAGCTCAGCAGGCTCTCGAGCTTAACTTGCAGGCTTCGACCGAAGCGAAGGTTGTCGGAGATGTCAATTTACGTAGCGCTGGCTTCGTGGCAAGTCTGGCCGGGGTCAATGTCGGTGATCAGATTGTTATTAGTTTCAGAGATGCCGACACAATTACAAACTTTCCACCCTTAAACGCTGTGACCATTAATGCCACAACAACAGTTGATAACCTTGTTGCCGACATTAACGCTATTAATATCGGCCTCACAAACCCTGCCGTTCGCGCAAGCGTCAATAAAAACGGGCAGCTTGAAATTGCCGGACTCAACAATAATATCGTCAACATAGAATTTGATGCGGCCGGCGCGACCCCTGATTCCGTTAATCTGGCTCTCGCTAATGATCTTGGCTTTGGCGACTCTGCCAAGCTTCTGGCTGATGGATTTGGCGCTAACGAAGTGCACCTTACAATCATAGCACAAAGAAAATTAACCTCCTTCCAGCTATTTGTTGCCGCCACAGATGTTGTAGCGCAAAGAAGTGACAGAATTTCACTTCTAGAAGGCGCCAACAACACGTCCCTCTTTTTGGGCCTGAACTCGGTCGCCGATATTTTTGAAATAGGCGTGAACGGAGACGCAAGACAAAATATCGTTTTGGATGGCACTCAGACCATACAAGGTTTGATAGATAACATTAATAACAACGCAAACCTTAGTGGTCGTTTACAGGCAGATTTCATTGAAGAAACCGGACAAATCACCATCGAAGCCATTGATCCTGAGATAGAGAGCATAGAAACAGCCCTTACCAGCGATGGTGTTGCTTTTGCGAATTTTGGTTTTACCCATGCGCTTCCATTGCGGATCGGCAACTCAGATGCAGATTCCATTTTTTTAGGTGCTGCAGGGGGCCCTACAGGCGCTCAGATTGCCCAGCTGGAGCGAGACTTTAACGCTGTTCTAACGCAAATAGATGGCATTACTGAGGACGCAAATTATCGCGGAATCAATCTTCTCAAAGGCGATAATTTAACAAGTTTTTTCAATGAGGACCGTTCAAACTTTCTTTTAATTGAGGGCGTTGACTTTACGTTTTCCGGTCTAGGTTTTGAGAGTCCTCGGCTCAGCACAATAGCAGGGGCACAACTATCTATAGATAGCGCTCGTCAAGCGCTCGATACCGTACGGAATTTTGGACAATCCATCACAAACGATCTTTCCATCATTCAAAACCGTCGCAGCTTTGCTGAAAGAACAATCAATACGCTAAAGGCGGGCGCTGATGACCTTACCGTCGCCGACCAGAATAAAGAGGGGGCAAACCTCCTGGCCGCACAGACACGACAGGCCCTTGCCATTACGGTCCTGTCTCTCGTGGGGCAACAGCAAAGCGCTATATTGAGAATCTTCTAAAGAATGTGGCCTGCCACCCGGAGCAGTTAGCACCCTGAGTTTACCAGTCCCCCTACGCCAAGGCTTCGGGGGACACTCCTGCTCGTAAGCTTGCCAAGAGGCTCGCTAACTGCGCAGGGTGGTGGGCGATGACAGGGTCGAACTGCCGACATCCTCGGTGTAAACGAGGCGCTCTACCACTGAGCTAATCGCCCTTCTGAAAGCAAACGCTTATCTCTAATCATTTATCGAAAAGAAATCAAGCGCCCAAAAAATTTCGGCCACACAAACTGCATGGCCGAAACTTCAATATCTGCAAAAAAGACTATTTCTTGTTTACAGCCTCTTTAAGGTCTTTACCGGCTTTAAACTTAGGTTGTTTAGAAGCAGGAATTTTGATCGGCTCACCTGTGCGTGGGTTACGGCCAGTCGTTGCAGCGCGCTGCGCTACAGAGAATGTACCAAAACCTACAAGGCGAACATCGTCACCTTTTTTCAGGCTTGCTTTGATGGCATCAATAACGGCATCAACGGCTGATGCGGCTTTTTGTTTAGAGATGTCAGATTTTTGAGCTACTTTTGCTACGAGATCTTGCTTATTCACGGGAGCCCCCTTGGGTTAAAAAGTTAAGCAAAAAACGGTCTTCACAAAATAAATTTGATCCGACCAGACAATGGAAAAACCTTTGAAGACCTAGGGTTTTCTAGGGTTTTCCTCCAGTTGGTAGGATTCTTTTAGGACGTTTCTTTGAGAGGAGTCAATGGCGAATTACGCCTTCACCCTTATTTTCCGCTGTTTTCGAAGAAATTTCACCCAAATCACCATCTTTTTTAGCAATTATGGGCTGGGGCATATCCAACAAGGCGTGAGTCAGAACCTCGTCAATCGTTGTCACAGGTACGATCTCCATGCCTTTTATGACATTGGCAGGAATCTCTGCCAGGTCTTTTTCGTTATCAATCGGGATAAGAACTTTTTTGATACCGCCGCGCAAGGCCGCCAGTAATTTTTCTTTAAGGCCGCCAATCGCCGTAACATTTCCACGTAAGTTTACCTCACCGGTCATGGCAAGATCCCGGCGAACTTCAATGCCCGTCAAGGCGGATACGATCGCCGTTACCATCGCAGCACCCGCAGAGGGTCCATCTTTTGGCGTTGCCCCTTCGGGCACGTGAACATGGACCTGCTTGGCTTTTAATTCCTCGTAATCGATACCGTATTGCGCCGCACGTGATTTCGTCAGCATCTCAGCAACCGTCACAGATTCTTTCATAACTTCTTTGATGTTCCCGGTCGTTGTCACTTTGCCGTCTTTACCAGGCATCGTGACCGCTTCAATCGACAGCAAATCACCGCCCGTTTCTGTATAAGCCAGCCCGTTTACCACGCCAACGCGATTGGATTCTTCTATTTCGCCATAACGGTATTTTTTGACGCCTGCGTATTTGCCAATATTGCGCGGTGTGAGCGAAATACTCTCTTTGCCTTTCATCAGGATGTCTTTGATTGCCTTGCGGCACAGATTGGCAAGCTCACGCTCTAAATTTCTTACGCCCGCTTCGCGCGTGTAATATTGGATCAAATGACGGATGGCGTTGTCGCTGATAGAAAATTCGTTTTTCTTCAGGCCCGCAGCCTCCATTTGTTTCTTTATCAAATGGCGCTTTACGATCTCCAGTTTCTCATCTTCGGTGTAACCCGAGATGCGGATAAGTTCCATCCTGTCCAGCAAAGGCCGCGGCATGCCGGCGACACTATTCGCCGTGCAAACAAACATTACATCTGACAGATCGTAATCGAGCTCGAGGTAATGATCACTAAAGGTGTGGTTCTGCTCTGGGTCTAAAACCTCTAAAAGGGCAGAGCTGGGATCACCGCGCCAATCAGAGCCAAGCTTATCAACCTCATCAAGCAAAAAGAGTGGGTTGCTGGTCTTGGCTTTCTTCATGCCCTGAATGACTTTACCTGGCATGGCACCGATATACGTGCGGCGGTGACCGCGAATTTCACTCTCATCACGCACGCCACCCAAAGACATGCGTACAAAATTACGATTTGTTGCCCTGGCAATGGATTGCCCCAATGAGGTTTTACCAACACCGGGCGGACCTACCAGACAAAGGATAGGCCCTTTGACCTTTTTGGTTCTTTGCTGCACGGCTAGATATTCAAGAATGCGCTCTTTTACTTTTTCGAGACCATAATGATCCTTATTTAAAATTAATTTGGCGCCCTTAATATCCTTCCTGGTTCTGCCGCGCTTGTTCCAGGGAACACTTAGAATCCAGTCAAGGTAGTTACGCACGACCGTTGCTTCCGCCGACATAGGGCTCATCTGACGCAGTTTTTTAATCTCTGTTTGCGTTCTCTCTTTGGCTTCCTTGGAAAGCTTAGTTTTTTCAATTTTCTTTTCCAGCTCTCCAATCTCATCCAGACCGTCTTCACCTTCGCCAAGTTCTTTCTGGATCGCCTTCATTTGCTCGTTCAGGTAATATTCGCGCTGGGTTTTTTCCATTTGCCGTTTGACGCGGCCACGAATGCGTTTTTCAACCTGGAGGACGCCAATCTCGCCTTCCATGAATCCATATATTTTTTCAAGCCTCTCCAGAGTTGAAGATAACTCCAGCAGCTCCTGCTTTTGATCTATTTTGAGAGCCAGATGCGATGCTATTGTGTCCGCCATTTTCGGCGGCTCTTCAATCTGATTGACGGAAACAATGACTTCCGGTGGAATTTTTTTGTTAAGCTTCACATACTGCTCAAACTGGGTCATCACAGCACGGGACAGCGCCTCCAGCTCGTCATCAATCACAGTTGTGTCCTGAAGCTCACTGGTTGTAGCCTCCATAAAGTCTTCATTGTCGTGGTATTTTGTAACTTTTGTCCGCTCGCCACCCTCGACCAGGACTTTTACAGTCCCATCGGGAAGCTTTAAAAGCTGAAGAATGGTGCCAATTGTACCCACATCATAAAGATCAGAGGACTTGGGATCGTCTTCAGAAGGAGATTTCTGGGTCACAAGCAGTATCTGCTTGTCTTCCGTCATCACGCGCTCCAGCGCCTGCACTGATTTTTCGCGGCCGACAAAGAGCGGCACGATCATATGCGGAAAAACGACTATATCCCGTAGCGGGAGAACGGCGTATGCCTTGCCTTTGGTACCTAACATTATTGCTAAAACCCTATGTATTTCAGGTGCTTATTATAAGAGGCAGATTCGTCCGCCTTTCACCCATTGTACTATAAAAAGTCTTTATTTTTTCTTATCATCATCAGAATCAATAACATGTGCTTCAACCACATTATCAATAAGCCCGAAAGCCTTGGCTTCCTCGCCACTCATAAAGTTATCGCGATCCATCGCTTTTTCAATAGCTACCAGCTTCTGGCCGGTATGTTTGACATACATATCGTTCAAACGCGCCCGCAAACGCAGGATTTCCTGGGCCTGAATCTCGATATCCGTAGCCTGACCGCGTGCACCGCCCGATGGCTGGTGGATCATAATCCGGGCATTGGGCAGGGCAAAACGCTTGCCCTTCTCGCCCGCTGCCAGCAAAAGCGAGCCCATAGACGCCGCCTGGCCGATACAAACGGTGGATACCGGTGGTTTGATATATTGCATGGTGTCATACATGGCCAGACCGGAGGTCACAACGCCGCCGGGAGAATTAATGTAAAAGGAAATGTCCTTCTTCGGATTTTCCGATTCCAGAAACAGCAATTGCGCGCAAATAAGACTGGAAACGTGATCATTGACCTCGCCGGTGAGAAAGATAATCCGCTCCTTCAACAGGCGGGAATAGATGTCATAGGCCCGCTCCCCGCGATTGGTTGTCTCAATGACGGTGGGGATAAGATGGTTGTCGTATACTTCCAGGGGATCGCGTTCGGTCATTTTTCTATCCATTAACGGTTAAGGGCACACAAAACGTAGCGCGCCCTGCATGTTTGTTCAAGTAAGGAATAGACTCTACTAAGAGGCTTTTTTCTTCGCTGTGGATTTCTTTTTGGCCGTAGAGCCGCTTTTACCTTTGGCCGGTGTTTTAGCCGGAGCTTTTTTAGCCGAAGATTTGGGCGTGCTTTCCTTTTTGGCGCCTGATGCTTTTTTCTTCGCTGCCGGTTTTTTCTGCGGCTCCTCATCGTCTTCAGCGGTCAATTCTTCAACGCTCACGACTTTGTCCGTCACCTCAACCAGCTCAAGCATAAAATCAACCACCTTGTCTTCAAACAAGGGGGCCCGAAGGCTTTCCAGTGCCTGGCGGTTCTTGGAAAAATAATCGAAAACCTCCTTTTCCTGGCCCGGATATTTCTGCGCCTCGGAAATTACAGATTTTTGCAGCTCATGATCGGAAACCATTATCTTATTGGAGTTACCGATTTGTGAAAGAATAAGCCCCAAACGCACGCGGCGCTCCGAAATGGTCTTAAATTCAGCCTTGTCGGCATCGCTGAGCTCATCACCGCCGGTTTGCTGACGCTCCATATCAATTTGCTTGATGATATTGTCGTATTCCAGCTCCAGCATGCCCGCCGGCACGGCAAAGTCATGGGTATCGTCGAGATGATCGAGCAAAGCCTTTTTAACCTTCATGCGGCTAAGATCATCGAATTCTTTTGAAATCTGTTCCTCAACCGCTTTTTTAAGAGCATTTAAGTCGTCCATACCAAGGGTTTTTGCAAATTCGTCGTCAATCTTAGCGTCGGCTGGCTCACGGATTTCATGGATATCGACATCGAATATCGCATCCCGTCCGGCCAAATCCTTCGCCCCGTATTCCTCAGGGAAACTGACCTTAACTTCGACCTTCTCGCCCTTTTTCTTGCCGATAAGCTGATCTTCGAAACCGGGAATAAACTGACCGCTGCCCAATTCCAATTGATGACCATCCGCTTGCATGCCTTCATGCTCGACATTGTCATCGGCTGTGCGGCCACTAAAATCAAACACCAGAATATCACCCTTCTTGGATGCACGATCGGTTTTGATCGGCTCGGATGATTTTTGCTGACCGGCAATGCGATCAAGTGCTTCATTCACAGCTTTCTCATCCGGCTTTACAACCGGCTTCTCCAGCTTCAGGGCTTTGAAATCCTTGACCTCAAATTCCGGCAGAACCTCTATTGCCATGGTGTAGGTCAGGTCCTTGCCCTCATCAAACGACTTCACTTCGATCTTGGGCTGCATAGCAGGCTGAAGCCCCTTGTCTTTGAGGACTTTGGCTGATGTGTCATTGACCGCCGCTTCAAGCACCTCACCCATCACGGCTTTGCCGTATTTTTGCTTGAGAATTTTTAAAGGAACTTTGCCGGGACGAAAACCCGGCTGCTTGATGGTTTTGCCAACTTCCTGCAAGCGCTCATCCACGAGTTTGTCAATATCACCGGCGCTCACGGTTACTTCAATTTCATGCGCCAGACCGGCCTGTTTTAATTCTTTTACCTGCATTCTTTAGCTTCTTTCTTTTTAACTTTTTACGTTATAAGGCCTGGCTTGCCGGGCGTAGCCCAAAGGGCGAAGCCTGGTGCGGGTGAGAGGACTTGAACCTCCACGGCCTAAGCCACTGGTACCTAAAACCAGCGCGTCTACCATTCCGCCACACCCGCACAAACTTCTCTTGGGCCATAACCGCCCCTAAAAAACAGAAAACAAAGGGAAATTCAAGACAATTCACGCAAAATATCGGGAATCATCTCCGGCAAATCACTCGCCACAAGTCCCGGCCCAAAACGGATCGCAGCCTCGCCATGCATCCACACGGCAGCGCAGGCAGCCCAGAACGGCTCCATCCCTTGCGCCGCGAGCCCTGTAATCATCCCTGCCAGTACGTCTCCCGTCCCGGCTGTCGAGAGATTGGAAGAGGCATGGGTATTGATAACCGCGCGCCCATCCGGATGCGCAATCACCGTATCCGAGCCTTTGAGCACAATAATGGTCTCTGATTGCTCTGCCGCCTGCTGAGCCTTTTCCAGTTTAGAACCTTCCAACGCTGGAAAGGCCTTGGCAAATTCGCCCTCATGCGGAGTCAGAATAAAATGATCGCTTAATTTGTCCGGCAAATGGGCCAGGGCATCTGCATCCAGAACCGTCGGCACTTTGGAGGTAAAATCAATATCCGTTGCCAGCCCGCCGGACCCACATAATTTGGCGCTCACTCGTTCGTCATCCCAGTTCAGATCATCGCGCACCAGAATATGCCCCGGCAGGGTTTCACGGTAAATATCCGCAGTATCCTTATTGGCCAACACGCTCACAAGCCCGGCCCCCACTCTCGCGCAGCCGCTCGCTGCCAGCCGCGTGGCCCCGGTTAATTCCGGCGCGCCATAGATCACCGCATGGCCGTAATCATATTTATGCGAGTCCACGCGGCGCGCCGGAATCTTGTCCCGCCATAAATCAGGGTGGTTTGTCAGGGTTTCATGTGCCATATGTGGCCTCTGGGCGAAGACTGGGGCGACCGACGGGGCTTGAACCCGCGACAACTCGGATCACAACCGAGTGCTCTACCAGCTGAGCTACGGTCGCCATAGTATTTCAGTTTGTCTTCTCTAAACGTTTATGGTAGCTAAGGTCAAGTTTACTATAGCGAATTTACCTTAAAAAATCGCCCCGGGGGAGCATTAATGTCTGCCAATAACCTAAAATTCAAAACGGCAAGCGATCTGCTGAAATTCATTGATGAACAAGGCATTCAGTTCATCGACCTTAATTTCACCGATCTGCGTGGCAAATGGCACCATACGGCTGAAGATGTCAGTGTTTTCGATAAAGATATGATCGAAAATGGTATTTTCTTTGACGGCTCTTCGATTGCCGGCTGGAAAGACATCCATGAATCCGACATGAATTTAAAGCCTGATATCTCAAAAGTGGCCATAGACCCTTTCGCCGCGCAAAACACCATCAAAATCTTTTGTGATGTTTATGAGCCTTCCACGGGTAAGCCCTATAACCGCGACCCGCGCTTTATCGCCAAATCGGCGGAAGCGCATCTGAAGAAATCCGGTATTGGCGATGCCTCTTATTTTGGTCCTGAAGCCGAGTTTTTTGTCTTCGAGGACGTTAAAATCCATACCGACCCCAACAAAGTCGGTTTTGAAGTCGACAGTCCTGAAGGCCCCTATAATAGCGGCAGGCATTATAACGAGGGCAATATGGGCCACCGCCCTCGGCCCAAAGGCGGGTATTTCCCCGACAGCCCCGTCGACAGCCTGTCTGATATTCGCGGCGAAATGGTCACCGTGATGAAGAATATGGGTATCCGCGTTGAAAAACACCATCATGAAGTCGCGCCCAGCCAGTGTGAGATTGGCTACAAGCACTCGACTTTGACCGACAGCGCCGACGACCTGCAGATATACAAATACGTGGTTCACAATGTCGCCAACAGCTATGGCAAAACGGCGACCTTCATGCCCAAGCCGATCTTTGGCGATAACGGCTCCGGCATGCATTGTCACCAATCTGTATGGAAGGCTGGGAAACCCTTATTTGCCGGGGATGGCTATGCCGATTTGTCAGAAACGGCTCTTTATTACATTGGCGGCATTATCAAACACGCCCGGGCGCTCAACGCCTTTACCAACCCGGCGACCAATAGCTATAAGCGACTTGTGCCCGGCTATGAAGCGCCGGTTCTGCTGGCTTACTCGGCCCGCAACCGTTCCGCGTCCTGCCGTATTCCACAGGCTACATCCCTGAACGGAAAACGTGTTGAAGTTCGCTTCCCCGACCCGGCGGCCAATCCCTATCTGGCTTTTGCCGCGATGTTGATGGCCGGGCTGGACGGTATTGAAAACAAAATTCATCCCGGTGATGCTACGGATAAAGACCTTTACAGTCTTGAAGGCAAAGAGCTAGCCGGCATTCCGACAGTCTGCAGATCCTTGCGCGAAGCGCTTGATGCGCTTAGAGACAACCATGATTTTCTTCTGAAAGGTGATGTTTTCACCAGCGATGTTATCGAAGCCTATATCGCATTAAAGACGGAAGAAGTTGAGGCTTACGAAACAATGGTCCACCCGATCGAATATTCGATTTACTACTCTTGCTAAGCTTATTCTTCGAGTAGGGTTTCAGGCTGTGGCTCTATCGACTCAACGATAAGCCTGTAGGTTTCGGAATTTCTTGACCATACAAAAAAGTCAGCATCGCGTGACGGTGTTAACAAAGTTATAAAATAATAATAATCGCCGGAATACATGATGGTAAACCACACTTCGTAATCGACAAGTTTGCTGGCCGTACCCTTGACCTCATAAGCCTCCACTGCGGCAAACTCAACATCATCATTAAACTGATAGCCTGTTTTTTTCTCAATGAGCTTACCAAAAGCCAGCCCCTTATCTTCAAAACTTTTTTTCAAACCTTTGATTTCGTCCGGCAAGGATTCAACAACAAAAGCAGAGGCCAAATTGACCTCTATACGCCCGTTCAAAGAGCCTTTCGCGGCAAGCATCAGTAGCTTTACAGCCATTCTGTCGATAGAACGCAGAGGCGGTGCACGCAGCTCCCAGGAAACAGGGTAGTCAAATTCAGCAATATCAAGGAACTGGAACTGCAGCATTTCCTCTATAATCTCGTCTTTCAAATGAGTGAGTTTAAAAGATGAAACCGCAGCACCCTGCATCACGTTTTCTTCATACCATTTTTGATCGGAAATAAAATACTGCGCCAAGATCATGCGCTTTCCATTAATCTGGGCAACGGTGCGCACAATATAACTAATATCCTTTTCAACAATCACCAGAAGGCCTTCTACCTTCTTATCGCTGTGCACTTTCATGCCCTGAAGGTTGTAGCCGTTGGTAAGAATATATTGTAAAAACCACTGTTCAGCGGAAAGCTGATACTCCAAATCAAGCGCCTGAACTGTAAAACGGCTTCTGGGGCCAATACCCGGCGGGCCGTCATAACGTGCTATCTCTCCCAACAGATTATTGTTTAACGAATAATTTTTTATACCGCCGCCACCAAACTCTGCCCATGTTTTAGGAAGTCTGACGCTGTAAGACAAAACCTCATCCTCCAGCGGCATGACGTTATATTCAACGGTTTCCTCCTGAAACTTTGCCGGGTCTATCGGCTCAACCACAGGAAGAGGTTTATTAAATTCCTCAAGAATTTTCTGAGCCTGCGCCTGTGAAGAGAAAAAGATGCCAAAAAGCACCATCAGCCCAACACAAACAAACCTATCTATCATTACAATTTTCAAGACAAACCGCCTTTTGATCCTTCAAGAACACAAAACAAACCCATCCAATAGTCTACCATAGACAGCCTCCCAAAATCCAAACTACCTGAGAACAACAACACCAACCCTTATTAAATACGTTGATTTCCCTTGCGTATGACGATAAGGGATTTATAAAGACAAACACCGATTAACCCGTGCCACTGATTTTTCTATGTCCGATCTTTTTGGCTCAGCCAAAACAAAAAATGAAAATTCCTATGACGCCTCCGACATTGAGGTGCTGGAAGGACTCGAGCCGGTCCGGCGCAGACCCGGTATGTATATCGGTGGCACCGACGACCGCGCGTTGCACCATCTGGCCGGTGAGGTGCTCGATAATTCCATGGATGAGGCTGTGGCCGGGTATGCTGACTGGATCGAAATTAGCCTGGATGCCGATAACTCGATAACCATCAGGGATAACGGCCGCGGCATTCCCGTAGATGAGCACCCCAAATTCCCCGGAAAATCAGCGCTGGAAGTGATTTTAACTACATTACATTCCGGCGGAAAATTCAGTGACAAAGCTTACCAAACTTCCGGGGGCCTGCACGGCGTTGGGATTTCCGTCGTCAACGCCCTGTCGGATGTTATGTGGATTGAGGTTGCCCGCGACAAAAAAATACACAAACAGAGCTTTTCCAGAGGCGCGCCGACCTCAAAGCTAGAGGACCTTGGCAAGACCAACAACCGGCGCGGCACGACCGTATGCTTTCATCCCGATCCTGATATTTTTGGCAAGCGGGCTAGATTCAAACCGTCCTGGCTCTACCAGATGGCAAAATCCAAAGCCTATCTGTATTCAGGGGTGGAAATCCGCTGGAAATGCGATCCGGCGCTTTTGAAGGATGAAGGCAAAACCCCGGCGGAAGAAGTTCTTCATTTCCCCGGCGGGCTGCTGGACTTTTTGAAAACCTCTTTGCATGAACGCATGACGATCACAGACAACGCCTTTTCCGGCAAAGCCAAGCTTCCCGGTGGAGAGGGGCGCGTCGAATTTGCAATCCACTGGCCGGGAGACGGTGAAGGCTTCATCCACTCGTATTGTAACACCATCCCGACGCCGCAGGGCGGCAGCCACGACAATGGCCTACGCAGCGCTCTGGCCAGAGGCATACGCAATTACGGCGAGATGACCAATCAGAAAAAATCATCGGTGATAACGGCTGATGACGTTATTTCCGGCGCCGCCATTATCCTGTCCGTCTTTATTAAAGAGCCGCAATTCCAAGGCCAGACCAAAGAAAAACTGGCCAATGCCGAAGTCACCAAGTGGGTCGACACGGCCATCAAAGACCATTTCGACCACTGGCTTTCGGAAGACCCCGCCTCCAGCAATAAATTGCTCCTGGCGCTGATCGACAAGGCGGAAGAACGCCAGCGCCGCCGCGATGACCGTGCTATGGCCCGTAAATCGGCCACACGCAAGTTGCGCCTGCCCGGCAAGCTCGCCGATTGCAGCCGCAATGCCGCGGACGATACGGAGATATTCATCGTCGAGGGCGACAGCGCCGGCGGCTCGGCTAAGCAAGGTCGGAACAGGGAAACTCAGGCCATCCTCCCTCTTCGCGGTAAAATCCTTAATGTGGTCAGTGCCGCCAATGATAAAATTCGTGCCAATCAGGAAATTCAGGACCTCATCCAAGCGCTTGGCTGCGGCACGGCTTCTGATTTTAACCTGGCCAATTTACGCTATGAGCGCGTGATTATCATGACCGATGCCGATGTTGACGGCGCGCATATCGCTGCACTCCTCATCACATTTTTCTATACCCAGATGCGCGAGCTGATCGAACAGGGCCATCTTTACATGGCCCAACCGCCGCTCTATCGCCTGGTTAGTGGCACTTTAAGCGCCTATGCGCGTGATGACGAACACAAAGACGAATTGATGGAAAGCACCTTCAAGGGCAAATCCAAGGTTGATATCAGCCGCTTTAAGGGCCTTGGCGAAATGCCGGCGGCGCAGCTCAAGGAAACCACCATGAGCCCGAAAAGCCGTACGCTGGTGCGCATTACCCTGCCCGATGCCATGGCGGCACTCGGCCTGACGGAAGAAATGTCCGGAGACATTGAGATGAACGGTACTGGCGGCGGTAAAAGCGAAACCGATGATCTGGTTGAACGCCTGATGGGCCGCAACGCCGATGCCCGCTTCCGCTTCATCCAGGACAATGCCGAGTTTATCGAAGACATAGACGTTTAGCGCTTTTTCGCCTAATCTTTACGCCATGCGCAGACTTATTCTTTTCACCTTTGGTATAGCCATCCTCTCCCTGATTGGGCCGCCGGTTTTTCTTTCCTTTTATCTTCCCGAAAAAGTACAAAACCAGATTGTTAAAAATTTGGGCCATGCCGGTTTTGAGCATATTGAAATCGGACACATGGAAAAGAAGCTGGGCAGCATCAATATAAGCGATATCAAGCTGGATAAAGCGGGCTTTAGCAGCATTCAAAGTATTAAAGCGGACTATTCCTGGAAAGGCGCTTTTGGCGGGCAGTTCATTCACAAACTAACAATTGATAGCCCAAACCTGACCGGCGAGCTGAACGAATCCGGCTCGATTTCCGTTGCAGGACTGAGTCCGGACAAAGACAATATCGCGAATTCTTTTTCGAGCGTCAGGACAATCTATATCCAAAACGGCACACTCGATATTTTTCTCGGCTCCCTTGGCGGCGCAAACATTAAATACGATGCGCAGATTAGAACAACACGAAATGGCTCTCTGGATTTCAAAGGCAAAATTGAAGCCGTGCAAAGGCAATTTAGCGGCTCTGGAAAAATAAAGGGCAACCTCAATCCTTCCGGCAACTGGCAAGCCAGCATAGAAATCGAGCAGGGTAAAATTGACCTGCCCCTGTTAAAGGCCAGCCGGGTCAGTGGACTTTCCGAGCTCTCCGGCCAGTCTTTTGCTGATTTTGACATGGTCACCCAGCTCACAGCCGGAGGGGTCAGTTTACTCAACCTCCCCTGGCATAATGTCAGCGCGACCGTCAGTGGCGACCTCAGCGACTTTACCGTCTTTGCCGAAGGAAAATCGGTTGGCCAGGAAGGCGTGGAATTTACCGCCAACCTGGTTCATGAAAGCGCTCTTAAGGAATATAGCGGCTCCATTCATGCAGATAAATTCTTTAACCTGTTTCACTATCTGCAAAAGAACAATCTTATTTCAAAACAGATTCACTACCCTCATCTGATGGAAAATCTATCGGGGATATCCTTTGATTTTCAGGGCGCGCCGAAAAAGCCGAGCACCAGGCTTTCATACAAAATACAGGACGAAGAAAAAACTATAAATATCAAAGGAGATGTTGATATAAACCACGAACAAAAAACCGCGACCGGGAATATTTCTATGCCCTCCGCTCTCATTCCCGGTCCGCCTTCAGGAAATATTTTTCTTAACGGTGAATTCAAGACAGACTATAGCGGCATCAACTCCAAAACAGATGGACATCTTGATCTGAGCATCAAGGACTCTTCTTTTTCCCTAGGGTCGGCCAATATTAAGGGCATAGGGGGCTCCATTCATATTGATGACCTTACAGCCCTTTCCTCTAAGAAGCCTCAAGAGCTTTCTTTCAGACTTCCACTCAAGCCAGATATAAAACAAAATGGAAAGGCCCTGATTGCAATTGAAAATGGCAAGGCCGTCCTCATCAATAAAGCCAGCCTGAAGATTTTTGACGGCAGCATGGATACCAAAGACATCAAAACAGAAACAGAAAGCACCACACAAGACTTCGTGCTGACCTTATCTGATATGGACCTGACAAGCGCAGGAAACCACATGAAAATTAATGGCTTATCCTTGTATGGCCGCACCAAAGGAACCATACCTGTCTCAGTTAAAGAAAACTCCATCAGTATAAAGAACGGCATTTTAAAAAGTGCCGGACCCGGCATTATTCGTTTTTTACCGGAAAAGATACCTTCCTTTCTGCAGGGAGAAGACCTGCAACTGGAAACCACCCGCCTGGCGCTGGAAAACTATCATTACGACTCTTTTGAAATCACAATGAACGGAGCCACGGAAGAAAGCATGAAGATCCAGATAAGCGCAAAGGGCAAAAATCCCGACCTTTTTGAGGGCCGTCCTTTTGCGCTTAATCTTAATATAGAAAGCCCGACAGCTCCGCTTTTTGAAAACCTTCTGGCTCCCGAGACGCCCTAAGGGTGGTCGCAGCTGTCAAAAGTAACCTTGGCAAACGACTTCGCACCTTCGGAGATTGTAAAGCGGTACTCTCTTGTTCCCACCACCACGGAATGATGCAGTGGCAAAGCTCCCTTTACAGGCTGCGTCTTATTGTCAGTCAGAGAAAAAACCAGATGAATAGATTTTGATGGATCATACCAGGATTCAGGCTGGCCCTTTTCATTGCGGGCGGAGGTTCCCGACCCCGTAATCGTTATCATATTTTCTGCCACACTAATTTTACTATCAGGGCCCTGATAGGCCGGTGTCGATACAACAAAGCGCCGTGTTTCCACCGCGCTACAATTTCTGGGAGGGCGGGCAGAGCGAATAGCCAAAGACAAGCGCTCAGGGTCCATGCCCTCTTCCAGCTGCTGTTTAACCAAGCCCATTAATTCACGCACAGGGCCCTCCGGCAAAACTTCCTTATAGGTTCTTTGCAATTGCTCAAGCCTTAAACTCGCGGTTTGAGACTCTGCTCTTATTTGTGTTAAGTCCTGCTGCAGCTGAATTCTTTGCTTTCTCAGAACATCGCGCTCTGCCTGCAAGGCAATAAACTCCTGATTTCCACTGACGCCGCCCAGCCAAAAACCAAACACACCGGCACAGACAACAAAAAACAAGGCGCGCACAAACGCCATAATACGGCCATGGCTGCGCTGCCGGTAACGATCTGACGGATTGTATGAGGAAAGGCTCATCTTATCTGACCACTAAAGACCAAAATAATATTTTGCGATAAATATATACGTCACCCAGAGAATACCGACAAGCGGTATGCCCGCCTTGAGGAAATCTCTAAATCGGTAATGTCCCGGCCCCATCACAAGCAAATTGGTTTGATAGCCAATAGGCGAGGCAAAAGAGCAATTGGCGGCGAACACAACCGTCAGGGCGAAAATAAACGCCATATCTGAACTCAGCGCCGGATCAACCTCCAAGCTTCCCGCCAAGTTTAGAGCAATGGGTGTAAACAATATAGCGCAGGCATTATTGGTTAAAATATTCGTTGTAATCGCCACAAGAATAAACAGCAAAGAGACCATCATCAAAGGCGTATCCGCAAAGGGCACGGACAAAATAAGTTCTGCAATATACCCGGCCCCTCCTGTGGCCTGCAGCGCTGTGCCGAGCGCCAGCATAGAGCCCACGAGCAAAAATATTTTCCGGTCTATCGAACGGGTTGCCTGGCGAATATTCAGGCATCCGGTTGCAATCATCATAACCGCGCCCGTTATGGCCGCCACCGGAATAGAGAGCACGCCTGTGGCGGCAAGACTGATTGTCGTTAGAAAAACCCCGGCGGCAATAGGCGCTTTTCGCGGCACTGGCAAATCAATTTTGGAGCCTGACAAAACGATAAAATCCGTATTATTACGTAAGCCGTCAACAACGCTTCGTTTGCCGGTAACAAGAAGGACATCACCTGATTCAAGACGGATACGGCCCAGACGCCGCCTCACAACACGGGCGCGGCGCTGAATCCCCAAAACCACCATGCCGAACTGTCTATGAAACTGCACATGATCAAGCGACATATCAATCATTCGCGACGCCGGCGTAATCATGACTTCCGCCAGAACTCTTGTCTCAGCGGTTGCGGTTTCAGAAACAGGCCCGCCCTCTTCCTCTTCTTCCTGATTTTGCTTTTCAATCACCTGAACCTCTTCTTCTGACAGCAAAAACCCAGGATATTTCGAAAGAAGACTGGTTAAAGTTTTGCTCGTAGCAGCCACGATCATGATATCATTCACTTCGATTTTGTAGCCTTCGAAAGGCGGAAGGATTAAGTGCCCTCCTCTTTGAATAAGCTTTACTTGTAAATTTTTAAGCTGTGGGAACTCACCCTCCAGGCACTCCATGCCAATCAATTTACTATCTTCAGCGACATGAAGCTCAGCAACGAATTCCTTCTCATCACCAGAAAGCGCTTTCACCATGGAAGCGCGATCGGGTAAAATTCTGGGAACAAAGAGAATAACGTAGATAAAACCGACACCCGCCAGCATGGCCCCGGGAACCACAAAATCAAAAAACTTCAAAGGTTCATAACCCAGCTCAGTCATCGAACTAGAAACCAAAAGATTTGTCGAAGAACCAATCAGCGTTGTCATGCCGCCCAAAATGGCAACATAACTAAGTGGAATCATAACCTTGCTTTGCGACATTCCTACAGAATGCACCAATGCCTGCAATATCGGGATGGCTATAATAACCAAAGGTGTGTTGTTCATGAAGGCACTGACCGTCATAACAAAGATGAACACCCCTATCATCGACACCCAGACAAGGCTTTTGTTTCGGACCATAAAAACATTGATGACAAGACGTAAGGCATCGGTATGAATAATGCCCTGCCCCATCACCAATAGGGCCAATACAGCGATTAAAGAGGGGTTTGAAAACCCGGCCAGCAGGGCGGAGGCGCTCAGAAGATTCTTCCCCGCCACATCCTCAAGCGGCAGAATTTGACCAAAAAGAAGCAAAAGCGTTAACAAGGCAATACTTGTCACCTCAAGCGGGATCTTTTCCCTGACAAAAGCCAAAACGGTGAGAACCGTTAAGCCCAGGGCAAACCACATATGAATACTAGGGTCAAAACTCACGAATTATGCTGCCTTTTCTCTGATATTTCCAAGCCTATAGCTTATTCGTCAGAGCTATTAACGCGCAAGCCTGATGCTTCAAATTCGCCAAGATTCTTGAGGCCTATACGAAACAATATTTCCGTATCACTGTCCCCAGAAGAATCGTCCGTGAGGTTTCTTTCTCCCTGAATAGACCAGGAAATACACTGCCCAAGATAATCCAGCCCCACATAGGCTGTCCTTAATCCCGACTCATCACCAAGATCATGGGTGGCTCCACCATTTAACCGCCAGGACTCAGTCACATAATATGAGACAGATTCCTGAATTTGCTCTCTGCTCTCCTCGATATCCGTACCGCCCAGACCTTTTGCAAAAAGATAACGTGAACCAATCTGAAAACGATCCCAATTGGCATAGGCGTCAATCTCATGCCTTTGTGAAGCCAGATTGTCGCTAGCCAGCTGAAAACGGTAATTCACACCATAATTGTCCTTATACAGACCCGAAACCTGCCCCACGACATCCGATTCCTGATTGTTGAGGCCGGAGCCTTCAGGAAACGGATTATCGTCGTCATCCAAACGATAGCTCTGCCCGACAAATACATCCGCATGAGAGCCGTCATAACCGTACAGCCCGGAGCGAACGCCATAGGTGACTCGCGATTTATCTTCAATCCGGTCCAGCCCCGGAAAACGGTTGGGCTCAAAAACATTGCTGGCATCTATCTGGGAGTCCTGACTGTCTTCATTGGGGATGGCATCATTAACATCAAGATTGATCGCGGCCGTCAGCGCGACAATAGGCTCAACAGTGGCCTGAAACTTTTCAAAGCTTTTGACTACCGGATAGCTGCTTTGGACATGAAGCTGCGGAAACGCCCTGCTTTCCGAACTTTGGCCACTCTGCCCCGAACCAGGTGTCGCCACATCGCGGTCCCTCACGTTATAAACATCACCGCGCACACTGGTATCTACGGTCGTCAAGAGCCCGGTATCCGACACCAGGCGTCTTTGCCAGCCAAGGTCGCCGGAAAGACGGTTTAAATCCTGATCGTCGCCGCTTCTGCGTAAACCCAAAACAGACGCATCAACGCTCCAGCGCCCCCCTATGACGGGTACCGAACCAGGCTCACCCAAAAAACTTGTTATAAGCTCAGGCAAGACGTCAGGCTGGTCGACCTCATCTTCACGAATCCTTAAATCCTGAAATGTTAAAGCCCTGACCACGCCGTAATCCCTGCCCGAAAAGCGTTCGGCAAAAATTTCATTCTCCAGAATATCCTCACCGCTGATATCATACTGGTTCAGAAACTGATCATCGGATGTCAATTCAAGATTGGTACCCGCGCGCCATTTGTCGTTAATATCCCACAGACCCTTACCAAATAAGTGACCTCTTAATTCTTCATCCTGTACGACATCAATGCCGGATTCTCTTCTTGTGCGCTTTGAATGCGTCACGCTCCCATCCAGCTCCAGGGATGCATTTCCCCACCTCTGCCGATATTCAGCAAAACCCAGCGGCACTTCTTCTGTCATCACCTTGACGCCGACTGTTGCGTCTTTATCCGGTCCAATGGCCCAGTAATAACTATTGCTGACAAAGGCCCCGAGCTCACTTTGATAACCCGCGGACGGCGTTAAAAATCCGCTCTTTTGTTTTATCGTACCGTCCGGATGTGCGAAGTAAGGGGTATACGCTACAGGAACACCAAGGATCTCAAACGTCGCATCGTTATAGGATATTTCGTGCGCCTCACTGTCATGCTTTACTTCCCCCGCTCTAATCTGCCAGACCGGCGGTTTTTCTGGATCTTCCTTACAGGGCTCACACGGCGTATAGGTCGCATCACTCATCACTGTTGTCACACCGTCTTTGCGCTCTCCTCCTTTGGCCGTAAACCGCGACCCGTCCATCAGGAATGTTTGCAAGCCTTTCACAAAACCGCTTTTTAGACGATCGTTCAGCTTCACTTCGTCAGCGTAATGAATGTCGCCATTTTCTTCATTCAAGACCACATGGCCCGAGGCAACCACAACATCATTGCGAAGGTCATAAGAAATTTCATCCGCCCGCAGAATGCGGCCAGCCTGCACCAGCATCACATTGCCTGAAGCGGCAATAATTTGATTCTGATCATCATGGACCAAATGATCCGCCTGCAAATCGACCGGCTCTTTGTTACTTTTGCCGGACAGCGGGGAATTCGAAGTGTCTTCTTCTTTTTCTTCCGGCTGCGCCACTGCAGAAGCAACCGCTATTGTTTCAGAAGAATTTAGAGGTTTAGCCTCAATACCGTCATACCCCGTTAACACCTGCGCCGAGGCTGTTTCACAGCAAACAAACGCCACAAAAAGAACCAAAAGAAGCAAAACCTCTTTTGAATTTCTATAACTAAAAGCATCATGGCTCTTGTAAATCTTGTTTTTTGTCATGATATCAAGGGCTTAGAGAGGAATGGTCGCAAGATAAAGCGACGCCACTTTAAATTTTGTGGTGAATAACCCCCAAGGTCAAGGGCCTAACACTATTTTCCTTTAAAAAAAGGCGGAACCTCTTCGCCAAAACCGGTCACGAACTCTCCGCCATCGCTCCGTTTTCTATCATCCTGCTTTTTTGGTTTTTCTGTTTGGGGCTTTCCAGGATTTTCTTTCTTGTGCGGCTGCTTTTTATCTTCGGCAACATGTTGCACCTTGTTCTTGGTGACAGGGCTCTTGGTGACAGGCTCTTTTTTATCTTTGGTGGTATGTTTATCCTTGGTGGTGTGCTGCGTTTTTTTGGAGCCATCAAACACAGGAATGGAGCTTTTAATTCTTTTTTCGATTTGCCTGATGTATTTGTCTTCCTCTTTGGTCGCCAGAGTCCAGGCGCGACCATCCATACCGGCCCGGCCCGTGCGGCCGATCCTGTGCACGTAATCATCCGGGTTCATGGGAACATCAAAATTGAAAACATGGGACATACCTTTGATATCAAGGCCACGGGCCGCGACATCCGAACAAACCAGCAGCGTAATCTTATCGTTCTTAAAATCGTCCAGCGTCTGTGTTCTGGCGCTTTGTGCCATATCGCCGTGCAGAGGCTTGGCGTTGTAGCCTTTCTTGCCGAGCCACGTCGCCAACCCGCCAATATCTTTTTTGCGGTTACAAAAGATAAAAGCGTTTTTAACGTCTTCCGATTTAATAATGCTCTCAAGCTCGTCATATTTCTTTTTCGGATGCGTCCAGACCAGAAACTGCTCGACATTCTCGGCGGTGGAGGCCGGCGCCGCGACGGAGACTTCCCTGGGATTGTTTAAAAACTGAGTCGTCAGCCGTTTGATTTCTGGTGGCATGGTCGCTGAAAACAAAAGCGTCTGGCGCATCGGCGGCAACAGCGAGACAATTTTTTCAATATCGGGAATGAAGCCCATATCGAGCATACGGTCGGCTTCATCAATCACCAGAATCTTGATATCGGTCAGCAATATGCGCCCACGCTCGAAAAGATCAAGAAGCCGCCCCGGCGTGGCAATCAACACATCAACGCCACGATCAAGCTTTTTAATTTGCTCATCCAGCGATGTCCCACCGGTCAGCAAAGCCTTCGACAAATTGCTGTACTTGCCGTAGGTGTCAAAATTCTCCGCCACCTGCGCCGCCAGCTCTCTTGTTGGCTCCAAAATCAGCGAACGCGGCATACGTGCCTTGGCGCGGCCACCGGCCAAAACCTCGATCATCGGCAAAGTAAACCCTGCCGTCTTACCGGTTCCGGTTTGCGCAAGACCTACCAGATCACGCATCATCAACACATGGGGGATGGCCTGCGCCTGAATCGGCGTCGGCTCGGTATAGCCGCATTCCTCAATCGCTTTGAGGATATCTTCGCTCAGGCCTAATTCTTCGAATGACATTTATTGTTTCAATGGATTTATTATTACTAGCAAACATGCGTATTATAACGACAGAGAGCCCCTTTTACTAGGATCATGGAAATGAGCAAGGTATTTTTGCAACGCGGATCAAAAGAAGAGATTGAAGACGGCTCGGGTTTCATGCCGAAATTCGATCAAAACGGCCTCATCCCCTGCATTGCAACCAGTGCCAAAACGGGTGACGTGCTGATGTTTGCCTTTATGAATGAAGAAGCGCTGCAAAAAACCATTGAAACCGGTGAAGCACATTACTGGTCACGCAGCCGGGGGGAGCTCTGGCATAAAGGCGCCTCCAGCGGCTTTGTCCAAAAAGTTACCGATATGAGGGTCGATTGCGATCAGGACTGTCTCTGGATCAGCGTCGAAGTAACCGGCGACGAAGCCGCCTGCCATAAAGGCTACCAAAGCTGTTTTTACCGCAGCGTTCCAGTGGGTCAAAAACCCGATAAAGCTTTAAATCTAAATATGAATAAAACAGAAAAAGTCTTTGATCCGAAAGATATTTATAAGGATTAAAAGGCGCCTTGGTGAAATACGCCGTAAACCGTGATATTGACGATAAAGAGTATCGTCGCGGCCTTTAGAATGGTATGCGCCCGCTTTTTACCCGTATCACAGGGGCCATGATGACACCCGGTATCATGGCAATCGATTTTACGGCTGTAGATATCCAAGGCCCACCCCAAACCAACAACAACGCCGGAAAGCACGATCAAAGGAATTTCCCAACTGTGCAAAGCGGTATGGACAACCTCCAGCCAGCCCGGCATGGCACTGACCAGCCCCAAACCGGCAAAAAGGCTGACAACACTGAACAAGGTCGGTAGCACACAACAAAAGATGTGGCTGGTTTCGGAGGCCAAAATCGCCCAATAGAACTTGTTTTGCAGCTTTTCCATGCGGTTTTCTTTCCAAATTCGAAACTGTTTATATAGCGACATGGCTCCAAAATACAAGAAACTTATAGAAACCGTAATATTTTTTAATTTTTTTAGTGATAGAGGGAAAAGAAAAGATCCAGACTGGGGTCAAGCCCTAGACGGCACTAACATTATTCAGGAAGTCGTGGATCACCATATCAAGCTCGCTTTGCTTATCGGTGATGGTGTTAATCGCCTCGAGAACACCCTGAGCTGCTCTTTCAGTTTCCTGCGAGCTTTGCGACACACCTTCAAGACTGCCGCTTACTCTCGTATTATGCTGGGCCGTTTGCTGGGCATTCTCTGACACGCCCTGAATGGTAATGTTCTGCTCTTCCACGGCGGATGCAATGATAGAAGCTGATTCACTGATGTTTTCAATTTTCTGGCCAACTTCATGCATGGCTTTCACGGTATTGCCGGTATTGCTTTGAATGCTACCAATAAGGACGGATATCTCCTGTGTTGCCGTTGCCGTCTGATTGGCAAGCGACTTTACCTCATTGGCCACAACAGCAAACCCTTTACCAGCGTCCCCTGCCCTTGCTGCTTCAATTGTAGCATTCAGTGCCAACAGATTTGTCTTTTCGGCTATGTCATCAATAAGCTTAATAACATTTCCAATTTTATTGGCATCAGATTCAAGCTTCTCAACATTTTCATTCGCTGTCTTGGCTGTCTCTACAGCTTCCGCCGTAATCTGGCTGGACTTATGCACCTGGTCGGAAATCTCCTTAATGGAGACATTAAATTCTTCTACTGTTGCTGCAACTTCCTGGACTTTGTCATTGGCCAGACGGCTTGCATCTATCGCAGTCACAAATTCACCGCTTGTCATTTTTGCCATATCCAGCATTTCATCTGCCGTCTTTTTAACCTGCCCGGCCTGAGTATTAAGGAATTTAACGATATCCTGAGCTTCTTCATCAAAACCACCTGCCAGGTCCTGGATATATTTTGCTTTTTTCTGTCTTTCTTTATTTTCTTGCTGTTTTTGTTCTTCCATCTCCCTTGCCTTCAAACCATTGTCTTTAAAAATACTGACCGCCTCCATCATACGGCCAATTTCATCTTTTCTGCCGTCATGGGCAATCTCAACCTCATAGTCTCCTTCCGATAAACGGCCCATCACTTCCGTGACATTATTCACCGGACCTACGATGATGCGCACGAGGAAAACCGTTACACCGGTACAAAACACCAGAAGAATCACAAGCAAGACCGTTGCAAAAGCGACCGCATCGGCAGAATGCATTTTTACTTCGGCACCGGCTTTAGCCGCACTTTGCTGCGCATCGGTCATAGCCTTTATAACAACATCTGAAACCACATCTGAACTCTTACGGGCCACCGCCATAAGCTTGGAGCCCGCATCCCTGTCATCATCAAAATAAGCGTCCAGCGCTTCCCAGTACTCATCCTTTATCTGCGGCAATTGCGTTTCGATTGACTTCGCCAACTCAGGATTAAAACTCCTCATTTCCTCAAGGTCATGCAGGATTCTTTCTTCATGCTCCTGCGCCTTTTTTTCCGAATCCCCTGATAGCGAAACTGTCATTTCAGTAAGCCAGTAAATCATGCGCTCAAAATTTCTGTTCACATCATTGATGTTGTTCAACGCATTAAATTGCGTCTCCTGATATGCGATGGCATGATAGTTGGAATTTAATTGATAGCGGAGATAAAGAACCGTGCCCGCCGCCTGAATAATAATCAAAATCATAAAAACAGAAAACTTTGTCCGCAGGGACATGTTCTTAAGAGACAGCGGATTCATTAGCATTCCTTGCTTTATTCGATGTTCAGTTATTCTACTCAACACTCTAAAGTACCCTGATTATTTAGGGATAACAGACTTAGACTTTAGCATCAATACGTTACTATTTCTTAAACTTTTTTTACGAAGTTCTCTGGATAACTCTTTTGTTCCCCTTGTAAAGATCCCTGATTTTTTTAAAGGTTAATTACAAGATTCCTTTTTGAGTTCTTTTAATTATTTCACTTTAAACAAGCTAAAAGCCTTGGAGATATCCGGGCGTGAGGTTCTAAATTATGAGAAAAACACGAAAATTCCTTGTTACAACCGCTTTGGTTGGCTGCCTGATGAGCACACCAGCATTTGCTAATGATGCCGCAACGCTCAAGAAGCTAGAAAAAACGCTTGAAAAGGCTATGTCGCTTATCGAAACGCAATCTGAACAAATGCAGGAGATGAAGCACGAAATCACTGCCCTTAAAAAAGATAAAACTACAGAAATAAGCGCGCTCAAAAGCGAAATATCAGCCGTGCGGGCTGCCCGAGTGGAGCCGGCAGCAGGAAGCAACGCTGATCTGGAACGCCGCCTTAGTGATGTGGAAATGGTTGTTGCCGATGTTGAAGAAACCGTCTTCGACCTTGATGAACGCGCAGGCAGCGAGACAATCGTTAATGCCTTTGACGCCTCGAACTTCGATATCGGTGGCTTTGTGAATACTGCCTACACTTATGTAGATGGCGAGGATGGAAGCGCCCATGGCTGGAACAGGCAGAATTTTGAACTTCTCATCAGAGCCGACCTGAACGAGCAATGGTCAGCATTCTTCGCCGGCGGCTTTCTACGCGAAGGCAATGTGTCATTTGATGATGATGGTGATGGTACGCTGAACGAGGCCGGCGAACGCCGCAACCCTGATTTTGTCATTGAGGCCGCATCGCCGGGCGGAACCCGCACACCGCAAATCATTGCCTGGGTTAATTACAAACACGATGATGCGTTGAACGCAAAATTGGGACGGATGATTACCCCTCTTGGTATTATCAACCAGGAGCACTTTCCAGCCACTTTGCTGGATCAGGAGCAACCATTGTTCCTGAGGCCGTTTGGCGGACAGACCATGTTCCCGAACTTTACAACCGGACTTCAGGCCCATGGCCAGTTCTTCTTTGATGACAACACACTCAGCTATAATGCCTTTGCCGCCTCGGCACAGGGCGCTATTGAAGAAGAGATATTCGGTGGCCGTGTTGCTTATGATTTTGGTGAAATGGGCGTAACGGTCGGTGTCCAGGCTGCCACCGGCTCCCGTACCGAGGGCGTTGATGGTGACTATGACTTGGTTGGTGCCGATCTTCTTGTCGACAAGGGTCCGGTTCTCTGGAAATCAGAGGTGTTTGCCACGGAAGAAGAGGATGTACCGGGACGCCTTGGGTATTATACCCAACCTGCCTGGCGTGTGAACGACCAGTGGGTAGCGTTTTACCGCTATGATTTTCTTGATGATGGAGCCAATGGCACCGCGGCTGTTCCCGATAACTTCGGTGATGTAACGGAGCATATGGTTGGTGTTAACTACCTGCCCATTCCAAATGTACGCACACGCCTGACGGCAACCAGGAGAGAATATGAATCTTCGGGAACCCAGGGTAGCGCAGAAGCGGACATCTTACAGTTCTCTACAACGTACAGTTTTTAGGCTGATATTAGGAACAAAGGATATAATCATGAAGACTTTCAGAAACATATTGGCCTTAACCCTCCTGGCCGTTGCTACGTTTACCTTTACGGCTCCCGCCTTTGCAGAAGGCTTTGCTATCGTCGTTAACGCAGCCAACTCCATTGCAGACGGGGGTAATGTTGATAGTGAACTAAAAAACCTCTACTTAAAGAAAAAGACCTCCTGGTCCAGCGGACCTTCTGCTGTTCCTCTAGGAAGGAGTGCTGGAAGCCCAGAGCAAGCAGCATTTCTTTCGACTGTACTGGGAATGTCTCAAAGCGACCTCGACAGCCACTGGGCTTCGGAGAAATCCAAAACCGGTGCTACCGGGCCACGCGAGATCGGATCCGCAGGGATTCTTCTTCGCCAGGTCAGCCGTAAAGAAGGCGCTTTTGGTGTCGTTTCAGCGGCGGAGGCGGCAAGTCTTCCGGACGGCGTTAAAGTTCTGAAGAAATTCTAGAATAAAACAATTATGCGCTTTGTCTTTGCACAGCTTCTCCGGCTTGTGCAAAGGCCGCGTCTTTAATGTGCATCTCGGGTGTCTCCCGACCCTGCCAGCTATTGATCTTCAAATGACCCAGCAGATGAAATGGCTGCCGCCCCTGTTTGAGCAATGCATCACCCAGCGGAGTACCCACAGCGCGAAACGCCATAGCCTTTAATCTGCCGCCGCCTTCCCAATCACCGATCAGCACTCTTATATGAGCCTGCCCGACCACATCGGCGCTTTGAATGCGAACATTGCTGAGCGCCACCAGCGGCTCCGGATGTTCCTGCCCAAACGGCCCGACATGATCCTGCAACAGACGAATAAAATCAGTGCGCACACCCTGAACAGACATCATAGCATCTATAGACGTCTCCACATTGCCGCTGATATTTTCCGCTTGCCGTGCAATGTGAGCCTGCAAAAACCCCTCAAACGCTGCCAGTCTATCCGGCGCGAGCGTAAAGCCACCCGCCATCGCATGACCGCCGCCTTTTTCAATCAGCCCCTCATTGCGCGCATCAATAAAAGCCTGTGCGATATGAATGCCGGGAACGCTGCGCCCCGATCCGCGCCCGGTTACAACACCGTCCATATCCGCGGCATAGGTGACAACAATCGCGGGCTTGTTGTATTTCTCCTTGAGCCGACCCGCCACCAGTCCCGACAACCCCGCATGCCAGCTCTCATCCCCGACAATGATCACTGGGCTTTGATCCAGACCTTGCGCTTCGACCATCTCAATCGCCTCGCGCTCCATGGTTTCCTGAATGGCCTTGCGCTTGTCGTTGCAGTCATTCAGCGTCCAGGCGATGTTCTTGGCCTCCTCCGCATCATCCGTGGAAAGCAGTCTCGCCCCGAGGTCAGCCTGGTGCACCCGTGACCCGGCATTGATCCGCGGACCCAAAACAAAACCACAAGCATATGTGGTCATCGGCGGCTCTGTCCCGGCCACATCCATAAGCGCCTTGATCCCCGTATTTTGAACCCCCGACAATCCGGCGCGCACCAAAAGACGGTTCACATGCGTCAGCGGCACCATGTCACACACCGTGCCCAGCGCGACAATATCGAGCCAGTCTTTCAGTAGCGGCTCTTCCTTATCCTGAAAATAGCCCTGCTCGCGCAATTTATTATTGATCGCCACACAAGCCATAAAACAAACGCCAACTGCAGCCAGCATATCCAGCCCCGACGTATCATCCTGACACTTGGGATTAATCACGTGGTTGGCGGCGGGAAGTTTTTCTTCTGCTTCATGATGATCGAGAATAATAATCTCCAGCCCGAGATCACGGCCCTGCTGCACCGTCTCAAACGCCGTTGTACCGCAATCGACCATGATAACGATTTCCGCTCCGTCACCTTTGAGCTTCTTCAGTGCCTCGAGATTGGGGCCATAGCCTTCAGATAAACGGTCAGGAATATAAAACGGCACCTCCAGATCGAAATGCTTAAAAAAGCGATGCAGCAGCGCCGAAGAGGTTGCGCCATCAACATCAAAATCACCAAAGACCGCGATAGAGCGCTTATCGGCAATGGCGCGAGCTATATCGCCGGCCATCTCCTCTATCCCCGCCATTAAAAACGGGTCAGGAAAATCATTCTTCAAAGTTGGATTGAGAAAGCTTTCGATCCCTTCTTCCGGCACGCCCCGGCCAATCAAAAGCCGCGCTACCGCTTCCGGCAGATCATGGCGGCGCATAATACGCTCGACCGCATCGGTATCAACCTCCGCCATCACCCAGCGGGACAACATCAGCGATTGTTCAACATCAAGAATAGGGCTCATAGTTTATGGCCTAAAATGGACTTATGGATTAAAAATTAACCCAGGTTTTGCGCTTTAAGTTATGCGTCGCCTCAACGCGGCGCACTGTGCCGGATTTGGAACGCATAATCAGTGAAGACGTCTTGGCTCCGCCCGGGAACTTGCGCACACCGCGCAGCATGCTGCCGTCTGTCACACCGGTGGCCGCAAACATCACATTGTCGCCCTTGGCCAGATCGTCAGTGGCATAAATACGGTTGAGATCAGTAATGCCCCATTTTTCGGCACGGCCCCTTTCATCATCATTACGAAAGAGCAAACGCGTCAAAATTGAACCACCAATGCACTGCAATGCGGCAGCAGCAAGAACCCCTTCCGGCGCGCCGCCGGAGCCGACATAAACATCAATACCGGTATCCGGCTCAGTCGTGGCAATCACCGCACTGACATCACCGTCGCCGATCAGGTTAATCCGTGCGCCCGCCTCACGGACATTTTTAATTAATTCTTCATGGCGCGGACGGTCGAGAATACAAACCGTCAGCTCATTCACGCGCCCGCCTTTTTCTTTGGCAATTTTTGCCAGCGTCTCACCAATCGGCGCATCAAGATCAAGTACCTTGGGATCAATGCCAGGGCCAACCGCCAGCTTGTCCATATACACATCCGGCGCATTGAGGAACCCGCCTTCGTCAGTCATCGCAACAACGGCCAGCGCATTTGGCCCGCCAGCTGCGGTAATATCGGTGCCTTCCAGAGGATCAAGCGCAATATCGATCTTGGGACCCTTGCCGTCGCCGACCTCTTCACCGATATAAAGCATCGGCGCTTCGTCGCGCTCACCTTCACCAATAACAACCGTGCCCTGAATATGCAGAGAGTTCAGCGCATCGCGCATCGCATCAACAGCCACCTGATCCGCTGCGACTTTATCGCCGCGCCCGACCAGATTGGCCGCAGCCAGAGCCGCAGCCTCGGTCACGCGCACCACCTCAAGAGCAAGGTTGCGGTCCATAAAAGTGTCAGGATCGTTCGTCTGATCGTTCAAGGGCGGTTCTTTCTGAGCTGCTGAAGAAGACATGGCGCTACTCTAAACAAGGATCAGCGCGGGATCAAGCTTTATGTTATGGCTATAAGTCCTCAACCCGCATGGTATACGGGGAGTCCAGCTTATCCGTTAAAGCCTCAAGCTCACCCTGCCCCATTTCCCCGGTTATCTGCGTGGATTCACCGTCCCGGATATAATAACGGCTCTTGATATCCCCGGTATCGGCCCAAACCGGCTCTGCAAGTTTATCGGTTCTAACCCCAAACACCGGCTCATCCAGCCCCTTAGCCAGATCGATGATATCGGCCACCACAGCCGATGCGGTGGGCTTTCGTCCCGCACCGCGCCCGGTCATCAAAACTTTTTCAACAAAATTGCCTTCAACAAAAACGGCGTTATAGGAATCTTCCACCCCGCCAAGCGCGCTTTCGACCGGAACCAGACACGGCTCCACGCTCTGGGAAATTTTGCCGCCCTGGCGCTTTGCAATGCCGAGTAGTTTGATTTTACACCCGAAACCTCCCGCCGCTTTGATATCGGCAATCGTAATCTCGCGAATGCCTTTTGTCGAAAGCGCTTTGAAGTCCGGCTTCACCCCGAAAGCCAGCGAGGTCAGCAGGCATAATTTATGCGCCGTATCCACCCCGTCCACATCAAAGGACGGGTCGGCCTCGGCATAGCCCTTTTCCTGCGCTTCCTTGAGAACATCATCAAAATCCGCACCGGTCTCGCGCATCTCGGTCAGGATATAATTACAGGTGCCGTTTAAAATGCCGTAGATGCAGCTGATCTCATTGCCCGCCAACCCCTCACGGAGCGCCTTGATAATCGGGATACCGCCTGCCACGGCTGCTTCATAACCCAGTTTCGCACCATTTTTCTCCGCCAGCGCCGCAAGCTCCAACCCGTGATGGGCGAGCAGCGCCTTATTCGCCGTGACGATAGAAACGCCTTTGCCAAGCGCGGCTTTGGCCAGGTCATAGGCAATGCCTTCCGATCCGCCGATCAGCTCGACAATCGCATCCAGCCCGTCCATATCGCACAGCCCATGCGCATCTCCGGCCCATTCATAGCCGGAAAGATCAACACCGCGGTCACTGTCTTGGTCACGATCGCAAATAGCGGCGATTTCAATGGGCCGCCCCGCACGCGCGGTGATCAGCTCCGCGTTGGTCTGCAGCGTCTCAACAACACCCGCACCAACGGTACCGAGCCCTGCTATGGCTATACGAAAAGGTTTCATAAGGACATTACTGTACGGGATCGGGGAAAATTTCAACCCTGCGGCTGGCAGATTCTGCGTCCATCCCGTTAACAGGGCCGGACGGCTTGACCTCACCCCAGCCCACAGCCTTGATCATTTCGGCCGGAACGCCTTTTTCCATCAAAGCACGCGCCACCGCAAAGGCCCGATCCATGGAAACTTTTAAGTTCACCACTTTGCGCTGCATGGGGTCTTTGATATTTGCCGTGACACTGGCATGGCCTTCGACATTTATATAAGAACCCGGCGCAGGCCTGTATTTCTCTGCGGCTGTCGCAATAGCGCCCTTCTTGCCTTCATCCAGAATAAAAGAGTCATGATCGAAATAAATCCTGATACCCTTATGGCCCGGCACCTGGACATCAACAAAACCACCCTGAGGCTCATCTCCAAGCGGCTCCAAATCCGGGGAGTCAGATTTCCACGCCCGCATCGTCGCCTCGGCCCCTGGCAAATTCAGAGCTTCCGCCATCCGGTTATCCAGGGGAATAATCTCTACATTGGAATTATTGGCAATATTGCCCAGGGCATAACCCTCCCTTGGAACCTCCTTGAACCGTGGCCGCACAGGTTTTTTCAGGATCGGCTCGGTCACATCACCATCAAGCGAATAAACCTGCACATTGCCGCTCGACATCGTACTGGCCAGTGCGGTCAGGCTATCAAGGTTCACTTCAGCCGCCGGGGCCATTTCGATTTCCGGCGCGGCTATCGCCTCCTGCTCGATACCCTCTTTCAAATCAATAACAATGCGCTCTTCTTCTGGCGCCTCTTCGTCCAGCGCGAGCGCTTCCGGCTCCACAGAAGCGCATCCCGGCAAAAGGAACGCAAAAACAAGCAATAATCTAAGTAATTTCAAAAGTGACCCCCGCGATTCGAGACATGTAACAATAGTAAATTTGATCCAAACCCTATTCAAGCTCCGCCACAGAGTTAAACACAGTTGTTTTTGTTGCTTTTTCAACGCTTTTGCGCCAGATTGCATGGCTCTGCGTACCACTCACCCCCCAGGACGTGGATAAAATGGCCCAGTCAACACGCAAAAAACCGAACAACGAGACGGAAGACTTCAAGTTACCGGACCCTGTTGCGCTCAGCACGGCGCTTATGGATGCCTATAGCCGTGCTTTGCCGCTCTTCGAAAAATCTTTCAAACATTACAGTCAGGACTTAACAAACAAATCCATGGACCCCATGAATATCAGCAAAACATACATGGAGCTGCTGCACCGGACCATGACAAACCCGCAACAATTCTGGCAGTTGCAAAATGAATTCATGCAGAACTGGACACAATTATGCCAGCAAAGCACTTTTAAATTTCTTGGCGCGCCCTCAGACAACGCCGTTATCGAGACCGAAAAAGGCGACCGTCGCTTTCGCGGCGAAGAATGGCAGGAAAGCGCACTATTCGATTTTATCAAACAATCCTATCTCCTGACATGCGAATGGATGAAAAAGAGTGTCGCCGAAGCAAAAGGCCTGGACGAATTAGAGCGGAAAAAGCTTGATTTTTATACCCAGCTCTTTGCCGGCGCCATATCGCCCACCAATTTCATCATGACCAATCCGGAAGTTATCAATGAAACTATAAAAACCGGCGGTGCTAACCTGGTGCGCGGGCTGGAGAACCTGATTGAAGACCTCGAGCGCGGCGAAGGTGAATTGCAAATCAGCACCACCGACTACGAGGCTTTCACACTTGGTGAAAATATTGCCGTCACCAAAGGGCAGGTCGTCTACCAAAATGATTTGATGCAGCTCATCCAATACGCGCCGACGACAAAGCAGGTGTTTAAAAAACCACTTCTGGTCATTTCGCCCTGGATTAATAAATATTATATTCTCGACCTGCGCCCGGACAACTCCCTGATCAAGTGGCTGGTCGATCAAGGTCACACGGTTTTTGCTATATCCTGGGTTAACCCGAACAGCAAGCTCACGAAAAAACATTTCGAAGATTATATGCAAGAAGGTGTCCTTGATCCGCTGGAACAAATCAAAAAAATCACCGGCGAGCCCGATTGTAACGTCATTGGCTATTGCCTCGGGGGTACGCTACTGGCCACGGCGCTGGCCTATCTGGAAGAAAAAAAACAACCCGGCAAGATCGCCTCGGCCACCTTCCTGACGACCCTGATTGATTTTGAAGACTCCGGCGATATGAAGCTGTTCATGGATGAGGCGCAGCTCACCGGGCTCGAAGAAGAGATGAAAGAAAAAGGCATATTGGAAGCCAAACAATTGCAAAGAACCTTCAACCTTTTGCGCGCCAATGATCTGATCTGGTCTTTTGTCGTCAATAATTATCTGATGGGCAAGGAGCCCTTCCCCTTTGACCTGCTGTATTGGAATGATGATTCTACCAATATGCCCGCTTCGATGCACAGCTTTTACCTACGCAAAATGTATCAGGAAAATTTACTGCCCAAACCGGGCGGCATTGAGCTATGCGACACGCCGATTGATATCGGAAAAATCAAAACGCCCAGCTATTTCCTCTCGACCAAAGAAGATCATATCGCCCCGTGGCGGGCGACTTATGCGGGCACGCAGCTAGTTTCAGGGCCAAAAACCTTTACCCTCGCCGCATCGGGCCATATCGCCGGGGTGGTCAATGCGCCGGGCAAAAACAAGTACCACTACTGGTCAGCCGATAAAGCGCCAGCTGATCCGGATCAATGGCTGGAAAGCGCAGAAGAGCATCAAGGCTCCTGGTGGCCGCACTGGCAAAAATGGGCCAAAACCCATGCCGGCCCGAAAGTCCCGGCTCGGCAGCCCGCCAAAGGAATCGAGCCCGCCCCCGGCAGCTATGTGAAGGTGAAAGCTGGTTAGACCATATACGCCTTAGCCAGCTCCGCGTAATGCTTCGCCGACCAGTCGATATAATCGAGCTCTTCCTGCGTTAAATCACGCATATATTGCGCCGGGCGGCCGGCCCAGAGCTGGCCTGTCTTCACCCGCTTGCCGGGCGTAACCAACGACCCGGCCGCGACCATAGAGCGCGTTTCAACAACAGCGCCATCCATGACACAAGCCTGCATCCCGATCAGAACCTCATCCTCAATCGTACAGGCATGAAGGACCGCCGCATGGCCGATTGTGACATTATCGCCAACATGGGTGCCCTGAAAATCCGTTGTCACGTGAATGACACTACCGTCCTGAATATTGGTGCGCTTGCCGATCTTGATATCATTCACATCGCCGCGAATGGTGACCGCAAACCAGATCCCGCATTCCTCGCCGATCTCGACATCACCGATCACAGCGGCATTACCAGCAACAAACACGCTATCGTGGATTTTGGGGGTGATGGATTTATACGGGAGAATGTTTTTCATGAACCACAGATAAACACAGATTAACACAGATAACAAACAACTGCTTTTCCTGCGCAAGCAGGAATCTTCTAATACGACTCAAAAGATCCCCGCGTGCGCGGGGAAGACAGAAAGGAAGAATCTGTGTCTATCCGTGTTCATCTGTGGTTTTTTTCTCTTAACAAAAAAGACGCCCTAAAAACAGAGCGTCTTTCTAGATTCTTCAGTACTAAAGCACTTCAGAATGACAATAATGTTATCTTTTCGCCCATTGCTTGGAGCGACGGGCTTTGTGCTTTCCAACTTTCTTACGCTCAACGATCCTATCGTCACGGGTCAGCATACCTGCTTTTTTCAGCTGCGGGCGCAGCGCCGGGTCATAATTTTCCAGCGCGCGAGAAATACCGTGGCGCACCGCACCGGCCTGACCGGACAAGCCGCCGCCTTTGACCGTTGCCATCACATCGTATTTACCAACACTGCTCACAATTAGGAAAGGCTGGTTGAGCACAAGGCGCTGAGTCTGACGCGCAAAATAAACCGTCTGGTCGCGGCCATTGACCACAACTTTACCGCTGCCGGGTTTGAGCCAGACACGGGCCACAGCATCTTTACGACGCCCAGTCGCATAAGCGCGGCCCAATTCGTCAACTTTCTGGACGCGCACTATGGGGGCGGCCTGCTCTTCTTTGTCCTCACCGGCATCTTCAGCTTTTTCTTCCGGCTTTGCCGCGTCCGCATCAACAGCGCCGCCAATATCCTTAAGGTCCTTGATCGGCTCGTTCTTAGGCGCGTCTTCTTTTGGCGCTTCAACCTTAGCTTCCTCTTTAGGAGCCTCTTCCGTCTTCTTGGCCTTGGGCTTGGCTTCCTTTTTCGGCTTGTCGTCGGCTTTCTTATCGTCCTTTGCAGCCTTGGGCGCAGCTTCCTTCGCTTTCGCCTTTTCTTCTTTCTTGTCCGCCTTCTCGTCGGCCGTAGCCTTGGCGGAGGCTGAAGCTTCTTCAGCGGCGGCGGGTGCCTCGACCTTTTCGACGCTCTTCTCTTCTGTGTCTTTTTTCTCGGTCATATCTCTTACGCCCTTTTATTTTTGGGGTTCATACCGGCAACGTCCAGAACTTCCGGCTTTTGTGCTTCATGGGGATGCTCGGCGCCGGGGTAAACGCGCAAATTGCTGAATACCTGGCGGCCCATCGGCCCTCTGGGCAGCATACGCTCAACGGCTTTCAGCACCACGCGCTCCGGGTACTTGCCTTCGAGGATTTCGCCCTGCGTGCGTTGCTTGATCCCACCGGGATAGCCCGTATGCCAGTAAAAGATGTCGTTTTCCTTCTTTTTACCGGTCAGGCGTATTTTGGCGGCATTGATGACCACAACATTGTCACCGCAATCCATGCTCGGCGTAAAGCTGGGCTTGTGCTTGCCGCGCAGACGCATGGCGACAACGCTGGCCAAACGGCCCAGCACGACGTCCTGTGCATCCACAATAATCCATTTCTTGTCGATCTCACCGGCCTTGGCAGAATAGGTTTTCATCTTTTTGCTTCCTTACTTCAAAGAACGGGCTGTTTATAGGAAGGATTGCGCGGCCTGTCAACAAAAAAGCACTGTTATATCAGAGGGGTATATGTGCGGTATTGTGATACCACGTATTGCTTCTTGCCATATTGCTATTACTAATATAGAAATATCCAAACTGTAGAGAATGCGTATGAAAAAATATCCTGCTTTAAATATAGCCATACTGGGCCTGCTGCTTTCCTATGCCGTACCGACACAAGCTACTGAAGTCAGGCCCCCTACTCCCGTTGCTCTAGATGACCAACGCCTCAATTATATCGTTGATATACCGCAGGCCAGCAAGCATTTTGAGATATGCACAACAGACGGTAAGGGTGTAGCGGGCAATATTTATGTCGGCATACCATATGGTCAACTGCTTGAGATTGTTGAAAGCGGAAGAATAGACACCGAAACGTTACACGGCCTTCAAGATTCAGGAGCTATCCTGGAGAGTGATGGCAAACAAGGTATTGTAGAAAAAGCACGCGAGCTTACTTCTTTGGCCTTAGGGCCCACGACAAATGTTCTTGCTGCAAAAGCCTCGACCCAAATCACACCTGACCGCGCCCCACAAATCGTACAAGAAGCTATTTATGAGACAGCAGCCCTAATCCAAAAAGTACAGAAAAAGAAAAAGAAAAAGAAAAAACAAGAAACAGAAAAAAAGGATGAACCAGCCCAGCCATTCTCCCTGTCTATGCTCTTTTTTCGCTCTGACGAAGTTACGGAAGATTGTAGAAAGAACAGAACACTAGTTCACAATATTTTAAACTCAAACGTTACAGACGCTCACCCGTCTCTTTAGTAACCCACTCCAAATATGGAGGATGGCCTTTCGTAATCGGCCAGGACACCACGCACGGACAATCGTAGGAGTGCAGCTCTACAATCTTATCTTTCGCAGCATCAAATAGCTCTTCCCCGGTTTTAAAGATCACGGCCACCTCTTCACTGCTTTCGACCTTGCCTTCCCACCGATAAACCGCCTCATGCGCCGCCATGATATTGGCACAAGCCACCAGCCGCGCCTCAACCAGCGCTTCTGCAATTTTCTGCGCTTCTTCTTTGTTTGAACATGTGGTGTAAATGATAATGGCTGCCATAAAGTTTCCTTTATCTGAAAGTCCGCCTTCGTCCTCACGGACTTCGGCGCGACAGCCTTCTCCTATCGGCTTCAACTGGGCGGGCTTGCCCAGCCGAAGCACGCAAAGCAAAGCGTAGCTTTGTTTGCATCTTTTTAAATGCGAACAAAACCTTTGGTTTTGCTTCGTGTGCGAAGGCTGGTCGGGGTGAGAGGATTCGAACCTCCGACCTCACGGCCCCCAGCCGTACGCGCTAACCAAACTGCGCTACACCCCGACACTGGATGAAATACCTATAATATTTCAGGAAAAGAGGCAAATGATATAGTCACCCCAATTTAGAATCCGACACTTTCCCTACACCGTCACCCCGGATTTAATCCGGGGTTTATGCCAACATATAATCCACGGGCACAAATCCCGGATATCGCTACGCTCTTCCGGGATGACGAATTGTTAATTGGAACGGCTATATAAGGAAAAAGATCAGCCTTCAGTCTTCACCAGACGCCGCAGCTCTTTCAGCTCAACCAGCACAGATTGAAGCACTGATTTCTGCCCGGCACTTAATTTCTCGGCCTGCGGCTTGGCGGCGACCGGTTCTTTGGGCTGGGCCACAGCAGATTGTCCGGCAACGCCTTGCAAGATCTGGGCTTTGCCAACCTCACGCAGCAATTTCTGAACACCTTTAATCGTGTAGCCTTCGGTATAGAGCAAATGATGAATTCTTTTGAGAAGCGCGACATCTTCCGGGCGATAATAACGACGCCCGCCGCCACGCTTTAAGGGCCGGACTTGCGAAAACTTGGTTTCCCAAAAACGCAAAACATGCTGCTGCACATCAAGCCCATCTGCCACTTCACTGATGGTCCGGAAGGCCGAAGCTGATTTTTTTGATTTTGTGGCTCTTGCCGCAGTAGTACTTGCGCTTTGTTTTTCCTGAGATTCTTCGCTATCTACCGGATTTGTAACGGGCATGGCTTGTGTACTCATTTAGATACCTCTCTTCTTATTCATTGTTCCCAGACTTCGATGACAGCGCCTAAAAGCTGCTGTTGTCGTCAGAGCCAAATCCGCTCTGTTCTCCCTGTCCAGCCCCACCGTTGATACGGTCCTTAAGAACATGTGATGCTCTGAACACCAAAACTTTGCGCGGTGAAATTGCAACTTCTACGCCCGTTTTGGGATTGCGTCCGATGCGCTCGCCTTTTTGGCGAACCGAAAAACTGCCAAAAGAGGAAATTTTTACGTTGTCCCCTTTCACAAGAGTGTTTGAAACTTCATCCAAAACGGCTTCAACAAGATCAGCTGATTCGTTGCGCGAAAGTCCTACCTGCTCATATACGGCTTCGGCCAGATCAGCTCTGGTTACTGTACGGTTAGACATATTTTCTCCCAATTCTGAATAATAACAGGGTAGCGATTCGTGCCCCACGCGTCAATGCCAAGGGCGAAGATAATCACAAAAAACTTATCGGGTTCAAAGGGTAAGGCTATTTTCTTGATATTTATATGAGCAAACCTTAGGGAAACCGCCGCTCTAAGCGCTGGCTTTAAATCATTCTCTATAGCCTTAATTGTAGAGCTCGTCATCGCCTGAATTCGTATAACGAATTCTAAGGCGATCCATGAATTCATGAATAGATTCCCTTAGAATTTTTGAAAGCAAAAATTCAGGGAATGACGGTTAGATGCTTAATTATGAACTATAAAGGCTAAAATCGAACCAGAGCTGAACCCCAGGTCAGACCACCGCCCATCCCCTCGATCAAAAGCAAATCACCGCGCTTGATTTTACCGCTTTGTACCGCGTCATCCAGTGCCAACGGAATCGAAGCCGCCGAGGTATTGCCGTGCTTTTCGACCGTCACGATCACCTTATCCATCGATAGGCCAAGTTTTTTTGCCGTGGCCTCGATAATACGAATATTGGCCTGATGCGGCACCAGCCAGTCAACATCATCCGCGGTTATATTGTTTTCCGCCAGCGCCTCTTCCACCACATCGGCCATATATTTGACCGCATACTTGAAAACCTCGCGGCCTTCCATGACGATCTGACCACTTGTCCCGGTCATCGCGGTGCCGCCATCGGTATAAAGCAAATCACGCAGCTTGCCATTGGCGTAAAGATGGGTGGAGTGAATGCCGCGGTCAGTTATATCACCTGCACCGCCCTCTTCGGCTTCGAGAATAACCGCGCCCGCGCCGTCACCGAAAAGAACACAGGTGGTGCGGTCCTCCCAGTTTAAAATCGAAGACATTTTCTCAGCCCCGATCACCAGAATTCTTTTGGCCTGCCCCAGAGCGATAAAATTATTGGCCACACTCATAGCATAAACAAAACCTGTGCACACGGCCTGAATGTCAAAGGCCAGCCCCACCGGAATGTCCAGCGCCGCCTGCACCTTTACCGCCACAGCCGGAAAGGTCCGATCCGGCGTTGTAGTGGCCACGATGATCCCGTCAATATCGGAGCCCGTCAGCCCCGCCGCCGCCAGCGCTCTTTTGGCTGCCGCAATCGCCATATCACCGGTGGTTTCATCCTCGGCGGCAATACGGCGCTCTTTGATGCCGCTGCGCTGAAATATCCATTCATCAGTGGTGTCTACCTTTGCTTCCAAATCCTTATTGGTTAGGATTTTTTCAGGCAGATAGCTGCCGGTCGCCGCAATAATTGAACGCATGTTAGTCGCCATAAGAGCCTTCTGATAAAAATGTCTCCTGACTCATCAGATGGCCAATATCTTGGGCGACTTGTTCGATGTAGCCGTGCTTAACCAGCTCAACCGCCAAAGTCAAAGCGCTGGCAAAGCCAACCGCATCTGTACAGCCATGGCTTTTGACACAAATCCCATTGAGGCCGAGAAACACCCCGCCATTATAAAGCCGCGGGTCCATTCTTTTCTTGAAGCGACGAAACGCCATAAAAGAAAGTGCACTGCCCAGCAACGATAAAGGATCGGAGCGCACAGCCTTTTTAAAAAAATACCCGGTCATCGCACCAACGCCCTCGGCGGCCTTCAATGCAATATTACCGGCATAGCCATCGCTTACCACCACATCAACCGTGCCTTTCGTAATGTCGTCGCCCTCGACAAAACCGTGGTAATGGCCGGGGAAATCGACATGAGACAAAATCGCCGCCGCACCGCGCACATGATCCGGCCCCTTATTTTCTTCTGAACCGACATTGAGCAAACCGACATTGGGCATGGCTATTTTTCTGTGCGCCTTGGCAAAAACGGCGCCCAACACTGCAAACTGCACCAGATTCTCCGCATCAACCAAAACATTGGCACCAAGGTCCAGCATAATCGTTTCATTTTTAATCGCCGGAAAAACACTGGCAATCGCCGGGCGGTGAATGCCCGGAAGCGTTTTAAGAATAATCTTGGCCATCGCCATCAGCGCCCCGGTATTGCCGCCCGAGACGACCGCATCGGCCTCGCCTTTTTGCACCGCCTCGATGGCAAGACGCATGCTGGAGCCCTTTCCACCGCGCAAAGCCGCAGACGGCTTATCATCATCGCGCACCGCTTTATCCGTGTGATGCACCGCAGAGGCTTTCTCCAGAGACTTGTGACGTGATAAAACAGGGCGCACCCTGTTTTCATCGCCAAAAATGATAAATCGTGTGTTGGGGTATTTCTTCAGCACCTGCGCAGCACCCGCAATAACGCTATCAGGCGCATGGTCCCCGCCCATGGCATCCAGTGCAATCGTTCTTGATTTGGATTCTGCTGACAAGGAAGGGCTGCCTTTCCTGCGGTTGGCTCTAACAAAACGTGGATTATATCATTTGAAAATGGCTAGGCCAGCGTTATTCGAGAGTTTTACTCTCTACCCTCAATGACCTGCTGACCCTTATACATACCTGTTTTCAGGTCGATGTGGTGACGACGCACCGGCTCGCCCGTATTGGCATCTTCTACCCAGTTAAAGACTTTCAGCGCATCGTGACCCCGGCGCATATTGCGCTTGGATTTGCTTGTTTTTCTCTTTGGTACGGCCATATCTCTTATCCTTTTTCCGGGTTCGAACAGGGTAAATAGCGAAAATTGCCTCCAAACGCAAGGAAATTATGTCTCCCCGCCGCCTTGCTTCTCTTTCCAGTCCTTGAGCGCGGCAAAGGGGTTTTTGCGTATATCGGACGGCGGATCTGACTTTTCGTCATCGCCGACTTCAAATTCCGCCCCTTCGGCATGGGGATAAGGATTGATCGAAAGCGATAAATATTGGGTCACCAGCTCTCCCAAATCGATTTTGCCTTCGATAATGGCTTCCGGGTCGTCCTTTTCATTTAAAACCGGCAGCTCCCCCTGCCCGGCCTCGACCAGCTTATCCCGCTTGACCTTGGCAAGCGAAACTGCCTGCTCCGAGTCCGCATACCAGGCTTTAAACTCTTCCTTAATCTCGCTTCGAACAGGGTCGGTGGTAACGACGCAGTTTTGGGTCACTGACGCTGCAAAGGACCCCTGCACACGCACAATCATGCTGCCTTTGTCGCGTGAAATGGTCAGATCGGCGGAAAGAGCGTCCAGAGAAAGAATGTCCAGACGCTTGGTGAGCAGAGCGTTTTCCTCATCACCCGGAGCAATGCTGAGCTTTACAGGGTTTTCGTCCAGCTCCTCCGTATCAAACAAATACGACCATTCCGAAGGCATAACTTTGTTTTTCTTCTTTTTTGACATTGTCTACGTCCCATACTGCCTGGCCTGCTCAAGGGGGGCAAAACTGACCTGCCCTTCCAATAGCTTCGAAGATTTCTGCGCTTTGAGAAACTCCATATTATCCAGCATATAACCCCTCATCCCGGCCAAAATCGCCCTGTCGATATTTTCAATGCTGCCATATAAATTGCGCTCCAGAGCCTCCACCAGATGATCCTTTTCCACCGCCGCGCTATAAACATGCATACGGCCATTAAACGCCAGCATCATCCGGCGCATATGTTTGGGCAGACCCATATCGCCAATACCGTTTTCCCGCAAACCCTGATCCATATCGGCAAAGGTCACGTCAAACAGAGCCTGTGATAGCTGCCGCCCCTGCAGCCCTTCGGCAGCCGCCCGGTTCGTAATCAAAAATAAATGCACAAGCAGCATGTCAAAGCGCCCGTCCAGCGTATCGGGCACCTGGAATTCACTATAAAATACAGCCTCGCGCGCACGCTGAAAAGCCGCCGCGTATAAGTCCCGCGCGGGTTGTTCATAGGGATTTTTGCGCCTAAACAATCCAAACATTGATTTCCATCCGTCAAAAGCTATAACCAGTAATGGATATATCATGATACGTATAGAGGACCATGTCTAAATTCACAAAAAAATCTCTTCTGATTGCCTGCGCCGCCTCGTGCCTGGCCATTACCGCCTGCACACCGAGCGTGGCCAAGCGTGGCAATATTTTAGAGGAATACCAGATCGGCGAAATTGCCCCTGGTGTGCATACCCGCTCCGACGTGCTGCGCCTGCTTGGCTCTCCGACGACACAATCGACCTTTGATGAAAACATCTGGTATTACATTGGCCAGACCACAGAGAAACACGGCGTGTTTGATCCTGAAGTCGTTGATGAAAAGATTGTTGTCGTCACCTTCGATGAAGAAGGCACGGTCGAATATATCTCAAAAGTCGACGGTGAAAAATTTGCTGTGCCGATCTCAAGCGATTCCACACCGACCCACGGCAATGAGCTGACCATCATGCAGCAGCTTCTGGGCAATATCGGCCGCTTTAATCCGCAAGTAGAAAGCGGCGAATAGAAAAAACCCCGCCGTTGAAGCGGGGTTTTCTTTACTGTCATCCTGAAGCGCTTGCGCTGAAGGATCTCCTAGCTTGAGGGAATGATATCCTTCAACCCGCAGGGTGCGGAAGGAAAACAGCACTTTCTTGTGACGTTTGTGCAGGGCTTTCTGGTCGATTCACGAGCTCAACAATTCCACATATCATTAACGAAAAACAAAGAAGTGATATTCCCGCACTATTGACCATTTCTCGGTTGGCAATGCGATTAAACTCACGGTGCCTAGCTTCCCAGCTAGTGCGCATCTCTTGCACAATATCTGAAATACTAGGCTCTGTATTCACTACATTACCTTTCATGACAACTCAGAAAAACTTCCTCTGTTTACAAGCTTAACCAACCATAAACTTCGCGACAACCGCCACCAGCAAGATCGCAACAATGTTCGTGATCTTGATCAGCGGGTTCACAGCCGGTCCAGCCGTATCCTTATACGGGTCACCAACGGTATCGCCTGTGATAGCCGCATGATGGGCATCAGAGCCCTTGCCGCCATGATGGCCGTCTTCGATATATTTCTTGGCATTATCCCAGGCACCGCCACCGGCGGTCATCGAAATCGCAACAAAGATACCGGTCACAATCGTTCCCAAAAGCATGCCGCCCAGAGACTGGAACGCCGCTTCCAGCCCGCCCAGCTTGTAGATGACGCCGAACAAAGCCACCGGCGCAACAACGGGCAGCAAGGACGGAACAATCATTTCCTTGATCGCGGCCTTGGTCAGAAGATCCACAAGCTTACCGTATTCCGGCTTGCCTTTGCCGGTCATGATGCCCTTGATTTCTTTGAACTGTCTGCGCACCTCAATCACAACGCTGGCCGCTGCACGGCCCACAGCCGTCATCGACAAAGCGCTGAACAGATAAGGGAGCAATCCACCGATAAACAGACCGATCACCACGTAAGGGTCCTGCAGATGGAATTCGATATCTTTCAAATCCGGCAAATAATGCTTGATCTCTTCCGTATACCCGGCAAAAAGTACCAGCGCCGCCAGACCGGCAGAGCCAATCGCATAGCCTTTGGTCACAGCCTTGGTCGTATTGCCAACCGCATCCAGTGCATCGGTCGTCTTGCGCACCTTGGCAGGAAGCTCGGCCATTTCGGCAATACCACCGGCATTGTCAGTCACAGGACCATACGCATCAAGCGCCACAACCATTCCGGCCAGCGAAAGCATCGCCGTTGCCGCCACTGCAATCCCGAATAAACCGGCCACAGTGAAGGCAATCCAGATACCGCCACAGATAATAATAACCGGCAGAGCCGTGGCCTCAAGAGAGATCGCCAACCCTTGGATCACATTGGTTCCATGACCCGTTTCCGAGGCTTTGGCAATGACCCGCACAGGGCGGTATTCAGTCGACGTGTAATATTCCGTCACCCAGATCAGAAGACCCGTCACACCAAGACCTGTCAAAATGCAGTAGAAGATATCCTTTTGCGACAGCGTGTCACCACCGATCAGCTCGAATGTTTCGGGCAAAGCAGGCAGTTGCGGAACAAGCTCAAACAAAGTCGGCAGACCCGCAATGATCAGAGCCGAGAAAACCGCACTGGCAACGAAGCCCTTATAAAGCGCGCGCATGATGCTCTGGCTTTTATCCAGCCTGACGAAGAACGTCCCAACGACAGAGCCAATAATACAAACCGCACCAATCAAAAGCGGCAGGATCATCATTTGCTCGATGGTACCGGCAGCAAAAGTAGAGAACGCAATCAGCATCGTTGCTACAACCGTCACCGCATAAGTCTCAAACAAATCGGCTGCCATTCCGGCGCAGTCACCAACATTGTCGCCAACATTATCGGCAATCACGGCCGGGTTGCGTGGATCGTCTTCGGGAATACCGGCTTCCACTTTACCGACGAGATCGGCGCCAACATCAGCGCCCTTGGTAAAGATACCGCCGCCCAGACGGGCAAAGATGGAAATCAGAGACGCTCCAAAACCAAGACCGATCAGACCTTCCAGAATCTGTCTTAAGACATGAAGGCGCTCCTCACCTTCAGCAGCCTCCAGTCCAAAATATTCCTGCAAGCCGTAATAATACCCGGCCACACCGAGCAAGCCCAGACCGACCACCAGCATCCCGGTAATCGCGCCCGCTTTAAAGGCAATATTCAAAGCGCCACCCATGCTTTTGGTCGCCGCCTGCGTTGTTCTGACATTGGCACGCACGGATACTAACATCCCGGCATATCCGGCAAAGCCCGAGAGCACCGCGCCGATGGTAAAACCGGCGGCGACATGACATCCCAGCAAAAATAAGAGCGCCACCGCAACAACCACACCGACAATCGCAATCGCCTTATATTGTCGTTTGAGATAGGCGCTGGCGCCTTCCTGAATAGCGCCTGCAATTTCCTGCATACGTTTGGAGCCTGCGTCTGCCGATAAAACACTACGCGCCGCGACAGCCGCGTAAACCAAAGCCAGCAAGCCACAGCCTGCAATTACTAGAAAGATGGATGTCATGGACTCTTAACCTCATATCGTTGTTTCATAATGTCTCAGGAATAAACCGACCCTGTGAACCAGGATCAGCTTTTAAACATCCGATACTACTATGTCAATGTGAAGCAGAAAAGGATTTTGAGGGCAGGTTTTCTGGGGGCAAAAGAGCGATATTTTTATTGACATAATTAATACAAATGCGTATAACTCCTATGGTATTAAATATTCAATTCAAAGAAGTGAAATGACAAAAGCAAAGAAGAAGGCCAGTGCCGAAGTCCACAGATTTGAAACGGGAGCAATTTTGTGTGAGCTTTTTCATAAAGCAGGTCTGAGCCCTAATGCTGTAGCAAGCAGGTTAAAAATCAGCACTTCATACGTTCACAAGCTTAAATCAGGCGAAAAACCCGTTACCAAATCACTTGCACCACATCTGTCTAAACTATCCCATGAACACCGCGATAAGGTTTCAAAAGTTTATACAGCCAGAGAGCTTTTGTCTCCACTTCACGAATTTGAAAACAAACAAGTTGAGGCGTTAGAAAGACATCTTATCAATAGCTAGACCTTCCGCTTAAAGCTTGACAAACCATGAATATTTTCCTATACTGTGTAGGTCAACATGAGCTATTGCGCCTGAAGTAATAAAGTAACCCCTATTGTCATTGCGAGCGCTAGCGACCTGTCCTCCGAAGCCTTGGCGAAGGAGGAAGCAATCCAGTTTTTTGTATTTCCTGCGAAAGCAGGAATCTTTTTAGATCCCCGCTTGCGCGGGGAAAGCACTGTTATGCTTTCTGGATTGCTCTTGCCTCCAGGAAGAGAAATGTTTCAAAAAAAAATGCGAAATATTTTACTTAACAAAACTGGACTCAACAAAAACAATACCTTACACAACCCAAAACACGCGGGAAAAGCATATTTCCTGCAATTCAAACTGAAGGACTAGACATAATGCGGGAACTTAAATCGGGCGCTGCTGAACAACCTGTAGAAGAACGTCCTGGACAACATCTTCGCCCATAATCTCGGCACTGATTTTGTTGAGCCTCTTCTTAATCGTGCTGACCTGAATGACGCCACCTTTTAAAGCCGCATGCCTGTTCAGCACACCATACATATCCTGGATATAAGCATCCTTTAGTTTCGGCGCCATGTGTTTGACGTTGGCTGCATCCTCTGCGTTCGATACCTCCAGCGCGATCACCAGGCTGACCACCTGATTGACGCCTTCATTATCAACGATCGGAAGGATAAGCGGATCGAGCTCGACAAATTCGGTGCCGTGACCTTCGCCATGGCCATCATCTTTGCCTTTTTTGGCTTCTTTGCCATGGCCGTCGTCAGCCTCTTCGCCAACAGAAGCCTCTGCCGGCTGTAGAAACATGAAATACGCGGCCGCGCCGCCGCCGCCGAGCACCAATAGTGCAACCACTGCAATAATTACTAACCGCATAAAAATCCCCGGATTAGAGACTAAACCCAATATTATTAATAGTATATGGAAACCATTAACGCTGGGTTACTGATAGATAAAAAGCAAGACAAATGCCAGTTATCCGATTTGGAGGGGGTACGCAGAACTTATCCACAGTTTATGGATTAAGACCTTAATTGACGGGCGATGGGATCGAGCACCCCGTTGACCAGTCCAGCCTCCATTTTATCATAAAATGCGTGAGTTACATTGATATAATCGTTAATAATCACAGGAAAATCAATATCTTGGTGGGCCAGCAATTCATAGGTGGCACAGAGCAAAATCGCCTTTAAAAGCGGCTCTAAATCCCTGTTTTCATCATTTTCTTCCGGCTCTTTTTTAGGCTTGTTAATATTGGCTGCTATAATATCAGAGAGCTTTTCATGCTCATCATGAACGCCGTTTATGATTTTTTTGAGTAAGACCCCATCCGGCTCAACCATAGATTCGCCGTCGATTTCCATTCCTGTCCTGTGATGCATATATTCGTTGATCAGCGAATCGATCGGCTTGTTGTTTTGTTGATGCTGATACAGGGCCTGAACGGCCAGAAGACGCGCCGAAAGCACCTTTGCCTTGGCAGAAGGCTTTCGCTCTGATTGCTCCTGAGCGCTCATGCGGCTTGTTTCAGCTCACTGGTAAAGTCCAGCATGCCGGCACAGGCATGGGCTGCTTCCTGGCCCTTAAGCACCATATGGTCGATGAAATATTTTCTGTTTTCTTCGACATGCTCATTGAAGGTAATCGGCGTCAAAACCACGGACAGAAAAGGCTTTCCGGTTTGTAGCTGGACATCAACGATACCGCTGACAACCGCCTGGCCGACAAATTCATGACGATAAATCGCGCCATTGACGACAAAGCCAATGCCGACCGCGATATCGTAGCCTTCTTCAAGCAACTTCTTACCGGCCAACGGAATTTCAAGGCTGCCAGGCACTTTGAACACATGAATGTTTTCTGCCGGAAAACCTTTGTTTTGCATTTCGGCTTTAAAAGAATTTTCGGCCGAGGCGACAATGTCTTCGTTCCACCCGGCGCAAATCACTGCAATCTTTTGTGTCATAAGCTTTCTCCTTTAGGGTCTATATTCACAATCTTTATCCATTCTGCGCCAGAAAATTTTTGATAGATGGGCTTGAAAACTGCGCAGAGCATAGCCAAAGCTACGGTCAAGCAGTTTGAAAGTCCAGATACAAAAATTTGCGGCGCCCCGCGGGTGGCGTAATAAGAAGAAATTAGCAGCGTTTTGCCAATTCGAATATGCTTTGGCATGTCCATCATTGTCAAAACTTGTTCCTTTCTTCTTATTACGCCACAGAATTGTATAAAGATTGTGAATATAGACCCTCTAAGCGGCCTTTAGTATTCTAGCGACATAACGTGCCAGCATATCTATCTCAATATTGATAAAATCGCCAGTTTTTTTCGAGCCAAGCGTTGTGTTCTCCCATGTATGGGGAATGATGTTGACCCCGAATATATCGCCCTCAACCTCGTTAACCGTCAAAGAAATTCCATCGAGAGAGAGAGAGCCCTTCGATGCGATATACTGTGCAAGCTCCTTTGGCGGGCGGATTTTGAAGCGGTACGATTCACCGTCTTGCGTGATTTCAAGCAGCTCCGCCACACCATCGACATGGCCGAACACAAAATGACCGCCAAGTTCGTCGCCAAGGCGCAAAGACGGTTCAATATTGACCCTGTCTCCGGTGCTCCAGTTTTTGATAAGCGTCTTTGTTAAAGTTTCGCTGGAAACATCTGTAAAAAATGAATTTTCTGATTTATCGGTAACCGTCAAACAAACCCCGGAACAGGCAATTGACGCGCCAACTGACACGTTCTTAAGATCAAGACCGGTTTCAATTTCAAGCCGTACGTCATCGCCCCTGTCTTCGACAGAACGAATGGTTCCAATATCCTGTATAAGTCCTGTAAACATGGAGATGCACTTTATGCTTCTTTTTCATAGATTTCCAGTAAATCTTCGTCCAAAGCCGCAACCGCCGCCTTCTTCAGGCCGAATTTATTTTCAAGACTGGCGAGATCGTGACCGTGCAACGCATCCACCCCTCCTTCGCCAAGCGTCTTCGGAGCCTTGAAATGCAGAAATTGATCACACAGACCGGCCTCAAGAAAGATGGTATTGACCTGCCCGCCGCCTTCAATCAGTAACCGGGTAATCCCTTCCCCGGCCAACGCCTTAAGAACATCGGCGGGATCATTGGTTCCCACCTGAAAAAGCTTTACACCCTTGCCTTCAAAAGCAGAAATCTTTGCCTCTTCTTTTGAATGATGAAAAATCCACAAAGGGTGGCGGGCTGCCGTCATTATAAGCTGGCTATCTTCGGGAGTGCGCAGATCAGAATCAAGAACAACGCGGATGCTACTATGCTCCAGCCCCGGCAGATGCGTCGTCAATTGCGGGTCATCGGCCAGCACGGTGCCAATCCCCACCAGTACCGCATCGTGGCGACTACGCTCCAGATGAGCGCGCCGCATCGCCTGTTCTCCAGAGATTTGCGTGCGCTCGCCTTTTGCCGCGGCAATCTTACCGTCACTGCTGGTCGCCGCTTTCATCGTTACCAGCGGCCTGTCTTGCGTGACCCGCAAAATGAAACCATGGTTCAGCGTCAGCGCCTCGCGTTCCAGCACGCCTATTTCGACTTCAATGCCTGCCTCTTGCAATGTCTGAATACCCTTGCCCGATACACGCGGGTCCGGGTCTTCACAGGCCACAACCACACGCCTTACACCGGCCGCGATCAGGCTTTCCGCGCAAGGTGGTGCCTTACCTTGGTGCGCGCAGGGTTCAAGTGACACGTAAACGCTCCCGCCTTTGGCCATCATTCCGGCTTGCTCCAGCGCTTGCGTTTCCGCATGCGGGCGGCCACCATCTCCGGTGCGGGCCCTGCCGACAACACGTTCATCTTTATCCAGAACAACACAGCCCACGGACGGATTAGGCCAGCTACGCCCCAGCCCACGTCTTGCGATCGCCAAAGCGCTGCGCATATGCTCACTATTTTTTTGGGAAGCCATGGGCGCTTAACCCGCTTTCTTCCTTTTGGACTGAAGACCCTTCACATCATCGAGGAAGTCATTGAAGTCCTCAGGCTCGCGGAAATCTTTGTAAACCGAAGCAAAGCGAATATAGCCAACAACATCAAGGTCAATCAGAGCCTTCATCACCGCTTCACCAATTCTTTTGGAATTCACTTCCGCCTCGCCCTGCGATTCCAGCTGGCGAACAATCGCCGCGGCAGCCTTTTCAATATCAGGCAGCTCGACCGGCCTTTTTTGCAAGGCGATCTGCATGGATTTGATGATTTTATCGGCATCAAAGGGCTGTTTGCGACCACCGGATTTCAGAACCGTCATTTCCCGCAACTGCACCCGCTCAAACGTGGTGAAGCGCTCCTCGCAATCCGGGCAGGACCGGCGCCTGCGAATGGCCGCCGCGTCCTCTGTCGGACGCGAATCCTTCACTTGCGTTTCTTCACTTGCACAAAACGGACAGCGCATTCTTTCTCCTTACAAATCCTCATAGATGGGAAAACGCGCGCACAGCGCCTCCACCTTCTCTTTTACGGCCTGCTCAACAGCCTCATTGCCGTCCTCGCCATTGGCGGCCAGACCATCAAGCACCTCAACCATATACTCGCCAACCAGCTTCCATTCCGCCGGACCAAAACCACGACTGGTCGCCGCCGGAGTCCCCAGACGCACACCCGAGGTTACCATTGGCGGTTCAGGATCAAACGGAATTGCGTTCTTGTTACAGGTCATCGCCGCGCGCTCTAACGCAGCCTCGGTAACGTTTCCGGTCAGTTTCTTTGGCCGTAAATCGAGCAGCACGATATGCGAATCCGTTCCACCTGACACGATATCGAACCCGCCTTGCTTCAGGGTTTCAGCCAGAATCTTAGCATTATCGGCTACAGCCTTGGCATATAACTTAAATTCAGGCTTGAGAGCCTCACCATAGGACACGGCTTTGGCTGCAATCACATGCATCAGCGGCCCGCCCTGAATACCCGGGAAAATTGCCGAGTTCAGCTTTTTGAAGATATCAAGATCATTGGTTAAAATCATGCCTCCACGAGGACCACGAAGCGTCTTATGCGTCGTCGTGCTCGTCACATGCGCATGCGGCACGGGTGACGGATACACCCCACCGGCAATTAGCCCGGCATAATGCGCCATATCGACAAACAAATAAGCATCAACGCTATCGGCAATCTCACGAAAGCGCTTAAAATCAATGGCGCGCGGATAGGCCGACGCCCCGGCAATAATCATTTTTGGTTTGTGTTCCCTGGCAAGCGCTTCAACCTCATCATAATCGATCAGCGCATCGTCCTCGCGTACCCCGTATTGAATGGCGTTAAACCATTTGCCCGACTGATTGGGCGCCGCGCCATGGGTCAAATGACCTCCGGCGGCCAGGCTCATCCCCAGCACCGTATCGCCCGGCTGGAGCAGCGCCATCATCACACCCTGATTGGCCTGCGAGCCGGAATTGGGCTGGACATTGGCATATTTGGCTCCGAAAAGCTGCTTGGCGCGATCACGGGCAAGATCCTCAACTTTGTCAACGAACTCACAGCCGCCGTAATATCTGCGCCCGGGATAGCCTTCGGCGTATTTATTGGTCAGAACCGTGCCCTGCGCTTCCAGAACCGCCTTTGATACGATATTTTCCGAGGCAATCAATTCAATTTGGCTTTGCTGACGGTGCAGCTCTTCCTGTACGGCTGCATAAACATCAGCATCACCGCTTTCTAAATTATCTGTAAAAAATCCGCTCACTTGTTCCTCGCTCCTTGCTGCATTGCTCATTTATACTGCCTTTCCTAGTTTACTGACGCGGCCCTGATGACGGCCCCCTTCAAATTCTGTTGTTAAAAACGCCTCAACGCAAGCCAGCGCCGTGGCCTCATCAATAACCCGCTCCCCCAGTGCCAGCACATTGGCGTCATTATGTTGCCGCGCCAGCTTGGCCATTTCCGGGCTGGTACACAGCGCCGCCCGCACAGCCGGATAGCGGTTGGCGGCAATCGAAATGCCAATACCAGAGCCGCAAACCACAATGCCGCGCTCCGCTTGATCATCGGCGATCGCTTTGCCCAGCGCCTGACCAAAATCGGGATAATCCACCGATTCTTCTGAGTCTGTGCCGAGATCGACCCATTCAATATCGCTAAAACGGGCTTTGATCGCTTGTTTGAGGTTATATCCGGCGTGATCGCTGGCTATGGCGAGCTTGTCTTTCATGCACAATATATAGTAGGTGAGGCCCTAAGAAATCAATCCCTTCTTTTTCAGGACGTATTCGAGGCGTTTGAGCGCATTGCGCTTGAGTGTCTCCTCGCCCGCCTTGGCTGGACCGTGAATCGATATTTCGGTCAGGCTTTGCGTATCCATCGCCGACACCTTGACCAGCTTCCCGACGGGAAAATATTCGATAATGACCTCACGGCCCTTTAGTGAATCCTTGCTCATAAAAAATATTTAACCACAGAGACACAGAGGCACAGAGTTTTTTTATTTGAATTCATAATTTTCTCTGTGTCTCCGTGCCTCCGTGGTTCATAATAATAAAATGAAAAAACCCGACTTTAATTGGCAAGACCCCCTGCTTTTGGATGAGCTCCTCACGGATGAGGAGCGCATCATTGAAAAAACCGCACGTGATTACGCCGCGGACAAGCTCCAGCCGCGCATTCTCGAGGCCAACCGCCACGAAACGTTTGAGCCGGAGATCATGCAGGAAATGGGCGCGCTCGGCCTTTTGGGGCCTATGATTGAGGGTTATGGCTGCGCCGGGGCCAGTTATGTTGCCGCCGGTCTGATTGCGCGGGAGCTCGAGCGTGTCGATTCGGCCTATCGCTCCTGTTATTCGGTGCAATCGTCTCTGGTGATGGTGCCGATTTATTTGTTCGGCTCGGATGCGCAAAAAGAAAAATATCTGCCAAAGCTTGCCAGCGGCGAATCCATCGGCTGTTTTGGCCTGACCGAGCCCGATGGCGGCTCAGACCCCACAGCGATGAAAACCCGCGCGAAAAAGGATGGAGATGGTTATAAAATCTCCGGTGCCAAGCAATGGATTACCAATTCCCCGATTGCCGATGTCTTTATCGTCTGGGCCAAGGATGATGACGGCACAATACAGGGCTTCATTCTTGAAAAAGGGATGAAGGGGTTAGAGGCCCCGAAGATCGAGGGCAAGATGGCCCTGCGCGCCTCTATCACCGGCGGCATCATGATGGATGAAGTCGCTGTTTCGGAAGAACACCGTATGCCGGGTACGGACGGGATTAAATCGGCGCTGATGTGTTTGAATTCCGCCCGCTTTGGTATTGCCTGGGGCGCGATGGGCGCTGCGGAGGATTGCTGGCACCGCGCGCGCGAATACACATTAGAGCGTGAATTATTCGGCAAACCGCTTGCGGGTCAGCAACTCATCCAAAAGAAACTCGCCGATATGCAAACGGAAATTACGCTGGGATTAACTGCCTGCTGGCGGCTGGGGAGACTACAGGACGAAAAACGCGCCGCGCCGGAAGCCATTTCATTGCTCAAGCGTAACAATTGCGGTAAAGCCCTCGATATCGCCCGCCAGGCCCGCGATATGCTGGGCGGCAACGGCATTTCCGATGAATATCATGTCATCCGCCATATGATGAATCTCGAGGCCGTCAATACTTATGAGGGCACGCATGACATTCACGCCCTCATCCTTGGAAAAGCCCAGACAGGACTTCAGGCTTTCGGATAAAAAGCACCGCACTCAGAGCAAACTACATTAATTCATGGCAAGGCATTCGAGGCGAGGCACGCGTAAGCGTAGCCTTACTACGTGCGCACGCCAAGACCGAAGAATAACGATGTCCATGGGTTAATGTAGGAAGCTCTAGAAGCCGCCGGAGAAATTCGTCTGTTGCGCCCAAAAGCGCTCCAGCATTTGCAGGGCTTTGTTCAAACCGTCCAGATGGTCCTCCGTCAACTCGCTGCCCTTGATGGTTTCTTCATGGCGGCGGAACATATCGGATATCAGATCCCGAAGCTTTGTCCCCTTTTCCGACAATTTCACCCGGATTGAGCGTTTGTCGTGAACGGAACGCTCCTGAATAAGATAATCGTTCTCCACCATCTTCTTCACGTTATAAGAAACATTCGAGCCGAGATAATAACCACGAATGGTCAACTCACCGACGGTCATTTCCTCATCGCCGATATTGAACAAAATCATGCTTTGCACGTTGTTGATGTCCTGAATACCCTGCTTATCAAGCTCGACCTTCAAAACATCCAGAAAGTGGCGGTGCAGGCGTTCAATCAGTTGTATGGATTCGTAATACGGTGTTGTCACTGTTTAAGCTCCAAAAAAGTCTTTATACATTATTAGATTGTCTTAGAGGACGTGAATACATATTAATAACCTCTATTAGCCTTTGAATCATAATAGAGATCACAATAAACGCAAAGATAAATTTTTTAAATACAGGCTCAAATGTTAAAACACCGGATTATTAAAAATCTTGAGGACAATCGGCAAGGCTCGCTATCGGCATCTGCCGCCTATCCGCGCACCAGAATGCGCCGTCTTCGCTCCCAAGGATGGATCCGCGATATGGTCGCCGAGCACAGCCTCAGCGCCGCCGATCTTATCTGGCCGGTCTTTGTCACGGAAGGTAAAAATCAGCGCGAGAGCATAAAGTCCATGCCCGGCGTCGAAAGACGCTCCATCGACCTGACGATTGAAGCTCTGAGGCAAGCCCATGACACTGGTATTTTGGCCACGGCGCTGTTCCCGGTGGTGCCGGAAGAAAACAAAACCATGGATGGACGCGAGGCCGTGAATCCTGACAACCTGATGTGCCGCGCCATTGCTGAGATTAAAAACGCCCTGCCGGAAATGGGAATCATAACGGATGTCGCTCTTGACCCTTACACCACGCACGGTCATGACGGGCTGGTTCAGGACGGTAAAATCCTCAACGACGAAACGGTTGAAATACTTTGCCAGCAAGCTTTGGTGCAAGCCGAATCCGGGGCCGATGTAATTGCCCCCTCTGACATGATGGACGGCCGTATTGGCCGTATCAGAGACGCGCTGGAAGAAGCAAACCACACCGACACGCTTATTCTGTCCTATGCCGCCAAATATGCATCCTCTTTTTACGGCCCGTTTCGTGACGCGGTTGGCTCCGGCGATTTTCTCAAAGGTGACAAGAAAACCTATCAGATGAATCCGGCGGGTACAGATGAAGCCCTGCGCGAGGTTGCGCTCGATATCCAGGAAGGCGCGGATATGGTCATGGTCAAGCCCGGTCTGCCTTACCTTGACGTCATTCACCGGGTCAAGGAAACGTTCAAAATTCCAACCTTCGCCTATCATGTCAGCGGCGAATACGCCATGCTCAAAGCCGCGGCAAGCTCAGGCGCTCTGAACTACGAACAGGCGCTAGCTGAAACCATGATGGCTTTCAAACGGGCCGGCGCTGATGCCATCCTGACGTATGCCGCCACAGACATTGCAAAACTTCTACAGGAAAAAGCAGCCTAAAACCTTCCTATTCTTGCCATCTTGCTCAAAAAATATAACAATCCCTAGAGTTGTGTTGCTGTCACCAATTCTCTAAACCCGCGTTTATTTTCTTCCTGTTTAAGCTCTTTTTAACGGCGAATCATGCATCGTAGGACTCTCAGTAAAGCCAAAGCTTCTAAAAGAAAGGACTTCTTTTAAGCTATGAAATTCATAGGACTTGCCCTCGTCTTCGTCTGCACCTTTGGCGGCCTTCTGGTCGCCATGCATTTCGATATGCCCAAATTTATGGGTTTGATGACGGTTATTATCGGCGCACTGCCCGGTGAGATTGTAATTATTATGGGCTGCGCTATCGCTGCCTTTTTGGTCGCCAATACCGGTGAAACAATCAAAGGCACGATGAAATATTTTGGTGCCCTCTCTAAGCCGGAGGCTTACAGCAAAGAAGACTATATCGAAATGCTAAGCACACTCTTTACTGTTTTAAAACTGGCGAAAACCAAAGGTTGGCTGGCGCTGGAGCAACATATTGAGAACCCTGACGAGAGTGAACTTTTTGCCCAGTTCCCGAAATTCCAGCACAATCACCACGCCATTGTATTTGTCTGCGACTACTTAAGAATCATTTCTCTCGGAAATGACAATGCCTTTGAAATTGAGGCCCTGATGGACCAGGAAATTGAAGGGATTGAACATCACGAAGGCCATCCCGGTCATGCCATGCAAACCATGGCGGACGGTATTCCGGCGCTAGGTATTGTTGCTGCTGTGCTTGGTGTGATTAAAACCATGGCCTCGATCAGTGAACCGCCGGAAGTGCTGGGTAAAATGATCGGTGGTGCGCTGGTGGGAACGTTCCTTGGTGTGTGGGTGTCTTACGGTATGGTCTCACCCATTGCTGCTGCTATGAGCACCAAAGCCGAGACAGAAGTATTATATTATAAATGCATGAAGGTTTGTATTATTGCCTTTTTGAACGGGGCCGCACCGCAGGTTTCTATCGAGTTTGCACGCAAGCTGCTGCCTCATCACCTGCAGCCTTCATTCCTGGAGCTTGAAGAAATTCTCAATGAACTTCCAAGCCCAGCCTAATTATCAGGAGACACTAGATGGCCGATGATGATGCCAAAAAAGAGGGCGAAGGCGACACCTATATCATCAAAAAGATTAAGAAAGGCGGCGGCCATCACGGCGGTGCCTGGAAAGTGGCCTATGCCGATTTCGTGACGGCGATGATGGCCTTCTTTTTGCTGCTTTGGCTTTTGAATGTGTCGACGGATGAACAGCTCAACGCCATTTCCAATTATTTTGATCCCACCCATCCGAAAGTCTCCGACAGCACCAGCGGCGCCGGCGGTGTCCTTGGCGGGCTCAGTGTAGCACCCGAAGGCGCGATGGTGACAACCGTACAGCCCCTTACACCACAACAACCCTCACGCGCCACGATCCAAAAACAAGGCAAAGGCCAAACCGACGGTGAAGCGGAAGAAAAACGCAAAGCAGAAGAGAAAAAGCTGGAAGAAGCCAAAAATGCATTGGAGCAAGCCATATTGGAGGTGCCGGAGCTTGCTGCACTGGCTGAAAGCCTGATCATTGATATGACGCCCGAGGGCCTGCGTATTCAGATCATTGACGATGATGAAGAACCGATGTTTGCCAGCGGCAGCGCCCAGATGTTCCAAAAAACCAGGCTGCTGCTGGGCACCATCGCCGGGATTATTGAACCGCTTCCCAATGATATTTCGGTACGTGGCCACACGGATAGCAGCGGCTACGCCCCCGGCGCCGAATATACCAACTGGGAGCTTTCCGCCGACCGTGCCAATGCCAGCCGCAAGGGGCTGGAAGATTTTGGCTTCCCGCCCGAGCGTATTAACAATGTGGTGGGAAAGGCAGACCGGGAGCATCTGAACCCCGATGACCCGACAGATTCCCAAAATCGTCGTATCTCGATTATCCTGCTGCGCGATGAAATCGTGAACCCACTGCCCGAAGGCGAAGAGGGCATGGGCGTTTCCGGTGAAGGCGGCGAAGGCGAAGGCTCAGGAAGCAGCGGCTCATCCCTGCCCGGCCCGTCACAACCGCCGCCGATTGGGACCTTCCGCAAAACCCCCGGCGCGGTTGAGTTTCCTTAATATTACTTGACGTATTCTAAAAATTTTTGTATATAAACGCTGAATTCATACAGAAGTCAGTAGCAAAGGTTTAAGGTTATGGAAGAAAAGCTCACACTTACAGCAAACGACGCTATAAGAACTATCACAACACAAGATTTTCGTGAGCGATCCGGCATAGAAGAGGTATTCGATGCCATGAAATGGCTTTCAAGGGACAAAAGATTCTCTATAGGCGGCAACAGACAAGATGATGAAAGAATCTGGGTATTTCCACTACTTCACGGAGCTCCTGAATTAATCGAACAAGGCGATAAGAAAACAACCCCTCTGTGTAGACTATGTTACCATGTAACTTCTATATCTGGCGGAAAAGCAGAGTTAGACCACGTCATAACAGTCTCACATGATCCAAAAGCTAATTTTGAAGAATGTTTTATAATTTCTCATTCGGTTGAAACAAAAAAAGCAGCGCAGGTCGGAAAAGCAGGATACAGAAAAGAAACATGCCTTCCTATTCCCTTTGGTTGGAACGACATGGAGCGCATGGGGGAAGCAGTTGAAGCAATTGTAGTGGAATACGTATTACGCCCTGAAGATGTTCCTCTATTTGAGGGCAAGCTTTATTCAACCTTACCAGACCCTAAAATTTATATGTGTGAAACCAGCGGCATGACGCATGACGAGCTTGCCGTCCGTATTGACGGATAATAAATTACCTGAATTTATTGCTCTTGGGAAAGCCATTCGGTGGCAAACGCCCGGCCTGAGCGCGTACGCCGAGCCAGGGATTGAGGTCATCGACCATCGTTTCGCCTGAGGCGTATTTATACATCAGCCCTTCGGCCCAGTTAAACGTCTTGGCATCCGATAAGCCGCCGTCCTTGTATTTTTGTAAGATGACCCCCTTGCCGCGGCTCATCTCCGGCACGTCGCCCAGCGCAAAGACCAGCATTTTGCGGTTTTTGCCAATCACGGCGATATGGTCATGATCCGGTTCAATATAGGTGCAAAGCTTGGCCTCGACCTTGCCGGAGACATTCAAAATCTGCTTGCCGTTTTTGGTCTGGGCCAGCACATCTTCGGCCCTGACCGCAAAGCCATGCCCGCTGGTTGATGCCACCAGAATTCTCTGTCCCGGCTGATAAACCATGATTTCAGCAATATCGGCGTCATTGGGCAGATCAATCGATAGCCGCAACGGCTCACCAAAACCCCTGCCCGGCGGCAAACGGTCACAACCCAGCGTATAAAACCGGCCATTGGTGCCGAAAACCAGCAACTTATCGGTGGTTTGCACCTCAATCGCGAACCGCCCGCGATCGCCATCCTTATATTTAAAATCCTTCGGATCGTGGCCGTGGCCCTTCATCGCCCGGATCCAGCCCTTGGACGAGCAAATCACGCTCACCGGTTCTTTTTCGATCAGCGCTTCATCGAGCTGGTCGGCATCCACCACCTCCATCATCTTGCCGATTTTGGTGCGGCGCTTGCCGAGCGCAGTTTTCGGCCCGAATTGTTCTTTGAGCGCTGCAATCTGCTTTTTCACTCTCGTCCATTGCCGCGCCTCCGATTTGATCAGCTTATTAAGCTCATCGCGCTCGTCAGACAAATTATCATGCTCGGTCTTAATCTCGATTTCTTCCAATTTACGCAAAGAACGCAAACGCATGTTCAAAACTGCTTCCGCCTGCACTTCGCTCAGCTTAAACGCCTTGATCAGCTCCTTTTTCGGCTCGTCCTTTTCACGGACAATCTTGATAACCTTATCAATATTGAGATAAACGATCAGATAGCCTTCCAGCACCTCGATCCGGTGCAGCACCTTTTCCAGGCGGTGATTGGCCCGGCGCACCAGGACCTCTTTTTGATGCTCCATCCAGGCCCGTAAAACTTCCTTGATATTCATGACCTTAGGAACAATACCACCATCGAGAACGTTCATATTGAGCCCAAAACGCGTCTCTAGGTCGGTCGCACGGAACAGCGCTTCCATCAACAGCTCCGGCTCGACATTCTGGCTCTTTGGCACCAGAATGAGCCTGATATCCTCGGCGCTTTCATCACGCACATCATCTAGCATCGGCAGCTTGCGCGCATTGATCAGATCGGCCATTTTCTCGATCATCTTAGATTTTTGCACCTGATAGGGAATTTCGGTGACGACAATCTGGTACTTGCCGCGAGAAAGTTCTTCTTTCTTCCACTGCGCCCGCACGCGGAAAGAACCTTTGCCGTCTTCATAGGCTTTGGTAATTTCCCTTTTGTCGGCCATCAACACGCCGCCGGTCGGAAAATCAGGACCTTTGATAATTTTGGTCAGCTCGGCAATAGACGGGTCCTTATCGAGCATCAGCTCCATCGCTTCGCAAAGCTCGACAATGTTATGCGGTGGGATATTCGTGGCCATCCCGACCGCGATTCCGCTTGAACCATTGGCCAGCAAGTTCGGGAAACCGCCGGGCAGCACAACCGGCTCGTTTTCTGAGCCATCATAAGTCGGACGAAAATCAACGGCGTCTTCGTTGATACCGTCGAGCAAAAGAAGTGCAACCGCCGTCAGCCGCGCCTCGGTATAGCGCATCGCCGCCGCGTTATCGCCGTCGATATTGCCGAAATTACCCTGCCCGTCGACCAGCGGATAGCGCTGGGCAAAATCCTGCGCCAGCCGCACCATCGCATCATAAACGGCCGTATCGCCATGTGGATGGAACTTACCGATGACATCGCCAACCACGCGCGCTGATTTTTTCGGGCTTAAATCCGGGCTTAATTTGAGCTGATACATCGCATACATCAAACGCCGATGCACAGGCTTCAGTCCGTCGCGCACATCAGGCAACGAGCGGCTCATAATGGTCGAGAGCGCATAAGCGAGATATTTATCGGACAATATCTCGTTAAACGGCTGGTCGACGACTTGGTGCTCAGCTGTGGATTCGTTTTTAGCCATGCACTCTCTTTACCGCCAAGACAGTGGTAAAGCCAAGGGCTTTTTTACACCGCTTCGCGCATATCCTCACTCAAACTCTTTTCAAACCGTTCCTGAAACCGAAGACGCGCTTCGGGAACGCCATGGCTATGATGGGCAAAAACCCAGTGCGTCAAAAAATATCCCGTCAGTTCCAAACCGGTGAGAACCTCCTCCGGTTCACTATTACGACCACCGGGTTTTAAAAAATCCGGCAGCGGCAATAGTTTTTCCTTATAGGGTGCCGCCGCTTCCGCGCTCACCGCCCGCCCGGTTTTCGGGCTCATATAGGCTAGATTACCCGCATCACCGCCGCCTGCGCACCGAGAAAAATCCAGCGAAAAACCGAGCTCTCGTAGCAGCGCCAGTTCCCACATCACGTAAGCCGGGGCCCAGATATCGCTCTCCAGCGTTTCCAGCAAAACATTCAACCCGTGAAACAGGCCGGGATGGCCTTCACGTTCGGGCAGCGCCGCATCACACAGCGCGACGGCCGATTGCAGCGCCGCCAGCCGCACCGGATCTTGCATAAAGCGCGGGGCAAAACTTTGGGACAACTCAAGCGTCAGAGAGCCGAGATTGCCTTCAACCCGCGATTGCCAGCGCGCATCGACCAGATTGCCTACCTCTAATGTCCCGCGCATCTTCGAAGAATGCGCCCCGCGCACATAACCGGCGTGGCGACCATTGTTTTCCGTCAGCAAGGATACCACCGCCCCGCTTTCACCATGGCGGCGCACCGCCAATACAATCCCTTGATCCTGCCATTGTTCCATGGCACTAGAATAGGCACCTTCGGGAAGCCCTGACAATACGGCTGCAAAGGATTTTAATATAAGATGAGTACAAAAATCGGGATAGCAGGCGTGGGCGCCATAGGCAGCACAGTGGCGCGCGCGCTTTTAAAAGGTATTGAGGGCTTTGAGCTCATCTGCGCTGCCGATATCAATCCACCCGATGAATTTGATATCCCTTATGTTGATTTTATGCAGCTGGCGGAGCAATGCGATCTCATCATCGAATGCCTGCCGCCGGATGTTGTTCCCTCTGTGACTGGTGAGGCGTTTGCGCGCGGCAAAGACATTATCCTGATCAGCAGCGCGGCACTCCTTATCTACCCTGACATATTAGAACAGCGTAAAAACGCCGGGAGCCGCATTATCATACCATCTGGTGCTCTGGCGGGTCTGGATGGGGTCTGCGCACTTATGCACAGCGGTATCAAAAAATCTCGTATCTTATCCACAAAACAACCCACAGGCTTTTCCGGCGCACCTTACGTGCAGCAAGAGTGCATTGACCTTACATGCATCACCAAAAAGACCCGTTTGTTTAAGGGCAATGCTTTAGAGGCTGCACAAGGGTTTCCAGCCAATGTGAATGTTGCAGCAACGTTGTCTTTTGCCGGAATCGGTCCGGAGCGAACCGAAGTTGAGATTTGGGCTGATCCTGATACGGAAACCAATACCCATGAAATTATTGTAAAAGGTACCCTCTCTACCATCAAAGTGTCTGTGGATAACTTACCCGATCCCGCCAATCCCAAGACCTCGATTTTGGCGGCGCAGAGTATAATTTCAGTTCTAACCAATATGAAGGCGCCTTTGGCGGTGTTATAGACATGCTTCCAGCCAAACATTTTTACATGATCCGGCACGGCCAAACCGAAGCCAATGCCGCGCGTGTTATGGCCGGCAGCACCGACTCTCCGCTCACCGATATGGGCCGCCAGCAGGCGGAATCCGTTCATAAAGTACTCGATAGCCTGCATATCAAGCCGCAAACCATTGTTCACTCGCATCTATCGCGCGCCCGCGATACCGCCCATATCCTCAACGAAGTTTTGGACACGCATATCTATGAAGACGCGGACTTGGCCGAAATGCATGTCGGCGAATTTGAAGGCGCCACTTACGAGGATTGCGGACCCATATTTGAACAGGGTCATGACCCGACAGGCGGCGAAACCCATGATGAATTTAGCTTTCGCATACGTAGAGGGCTCTCAAATGCACTGGAAAAGCACGATCACAGCATTTTGGTCGTGTGTCATGGCGGTGTTTTGGCCGCCTTAGGGAAATTATACAATATCCGGCCGCGCTATCTTTTCGAAAATTGTCATCTTTATGAATTTGAGCCGGATATGGTAAAAGAAAAATTTCCCTGGCAGGTCTGGCAGTATGATGACGAAGAAGAAATAATACGAAAAACAGCGGCGCTGTTTCACGAAGCGATCGAAGATATCTCCTGAAAAATTTTGAACGCCTGCCGCGTCTGTGCAACGTCATGGACTCTGTAAATTTGGACGCCCTGCGAGAGGCACCATAACGCCGCCGATAACGAACCCGGAATCCGCTCATTCGGCGGTTCATTCTTTGACAATTTTCCAACAAAACTTTTTCTGGAAACACCAACCATCATAGGCACTCCAAGATCCTGAAATCGTCTTATATTTCTGAGGATTAACAAGTTATCTTCTAGTGTTTTGCCGAACCCGATTCCTGGGTCAGCGACTACCATAGTATTTTCGATACAATGCGTTTCGCAATTATTTATACGCTGTTGTAAATACTCAAATATTTCTTCTACTACATTGTTATAATTTGGACTTTTTTGCATGGTTTCAGGGCTGCCTTGCTTGTGCATAAGGATGACAGGCACTTGCGCCTCAGCGGCCACGTCCAGGCTCCTTGTATCGCCTTCTAAAGCGCTAATATCATTGATAATACTTACCCCGGCCTTAAGCGCCGCTTCCATTGTTTGGCTGTGGCGCGTATCGATAGACAGCCACTTTACCTTACCCTTCAGGCCTTCAATTACCGGCACCACACGGGCAATTTCTTCTTTTGAGTCAATCTCTTGTGCGCCGGGTCTCGTTGACTCTCCACCGATATCAATAATGTCTGCGCCTTCATGGATCAGGCCCAGAGCATGCTCTATCGCCTTGTCTGGGTTGGTATATTTGCCGCCATCAGAGAAACTGTCGGGGGTCACGTTTACCACCCCCATAAGGGCCGGTTTTTGCGCCCATAATGACGCAAGAGCGTGATCCTCAAATGACATCACGCCGCCTCTTTTTTGACGGGATAAAGAAGCTGATCAGATGGCAAATCTGCGATCATTTCATCGATTGTCAGGCCCAAGCTGGGATGAATCCAGCTCGGCGCCAGCTCTTTAATTGGTACCAAAACAAAGCCGCGCTGATGGGCACGCGGATGCGGAACCTGCAGACTTGTCTTATCAACCACCTCCTCATGATAGGCAATTAGATCCAGATCCAGCGCTCTTGGCGCATTACGGGCGCCGGTCTTGCGGCCAAATTCCTTCTCGATGCGCTGGAGGCGCTGCAACACCTGCAGCGGCGGTAGCAATGTTTCCACCGACACCACGGCGTTGCAATACCAGGGATCACTTGATACCGGAACCGGCGCACTGCGCCAACTCCGTGAAGAGGAAAGAATGCTAAGCCCGGCCTTATCCAGCGCCGTTTTCGCCGCCTCCAGAGTCTTTTCCGGCGGGCCGTGACGGCTAGGCAGATTGGCACCAAGGGCGATCAGGATCATAAGCTCATCCTCATTAAATCAGAGTTATGACCTTATATCCTTCTTCTGGGAAAATAGAAAGAGAGCTTACCAGCTGCGGACTTGGCCGGTATCCAGATGTACGAAGTTACTGCGCGGATAATAGCCGACCCCGCCAGTATGCATCGTTTTGGCCACATCACGCAATTTGCGGGTGCTAAAGCCGGGCATACGGATATCAATCGCCTGACCGTACATATGGAAGGAATTCTTGGCCACGCCTGTGCTGACGCGCCTTAGCATCGCATTGGTCTTGGGGCTGCGGTAACCTGAGAGCACCTCAAACGGCTCCCCGTTGCCGGCCTTGTTTTGAAGGATGCTGATAACATCCAAAACCCGCGGATCCATCGGAAATACATCGCCAGTGCGAAAATCACGCAAAACATAGTTCAGACGCTCAAACGCTTCAGGCAAATACTTGTCACCCACCCGGTAAACCCCGGAAAAGCTTTCGCCCGTATGGGCGTGTCGGAAAGAAATGCGGCGCTGAGAAAAGCCTGCGGCCTGCGCGCTGCCTGCACCAAGCGGCACGATGGAAGCCAAAATCCCGGCCAGACCCATTTTAAGCAGGTCACGGCGCTCCAGTTTTGGCGCTTCTAAAATTTTCTGGGTGTTTAATTCTTCTAATAACATCGACAAACCTTTATCTAATACTCGAGTAAACAGCGCATTATTTCACGCGAGAGCGATTTCTATACAGATTTGTTCTCCAAGTAAAGAAAAGAATTGCTGTTGAGTGATTAGTTGTTGTGACCTGGACGGGCGGAAGCAAGCCTGGAGCGGCTCGTGGGACTTTCGCCTTTAACTTCGGTATTGTGCCCGGGAAGGACAAATCCGTCAATTTTTTGAAGCAATTCTATGAGCTTTTCGTCGTAATTATAAACATCAGTTCCATAGACAACCCGGCCTTTATCGCCAATCCAGGCAGTGTAATAAAGCACATAAACCGGAATTCTCTCTCTTATATCAAAATCCGTCTTTTGCATGGATTCAAAGACCTCTTCTTTGAGCTCTGAACCCCAGCCACGCTGGCCTTTCATGACAAAATCAGCCACTTTTTCTGGATATTTCATACGTATGCAACCCGAAGACACCTGTCTTTCGGGCTTTAGGAAGTATTCGGGGTGATTGGTGTCATGCAGATACATATTATAAGCATTGGGCATCAAAATGCGCACACGGCCCAGCGGATTATGCTCACCGGGTATTTGCACGAAACGGATATCATGCAGATCGCGGATCGAGATAGTCTCCCAGTCAATCGAAGCCGGATCCAGCGTTTCTGCCGCGCTGCCATAGCCGCGGATCAGCTCTATCCCTTTATCAAACAGGTAATTCGGGTCTTCTTTCACCTTGGGCAGGATGTCATAGCGTTTAATGGTCGCAGGGATGGTCCATGTAGGGTTCAAACGAACCCCAGTGACGTCGGTTTGGAATACTCTTGTACGCCGCCACGGACTGCCGACAATCACCGGCATTTCCAGATCAACACGCCCACCGTCAATAGCCCAAAGCATTGCTGACGGTATGTTTACGACAATAAAGCGGTCCGGCTTTTCTTCTTCGACCCAGCGCAGGCGTTCCATATTGGCCACGAGTTGCAGCATTTTATCATGCTTGGTACGGTTCAGCAGTTGAAGCGTTTTTGCACCGATAATGCCGTCGGGCTCAAGGTCATTTTTACGCTGAAATTTCATAATTGCTGCCGCCAATTCATCATCATACTTGCCTTTAAGGCGGCTGGGCTGCGGCAACCCCATACGGGCGCGCAGCTTGGGAATTCCTTTATGGCCCCAGCCTGGCTTCATCAGCCCGCCAAAGACAACCGGAAGATATTGTTCGTAATCGCCTTCATCTTCCTGAGACAGGCGGATTAACTCCTGTTGCAGCTTCTTATAGGTTGCGCTGCGCGGCTCTATATTTCGAAGAATTTGGCCAAAACGACTATTTTCAGCAAGAAGGTCAAACCCTTCTGAAATGGACATTGGTTTGCGCCAATCTTCCGGGTCCAGCTTGATAGCCTTGGGATCAACCCGAATGCCGCTGAGGTCGCGGGCATAGCGCACAAAAGCATCGGTCAGGAGCAGCTCAAGCTCGGCCTTTTTAAACCTGTCACCCTTTTCAATGATCTTTCTAATCTCATCGATATGATAGTGATTGGGGTTGAGACCATGGGTCCAGGAATTTTCAAGAATCTCTAAAAATTCCTCTGCCCGGCTGGCACGGCCGGTATTGCTCAGCCAGTAAGGCCTGTTTTCACGTTGTTCATAATAAACCTGCATTGCCTGGCGATCGGCGAATTTCTTACTGCCGACGCGGCCGGTCTTCAGGGCGTTGCCCATCGATATATTCATCAAAAATCCGGGCCTGGCTTCGTTCTGAGCGTCCCCGACAGGGTCGATATACTGACCCGTAGAAGGTGCAGAAAACCCGAAAATGGCTGTGGATAACACTGTGAGTACTACCGCTACCACCCTCAAAGAGCTGAAATATATGTCTTTACTTCTCATGAGCCTATACTGGACCTTAATTGATCTGGTTTTGTGAACTACCAACACCAATTATCCATGAAAACAATTAAGAGAGGTTTAGCAGGCTATGAAAAACAATGGGGCATCATCCTGAGCGAAGTCGAGGGATCTGAGCCGGTTGAAATTTGATAAGATTCCTCGCATGCGCTCGGAATGACGAAATGGGGTTAAACTCTTCGTGTTTTTGTGTCTTCGCGGTTAAAAAATTACAGATCCACGAATGTATGCGTCTCGGCTTTGGCGCCGGGATGGGTAACCGCACCATCTCTGGCCGGGCCAACTTGCTGGGCGAATTTCCAGAGTGCACCAGAGCGATAATTCGTTTCACGTGAAACCCAATTTTTCTTCCGTTTTTCAAGCTCTTCGTCTGTGACCTTCACATCCAGGGTTCCCTTTTCGGCGTCGATGCTGATGATATCTCCATCTTTCAATAATCCAATCGGCCCGCCGACCCCTGCTTCCGGTCCAACATGGCCGATACAAAAGCCACGTGTGCCGCCACTAAAACGGCCATCGGTAATAAGCGCCACCTTGCCGCCCATACCCTGGCCGTAGAGCGCGGCCGTGGTCGACAGCATTTCCTTCATGCCGGGGCCGCCTCTCGGGCCTTCATAGCGCAGGACGATCACATCGCCCTCCTCGTATTCCTTGTTCTGCACGGCCTCGAAACAGGCATCCTCGCCGTCAAAGCAACGCGCCGGACCTTCAAAAACAAGCTCTTCCAGCCCTGCAATCTTTACAATCGCCCCTTCCGGCGCCAAATTACCACGCAAGCCAACCACGCCACCCGTCGGATGGATCGGCGCTTTCACCGGATAAACCACATCCTGATCGCCGGGGAATTTAACCCCCTCAAGATTATCGGCGATTGTTTTGCCCGTGACCGTAATACAATCACCATGGATAAAGCCATTATCCAACAGCTCTTTCAACACGATACCAACCCCACCAACATCATATAAATCCTTGGCGACATACTTCCCACCAGGGCGTAAATTGGCGAGATAAGGCGTTTTCTTGAAAATCTCGGCGACATCGAACAAATTGAACTCAAGACCCGCTTCATGCGCCATTGCCGGCAAATGCAAAGCTGCATTGGTTGAACCACCGGTTGCCGCCACGATCGCTGCCGCATTTTCGAGGCTTCTAAGGGTCACAATGTCGCGCGGGCGCGGCCCGTTTTTAATCAATTCCACCACTGCACGGCCGGAAGCATCAGCATATTCATCGCGCGATTCATAGGGCGCAGGAGCACCCGCCGAATTGGGCAACGCCAGCCCGATTGCCTCGGACACGCACGCCATGGTGTTGGCGGTAAATTGACCACCACAAGCTCCGGCAGACGGACAGGCCACACATTCCAGCTCATGCAAATCTTCGTCGCTCATCTGACCCGACGCATGCTGACCCACTGCTTCAAAGACATTGACGACATCCACATCTTTTCCACGGAATTTTCCCGGCAAAATCGTGCCGCCATACATGAACACAGACGGCACATTCAGCCGGATCATGGCCATCATCATACCGGGCAGAGACTTATCGCACCCCGCCAGCCCGACCAAAGCGTCATAACAATGACCCCGCATGGTGAGCTCCACAGAGTCCGCAATGACCTCGCGTGACACCAACGAAGACCGCATGCCTTCATGGCCCATGGCAATGCCGTCGGTGACGGTAATGGTGGTAAATTCGCGCGGCGTCGCGCCGGCTTCATTAACACCCTTTTTGACCGCCTGGGCCTGGCGCGAGAGCGCAATATTACACGGCGCGGCCTCATTCCAGCACGTCGCCACTCCCACCAATGGCTGGTGGATTTCCTCTTCGCTCATGCCCATAGCGTAGTAATAGGAGCGGTGGGGCGCGCTCTTGGCCCCTTCCGTCACATAACGGCTCACCAGCTTTGATTTATCCCATTTCTTGGACATAGCCGAACCTTCGCTTAATTTTCTTCAGATTTCAAGGTGACTTCGTCATAGGCCCTGCGGAATTCAGTGGCATTGCCGATGAAGGGAATACGGATCATACGATTGCCGGTGCCCATAATCACAACGGTAGCATAGTTAAATATCTGACCGGGCAGCATGCGCTCGGTTTCGATGCTTTCAATCTTGCTGAAAGCAATCCCGACCACATCGACCTGCAGAATGCCGTAGCGCGAGAGCACCCGCTTATTGGTCAGCGCCAGCAGCAGGAAATGCTTGGTCAGCGTCGCTGTGGCCAGCATCATAAGACCGGCAACGCCCAAAAGAGCACCCAAAGTGGGCACCTTTAAGGCCAGTAAAAGAGCGAAAATCAAAACCGCCACGGGCTTCCAGTAAATGGCTGGATGAATCTGCGCTTGTAAGAGCAGTTCTTCGCCTTTGACCAGGATCGCGCTTGTGGCCGCATCCTTGCCCGCATAACCAACAGATGTCCCTTTATCATTCGTATCCTCGCTCATAACGACCTGGCCTTCTCAATTGCCTTCCTGAAAGCAATAGGATCCTCGATGACAGGCAGTGTAATCTCGCCAACCCCCATGCCGCGCACACGCACACGCCCATAGTCGAATATGCGCCCCAAAATAGATTGGACGACGTTGACGCCTTCAACCCTGTCTATGCTGATTTCTCCGACCTGGCGGGCAACAAGGCCACGCTTGTAGATGAGGCGGTTATTGGTGATCGCGATTTCGGTTGTAGCCTTGGCCACCATCATCTGGGCAAAGCTCAGCAATCCGAAAACGAAGCTCAGGAAAGCAAGGGCGCGCAAACCGGGATGAATATAGTGCAGCCCTTCAAGCCAGCTGGTCTGGGGTGGAAACTTACCCAGCTGCACATACATCATGACAGAGCCAACAAGGATCACGATACTGAACAAAAACCCCCAGAAAATGGCCATAAAGGACTGGACGGTGTACATCCAGTGAAATGCACCCATATGCACCAGCTCTTCATCCGGTCCGAGAGATTGTTGTACGTAGAGCATGAAAGAATGGCCTTTAAATCATTACATTAGAGACTTTGTTACACTTATTCGTCACCAAAGGAAATACCCAGCGAGCGCGCCGTGTGCATTAACATGTCATCCGGCCCCACCGTGCGGCAGCGTTTAATGGCATCCTCAATCGGCACATCGACCACATTGTGATCCTGCCAGGCTACCATACGGCCGAATTTGCCTTCATTGACCAGCTCCACCGCCTTGACGCCAAACGCAGAGGCCAGAAGACGGTCATTATAAGTTGGCGAGCCACCACGCTGTACATGGCCCAGCACCGTCACACGCGTCTCAAACCCCGTGGCTTCAGCGACTTTCGGCCCCAAATACTCGGCAATCCCGCCATAGCGCTTTTCGCCGCCATGGTAGACAACCTCCAGCTTTTCGCCGCCGGGAGTTTTGACCGCTTCGGAAACAATCACAAGCGCGAAATTACGCCCGGATTCCTTTACGGCTGCAATCTTTTTGGCAATGCTTTCAACATTATAAGGGATTTCCGGGATCAAAATTATATCCACCCCGCCGGCAATCCCGGCTGTGAGCGCTATATGCCCTGCATCGCGGCCCATCACCTCAAGGAGCATCACCCGGTCATGGCTGGCCGCCGTGGGCTGCAGCCGGTCCAGTGCCTCTGTCGCCACGGCCACAGCCGTATCGAAGCCAACGGAAAAATCGGTCATGTCGAGGTCGTTATCAATGGTTTTAGGAATTCCCACCAGGTTCAACCCGCCCTGCTCCGCCAGCTTATTCAGGATCGCAAAGCTGCCGTCACCGCCAATGCCGATAATGGCATCAATCTCAAGCGCCTTGAATGCGGCGATAATTTCATCCGAGCGATCTTTGATCTCACCATTGGGCATTTCATATTGGAACGGGTTTTTGGAGTTGGTGGTGCCCAAAATCGTGCCGCCCTGGCGCATCAAGGTACCGCCAAAATCGCCGGGTTTCAGGGCTCTGACGCGCGGTGGGTCCTCTAAAATACCAGCCGTACCGTTTTCCAGCCCGATCGCCTCCCAGCCCAGCTTATGCGCACGATGGGTAATCGCCCTGATCACTGCGTTCAGACCGGCACAATCTCCACCACTTGTAAGGATAGCAATCTTTTTGGACATGTTTTTTATGTTTTAGTTCAGTGACTTCCATCTTAAAGCATTACTTGAAAAGATAAAGAATAAAATCTGTATTCTTTTTGATTTTGTTGCATTTTTATCTTAGCAAACAACGGATTATGTGGTATTATTATTTTTTAGGATTGAAAAACTTGTACGACTTTTCTTATATGGAAGATCAAGAAGAATTACGCTTAAAGCTCGTTGAATACCAAGGTGAGCATAAAGCGCTTGATGAGATGATCGAACGCTCGATGGCCAGCGACCAGCCGGTCAATCTTTTTCATATGCAACAACTGAAAAAGAAGAAACTTTGGCTCAAAGATGTGATCCAGAAAATTGAAAGCGATTTAATCGACGATATCATCGCGTAGATTATTGCCTTAGGCTTTTTGTTCCTTTATAACCTCCACCCATGACTCACTCAGATCCAAACCCGCAAGTCGGTATTATTATGGGCTCCAAAAATGATTGGGACGCCATGAAGGCCGCGCATGAGATTCTCCATGATTTTGGCATACCTCATGAAGTAAAAGTTTGTTCCGCCCACCGCACGCCGGACAGGGCCATTGAATACGGCAAAACCGCTAAAGACCGAGGCCTGAGGGCGATTATAGCCGGAGCCGGTATGGCGGCGCATCTGGCCGGGGTTATGGCCGCGCTGACACCGCTTCCCGTCTTGGGCGTGCCCTTGGAGGGGCCCAGCATTAAGGGCCTGGACAGTCTTCTTTCCACCGCGCAAATGCCCGGCGGCATTCCGGTTGCGACTTTTGCAATCGGTAAGGCTGGCGCCAAAAATGCCGGACTTTTTGCTGCAGCCATTCTTGCAGGATCAGATGAAGACATTGCCGCAAAGCTCGATAATTTCAGACAAAAACAAACAGAGAGCGTCCCCGAACATCCGGAAGGATAACCAAGAATGACAAGCGCAGCAGCCATGGCCACAGACAACACACGCATAGAAACAGATTCCATTGGTGAGATTGAGGTTCCGGCTGATAAATACTGGGGCGCGCAAACCCAGCGCAGCTTGCAAAACTTCAAAATCGGCGGTGAAACCATGCCGGCTCCTCTAGTAAGGGCGCTGGGCATTCAGAAAAAGGCTGCTGCCCTGACCAATATAGAGCTCGGCTCGCTCGACCAGAAGATTGGCGAGGCCATCACCAAGGCAGCCGATGAAGTGATTGACGGCACGCTGGCGGATGAATTTCCTTTGGTGGTCTGGCAAACAGGCTCGGGCACCCAGAGCAACATGAACGCAAATGAGGTCATCGCCAACCGCGCCATCGAAATGCTGGGCGGTGCAATCGGGAGCAAAGACCCCGTGCACCCGAATGACCACGTGAATATGGGCCAGTCGTCAAATGACACCTTTCCGACCGCCATGCATATCGCCGCCGTTGAACAAATTAGCCACGAATTAATCCCAGCACTGCAGCATTTAAACAAAGCTTTAAGCGCAAAGTCAGAAGAGTTCAGTGATATCGTCAAGATAGGCCGCACCCATTTACAGGATGCAACGCCGCTGACATTGGGCCAGGAATTTTCCGGCTACGCCCAGCAGATTGAAAACGGCATATCGCGCATTCAAAACTCGCTCCCCTGGCTACAGGAACTGGCTCAGGGCGGCACAGCGGTTGGTACAGGCATTAACACCAAAGCCGGGTTTGCCGAGAAGTTTGCGGCTAATGTATCCAAAATCACCGAGATCCCCTTCATGTCAGCGGCCAATAAATTTGAAGCGCTTGCTGCGCATGATGCCTTGGTATCCATGTCAGGCGAGCTTAACACGGTTGCGGCGTCTCTGATGAAGATTGCCAATGACATTCGCCTGCTTGGGTCAGGGCCACGCTGCGGTATCGGGGAGCTCAGCCTGCCCGCCAATGAACCCGGATCGTCGATTATGCCGGGCAAAGTGAACCCCACACAGTGCGAGGCAATGACCATGGTGTGCACCCAGGTGGTCGGCAACCATATGAGTGTGACCTTTGCCGGAAGTCAGGGTCATTTTGAGCTCAATGTCTTCAAGCCGGTGATCATTTATAACGTCCTGCAATCCATCAGACTGATAGCAGACGCATCGAATAGCTTTACAGACAACTGTGTACAAGGGATAGAAGCCAATACGCAACGTATCGAAACTTTAATGAATGAGAGCCTGATGCTGGTCACTGCGCTCAATCCGCATATTGGTTATGACGCGTCAGCGAAGATCGCCAAGAAGGCCCACGTGGATGGGACGTCCCTGAAAGAAGCCGGGGTGGCGCTGGGCCTGCTCACAGAAGAGCAATTCGACGCATGGATCGACCCGGTCAGCATGACGAAACCCAGTGAGTAATTTGATAATGAGGACACATTAAAGTAATATATTCTGATTATGTTTATATGCTTAACCTAAGACAGAAACAGTATGGTTCTCAAATGACACATGGTGATAAGAAAAAAGAGCTAGAAGACCTACCCATTCCACCCAAAGGCTATAAAGGCCTACTTAGAAGAGCGGGTTTCCTGTTTGATGAACCCAGAACAGAAAGAAATCCCGAAACAGATATCAGAATCCCACCCAAAGGTTATGACCGATTACATAAGCGTGCGGGAATTCCACTGCCATCAACAGAACACACCTCAACTGACAATCAAAAACATAAACTTCCCGTTCGTGAACCAGACTTTTGGTAATGAAGAAGCGCTCTGTTAAGATCTCGGGTCACGCCACCAGCATCACATTGGAAGAGCCATTCTGGGAAGAATTGCAGCATTGCGCCTCTGAAAAGGGCCTGTCCGTGAACCAACTGGTATCCGAGATTGATAAGACTCGCACCCAAGACATGAACCTGTCCAGCGCCGTGCGCATCTATTTGCTGCAACACCTCAAAGAGAAAGTTACTGAATAAGGCCTTCCAGCACACCGCGTAGGATATCCTCGGGTTTTGGCTCTTGTTGCTGCGGCTGCTGGGCCGGGGCTTCCGGCTCACCGCCACTCGGGCTAACCTGTTCGGGCTGTTGCGGCTGTTCCTGTGGAATATCGAGCACTTTACCCAATATTTTGCTCAGCTCCTTCGTTGCCTTGCGCTCAATCTTACGTGCAAAGAAATCCTGTAATATATTGCTGGTAATCCCCTTCGGATTGTCCAGCGGCCCTTTAATCGGGATAGTATAAGGCGGCACATCATAGGGCGGCTTCATGGTAATCTCCGCAGGCATATCGACCCACCAGCGCGGCAGATTAATGCTCCCTTTTGCTGCAACAAAAGCCGACGGCCCATCGAGGTTGAGCTTTGAAACCTGGATAATGCCTTCATTCATCGTAAAATTGCCTTCCAGCGCATCAAATGCCGTGCTGCCGCCTTTTGTCGTGCCGCCCCATATCTGCTCGGCGCTATGACCCAGTTTGGCGTCATCGGACAAAGCCTCGGCAAAGCGCGTCAAATCAAACCCTTCCAGTACCAGGTTTTGTCCTGTGGCGCTGCCCTTGCCCTGCATATCGTAAATGAGAGCAGCCGGACTAATGCCGGCGGCACGCAAATCTGCGTCCATGCTGACCCGGCCCTTGCCCTTCACGACCTTGTTACCAACCAACGCGAGCACCAGCGGCTCCAGAGACACATTTCTGAGCTGTGAGCTTGTCTCCAGATGGATCGGCTGACGCGGATTTTCCGAGGACTTAATGCTGGCGCTCATCGTTAATTGCCCGTCAAACAACCCGGCATCCAGTTTGCTGACCTCAAGCGCTCCGTCATTGAGACTAACCTTCAAAACAGGGCTTTTTAAGCCCCACTTACCGTAAGTTATAGATTTTGCTACCACATCAAGCTCGCCACCCACCATATGCATCCATTCCGTGTTGATCGCCTCACGCGACCAGCGGATATCAGCATTGCTGTCACTCTTACCAGCTGATGATGGAGCTGAAACGCTTGTGCTTTTGCTGGCAGCCTTCTTGGCGGGTGCATCAATCACCAGATCACCGAGCTGCAAATTGCCCTTAATCACGGGCTTTTCCTTGCCAGTTTCAACATCAAAGCCGCCGGCCAGCGCCGTTCCTGCAAAATTTCCAATAACATCTTTGAACTTATACAAGCTACCGTCCCGGCTCATTGCCGCATAGAAATCGAGCGGTTTTTCAAAGGATTTGCTGCGCTTATAACCGGGATTAAATGCCTGGATGAACTCGGCCATATTGCGGTGCTTAACCTGAAAGCTCATATTATCAAGCCTGAGCGAACCCATGGGGTCCTGCAAGCTTCCCTGCGTGATGAATTCTCCATTTAAAGCCTTAATATTACTGGTCATATCCAGCTTTTTGCTGCTGCCTTTAAACGCCGCCAAGGCTTCGGCTTTATTTAATTTAGGAGGCAGGTTTAGCTCCTCAAAACCCAGTGTTTTGGCCAAAGCCTTTATGTCACTGGATTTGCCGGTAAAGTTAAGGTCAATACCCGATAATTGCTGCAGATCGGCAACCTGCCCCTTCACAAAAAAGCTGGAGCCTGCAAAATCATTTACGGCCAGGCGGTCCAGCACCAGAGAATTTTTATGCAAGGCCCCTTTTGCCCGAAGACCGCTTATATCCTTACCCTGCGCCCTGACATTCTGGATATCGAAATCAAAATCCAGGTCAAAAGGAAGGGTGAGTCCACGACCAATACCTGCCACAGCACTACCATCATCGGATGAGTTTTCTGCTGCGCTCTGGCCATTACTTTGCTGCGTTTTGGGTGCTATTTTATTTTGCCAGGAGCCCCAGTCGAGTTTTTTCGTAGACAGAGCCAACTCTGCCTTTGGCCGCGCCCCTTGCGCATAAGAACCGGAGACAATAAAACCCGTGCTATCAAGCTCTATTGTGCTGCTATTCAACGTGATTTTGTTCGGCTGGCTTAACAAATTGATATCGGCCTCCAGCGTCGAAGGCAGCCATATACCAAGCTCTGGCTGTGTCTCAGCCGATAATTTGGTCTTGATATTAAGGGGCGCAAAAGACGATGTTATTTCACCGGAATATTCACCCTGACCCAGCTTCAAATTCAAATCCTTATAGCTAAACCTTTCCTGCGAAGCTGTGAGCAGGCCTTTACTGCTAAGGGGCACATCGAGCGTATCAGAAGCTTTCACTCCAAAGTCGGCCAGAGTTTCAGCCAGGCTGACCATGCTTATGCCGGTTTCACCCTGAATTTCAAATCCGTCATCAAAGCTCAGCACCCCGCTATACTCAAACACAACATCACCCGGGCTTATCGACGCCTTAACCTTGGGAACAATTGATTTGGTGTCGGCGCTATAGCGGCCTGCACCGCCTTCAAATTCGATATTGTAATCGCCATAGGATAGCTTGCCGTCAAGCTTATATGGCCCTTCCAGCGTTTCCGCCCGAAGAGAAGTATCAATACCGCTTATAGATATGGAGCTGCCTTTTTTATGATCCTGAAAGTGAAAAGCACCGCCTTCAATCATGACTTTTTGCAGCGACACGGCCCTGGCAAGCTTGTTTTCGGAAGGAACTCCAGCCTTCTCTTCTTTTTTGGCCGCAGTCTTCTTTTGAATTTCCTTGCTCATCCAGTTGGGGCGGCCTGATTTTAGCACCTCAAGATAAAGCTCCGGCTCAATCAGACGCACCGAATTCACGGCAATTTCACCGCGCAGCAAAGGCATAAAGGAAACATTGATATCCAGACGCTTTAAACTGGCTATATAATCACTGGTGGAGCCTTCCGGCGCTTTTATCTGCAGCCCTTCCACCACAACGTGCGGAGAGGGCAGCAAAGCCAGCTCAAGCTCCCCTGTCAGCTCCGCCTCATAACCTGTAGCCTTTTTGATCTGCTCCAGTGCCGGCTCCTTATAACGGCTCCAGTCAACAAAGCTGGGCCCAACGAGCAGCAAAACCAGTAAAACGGCAAAGATTGAAGGGACAACGATCAGTATACGCTTCATGGTAAAATTCCATATCTAGGGTCAGGGCCGGTTATGGCCGCAGTTATACAGGGAAATTGCGGCTATGCACAAGATGCATGTAAGCCTTATCCGTTATTTTTCAATTTTTTCTTTGAAGGCCCGCACGGTGTCGAGAAACTCATCCAGCTTGGGCAAAACGGCATTTTGGAATGTCCTTTGCTGGCTTTTTGGTAAGCTTTTGAGAACATTTTGGTAAATAATACGCGACGTCTCCGTCATATCCTGCAAGTCGCTTCCCTTGTTCATCAGGCTGTTATTGGCGCTGACAATACGCCTTGTGAGCATGGTCATGATCGCCTTGATGGTTGGATCGGTGCGGTCCATTTTCTGCTTCAGGGTGTCGCGGGTCAGGATAATCAGGTTGCTATCCTCCTTCGCTTTGACCGAAGCCGTACGCGGCTCATCAAAGATAAGGGCCATCTCGCCGAATATTTCGCCAAGCTCAAGCGTGGCCAGCTCAACATGCTTACCCTTATGCTCAGTATAGACCAGAACGCTACCCGACTGGATAAGATAGGCGCAATTGCCGCGATCGCCCTGTTTCATCACCATGGTGCCTTCAGGGACAAATCGTCTTTCTAGAATGACAGAATCTTTGCTCATGGAAATACTATAGCAATCAAGCCATGTGTTGACCACCGTTTACGGCAATCGTGGCTCCGGTAATAAAGGACGCTTTTTCGGACGCCAGCATCGAAACAATATTGCCGATTTCTTCCGGCTTGCCCAAACGCCCGACCGGTATCTGCTTGATCACACCCGCCAGAATGTCCGGGTCAACAGCCGCCGTCATTTCGGTATCGATATAGCCGGGGCAAACAACATTGACGGTAATGCCTTTTGCTGCGCTTTCCTGCGCCAGAGCCCTGGAAAAACCAATAATGCCGGATTTGGAGGCGCAATAATTGGTCTGGCCGAACTGGCCCTTCTGACCGTTGATCGAACTGTTATTGATCACCCGCCCGTAGCTACGCTCGCGCATACCGGGGATCACCGCCCGGCACATATTAAAACAGGAGCCAAGATTGGCCTCGATCACCTTATGCCAGTTTTCAGCACTCATTTTGTGCAACACGCCATCTCTGGTAATGCCTGCATTATTCACCAAAACGCTCACCGGCCCGAGCTTTTCTTCAATTTCCGACACGCCGCTCATACAGGCATCGAGATCAGTAATATCAAACTTAAACGTCTCATGGCCGGTTTCATCACGGAAGCTCTGCGCCGTCTCTTCATTGCCGCGATAAATCGCCGCCACCTTCATACCATCGGCAATCAGCGCCTCGGATATAGCGCGGCCGATCCCTCTGGTTCCGCCGGTTACGATGGCAACGCCACTCATAATTTTCTCCATTCCGTGTCTTCGCTTCGCTCAACGCACATGGCAATCCCCATGCCGCCGCCGATGCATAATGTTGCCAGCCCTTTTTGTGCGCCCCTGCGCGCCATTTCGTGCAGCAAAGTAACTATCACCCGCGCTCCGGAAGCGCCGATCGGATGACCCAGAGCAATCGCGCCGCCATTGACATTGGTTTTTTCCGGGTCAAATCCCATTTCCTTCATGACACAGCAGCTTTGCGCCGCAAACGCTTCATTGGCTTCAATCAGATCGAGGTCAGAAACGCTCCAACCCGCTTTTTCTAGCGCTTTTCGGGATGCCGGGATCGGGCCGGTACCCATGATTGACGGGTCAACGCCGGCTGTGGCCCATGACACAATCCGGGCAAATGGTACAATGCCACGCTTTTGCGCCTCACTGGCGCGCATCAAAACGCTCGCCGCGGCACCGTCATTAATCCCGGAGGCATTGGCCGCCGTCACCGTTCCGTCAGGCTTAAAGGCCGGGCGCAATTTGCTAAGTCCTTCTGACGTGACTCCGGCGCGAGGGAACTCATCCTTATCGACAATCACCTCCTCTTTGCGGTGCTTTACGCTCACCGGGGTAATCTCTGCTTCAAACTTCCCGTCTTTGATGGCCGCTTCTGCTTTATTCTGGGATATTGCAGCATAATTATCCTGATCACCGCGTGTAATCTGGTATTTCTCGGCAATATTCTCGGCTGTGATGCCCATGTGGTAGTCATTGAAAATATCCCACAAGCCGTCCTTGATCATGGTATCGGCCATCTGCGTGTGGCCGAATTTAACCCCGTCACGCATATGCATGCAATGCGGGCTGCGGCTCATACTTTCCTGACCACCGGCCACGACAACATCACTATCGCCAGTCATGATCGATTGCATCCCCAGCGCCATAGAGCGCAGACCCGAGCCGCAAACCTGATTGATGGTAAAGGCGGTTTTTTCTTCGGGAACGCCCGCCGCCATCGCGGCCTGACGTGCCGGGTTTTGGCCCACTCCGGCGGTTAGAACCTGGCCCATAATCACTTCATCAATATCATTGGCCGGAACGCCTGCATCTTCGAGAGCGCTCTGAATAGCTATTTTGCCCAGCTCGTAGGCTTCCAATGTGCTCAGCCCACCGGCCAGATTGCCAATGGCTGTTCTTTTTGCGGCTGCAATAACGATAGGGTCGTCCATACTCATTTGATAAATCCTCACCTGAATTTTGCGCTGGCGCAGCATATCAACTGCGCAGAGATTTTCAAAGTCTGTTTATTCCTTTAGAAAATCTGCAATGGGCTGCCAGACCTTTTTGATGCTTTGCGCCCCGGCGATCATGCCTATATGGCCGCATTCCGGGTTGAGGATTGTTGCGTCAGGCATCAAACCCTTCAAACAGGCCGCCTGTTCATATTCGACCAGACGGTCCTTTTTTGAGGTCACAATAAGCGTTGGCGCTTTGACAGAAGCCGGATCAATCACTTTTTCACCGACGCCCCACTGCCCCTGCCCTGGCTCGTTGGCAGAGAACCAACGCTCCAGGCAATGCTTCGCCACCTGCGCCGGCAGTGCCACCCCTTCATTGAGCCAGTCCTCCACAGCAACAAACAGCCTTGCAGCAGCCGAATCCGGCTCCATATCATCAAAAGAGGCGAATTTCCGGGCTCCCATAATTGGGTTCAGACTGGCAAACAGGGTCTGAATCCCTTCCACCGGTAAGGGCACTCCAGCGTCGATATAAGAAGTTGTCGATGGCGCCCAGAATTTGATCCGGTTCAACAAATCCTGCTGCCCGGCATGAAAATCCCATGGCGCCGCCAGCATCACCAGACGCGCCACACTATCCGGCACATGAACCGCCGCACTTAAAAGCAAAGTGCCGCCCATACAATAACCCAAAGCGGCTACCGGGCCTCCTTCCATCTCCGAGACAACCTCCAAGGCCGGCACAAGACGCTGCAGCACCAGGGCATCAATATCGTTCTGTTCCGGGTCTTGCGAGACGTCCCCCCAGTCGAGCAGGTAAACCGTAATTCCCTGCCCGGCCATCCATCTTGTGAAAGAGCGTTCTTCGCACAAATCCAGGATAGAGGAGCGATTAATCAATGATGGCACAATCACGAGGGCGCCCGTTTGTTCTACCGCCTCGCACTTCCCAACAGTAACGGTTCCACTCTCCCAAACCAAAGGCAGAGCCTCTTGTTCCGGCTTATAGGGGTGCTCCTGATATTTACGAATACCACGCAGCATTTTTTCCATGCCGCCGGCCATTTCCTGCGACAAACTTACCCCTTCCGCCTGCGACATCACCGGCCATGCCGATGTCGCCATACCGATATGAATAGGGAGAGGATGAGGTCCTGTTCGCATTTCTAAAATCTCTCTGACTGCACAAAATTTTCCTGCTGCACAAATATGTGTTACTATAACCTCTTTATGGCAACAACGCTAGAAGAGACTTTTATTCCGCTGCATTTTGTGCATAATGCGGAAGAAATCAAACGCAGCAAAATATAAGGCAGGTGCAATATGGCCAGAACAAAGCGCAAAGAAGGCGAGCCGACAATCATCAAAAAATACGCGAACCGTCGTCTCTATGACACGGGGCGCAGCAGTTACGTAACCCTTGATGATTTGTGCGAGATGGTCAAAGAAGGCCATGACTTTGTGGTTAATGATGCCAAGACAGGCGAAGACATTACCCGCCCGGTTTTAACCCAGATCATTGTTGAGCAGGAATCACGCGGCGAACAAAATTTGCTGCCGATCAGCTTCCTGCGCAATCTCATCGGCTTTTACGGTGATAATATGCAAGGTCTTGTGCCCAATTACCTGGATCAGACGCTGAATTTATTCGTCAACAACCAGGAGCAAATGCGCGAACAAATAAATAAATCATTCGAAGGTATGGGCGGCATGCAAAATATGTTTCCCGGCTCTTCCGCGCTTGAAGAGATGAGCAAACAGAATATGGCGATGTTTGAGCGCACCATGAAGATGTTTACGCCCTTTGCCGTGCAATACGACAACGATGAGAAAGATAAATCCGGCGAGCCATAAACGTCTAGGACGCACCGGCAAAGTCTTCTTCGCGCTCTGATACCAGTGCTTTATCCAGCAAACCGGCATCGGCTGGAAATTTCCTGTAGATATGATCTTCCGAAAGCCATAGTCGCTCTATGCTTGGCTTGCCGTAGATAAAACCCTGAATGTGGTCAATCCCGTCTTGCACCAAAATATCAGCCTCACCCTGAGTTTCTGCACCTTCTCCAACAGTTTCAAGATTGATTCCTTCAGCCAGAGACTGCAAAGCCCGCACAAACAGGTGATTTCTTTCTTCGCTGATATCACGAATGAAAGACTGGTCAATTTTGACAATATCGATATCGAGCGTTTTAAGCTGGGAAAAAGCCGTATAGCCGGAGCCAAAATCATCCAGCGCAATGCGGCAGCCCAGACCTTTAAGGATTTCAACGAAATACTCGGTTTTTTGCATATCCTGAATGGCCACGCTTTCGGTGATCTCGATGATAAGGCGACTGGCAACATCGGGAACCTGATGCAGGGTTTCAACAATATCCTCCAGCCAGCTCAAATCCGTCAGAGACCAGTTCGACACATTGACCGAGAGCTTCAGCTGCGGAAACATTGCAAGCTCTTTAATCGCCATATTGAGAGTAAATTTATCCAAAACCCTTGCCAGACCCAGCTCTTCAACTGCCGGAATAAACTGCGCCGCGTTCACAACGGCCCCGTCTTCGCCAATAATACGCACCAGACATTCATAAAACGACACCTCATCGGTTCTAGAATCCATGACCGGCTGAAAGGCTAGCCGCACCCGGCCTTCCCTCATCGCCCGCAGAAAGGAATCGCCGGTCATAATCATCGAAAGGTAATTTCTACTTTGCTCCGCTGTCTCCAAATAGGATATAAACCGCCCCCGGCCCTGATCTTTTGCTGCACGCAGAGCAAGCTCCGCCCTGGCTAGTATCGTGGCCGGTGTTATACCTTTATTATCCAGCATGATGCCGCCAATGGAAACGCCAATACGAATGGGGCCCATTTCAGTATGCAGCGGCATCTCATAAAAGCTGTTGAGAATATGTTGCGCCATAGACGGCATCTCGCGTTCGGTCCCGTGAATAAGGGCACCGTAAACATCGCCGCCAATACGAGAAATACGAGCCGTTCTACCCAGAATTTTCTTAAGATGATGGCCTGTTTCTTCAATCAGGGCATCCGCATATTCCGTGCCAAAGGCCTCGTTAAACAAAGACAGTCTGTCGATACCAACCACGATAAAATAGCCAGCTTCGATCTTGCTGCCCTGCTCATCCAGCCATTTTTGTAAATGTTGATACATCTGGTGGCGACCGCTGTGATCGCTGCCGTCGTAGGAAATCATCTTGTGATGATTAAATTGTTCTTTTTTGTCTGTACTCATTGGCCCTCGCAATTTTCATAGTACAACGCAAAGGGTTACCAAGACCTTTACAATTTTCATAAAATTTTAGATAAATTTATGATAAAACTGATATAGCCAGCCTTAAGCTCTTGAAGAAAAAAGAAACACTCTCTTTGTTGCTATGCAGCAACGAAAGTCGGGGAAGCGTCTATTTTTATGAAAATCTACTAATTTGACTAGCTAGAGGCTTCTGCTATCGCCTTCACCAGACGATCTCTGATATCCATGGCTGTAGACATATGAGCCGTATCGGCCTCGTGGGCAACGATTGTAAATTGCCCGTTGGCGCTAAAGAATACGACTGTCGCCGAAGAACTGATATCGCCTCCGACACAGGCAATTTCATAGCTATCAATGCGCATGCTTTCCGGCTGGGCCACAGTGTAATCCGGCAAAACGGCAAAATCACCGGGGCAGCGCGCTTCAGTACGCTCAATATATTGCTGCACCAATGTATCAAACTGGGCTTCATTCCTCAGAGTATGTTGCTCCGCAGAGCCGAACAAATCTGCTGACTTCCACTGATAAACACCAACGCCGCTTTTTGATACCTCTTTAACGACCCTAACTTCGTTGTTCAAAGGGATGCCAGCATTTTTTAACATTGTGCGTATCCCTGCCCCTGTATTTCTGGGTAGTCGCTCTACCGGTGGCGGGACAGGCTGAAACGTGGCTTGACGCACTGGCACAGCGCTAACAGGCTCAATGCTCACCGGCTCAATCCTTTGAACAGGCTCCTGAACCACCTTTTGAGGCGGCCTGCTGATTGTTTGTACTTCCTGCACTACGGGCGCCACTGGCGCCATGGTGGCTATTGCAACCGTTGGGACCGTCTCCACTGCATCCTCGTTGATACGCTCTGCCAAAGACTTATACGGCATCGGGCGGCTGGAAACAGCCTGGCTTGCCTTGCGTGCCATTCTTTCCTCTATTGCGGGCCTTAAAGCCCTTGGCTGGCTATCCGCAACAGCAGGGGCGAGCACAGGGGGAGCAGAAAGCGGTTTATTAAGCGATGCAGGAGATGGCATCAGAACATCGGATGGCACCTCCTCAACGGCTGAAACGACAGGCCAGGGCGAGGAGGCAGGTTTTTCCTGGGCCTTCGGCATGACTGGAATTTCAGCTTGCTTCGGCTCCTGCGCCAGGAGCGCTTCGCTTAGAATTTCCTCGGCCTGTTGCGCTGCATTCTTTTCTTCAACCTTCACAGCAATTGTTGGCAACGCTGTAATTTCTTCCATGGGCACCGTTGGAACCTCAACCACCTTGTTAACCAGCTTTGGTTTAGGCTCTTTTTGCTGCACAAACTGCTCTACAATTTCAACGGCCTCGACCTCTTCTTTTTTCAAAGGCTCCTTCTTCATAGGCTCCGGAAAAGAAAACTCCTCGGCAGGTGCCTCACTGACAACCGTTTCAGGCTCTTCCTGCTCAGGAGATTCTACGACGCTTGCTATTTCCTCTAAAAGCTCCAACTCAAGCATTTCCGGCTGCCGGGTACTGATAGCGCTGGTCATAGCGGCTTCTTGTTTCTGCGCTTCGGTCATCTCTGCATTAGGGTCATAGGATGTCTTGTTCAGATGACGTCCGGCATTGCGCCTGTTAACGGCGATAACAGCAGCATCTTCCTCGGCGGTTTTTCTTGCCTTTATCTCTTCCGACGACAGAGATTTTTCCGCCTTCTTTTCTACAATCACCTCTTCAACAACCGGTGCCTCCTGCATTGCCACTTCCTGGACAATAATTTTCTCTTCCATTTCATCACCGGCCATTGGGGCAATTTGCTCCAACACTCTTTCTTCTTCCGGTTTTCTTTCCGCGCTTATTTGCAAAAGCTGCTCGGCCAAAAATTGCTCTTCTATATCCGCTTCTATGCTTGCTTTTTGGATTACAGGAGCCTCAACCGGCCTCTCATAGGAGACTGTCGATATAGAAGCACTACCACCTTTTATAACCTCAATTTCCTTCTTGAGACGCAAATTCTCCTGTGCCAGACCCTGCAAAGCCTCATATTTGCCTATACTTGCTTCCTGTGTATAGCCCCCAAGCTGTTGCTTCAGCTGTTTATTCTCACTCTTCAGTACAACAATTTCATCGTTCTGGCGGGCAATAATCTCCTGATACGCGCCAATTTCTGCGGTGAGTGAATCAATCTGAGCCGCCAGCGTAATATTTTCTTCCTGTAACCTGCCCAATTTTTCCTGAACAGCAGGCACATTTTCATCAAGGCCGGCTACCTGTTTTTCCAAGCTTTCACGCAGACGTTGATTTTCCTCCTGCAGGCTCTGTAGCGCAAGGTCCTGGCTTTCAATGCCGCTTTCGGCGCGCGCCACTTCCAAGGCTTCATTCAGCCTCCTATTGTCCTGCTCAAGGCTTTGAATGGTTTCGCCCAGGCTGGTTATTGTTGCCGCCTGCCCGGCCTCATCCCTGCTCTCCGTACGAAGACGAAGATTTTCGGCCATGACTTCTTCCAGCTTTGTTGCTAATTGCTGCGCTCCATCACTCTCTCCAGCTGCAGCAATTTGTGTCCTCAGGGCTTCATTTTTTACCCTTAAATTTTCAAGCTCGGCGCCTACCATTTCCAGCTGCCCGGGAGCCTCCTGGGACGCCATCGCAACCTTCTCCTGGAGACGCTGGTTCTCATCCTTGAGGAAAAAAATCTCTTCTTCCATGACATGACCCGCCCCTGCATCGGCTTGCACCACATCCAGCGAAGATCTCAACTTGGCATTTTCCGTCTCTAAAATCGCCAGCTTGCCTTCCAGCGAGATTATTCTTTTCTCCGGCCCGCCAGCAATATCCCCGGCACCTTCCTGCAAACGCGCATTCGTTTCTTTGAGCCTATCCGCCTCTTCCTGCAGGCTTGCTATCCGGGTTTCCAAGCTCTCGTTCTTTTCCTTGATCCCAGACAACTCAGCCCCAAGCTTCTCTGCCTCTTCCCGGCTGGCTTCTGCCGTCTGCGCATTTTCGCTGCCAGACACCAATTGTAATAGTGCGGCGCTTTCAGCCTCATCACCAGCTTCAGGCCTTGTCTGCGAAAGTGCCTCAAGCAAATGCCTGTTTTCCATCTCCAGATTATCGATTTGTTTTTTGAGGCTTTCTACAGGGGCCTTTGCCGTACCATTCTGATCAAGGGCCGCCTTCAGTGACGCGACCTCTTTATTTAAACTGCTTTTTTCCGCTTCAAGACTTTGCAGACTTTGCTGCAACTCACTCACAGCCCCCTGATTGGCCGAACTTGCTACAATTCCTGCCTTTAATCTACTGTTTTCCTTTACCAGTTCCTGAATGGTTACATCTGTCGGCTGGGCAGGTGCCTGACCTTGCTGCGCGCGCGCCATCTCAACACCTGCGCTAAGTTTCCTGTTCTCCTGTTCCAGCTCCCGCAGCCGCGCACTCAGGGTCTGCATTTTCCCTGAAGGCTCTATCCCTTTTGTGGCAAGCGCAGCCTGCAAAGATTTGTTTTCCAGCTGAAGTTTTTTAAGTGCCAGCGACGCAGCACTACCAGCTGCACCCTTGGCCGAAACAATATCTTTCAGCTGCTCATTTTCCTGGCGCAAAGCACTAATATTTTGTTGCAGCATACCGCCGGTTTGCTGCGCAGTCCTTAAGGATTCAACCTGCGCTTTTAAGGCCGCATTATTTTGCCGCAAAGTTTGTATATCCAAGCGCAGCCCGCTGACATCGGTATTGTTTTGTCCTGCGCTACTTTGTGCAGACCGCGTCTGGGTGACCTGTTGATTTAGCTTTGAATTTTGAATCTGCAGCGCATCAATCTGGCTTTTGAGGAACGCAAGTTCCTGCGCATCTACGCCGCGGGGCGCAGGGAATGGGGTCATTGGATCGCCACCGCCAGCGGCCGGATAGACCGAGGCAGCAAGACAAGCATCTAGCTCCTTTTGTCCCTTATCGATATCGGCAAGATTAAAATTATAGGCCTTGCCGCCAATTTCGGCGCGCAAATGACCGGTCTTTTGCAAAGCTGTCAGGAAAGATTCGTCCTTGCCAATACGAATGACGAAGGCTTTACTCGACGCTGGCCGTAACTCATAGCTACGAAGCTGCCCGGCACCGGGATCAAGCGTGATAGCAAAATGTTGATACGTATCGAATTTACCTTTGGTGAATTCAAAAGCAAAAGAAGATTCCTGACGCCGGTTCTTGGCAAAGGTCAAAATCAGATCGTCCTGAAACCGTCTGGCCATAGCGCAGTAGGCACCGGTCCCCTTGTCCTGGTCCACAGCGGTGACGGCCCAGCCACTTTGCGGCGCAAGCACGCTTCCCTTTTGCGCCAACGCATCGGGCACAAGCGCACTCGACGCCATAAGAAGGGCGACCGCTGTTGCTGATGTAAGAAGGATGCGCATAAGAAGAAATCTCCAAAACTCAAGTTTGCGACAAAACTTTCGATTCGCATGTCCTGCCGCTTTGACGGTACAATGTAGGTCGGCGAAACAAAAGTATATTTCCCGAAAAACCGAATAAAAGCAGGGGATTGTGGATAAGTCTGTGTAAAGACTCCCCGGATTAGCCGGTTTCCTCCTCCGGGGCTAATTTATGCGCCAAAGATGCCTCCAAAAACCCATCCAGATCCCCATCCAGCACAGCTTGTGTATTGCTGTTTTCAACACTGGTCCGTAAATCCTTGATCATTTGGTAAGGATGTAGAACGTAAGAGCGTATCTGATGGCCCCAGCCGATATCGGACTTTTCGCCGTGTTCTTCGGCCTGTTTTTCCTCTCGCCTGCGCAATTCCTCTTCATACATTTTGGCCTTCAAAAGAGCCATGGCCTGATCACGGTTTTGATGCTGCGAACGCTCATTCTGGCAGGCCACTACGATGCCTGTCGGCACATGTGTAATGCGCACCGCACTATCCGTTGTATTAACGTGCTGGCCGCCTGCACCACTGCTACGATACGTATCGATTCGTAAGTCCTTTTCATCAATATCAATCTCTATGGAATCGTCAATCACCGGCGATACGGATACAGAAGCAAAACTGGTATGACGGCGGGCATTGGAATCAAAAGGTGAAATCCGCACCAGCCGGTGCACTCCGGTTTCGGTCTTGAGCCAACCATAGGCATCATCACCCTCTATTTTCAGCGTTGCCGACTTCACCCCTGCCTCTTCGCCGTCACTGCGCTCCAAAACCCCGACCTTATAGCCATGTTGTTCCGCCCAACGTGTATACATGCGAAGCAGCATATTGGCCCAGTCCTGCGCTTCGGTGCCACCGGCCCCGGCATTGACCTGAAAATAGGCGTCATTACCGTCAACCTCACCGGAAAGCAGGCTTTCGAGCTGCCGACGTTCTACCTTGACCTTCATCTCCTGAAGCATGGCTTCGGCTTCCGACACGACACCCTGGTCGTTTTCGGCCTCACCAAGTGCAATCAACTCGCTATTATCCTGTAAACTCTGCTCAATCTCGCGCACAGATTGAATTTTCTGGTCCAAACGCGTGCGCTCTTTCATCAGGCTCTGGGCTTTATCGGGATCGGACCACAGATCAGGGTCCTCGCTGAGGGCATTTAACTCTTCCAGTCTTTTCAGCGCATTATTCCAGTCAAAGATGCCTCCTCAGCAGCTTGAGAGCCGCCTGAATGTCATCAACCAGTTTTTCGGTTTCAGCGCGCATTGAAATCCCCATATTCCTTCAAAAGACAAAGACATAAGCTGAAACTATTTTTTATTCAAGGGGCCAAAAGGGCTGGAAAATAAAGGGTTTCCGTAAGTATCGGTGGTTTTGATGAATTTTTTTTAGTAAAAATGATGAACTTGTCTTTACATTCCCTTGATATCGTTATAGAAAGCAAAACTGATATGTAATTAACAGCATGGTTTTTAAGTATTTTTAGGGAGCACCACATGAAAACGCTGCGCAACCTTATTTTAACACTCGGTATGGTCACATTGGCTGGCTGTAACGCTTTTACAAGTTTTAGCGAAGTTCAGGCACTGAACAACGCCGAAGCCGTCGGCAGCCCGTTCACACAGGCACTTGCCGGCGAATATAGAGAATTCTCGAACCAGGAGCTCAAGGGCATGCTGGACTACCCGGATGCGCTGCATTTTGCACGCAAAGGGTTGGCAGCTGCTTCCGGTGAAATGGTAATGCCGGAACCGGTGAGTGACTGGAACCTAAATGAAAAGCACCTTCAGGAACTGAGCGCCGCGCGCGGTCGCCTTGTTGTTGCCTATGATCTTGGCGCAAGGGAAGTTGCTCCCGCTTTGTCCGCACGGGCGCAAGCAAAATTTGATTGTTGGATCGAATTCCAGGAAGAAAACTGGGAAACAGACAATAGCGAATGTAAAACTGCTTTCCTCGATGCCATGAACCAATTGGAAAGCATGGTTCAACGTGCACCAGCCCCTGAACCAGAAGTGTTCATGCCACCTGTTGAACCAATCGCGATGGAACCAGAAGAGCCAATGGCCCCCGAAGATGCTGTTTACCTTGTCTTCTTTGACTGGGACTCGATTGTGCTGGGCTCCAGTGCCATGAACGTTCTTGACGCTGTCGCAGAAGAGGTTCGCAAGAATCCGCCGTCGCAAATCAGTGTCGTGGGTCATGCTGATACATCAGGTCCAACCCAGTATAATGACCGCCTTGCCTTCAAGCGTGCGACAGTCGTTCGTGAAGCATTGGTGAGCCGTGGCGTAGCCGAAGGTATTATCTCTATCGATGGACGCGGCGAGCATGAATTGCTGGTTCCGACACCGGATGATATCCGTGAGCCTGCCAACAGACGGGCGAATATTTCCTTTAAATAGGAACACATCATAAATTTTTAAAACGGAGCACGAAGATATCCACGTGCTCCGTTTTTTTATCCGCATTTTGCTGACAAAAATTTGTGGCGAAAGTATAATTAAGCTTGGAATCGCTTATCAACAACCGCCCGGGAGAATCACGCGTGTACAGACAAACCACCAAGAATATTACCGTCAGCGTCAAGCCAGTGTATCTTGAAGAAGAATCTTCACCGCAAAACAATCGCTACTTTTGGGCCTATCATATTGTCATTAAAAACAATGGCGGGGATACCGTACAGCTGCGCCAGCGCTCCTGGCAGATCACAGATTCCCAGGGTAATACCCAGGAAGTGCAAGGCGATGGTGTAATTGGAGAGCAGCCGGTTGTCGAGCCCGGTCAGACCTATGCCTATACCAGCGGTGCGCCCCTCACCACACCCGGCGGTATCATGGTGGGGCAATACACAATGCGCGACGAGGACGGCAAGGTTTTCACAGTCGACATTCCTGCCTTTTCCCTCGACAGCCCCCACCAGAACGTCATCGTTCACTAATCAGACAAACGAGTCCGTTTTCCTACAGAAACACTTATAAAGCACGCTGCTGCAAGCGCTCACGCCCTATGTAAAATTGCTATTTTATATCCCCCCTGAAAACCTCATATGGTACTATCTCACTAGAACAAAAAGAGGCTCCACCCTTGGATTTACGCCCCGTCTTTTACGTTATTGGTATTTTTCTTTCCATCATGTCTATCAGCATGGTGCTACCGATGTTGGCCGATATGTATACCGGCGATGAGAACTGGCATGTTTTCTTTATCTGCATTATCGTTACGGCCTTTTTCGGCGGCTCGCTTGTGCTCAGCAATGCCGGTCAGAAATTTAGCCTATCGGTGCGCCAGGCCTTCCTGCTAACCGTGCTCAGTTGGCTTTCCATGGCCGCTTTTGCCGCGCTACCTTTTCGTTTTTCCGAACTGAATATGAGCTATACGGATGCATTTTTTGAAGCCATGTCCGGCATTACCACCACAGGCTCTACGGTCATAGTCGGCCTTGACGACGCGCCGCGCGGCATTTTACTCTGGCGCGCCATTCTGCAATGGCTGGGTGGCATTGGTATTATCGTCATGGCTCTGTCGGTTTTGCCGTTCCTGAAAGTCGGCGGGATGCAGCTTTTTCGCACAGAATCTTCCGAAAATGAAAAAGCACTACCACGCGCGGCGCAGCTCGCCAGCTCGATTGGCCTGATTTATCTTGGTCTGACCATATTATGCGCCGTGGCCTATATGTTTACCGGCCTTGGCACCTTCGATGCACTGGCCCATGCGATGACCACCATTGCCACTGGCGGGTTTTCGACCTTTGACACCTCTTTTGCCAATCATGACCGCGCCTGGACGGAACTCGTGGCCATTGTTTTCATGATCTTGGGCAGCCTGCCTTTCGTGCTGTATCTGAAAGCAGTGCGCGGCAACTTAAAGCCCTTCCTACGCGATTCCCAAATACGCTGGTTCCTGTGCATCGTTGCCAGTGCCATCTTCATTACCGTATCTTATCTTGTGCTGCGCGAACACATCACTTTTCTAGAAGCCTTGCGGCGCGCCTCATTCAATGTTGTTTCGATCATTACCGGAACCGGCTACAGCAATGGCGATTACAACCTCTGGGGTGGCTTCGCGGTCAGCATTTTCTTCTTCCTGATGGTGGTGGGCGGCTGCGCCGGCTCGACGACCTGCGGCATTAAAATATTCCGTTTCCAGGTTTTGTATGAAATTTCCAGCGTCCAGGTCAAAAAATTGCTGCACCCCCACGGCGTGTTTATTCCGCATTATAACGGCAAGCCGATCCCCAAAGATGTGCCCATCTCGGTGATGAGCTTTTTCTTTCTCTATGCTTTGTGCTTTTCCGTGCTGGCTATTTCGCTGTCTTATGTTGGGCTAGATTTTCTTACCGCGATGTCGGGAGCGGTGACGTCGATTTCCAATGTCGGGCCGGGGCTGGGCGATATTATCGGGCCCAGCGGCACCTTCCAGCCTTTGCCCGATAGCGCCAAATGGATACTAAGCGCCGGGATGCTGCTGGGACGGCTCGAGCTGTTTACAGTGCTCGTCCTGCTCTCCCCGCATTTCTGGCGGCATTAAACCGTCTCTTTGGTCTTTTCTCGATTTTTCTTAAGGGAGCGTTCAATCTCGGCGGCTTGAAAGACGAAATCACGGCTGCAGAACTCGCAATGCATGGTGATTTTGCCGTCCACCGCCATATAGTCGCGGTCTTCCTTCGGCATCATCGCCAGAACATTTTCGACCTTGTCCTGATTGCAGCGGCAGCTTTTTTCGACGTCGTGCGGCTCAAAAACCCGCACACCTTCTTCGTGGAACAATCGGTGTAGCAATATGTTGGAATGCAGATCCGGGTCTAAAAACTCATCTTCGCTGCAGGTATCGAGTAAAATCATCGCACGCCGCCAGTCATCTTCATTGATGTTGCCGGCCCCGGCCTCGGAATTGATTCCCTCCTCCGGCATATGCTGCAGCATAATCCCGCCGGCGCGCCAGCGCTCCCCGCGTTTGCCGACCGCCATTTTAATTCCGGTGCCTATCTGTTCGGACTGGGTGAAATAATGCTGCACGCAATCGACCATCGAATGACCCTTGAGCTCGACAATGCCCTGATAGCGCTCTGCCTCGCCGCCCTGATCGACGGTAAAAGCGATATAGCCCTTGCCCAATAATTGTGCGAAATGGTTTTGTGATGTTTCGGTGCGCTCCAATGCCGAGAGCTGCTTCCAGCTATGCTCCAGACGTTCCTCATCGAAATGGGCGCAGCCGCGAATCTGACCGTCCGTGGTGATATCGGCAACAATCATCTTGATAGGGCCGTCGCCTTGCGCCTGCAGCGTAAAGATACCATCGTATTTAAGCATTGAGGACAACAGCGCGCACAGCGTCAAATTTTCGGCCACCAGATGCGCCACAGGGCGCGGGTAATTATGGGCGCCGAGAATATCGTCCAGCACATCACCGAACCGCACCGCGCGCCCGCGCAAGGCCGAACTTTCCAACTGAAATGTCTGGATTACGTTATCGTCTGCCGTTTTAAAGTCAGGCTCTTTCAGGCCCTTTTTGTCCTCTTTATTCATTCTTATATTTTAACACAAAAAAGCGGCGCAATTCTAACTCTTGATCTTATAGCCCGTCTTAATCATCCACAGACACAGCCCTGACAGCACGATATTTGCTGCAATAAGAATGAAGATCCCCGCAGCAAGGTTACTATCAGCCTGGCCTATAAAACCGCCGCGAAACCCGTCAATCATATAGAAAAACGGATTGTAAGTCGCCAGCGCCTGCCACATACCGGGCAGCTGTTCGATGCTGTAAAACGTGCCTGATAAAAAGGTCAGCGGCGTAATGACGAAATTGCTAACGGCGGAAATATGATCGAATTTTTCCGACCATATTCCAGCGGCCAGCCCGAGAACCGACAGCATCATATTGCCCAAAAAAGCGAACACCAAAACAACGCCGACAGAGTGCAGCGTCAAAGGCACAAAAAGAGCCAGCACCAAAACGGACGCAAGCCCCACCGCAAAGCCGCGCACTATGCCGCCGATGACATAGCCGGTATAAATCTCTGCGGGCGATAAAGGCGGCATCAGCGTGTCAACAATGTTGCCCTGAACCTTGGCAATCACCACCGAAGACGAGGTGTTGGCAAAGGCGTTTTGCACCATCGTCATCATAATCAGGCCGGGCGCCAGAAACGCCATAAACGGCACGTCGCCAATGCTGCGCTCAATCCCGCCAAAAGCCAGAGCAAACACCGTATAAAACAGCAAGGTGGTAATCACTGGCGCTAAAACGGTCTGAGTATAGACCGAAAGAAACCGCCCGATTTCGCGCCGGATCAGGGTGTAAAGCCCGATATAGTTGATGCGGCCGATACGGCGCGGCGTCAGGGGTTGATGCGGCTGTGATATCTCTGACATACTGCGATGGGCCCGATAAGAGAGTTATTTGCATGACCATACATAAAGCTTCACAAAGCAATAGCAAGCGCCCAGAGCAGAGCAAGGCCAAAAAACAGCCGAAAAAAATAACGGAGAGTTACCTCCACAATGCCGGGCTGTATTATCTGCAACGCTACGCCGCCAGCAAAGCGCATTTTCGTGCAGTGATGCTGCGTAAGGTGCGGCGCTCCTGCATGGCGCACGAAGACCAGGATTTTGACGCCTGCGCTGTTCTGGTCGATCAAACCGCCGATAAATTTGAACAGACGGGCCTTCTGGACGATGACACCTATATACGCGGTATGGTCACATCCCTACGCCGCCGCGGGCTGTCGCAAAGAGCCATTATCGCCAAACTCCAGGCCAAAAGCGTTGCCCCGGCAGCAACCTTAAGTGCATTGGCGGTGCATGACCGTGACTTCGCAATTGACGCGCAAGAAGCAGAGCGCCGCGCCGCGCTTATATTTTGCCGGCGCAAACGCATCGGTCCCTTTGCCCTGAACGACAAGAAAACCCCAGAACAATTCACAGGAACCCTTGCTCGTGCGGGTTTTTCCTTTGATACGGTACGTTTCGTTTTAGATATAGATAGAGAGGCAAGCGAGGCTCTTATTGCCTCGGGCACATAGCGTGTATACACCCCGGCAATGCTCTAAAAGACATCTGCACCTTCAGTGTCGATGTCATCCATGTCATTTGGCTCAACCGGCTCCTGCACCACTTTTTTCTCTTTCTTCTTACTAACACGCGCAGCCGGGAAGACGATGGTCACTGTGGTACCAACGCTTTTTTCCGAGAAAATCTCAATCCGGCCATCATGCAGCTGCATCATCGAATTCACCAGCGTCAGCCCGAGTCCGGTTCCCGAACCTTCACGGCTGAGAGAATTATCAAGCTGGCCGAAGGGTGAAAGGGCCTTTTCAATCTCAGCTTGATCCAGGCCGATCCCGCTATCGGTAAAGGAAATTCGTAACTTGCCCTCCCGGTCCACTTCCGAGGCCAGAACTACGCTGCCGCCGGACGGGGTAAATTTAATTGCATTGGAGAGCAGGTTCAGCGCCACCTGTTTCAGCGCCAGTTCTTCGCCCACCACTTGCGGCATCCCCTGGATGCTGTTGGTGATTTTAATCCCGCCGGAATCCGCCTTGGATTTCAAAAGATCAAGCGCCGCTTCAATCACCTGATCCATATCAACCAGAGAATCATTAAGCTGGCGATCACCAGATTCAATTTTGGCGATATCCAGAATTTCATTGATAATCTGCAGCAATCCCTTACCGCTTTCATAAATATCCCTGGCATATTCCCAATAGGCTTTTTGGCCAACAGGACCAAAGACCTCGTTCTTGATAATCTCTGAAAAGCCAATAATAGCATTGAGCGGTGTCCGCAATTCATGGCTCATATTCGCCAGAAATTCGGACTTGGCGCGGTTGGCTATGTCCGAGTGGTGCTTGGCTTCAAGCAATGCCAGCTCAGCCTCTTTACGCTGGGTAATGTCCTCAATACTGCCCTCGTAATAGAGCACATTGCCATTATCATCACGGACCAGCCTGACATTTTCATTAACCCATATTGTGTTGCCATCTTTTTTGCGAGCCTGGGTCTCGTAATTCGTGACAATGCCTCTTTCTTCCAGACGCTCCCGAAACTCTGCCCTTTCCCCCAGATCGAGGTAAACAGAGTCATTGGCGTTGACCCGTACAACTTCCTCGCGGGATTCATAGCCTAGAATCCGCGCCATAGCCGGGTTGGCCGATAAATAAATTCCCTCCGGAGTCAGCTGATAAATCCCACCAGCCGCATTTTCCACGATGGTTCTATATTTTTTCTCCGCTTCACCCAAAGCGCGCTCTGCCCGCCTGCGCTCTTCAACATCGGTAAAGGTTCCAACCACGCGTAAGTTCTTGTTCTCATCCTGGCGTATCATCGACATCGCCAGCTCGACCGAGCGAAACGTTCCGTCCGACATCCGCAGCCGTGTAAAAGACCGGTAAGCCTGCTTCTGCCCCTGAACCAGTAACTGGAAATCCTGTTTTTGTACTTCCTGGTCCTGCGGGTGCAGCATGGCAAATAAATCATGGCCCATGGATTGTTCCGGATCGAAGCCTGTAATCTTACGCCAGGTGGCATTGAGAAAGAGAATCTTCCCTTCCGTGTTGGTTTCAAAAATAATATCTGTGACCGAATTAATGATGGCCGTGTTTTCTTTTTCCTCCTTAAGCAAGGCTTTGTTCAGCCTTTCGCGCTCATCCACCTCCGTTTTCAACTCAAAGTTCTTCTGCTCCAGTTTGCGATTCATCGCTGTAAGGGCCCCTGATTGCTTTTGATTGTTGTGCACATAGAGGGTCCCGACAATTGTAAGAACCAGACCGAAGAACATCACCAGCCACGGGACGCGCTCAACCACGCCGGCCTCTTTCTCCTTGAGGAACTTAAGGGCCATACTCCAACTGGATTCTCCAATCATAAATCCGTAGCTGTTATCCATCGTCACCTTGGTTTCGCCTCCGTCCAGGCTCATGTGATAAATACGGCGATTGTGATCATTATCGACAACGCTCATATGCGAGAGCTTGCGGCCCCTTTCCTCCCAGGACGGCCCCAGAACTGACTGCACGCGACTAACGCCGATAATGATGCCAGCTTTGGAATCTCCCTTCTTGATCGGTTTTACGATCGCAAACGGCCGGGCCATGATCTTTGGACGCTCGCTTTCCACGACCTCATCCATGCCCTGAAAATCTGTCACCGTGCGCATTGTGTCATTGGCAAAGAATTGAGATTTTACGATGTGTGAAATAAATTGCTGGTCCGGAGAAATTTTGTAGATACCGTTATCGGGGTTGTTACCGCCACGCAGGACAATATTAGTAAACTGCCAAATGCCGGGCCGCGTTTCATAGAGCCAGAGAACCTGGTCAAACATATTCAAATTGGGGGTGGCGTCGCGAACTTTTTGCGAGAGATAGCTGCGATCATAACTCTGACCGGAATCCTTGGACAGAGATAAGATCACGGAGGCCGTCTGTATCGTATGTTTGGCATCCGCCATACCATCCAGCAAAACGTCAACGGTATTTTGGGTTTCGCGAACATTTTCGTCCTTTGCCAGACCGTGGATGAAAACACTGAGGATCAAAAACGCTGCAAAGGTAAGAACAAGCCCGCTTGCCAAAACGATGACAGGCATGGAATATGACGCGGTCGACGATGCGCCTGCCTTACCCTCATATTCAACAGCTTTCGCTTTTTTATTCTTCCCTATCATGGTCCTGTTTTTTGTGTTTTTGAAAAAAGAAAAATTGCCCCAAAATTTACCGCTACAGTCGCTTGATTTTATTTTTGCAGCAGGCGCAAGCGATGACGAGTAGAAGCCTACTTTAGGAGCGCAGCAACGCACTGCAAAAATAAAAGCAAGTGACTATACGCACTCCTATATGTGAAAATGCCTGAAAGCAGTTAAAACATCGCTAATTTCGGCAAAAAACTTTGATTTTTTCTCTGGGCCAAAAACCATAAAATTTTCATTGAAAACAAGGGCATAAAGACAACCCTCATTATTGCAGCGCAACAACCCCGGGAAACACCATGGAAATCAAGGTCTTGCAAGCTTGACACGAATCCGTTTTGGGCGTAGCTATAGCCCAATCAGTGTATCGGAGAGCATTGGTTGTATAATTAATAATAAAGGGGGCCGCTATGGCACAAAATAATCCTTTTGCTGAGTTTTTTTCCCAGAATGATTTTGCTAAGGCTTTTGAGCAATATCAAAACCTTCCTTTCAACATGGATACGCTTCTCGATACACAGCGTAAAAACATGCAGGCTCTGACCGAAGCGCAGCAACTTGCGCTCGAAGGGTTTCAGGCGATCGCGCAAAGACAAAGCGAGATCATGTCCCAGATTGTTGAAGACAATTCAGCTATCGCCAAGGAACTGATGGGTGAAAGCACGCCGGAAGAAAAATTCTCTAAAAACGCTGATCTGTTCAAAAAGGTTTATGAGCGCACCATCACCAATATGCAGGAGCTATCAGAAATCGCCGGCAAGTCAAATACCGAAGCTGGCAACATCATCAACAAACGCGTCAGCGCCAGCATGAACGAGATCAAAAACTCGGTGAAAAAGACGGAAGCCAAAGCACCAGAAAAAGCAGCGCAAAAGAAAGCGGCCTAGCGAGCACTATACACCCTATCATCGAAGACGCCCCGCGGACGTTTCAGCGGCAACAAACCAGCCGGTATTAGATTGCTTTTTTAAAGCAGGTAAAGACCCATCATAGACAAGCCCAACATACTCACCTTCTTACCTGTAAATTTAAATAGGTGAACAAGTTTTACTGGCTGTCATTCGCCCTTGCGCTCCCCCTGCACAACCGGTGCTGTCACCGTTATCGGCAGGCTCATAACCACAGCTTGATGATTGAGAAATCTGACCAGTACAGTTACTTGGGCAATTACCACCCATGTCGCTAGGGGCTGCATATCTTGGGCATTGATACATCTGCGGCCCCGGTGTCGGCGCCGCCCCACCACCCGTAGGCGGTGTTGTTGGCGTTGAACTACCCGCAATTACAGGCGCGCAAAGCGGCTCACCGCTGGAGCCAAAACCGATAACGGATTCATTAATAGGACAACTAAACCCGGCCAGCGGGTTTGTGGAGACACTACCGCTCCCACTGCCGTCACCGTCTTCACCCGCATCGGGGGCGGGGCAACGGCGGAAGGTTTTGGCGTTGCTTGTAATTCCGCGATAGGCTTTATCATTCCTCAGGGTCTGGATATGACTATCGTATAAAAGGCCCTGCTCTCCTGTATCGATATTAATAATCGGACCACCATTGAAGTCATAAGGAGGACGAGCAATAAAAGGAAAATTATCCTTGAAAGATCGATGCACGCCAATATAATCAAAACGGGTATAATCGGCTGGAATCCCTCCTCCATAACCTGAATCGTCCCCTGGAAAATAAGTCTTCTCCTGAAGAACAATGGTGTTTGCTGTAACCTTCTCAGGATAATGTGCCATCCCGTCTTTCTGGATCATGTATTCGCAATTGATATCGAACAACTCAATATCCTCGCTAATATCTTCCCACGGACCCATCGTGCCACCACCACCCAGGGGCAACCATCCGGGGATCAGAACTCCATTGGCATCGACATCGCCTTCAGGCGAGCAGAACTCCATAATTTTTTTATCCGAATGATACCGCGTCGCACCGATATTATCGATGGTGCAATCGGTTGTGGTATCGACGGCGCGTGTGGTGCCTACGACATCGAGCATCGCCTGCGGTGTTGCTGTACCAATCCCGACATTACCCGTTACGGAATCGATAGATATATCGGCACGAAAATCTATTGGTGGTCCGGCGCTGTTGAGGCGTGCAATAACAAGGTCGTTTTCCTGGCCATTACCCAAATTGCTGCGCATCTGCGCCATCGCCCAGCCATTGTCAAACACGGTGCCCTGATCATCGCTTAAATAAACCGACGATTGAATCAAAGCATCGCCCACCCCGGTCACGACCAGCCGTCCGGCATCGGTGGCGCCATGCACATGCAGCGGCGCCGTTGGCACATCCGTCCCAATCCCGACCATGCCGCCATTCAGGCCCATGATGACATTCCCGCCCTCGTTATTATTCGTGATATGCAGGCCCGATGCATCGGTCGCGCGCCACCACTGGTCTTCGTCGCCGCTTGATAATGTGAAGGCGACCGCGTCGTCAAAATAATTGGCGGCCATGCCTGTGCCGTTGCCCATGGTAAAACTTTGCTGCGAGCGGAATGTTGCGGCATTGGTCGTGCGCCAGGCGCAATTGGCGTTGTCGCCGGTGGTGCCCGCGCCGCAGGCTGTACCGTTGGCAACCCCTTGCGAGGTGTAGCTTCCGGCGCCGTCGCGGCCGTGAGAGACGATGATAAATTCCGCTGTGGTGGTGATGTCCGGCGCGCCCACTTCATCCATCACGGTAATTGCGCCCGGCGGTGTGGCCGCATTGGCCGGCGCGCCCTCGACCACATAAGCCGCGCTCACCGCGTACGTAAAACGGTTCTTGTAAGGGTCCAACATATTGCGCGATCCAATCTGCAATGTTGAAGTCGGCACGGAGCCCACCAGAACCAGCCCGCCATTGCCCTGGACAATGCGCACGCCGTTCGCGGTCGTATTGGCGACCAGATCCGCCGGAGTTGGACATTGCTCAAGCCCGAATGTTGCGCTGCCTGGCGTGGCGCTCGGATCGGCCGGACACGGATAGCGAACGGGATCCAAAAGCGGATCGGCTTCGTTCGGATCATCGGCGATAAAACGCCCCATCGCGCTGCGCACTTCATCGAGGCGGCTGTCCAGCTCGCGGTCGCGTTTTTCAAGATAATATTGTGTGGCGAGATTGGCGAGCGCCGCCGTAAATGTACCAATGATCACAATCACGATCATGAGTTCTATGAGGGTGAAACCGGATTGGGAACCGCGAGCGTTTTTTAAGGATGAGCAGTGCGTCATAATAACCCCCTAAAAGTCTATATTCTCGAATGAATCATAGATCGGGCCGAAGACAGCAATAGCGATCCATGTGATCATGCCACCCATAACAGCCGTTAACAAAGGCTCAATCATGGAAACAACAGCATCAATGGCATCATCAATATCGTCATTATAAAATTCAGACACCTGATTGAGTGCGTGCAAGAACTCACCGGATTCCTCACCCAGCTTGAACATCTGAATAACGATATTGGGAAACTCACCGGTTTTTGAAAGCGCTTCGGACATAGGCTCCCCATCCAGAACATTCCTATGCACCTCTTGGAGAGCTTCACGGATGACCACATTGTTTGAAACATCAAGTGCCTCTTTTATACTTTCGATCAAAGGAATTTTTGCAGATTGAAGCACGTTAAAAACATAAGCAAAGCGTGCAATTTCAATTTTCCTAAAAACGGTACCCACTGCAGGGATTTTTAAAATCATAGAATCAGTCATATAACGAAAACTATGGGATACTCTTCTTAAGGTTTTAACGCCCGCTATGCCAAGTATAATGGCAATCACCAGGAACACACCAAAAGTCTGGAAAAAAGAGGATACTGCCATTAGTGACGTGGTTGCAAAGGGTAGCTCTCCTTCACCAAAAGCATCAACAAAGCCAATAATTTGAGGGACCACAAACCCCATCAAAAAGATAGTAACACCAACAAGGACAGTGGTTAAAATCATAGGGTAGCGCGTTGCCTTTTTGATACGCCTTTCCATCTCACTGGAAGATTTCAGGTAGTCAATAAGGAACTCATAAGCACTAGCCATGTCACCGGTTTGTTCACTGGCTCTGACAATTGTAACTTGTAGGTTGTTAAAACAATGAGGAAATTCTTCCATCGCCTTTGACAGAGTCAAACCCTCCGACACACGCCTGTGCAGCTCAATAACCGCATCACGCAATATCTGGCTATCGGTACTCAGCCGGCTGTGAAATAGCGCGTCCAAAAGCGGTATGCCTGCTTTTTGCATGCGGCTGAGCTGGATATAAAAACGCATCGATTCCCTGAGCGGAACTTTTTTAGGCCGCAGGTTCGCAAGAAATCCATGTGGCGATTTGGCAGCCGACGCCTTCACCAGGGTCATATCCGCTTCCAGAAGCTGCGAATAGAGATGATTTTCATCTATGGCAAAAATCGCGCCGTTGACGGCGCGCCCGTTATTGTTGATTGCTTTGTATTTGAAAAGTGTCAGTGCTTGCTGGCTCATAGCGCCCTCTTTTGGTAAGATTGTTTCCCCGTCTGCAATAAAACAGCCCTGCTATGGATTTTATCATAAGCAGGGCTAGATTGCTGTCCCTAATTCATTTTAATGCCTAAATCCTTAAAATTTTATTTAATTTGTAAGGATTATTATGCCTGGCTGTTTTGGAATTCCAGAATGGGCAAATTGAAATTATCGACGACGCCCCACGGACGTTCCAGAAGCAAAACGGGTATTAATGCAATGGTTATATATTAAACTAATGTGTCCTCGTTTTCTATGCGCGCAGTGCCTATCAGGGCCAGCTTCTTCTATCTTTAAATTACTTTTTTAGGGTCAGTAACGATCCCTTTCCCTGGGTTTATTAATAACACCTATCTTCAGTAACCATACTGCCGTTTTTGCATATAAGCCCTGAGCCATTATCGCAGCCTGTTCCCCAGCCATCTGCGACAATATTGCCATTATAGTTACAATTCTGATTTTGCGGAGCGGGTGTCGGTGCTGGCGTTCCACCACCTGCAGGCGGTGTTGTCGGCGTCGTACCACCACTCACAGGCGCACAAAGCGGCTCACCATTCGAACCAAAACCGATGACAGATTCATTAATAGAACAACTAAAGTTGGCCAGCGGGTTTGTGGTTACGCCACCGCTTGATCCACCACTGCTGCTCCCACCACTGCCTCCGCCCGCTGCCCCAGAACACCAGGCATAGGCCTCAACAGTTTCGGCATCACCACTATTCCAATAACAACCCCAACCGTTTTCCGGCATATCTGCGGGTTGGACGGACGAAGATAAAAAGGGCCCATTGTTTTGTAAACTTCCCCAACCATTATGAAGCATACACCCACCGCCTGTTATGGTTGTTTCTGAAGGACAGGATACGAAGCAAAACGCGCCGATTTGACCGACAGTACCGGCTACAGCAGGACCATCTGGGCCGTCGCATGAATTTTTGACAACTATTGGGGCACCACTGGCCACGCCACCAGTGCCACCACCACTGCACCGCCGGAATGTTTGCGCCGGATCTCTAGTTACAGAGGCTTGCGTTCCTACAAATAGCGTAACTTGAGCTTTGTTCGTTGCTGCTACGCTTATACTACCTGAAGGCTTTGAGCCAAAGGATGAGGAAATCACGTCGGGCTGAAATTTGGTTGCATGGTGCGTTGCCCCCGCATATATCCACATATATTCACAATCTCCAGTATCATCGAATGGATTTGTATCTGTCGTTATATCTTCCCACGGCCCCAATCCACCACCCATGGCTATCCATCCCGGCACAACCGGTGAAGCGCCGGAGCCGTCATCTTTCGCGCAATATTCCATCACATCGTCGCCATCATTATAGCGCGTTGCGCCCAGCGTATTGTCGTTACAATCAGACTCTGCTACGACAGCAAGATTCCCCGGTCTGATAGCTCCAGCGACATCGAGCATCGCCTGCGGCGTTTTGGTCCCAACACCAACTCTTCCCGAATTGTGGTCAACAACTATTCCCACATATTTAATGGCGTTTGGAGCACTAAGGTTATCAATCAGAACTTCCAAATGTGTTTTTTCACCATCATTTCTTAACCGAGATATTCCATTATTAGCAGATGCATCACTGTCATCGAGATAAATCATACTTTGAGGCGCACTTAAATATAACTGCGACTGCACATTACTCTCCATGAGCACACTCAATAGTGAGTCTATTTCCTGAATATGAAGCTTATTGCTAGGATTATTCACCCCAATCCCGACACTGCCGCCATTCAGGCCCATGATGACATTGCCGCCATCATTATTATTCGTGATGTGCAGGCCGCTTGGATCAGTCGCGCGCCACCACTGGTCTTCATCGCCGCTTGATAATGTGAAAGCAACCGCGTCGTCAAAATAATTGGCGGCCATGCCTGTGCCGTTGCCCATGGTAAAACTTTGCTGCGAGCGGAATGTTGCGGCATTGGTCGTGCGCCAGGCGCAATTGGCGTTGTCGCCG
>JAJFGU010000025.1 GCA_021775955.1 Alphaproteobacteria bacterium | reverse complement strand
CCCTGAGCAGCCCTTCTTGAAAATTCCGATACCGAAATATAATTGGCGTCAGAGGCTTCCTTGACCTTCCTGAATAGCTCCTCGTCCCACAACATCATCACGCGCCGATTTTTCTTTTTTGGGGGCTGTTCCTTGGTCATGTCTGAATGCCTTGCTGTGTCGTATGAAGATGTTACATTAGGGCATCCCGAGCGTCATTGCAAGCCTATTTCCTCCTTGCCGGCTACATCCCGCTACACTTGGCTACACAATGCTACAACCGCTGCATATACAAAGGCTCTCCGGGGTGTTAGCGCCCCGTAAACACCGTAAATGCTAACAACGCTAACGAGCAATGCTTGAATCAGATTTAGCATATGCTCCGGGCATGCTACGAGCATCACTGAGCATCACTGAGCATCACTGAGCACCCCCATAGCCCGTGCCGTGCGCAGAGCCACCGCTTTCCTGCCGGCCTTGGAGGTAATAGGGACGAGCCTTTGGCTGTAGTAGCCACCAATGGCGTGCAGCCGGCAGACTGGGGCAACTCCATTCGTGCGTATCAGAACCGCCTCATTTGAGCAGGCAGCCAAGCAGCACCTCATTTCTCCTCCCGCACCCGCTCAGCCTCCTCACACACCTGCTTGCAGGTTACACCCACGCCCAGGCGCTCCACCGTCAACGCATTCCGCTCCGGGATAAAGTCCTTCTTCACCCACGACTCAATCAACGCATTGGGCTTATGCACAGCTAGGCTAAAGCGATGCTTATTCCCGAACTTATCAATCAGTTTCCACAGTAAACTCATGTTTTTCCTCTCATAACTTCAAATACGCGATCAGCAACGAGCCGTTTCCCTTTCTTTGATCCAACCAGTGGCTTCAATCATGACCGCCTCTTCCTTGCAGCCTGCATGGTGGCATTTCATCGTTCCAGCTCCATAGCATGGGCTACGCGCTCGGCAAGCAGTTTCTGGCCGCGCTTCGATGCTATTTGCACCCAGTATGCCTCTGGAGTGAAGTGTTCTATGTAATGCTTTTTACAGCACAAGATGCCACCGTTTTTCGTTATGTAGGCCACCCTTTCTTCGCATCTCACCATTGGACATTTCATCGCCTCATTCTCCTCTCTGATGGCGCGGACAATCCCATCTCTCTGGCTACATGCTCAGCCGCAAGAGCCCTGTACTCGTCTGAGCCTAGCGTCACTCTGTAGACCACCCAGCAGTCCTCGTCGTCAGTGTGCTGCTGACATGCGGGGTTTTGCATATACTCATTGATCGATACGGCTGGCTCGTTGCAGTTTTTGAAACAGCATTTCACGGCGTCATCTCCGACAGCACCAGCTCAGCAATCAGCTTCTTCCCTTCAGGGGTCTTGAGGCTTACGTACCTGTGAGGGCGGGCCCTCTTTTTCTTGTGCGTCCAGCAGAGGCGATCCCAAGAAAACACGTGGATATACCTTGCTGTGTTGTTGCAGTTTGGCCATTCGCATTTCATAGCAACCCCATCTCCCTCTCCACTGCGACGATTACTGCCTTCTCCATAGCCTTCTTGCCGGCCTCAGAGCGAATCTGAAGAAGCGCTGTGCTCACCCCCTGGCCATGCAACGCGAACCAGTCAGCGTGCTCAGAACAGCACCCCCAGTTACCGTATCGCTCAACGAAGGCAATAGGCTCGCGACAGGCCCTTTGTCTGCACTTCATAACAACCCCATTGCTGCTGCCACTAAGGCAGCCTTTAGCTTTTCCATGAGCCTTTCTCCTTCCGGGGAGGCTGTCGGAATGTCCTCGTTGACGGCGCACTTTTTGCAGTAAACACCGGGCCATATCTCAGGGCCGCTAAAGTCAGGTGACAACACATACGGAGAGATGAACTCAACGCCCCCTGAGCATGGCTGGTTTCGACACTTCATGTAAAGAAGTTTAGCACATTTACAATAGAAAAATACTGCAGGGAGCCGTTTTATTTTGGTGGTGTTATCCAATCCCACGGAGCAACTCTCGCCCCCATCCTGATGGCAACCAGGTTCGCTATATTCCTGCGTCCATCTGAGGAGTCCACGAAAACGCGGCTATACAGGTTTGCTTGGTGCTCGTCGCATGCTGTGAGTCCCTCCATGGTGTTTACGTCAAAACCGACATACAGCGCGTTGCTTTCGCAGTAGGAGCATCTCATGGGGACACCCCCAGCTTCTTTTCAACCAGCTTCGCGAGCAGGGCCTTCCCTTTTACTGAGTTGAGGAGGTGGATTCTGGTTGTTGGCCATGAGTGCTCTTTGCAAAACAGGGCTAATGGGCCCAAGCAGTCCATTCCCGCGATGTAGGAAGCCTCCCTGCCGCATTTAGTCATGGCGCATTTCATGTAAATTATTATAGCACATCTGGCTCTGGAAAATTTGTAGGTTTTTAGCTGAGAGTGTGGGGGGTGGAGGAGTCCCAACCCATCGTGGGGGTGGGGGGTGCGCCTAATGCCGATTTGCGCCTTGCCACGGGGCATAGACACAGCCAGGACGCGGGCTAGCTAGTGAGTAGTCACTAACATACATGCGCTCAGCATGGGGAAGGCTACCGGGCATGGGCAGGGGTAACGGCTACACCCTCCATGTATGAACAGAAGCTCATGCTATACACACCCAACTGCGCATAACCGTTATTATGTTAAATAGCGCCGCTTGTGGATAACCCCCATAACCTCACGCAGAACAACAGCTTACTGACTTATCCACAGGTATGAGTAAATCCTCATGGTAGGTATTAGGCTGGATTGGTTAAGTATTGACCAGCGGAACACGTGACAATGCCCCGCTGCGTGCCCATTAGCTAGGGCCTGGAGCGTACGGAACTCCCGTACATGTTTGGCCGCTTCGCCAGCCTTACAGATGGGTAAATCCCCATAAACCAGCCCCAAAACACCCCCATTCCACCCCAAAACCTACCGTTCGTCGGCTCCACGCTACCGTTCGTCGGAAAGTTGGGTGTTTCTCTGCTACTTGGCGCGGTCCTTGCTTAGCGCTCAATTCACTCCTTATATGCCCGCAAAAGCGCCCCTTCTGCCTAACCCTCCTCACCAGCCCTTTAAATGAGTTGTTCTAAACCCTTGCACAATAGCCTGCCATGAACTACGCTTTAATTAACACCAAACACACAGAAAGGGCCTTGTCATGAATACCTACGTCACACATCAGTTCTTCTTCCTCACCCTCGCGGCCATGCTGTTAGGTGTGTCCGCTGTGGTGTTCTACTCACCTAGTCTAGCTGTCTCTGCTAGCGCACTGGTCATTGCAGGACGGGAGGCATCATGAGCACCACCATCCAAGTCACACCGCGCCAGCTACGTGAAGTGCTGGAGACCGCTATCCCCAACAAACGCAAAGTGCTCATTGTGGGTGCTCCCGGCATCGGCAAGACCGATATCGTTACCCAGGCTTGCCACGCTGTAGGGGCTGACCTGATAAGCGCTCATCCTGTCGTGGAGGACCCCACAGTACCCGGAGGCATGCCCTACGCCTCAGAGGATACCGAGGGCAACCGCATTGCTGAGTTCTTACCCTTTGGGCTCACCCGCAAATTGATGGCCGCCACGGGGCTTACAGCGGCCTTCCTGGATGATTTGGGACAGGCTGCACCGGCTACCCAAGCCGCATACATGAATCTCATCTTAAAGAACCAGATTGGCGACCATGTGCTCGATGCCGACAAGATAGTTTGGATTGCAGCCACCAATAGGAAAGGCGACCGTGCAGGGGTCTCTGGCATCCTGGAACCCCTCAAAAGCCGTTTCCATATCCTTGTGGAACTCATCCCGGACCCGGAAGACTGGACCGCTTACGCTATCCGCGCAAAGCTTCCTGTCCAGTTGATTGCATTCATGCGCTTTCGGCCTGAACTCCTGCACCAATTCGAGCCGACGGCGGCCATGATTAACCAGCCCTGTCCGCGCACTGTCACGCATTTTGGCCAGTTGCTTGGCGACGAGTACCCGGACAGCGTGCGCTATCAGGCCTTAAGCGGCGCTGTGGGCGAAGGCTTTACCGCTGAATACCTGGCATTTGAGGGCGTGTATCGGGAATGCCCGGGCCCGGCAGAGATATTGCTAGACCCGAAAGGCGCTCCCGTGCCAGACCTGAACGCTGAAAACGGCATGGCCGTTACCTACGCCATTACCGGCAGTCTGGCATCCATGGCGAGTCCCGATGCAATCGAATCGATTGTCACCTACGGCGCACGCTTGCCGGCAGAGTTTAGCGCCAAGCTCATGCGCGATTGCTACCAACACGATCCACGCATCAAAAACTCACATGCCTGGATTCAATGGGCATCTACCACGGGGGCCGATCTGTTTCTTAACTGATCGGAAATATCACTATGACCACCACCAGAAAGCTCAGTAATTGTGCGATGCAATCCATCCTGACCATCCGCTCATGGAATGCCACGCGCACCGACAAACGCTTATCACGCGAACAAACGAGCCTGCACAATGCCAAGCGTGGCAGCATGCGCACCCGTAAAGACCTGGTTGACCGCAAAGGTAGCAGCCTAGCGGAGATTAACCGGGTAGCCAATGAAGCTAGGGCCTACCACTACGCGCACACGGTCCCATACATCCACAAAGGGCCGGGAGTCTTGCCGGCTACCCTGGCAGAGCGCTACATGGAGGCCATGCGCCGCTTGCGTGAAGAGTTTGATATCTTTGCAGATGATTTTGAGCACGAATATCCAAGGCTTATCGAAGGGGCGAAAATCGATCTCAATGGCGCATTCGATCCAGGCGACTATCCAGACCCGTTAATCATTCGGGACCGCTTCGGGATCGATATCAAGTTGATCCCATTTCCTGATATGGATGGGTCCAGCATCGCAGCAGATCAATCCGTTGTCGATATGCTGGCAGAATCGGCGGCAGAGCTTGAACATCAAGCCATGGAGACCGTCACAAGCGGCTGCTACGCAAAGTTGCAGGACGTAGTGACCAGCATGCGCGACGGCATCAAAAAGTATTCCGTCACATCGGCTGGGAAGGTGAGATCGCCTTTCAGAGACACGCTGATAAACAATGTCCACGATGTTATTAGCGTGCTGTCCGATTTAAATCTGGCGGAAGATCCAACCCTTGAGGCGCTACGAGCCGACACAGAGCAAGCGCTTAACCGTGTATCTGCCGGTAGTTTGCGCACCAGTGAGACCGAGCGGGAAGCGCTAGCCGCCAAGGCCGACGCCATTTTGTCTCGCATGGCCGGCTATTGCGGGAGTAAGTAACCATGGATATCGGCAAACGAATCTCTCGTGCTCGTGCTCGAATGATCGTCCACCAGCCCTTTTATGCCGCCATCGCCATGCGCCGCAAACTGGTAGCGGATGAGTCCTGCCAGACTTTTTACACCAATGGCAAACAATGGGGATATAACCCGGCATTCGCGGACAAGCTCACGGATGATGAGCTCGTCGCGGTCCTAGCTCATGAAGCCAATCATGATGCGCTAATGCACGATTTACGCCGTGGCGAACGTGATCCACGTGGCTGGAATATCGCGGCAGACCTGGCAATAAATCCCATGCTCAAGGATGCGGGATTATCGCTCCCGGCCGGGGGGCTATTTCCTGATCAAGCAGATTGGGATCTATCGGCGGAAGATCACTATGCCAAGTTGCCCGAATCCGACAAGGATGGAAGCGGCGATGGAGATCCAGGCTGTTGCGGTGAGGTCCGAGACAATCCCGGCAAAGGCAGTCCGGCAGAGATGGCAAAGGCAGAGCAGCAGCGGAAAGTGGAAGTAGTACAGGCTGCGCAAGCGGCTAGGGCTCAGGGTACGTTACCCGGCTCAATTGAGCGGCTCGTGGATGCACTGGCGGCCCCTGTGGTTGATTGGCGGGAGGAACTCCGCGAATTCGTGGAGCGCAGCGCGGGATATAGCGATTACACGTATTCCATTCCTAATCGGCGCTATATGGGTACAGGCTTTATCCTGCCGTCTCTCATCGGCGAACAATGCCCGCCTATTGTGATCGCGGTCGATACATCCGGCAGTGTGGATGCGGAACTACTCCAGCGCTTTTCCAGTGAAGTTTTTGGCGTGCTGGAACAGGTACGGCCGCAATCCGTTACCGTGATTTATTGCGACACAGGCATCCAATCGGTGGAAGAGTTCCAGGCGGATGATCTGCCGGAGTGCCTACGCGCCGTCGGTGGTGGCGGTACTGACTTCATCCCGCCATTCCAGGAGGTGGAGCGGCTAGGAATCGATCCAGCCTGTTTGATTTACTTTACCGATCTTTACTGCAACTCGTTTCCAGACGATCCAGGCTACCCCGTGTTGTGGGCAGCCGATGCGCAACCGATTGAACCGCCGTTTGGGCGGGTAGTAAGGATCGACTAATGGCCGCCCCAATAGAATGCCTATTTGATGCCGAGATCGCTACGCATGTAGATATCGTGGACGCGTGGAGATGCCCATCAGTCGATCCTTTATGCTCTGCTTGCGCTAGCGCACGACTTAGGGACGCGCAAGAAACACAGAGCGCTGGCGGGCATACACACTACAAAATACTGCCTATCAGTCACCCGGAAGCAAAGGCCGCTATCGTAACCGCGCTTCTAACCGGAGAGCTTAAATCATGATCGCCTTTGCCATCCACTACGGGCTGCTAATCTTCGCCGCTTGGATCGTGTGCAAATTCATTGCCGGCTGGTTTACTCGCCATGGATAGGCATAAATGCGCCGTATCTGGCTGCACCCAGGCAGACAAAGCAACCGCACGCCAAGTTGCGGCCGCCATGGGCCTGGACAAGTATCGCGTAGTCAACGGCACCAGCTATCCCGTGGACACCGATCCAACGCTGGTTTTTATCCTGGAAGGGCTGCGCAGCACGCAAAACAGGGTAATTATAAATTACGGCGGCTATGCGGGCGCTGGCTATATCAGCCGCACATCTGGACCGCGAAAATCTCCGCTGCTAGTTTACAACCGCCGATCCGTGGGAGGCGATCTTCTCTCTCTGGATTCAATCGAATCAATCCGCCACGCCAATAAGAAAAACGGCACACACACACTTTATCAGCGCCCCTGATGGGCCATGCCCTGCCCGCCCTATGCGCTACTCCACGGAGCCCACACCTAGCCACAGAAATAAAAAATTGTTCCCGGGAGATAGAGGAACGAGGTAGAGGATAGAGGGTAGAGCTAGCCCCGAAAATTAAAAATTCACAGATTCAAAACCGATTGAAAATGAGTGTTGACAGGGCCTAGCGACTACACTATATTTATACACATGAGAGACCATTCAACCATGACCCGATCAATCTTATGTAAGGAATGCACACGCCCACCCACATGGGTTGCTCCAGGCTTCTTTGAGGGGTGCGAGGTGTGTTTCACCGCAGGTGCTTTTCATGGGAGAGCCCCCCGCGACTCCGACGCAGGAAAAGCGATTCTAGCAAGAGCAACGGAAGCAGCAATGGGGCTCACCTGAGACCGCCATGGGAATGTTCGACTACATCGACTACGAATGCTTGTGCCCCACCTGTGGGAGCGAGACGCGGGGCTTTCAGAGCAAGGATGGCAAGTGCGATTTCTCCACCCTGACGCCACGCTACGTGGACTATTTTTATACCACCTGCCGAGTGTGTAATAGCTGGATAGAGTTCCGCAGAAAGAAGGAAAGTGGATCGTTCGTGAGAAAGACCAGAGGACCGTCGATAGTGAGAACCGGCGCGGGCTTTAAGCACCTGAGAACCATCGGCCCCAAGGAGATAGCCATCGGCACGGTGAACGCAATAATGAGGCCACGCACATGAAGCTCCCCAAAGACAGCCTTACCCCAACGCTTGGCGAGGTCACGGCTTACTCCAAGGGGAGCGTGAAACCCCATTACACGGTATCGCTCACCGACTACCGCAGGCTTCGGGCCATCTCTGTTGGCTTCATGTCCGAGCTGGAACGCATGAAAAGAAAGATAGACGCGCTGGAGAGCGAGCCCGATGCCTAAAAAAATCTGCACCTACCTGACTTCTGCCGAGTTTGATGCCGCGTGTGCCGCGTGTGCCGCCGAGGGAAAAGGGGTAGAGGCCGCACGTAGAGTGCTGGTGATGCGAGAGGGTCAGGGTGATGCTGCCCGGGCGCTGAACATCTCGGAGCAAGCCGTTTCACAGGCCCGGCTCAGAATATTGAGAGTCGCTTCCGGTTTCGGCAAGTGCCCCCATTGTGGAGGCCCCCTACCCAAGATAAAAAAACTCCCCGCCCGTGGTAGAGCGAGGAGCCAAGTCGCGGAATGACGAGAAAGGGGGGACGCCATTGCCGCACCCCCATTACAGCCACACACGAGGGGATTGTCAAGATGAGATTCATTAGCTGGTGGAAACAACTTTGTGTGCTCCACGAGTGGAGCAAGTGGGAGCAATACACGGAGAAAGGGCTGTGTTTCCCGGTGGGGCCGCTCTACCGCAAGGAGGTCGCAGGCAAAGCATTCCCCTATGAGGACAAAAGACAACGCCGCCAATGCGCGAGATGCGGAACCACGCAAGACGAGCTGGTAAAGGAATCGTGATGGATGCCATCAGAATCAGGGCCAGTAGTTGGTCAGAGCTGTTCGACTGTGCGCACCGATGGGAGGGCAAGTACCTGCTGGGCATGACCCGTCCATCCACAGGCGCTGCCCATCTCGGCACATCCATCCATCACGCCACAGCCTCTTTCGACGAAAGCGCCCGGGTTCACGCAGGGCTCACTGTGGATGAGGCCGCAGGCGTCTTTGTCACTGAGTTGGCCAACCCCACTGAAGAGGTGAATCGGGTAGAGAGCGACCTGCCTCCTCGTGTGGCTGAGCGCATTGGCGTCAGTCTGGTGTCCCGATATTGCGCAGAAATCTCCCCGAAGTACGTTTTCAAGGGGATAGAGATCACAACCAAGCCGCTGGACATCACGGTAGGCGACATCACTATCCAGCTTTCCGGCACGATGGACCGCTCCCGCATCAGGGCCGAGGGGGAAGGCATTTCCATTGCTGACATAAAATCAGGCAAGCGGGCAGTGACCAAAGGCAAGGCCACGGTCAAGGCGCATCACATCCAGGTCGGAATTTATGAGCTGCTTGCAGAGCACTCGCTTGGGGAGACCATCTCAGGCCCTGCCGAGATTATAGGACTACAGACCACGAACTCCGCCGCGATGGGTGTCAGTCAGGTGCCGGACGCGAGGGCGGGCTTGCTGGGCACCGCCAACGAGCCCGGACTCATAGAGATGGCTGCGGGCATGCTGAAGAGCGGGATATTCCCGCCGAACCCCAGCTCAATGCTTTGTCACCCGAATTACTGCCCGCGCTGGGCGGTCTGTTTGTACCACTCAAGATAGGGGAGCACCATGTACTCACATAATCACTTTAGAGGCATTCGCGCAGGCTCCAAGATGGAGGGGGTGCTGAATTATATGGACCCGAGCCTGGAATACACATCCAGAACATTAGCCGTGCAGCTCGGCCTCGAAATACACGTAGCCTCCGGCCACTTGACCCATCTCAGAATGAAGAGCTGGATCGTGTCTCGGAGAGATCCAAATGGCCGAAATGGCTCGCTGCTTTACCGGCGACTGGAGACACGGGCGATCACGCCACACCCGCCTAGCAGGAAGCGGAAAGTGCTCAAACCTGCCGTTCCGAATGCTGCCATCAGCGCCGCCGTCAAGGCTGTCGTCTCAAAGGCCACGCCCATGGATGAGGTAAAGGAAAGGCTGAAGGGCGCTCGATTGTCTCTTTGGGCTCTCGGCGAGGCCGTCAAGGCACTTGAGGCGGAACACAAGGGCTTCGAGGTCGTCAAGAAAGCGGCTGCCAGGCTGTTGGCCTGACGTGGGCGCACCCCACTCGTCGTTCGTGGGAGGGGTGCCGTTGACGCATGGCACAACAACCATAACCTGCGAGCCAGAGCCAGACGAGATACGTGAAAACGCAATCTCTCTTGTGCGCCAGATGGCCAACGGAGAGAAGATCAATGAGGGCGACTGCAAGGCACTGATAGCCGAGGTGGTCGCAGAGGAAATGAACCTAGACAACGACCGGAGAAAATAATGCCAAAAGACATCACGGACATGAAAGACAAAGCGCTTGCCACAAACAAGCCGCGCACCATCAATCAGATGCTGCTGGCCTACAAGGACCAGATTGCGGCGGCGCTGCCACGACACATGACGCCGGACAGGGTGGCCCGTTTGGCCATGACCGAGGTACGCAAGAACCCCAAGCTGGGGGATGCCGACCCCATCTCGCTTTTCGGGGCTATCATCCAGTGCTCGCAGTTGGGCATGGAGCCCGGGATTGACGCCTATCTGGTGCCATTCTGGAACTCCAAAAGGCGTGTCAATGAAGTGCAGTGTATGCCCGACTACCGGGGGCTTATCGACCTAGCCCGCAGGAGTGGGGTCATCGGTCGCTTCGAGGCGCATGCGGTCAAGGAGGGGGATTCCTTCGAGTACGAGTTTGGCACTTCCGCAAAGCTGGTACACAAACCAGGCCAGGTACGTGGTGCCTCAACGCATTTCTATGCGATTGCCGAGAGCACGGATAAAGTGTGGACCCAGTTCGAGGTGATGTCCAAGGCGGATGTAGACACGCATCGGGCGCGGAGTCGCAGCAAGGACAGTGGCCCGTGGGTAACGGACTATGACGCCATGGGCAAGAAAACCGTGAGCCGTCAGCTATGCAAGTTCCTGCCGCGCAGCGTAGAGGTAAGGCGTGCGGTGCAGATGGACGATCTTGTGGATGCCGGGGTAAGCCAGCACAACGCTGCCGTTCTGGAGGGGGAGCTGGCGGATGACGAGCAGATTACCTTTCAGGAGCCCGCCCCGGTAGAGAAAAAGCGTGCCGCCCCGAAGAAAAAGGTGGCGGCAAAGAAGGCACCACCGGCAAAAGAGCCAGATGAGCCTGCTGCGAACGTAGCCGATAGTGAGGCGAACGCCCCTGATGATGCCGTCATCACCATCAAAGAGGTACTCAAAGCTATCGGTGACGCAGAGACCAATGGCGACCTTACCGGGCTGGATGATGCCGAAAACATGGTGCCCGAGCTGAATCAGACCGCGCAGCGTATTGCCAAGCTACGGATCGAAGATGCCCGAACCCGCATGGGGGCAGGAGAGGTCGAGTGAAGCTGTCAGAACTCACCGTCACGCATTTCCTGGGAGTTGATGCCATCGGGCCAACCCCCATCGGCCCCGTCACCCTGTTCTGTGGGAACAACTTTACCGGCAAAACATCCATCCAGCAGGCGATACGCATGCTGCTCACTGGAGAGCCTGCACGGGTAAAACTCAAGGGCGACTACGGAAAGATGATCGCGGACGGGCATGACACCGCAACCCTGTCCGCGCTATGGGCCGATGAGGCCGGCGAGAACCGTGGGCGCACCGTGACTATCAGTGATGATATCCCGCCTGATGGCCTAGTCTGCACGGACGAGATTGACCCATTGCGCTTCGTTCTCGAGCCACATCGCTTTGCAGCACAGAAGGAGGGCCGCAGAAAGTCCTTCCTGTTCGACCTAATGGGGGTGAGCGCCAACAAGGATGACATTGCCCCGCTGCTGACAGCACGTGGCGGAGACACGGAGAAGATTAAGCAGCTCATGCCCTTGTTCCGTGGTGGCTTCGAGGTGGCTGAGCGTGAAGCCGAGCAGCAGGCCAAGTCAGCACGTGCCGTGTGGAAAGGCATTACTGGGGAAGGCTACGGCTCAAAGAAGGCGGAGACGTGGGAGCCCCAGAAAAACAAGCAAGAGCAGGCGCTGGAATCTGCCGCCATAGCGATTGCAAACAATCATGCCGAGCTGAGCTGCCCGGAATGCGGGACCGCTCTTTCGTTCGACGAGGCGGGGCTCAAGGTTGCGGATGAGGCAACCACCACAGCATGGACTAACAGTACGGCAAAGCTGGCGGAGCGGGCTCAGGCGGCCCACAGGGACGTGGAGGGCTGGTGCTTGCTACAAGCGGCCCTATCCCCGACCGGAATACCCTCTGAGTTGCTGGGGACCACGCTAGGCCCCTTCAACAGCCTTCTGGCATCATGCGGTCCCTCTACATGGGCTCCGGTGCAGGTCGATAGCGATCTCGACATTGCTATCGGTGGCCGGGATTACGCCCTTTGCAGTGAATCGGAGCAGTGGCGAGCAGATGCTGTTCTCGCAGAAGCCATTGCTACTAGATCGGGCCTGGACCTGATTATGCTAGACCGGGTAGACGTGCTGGATGTCTCGTCACGCGGCGAGCTGCTGGAGTGGGCGCTGGAGATGGCTGAGAACGGCTTGCAGTCCATCCTGTTTGCGACTCTGAAAAAGCCCTTCGCGGCTGACGGATTGACTACGGTGTGGCTGGAGGATGAGTGATGGCAATACTGAATTACACCACGAGGATCAGCACGGAGAAAACCGCTGCCGAAATCCAGAGGAAGCTAGCCTTAGCAAAGGCTCAAGCTGTTCTCTCTGAATATGACGATGATGCTGTAATGATCTCGATGTCCTTCCGCATTATGACCCCCCACGGGATCGTTTTCTTTCGGTTGCCTGCAAACACTCAAGGGGTGTTTCGTGCGCTGAAGGCCGACAACAAAGTGCCAAAACGGCTCAAGACCAACGAACAGGCGGCGCGGGTGGCATGGCGAATACTGAAGGACTGGATCGAGGCCCAGCTTGCGATAGTGGATGCGGAAATGGCTGAGCTTACAGAAGTGTTCTTGCCATACGCACAAGACCAAAACGGGCAAACCGTATACCAATCGCTTGAGAAGGGCGGGTTTAAGTCTCTTACACACGAGGAGTAGCAGATGAGTGGAGTGAATAAAGCAATTATCATTGGCCGGCTTGGCCAAGAGCCAGAGGTTAAGTACCTCCCCAGCGGAGGGGCCGTAACGAACATCTCAGTCGCCACGTCGGAATCGTGGAAGGACAAGAGCAGCGGCGAGAAACAGGAGAAAACGGAGTGGCACAGGGTTGTCGCCTTCGGGCGCGTGGCTGAAATTATGGGCGAGTACCTGCACAAAGGCTCTCAGGTTTTTATCGAGGGCAGACTTCAGACCCGCAAGTGGGAGGACAAGGAAGGGAACGACCGCTACACCACTGAGATCGTGGCGCGAGACATGGAAATGCTCGACAGCAGGTCAACCGAAAACGCGCCACAAGCAAAGCCCAAGGCTCCGGCGCAGGCGAGGTTCGACAGCGGGGAGCCCCCTTTTTGATGGGCGATGAGGATTAACAGGAGATAGATGATGCTAGTAACGCTGACAGATAGCGAAATCAGAGCCGCTTTAAGCAAGGCGGCTCACGAAAAGATAAGCCATGTACACCAAGCCGGTGAAGACGCCGGGTACTTTGTAGTCCGCGCTAATGGAGGAGAGGTTGAGGACGTGGACGACGTAAAGTTCGTTGTGGATTTTGGGGAACGCTAAGGCTCTACACCCTCGACAGCGGCATCATCGAAGCCTGCGGCGAACACGAAGCTGCGGAGCGCACGAATCTGTTCCGGCGTCTCCTTGCCGACCTTCATCTTCAGGAACCGCTCCATCATGGCCGGGTTCATTATCACCTCCATGAGAAGCCTCTCTGTCTGCCCCTTGTTCAGCCTAGTGACGATAGCTTTGCCTGCGCTTGCGCCGAGACCGGCGCTCTGAATGGTGCCAAAGCCAGCGCCCACCCTAGCGCCAATCACGCGGGCTACGAGCAAGGTGGCGTAATTGATGTTCTGTGCGGTGTCAGAGCCACCAGCCAGAGCTGAGCGCTCACTGGCCTTAATCCGGCCCAGCTCGTTTTTGATGTTTCCGATCCGCTTAATCTCATCTGGCGTGTAAAGCTGTGACATCACACGCTTAACCTTCGGAGCTGAGAGGAACTTCTCGAATGACAGCGGCGTTTTAATGGCCGGCATCATGTATTCGAGGAAGGAAGACTTCAGGCCCCTGACGGCATCGCCGCTCTTGTCTCTTCCGGCCTCTCTCAGCAGGGCCTGCATCGACTCCCACGGCTTGGCTGTACGCATCACCTTGGCCATGGCATCTACAGGCCCATGCTTGATGAACACGGCGGCAGCGGACTGCTCACGTTCGAGCTTGCTCATTCGCGTGAACTTATCCCCGGCCTTGTCAGCAAGGCGCTGCATGGACTCCAGATCGCCCATCTCCTGCTTGAGCTGCGGGAACCGCTCCAGGAAACTGCCGTACCTCCTCAAGAACATGTTGGCCTTGTCAGCCACAACAGCACCGCTATCATCCACAGCAAAGGCATGGAACTGCCTTTCCATGAAGTCCCGCGCCGACTTTCTGAGATTACTGGTGACATTCGGACCCCCCATGAGCTTGGCTTGTTCGAGCACCTTCACGACTTGATCTGCCGCAACACCACCCTCCCGCCCGGGACGGAATAACTTATCCAACGTCAGGATGTCAGCAACCTTCTGCTCGCCGCCCTGATACCCGAGCACCTTGCCTATCGGCCCGCGAGTGAACATATCGTTCAGCTTGGTGGAGAAAGACAGCGCATCCTCAATCAACTGAGCCTGCTTACTGTTCGGGTTTGCGCCGGAGAGTGCGTCTCTGGTAACGCCCACATCCTTAAGAATGGCTTTCTGCAATCGAGTCAGGTTGCGGATAAGAGCACGCCCCCCTTTCTTCGCGGGGTTGATGTCCCTGATTTCCGCCAGAATTTCGCTTCTTAGTTCGAGCAACTTCCCGGCATCGTCAGCGGGATTCAGCTTGCCGATGAATTTCACGAAGCGCCCGGGAACCTTGCCGGCCTTCTCCAGTTCACTGGCCGGACTTAAAATCCGCCCCAGCTCTGCCTTGGTCTCGCTCGTAGACATCGGAAGGTCTCGATCAATCCTGCCGTGAACGACAGATTCCTGAGCACGCATGGCCTTTAGCGTCCCGCCAAGCTCTTCGCGCATCACCCTGGAGGAATCCTCGATGTCCGCCGTGCGTGCGAAAATGCCGCTCACGCGCTCCTTGACGTTATCAATGGCCTGTCTTGCGCGACCCTCCAGCTCGCCGAGCACCTTCGTCCTCCGCGCTTGGAATATCTCCTGCGGGACGCCTGCATCCGTCGGTGTAGCACGACCAAGTGTAGCGGTCTGAGTCGCCTCTCGGGCTGCCTGCGGAGCAAGCTCTTGCTGCTCCTTGAGCCTCGATCCGAGGCGCGGAGCGTCTTCCATGGTGGACCGGGCAGCAGTACGCTCCAGCGTAAGTAGGCCAAAGTCCTGAGCCGCTTGTGCGCCGGTCTCAGGGGCCTCCAGGCCGCCCCTGATCAGTTCGCTAGGCTCGCGCTGAACCGCGCCCAGGTTTTTCAGCGCCGTTTCTTTGTTCGTCGCATTGGCCTGCACGATTCTGGCGACGTTCTTCTCGGCCTGTGACTGCCCGCCCGTGGCAAGAAAACTGCCCGCGTCTTTGGCAAGACCGAGACCTTGCTTCGCCGCCTCACCAACAGGCTTATTCAGAACTTGCCCGAGCTTGACCAGGCTTGCCTGCGGCGTAAGTGCAGAAGAAACCACAGCCCCAGCCAATGTCGCCAGCGTCTGGGAGGCTGGATCGTCCAGCCCCAGTTGACTCGCGCCCTCCGAGGCGGCTGCGCCACCAAGCGAAGCAGATGTCTCAGCCAGAAATGCCTGGCCCGGGGCCTCTCTGACGGGGGCCACCGCGCTTTCACGTATGTTGCGGCCAAGCTGTCTGGTGCGTTCAAATTTACCCGGCTCAACTAGCGTGGGGAGCTTTCCTCTCCCAGCCGCCGGCCCCAGCCCCAGCAGGGTGAGACCACCAATGGTTGCAAACTCACCCGCTTTTTCGGCCGTCCTAAGCGCGAACGTGTCGCGTTTTGGCTCTTCGGCGAGGCCAACAGCATTAGCCATCTCCAGCAAGTCCTCCCCCTCAAGGGGAATCTTCAGCGCGGTGATATCAGAGTCCGACAAAGACCCGGCAATCTCCGCGTAGCCTTGTGCCATGGCGTTGAATGCTCTTGCGGGCAGTCCAGCGCCCTTGATGATGGTTCTCAAGCCCGCACTACCAAAATTCCCGGCAAGTCCTTCCAGCGTGTTGCCAAAATCATCGGCTTCAGCCTGCGCCTGCTGACGCGCAGCAAGCACTTGCTCCAGCCTCTGCTCAAGCGCCGCCCCCTCGCCATCAGGCGCAGGCGGAGCCACCTCCGGATCTCCGGTCCGAGCACGAAGAATTGAATCAAGCGTGGCTGTGGCCATTACTTCCCTCCCCTGCGCTTTAGCTCAGCGAACAATTCAGTTACTTCCTCGTTAGTTCCAAAGCTGTTCGGGTTTTTTCCAAGCTCATCAACGGCCCTGTTCAGGGCGGAGGTGGACATAAACTCGGGCGCACCGGCAATCATCGCATCGAAGCCGGGGAACTGATCTCCCTTGGCTACCAACTCCGGGTTAGCCGCCTGCCATTCCCGGCGTGCCTTACTCATGATGGTGTCGCGCACGGAGCGTAGCCGCTTGGTGATCAAGCTTGGGTCGCTCTCATCAAAGCCTACCTGCTTCATAAACAGCGCCAAATCCTTGTCAGACAGGCCACGTCCCCGCTGGTCGGCAGCAGCAGCACCCGCGATGGCTGCGCTCAGCATAAGCGATCTAAACTCAGCCGAGGCGTTCCCCAGCTTGCCCCAGAATTTAACCGTTTCACCGCCGTCGAGCTGCACGGTTTTCTCCACGTCATCAACCAGCCGCGACACAGAGCCGTCATTTTGCGGGTCAAAGGACAGCTTCCCGAACGCCTTCGAGGGCTGCGCGAATGTCCTGCGATAAATGTTGAGCCCGGACTTCACTTCAGCACGGAGATTTACCGCCGTTTTGGCGAGTTTCGCAGCGCGTGTTCCAGCGCCCTCGTTTCTTTGCAGCACCCCCTCAATCCTGTTCGAGATATCGACGAAATTGACCGTCTCAACCTGTTTAGTGAGGACGCGCTGCTTTCTCTTCGTCGCTGCGGCACGGCCCACGCTATCAGCGGTGCCCTCGGTGAAGGTAATGGTGTCATCGTCGCCAATGGAGAACGAAAACGCCTTGCCAGAAGAATCCTTGGCGATTTTTGCCTTGCGGAATTTGGTCGCATCCTTCTCGGTGATATCACCCTTGCGAACCAGCTCGTCCAGGCGACGGTCAAAATCACCTTTGCCGGTGAGCTTCTCAAGGTGCCGCAGCCGCGCTTCCTTCGCGTCCTTTGGCGACAGATTAAGCGCCGCGATGGTCTTGTCGAGCTGCGACGTGGTGCTGGCCTTTTCAGACGCCTTGATCTGCTCCTTGACACGCAAATCACGCTGGTCCTGAGACAGCCGCCCCATTTCTCCGGGGTTATCCAGCGCAAAGCCCAGCTCCGGGTCAGAAAGCGCCAACCCCGGACTGACTTCTTTCAGCTTGTCATTTAGCGTGATGAACTCGGAGTTGCTGATCTTCAGCAGCCCAGTGTCAGCGTCTATGATGCTCGCCAGATCCTCCTCGGGCGCAACGCTCTTGATAAAGTCCTGCACCGCCTTGCTCTTTGCAACCGCACTCGGCCCGTGCTCACGATCTCTGGATGTCGTCAGCAGCTCCATGAAGGCCTTGTTCTTCATCACGCCCGGCACTTTTGCTGGATCGCCGCCCGCCGCATCTATCAGAAGCTGTTTCTGCGCTTCCCCGAAGCCCTTGAAGCTATCCACGATCTTGCTGGCCGTATCTCCACCCTTCTGGAGCATGTCGAATATCTCCGGCGGCAGGACATCGCCCAGGCTTGTGTTTTTCTTGACGGACTCAATCATGGCCGCACGCGACGCTTCATCGAGACCGCGCATCTGCTTCTCCAGCTTGCCCACCATATCGATCCCGGCATTGAAGTTCTGTAGCTCCTGCGCACGATTCAGCCGCGCTTCAGTCCGGAACCGCTGCAAAGGCGTTTCCTTGCCCTGAAGTCCAGCACCAGCCTGCTGCATCAGGAAGCCAATGGCACCGATGGGATCGTCTTTGAACTGCGGGACGCCCGCGATGGGCTTCTTCGCTGCTGGCTGCGGCGCTTCCACGGGAGCTTGCGTAGGAGCCTCTGGCTGCGGCACAGGCTGCTGTTGCGGCACACCACCACCCGGCAGCGCACCTGCCTCCGCGAGCTTGGCTTGCGGCTTGGCGAACAGAAACTCCTCTTCCTCGGAAAACCCTAGACCCAATGGCATATCAGGCGACCTGCGCCTTGCGTGACAGCGCCTTGACGGCAGAAGCCAGCACACCGATGGCGTCGATAAAGTTAATAGTCACGCCGTCACCCACATCGAACTTCTGCTGGAAGTCCTCGGCAAAAGGCCCGATATGCTGACGCTCCTCGCCCTTGTACGTCCACTTGGCGATGTCCATGTCGGCAAACTCCTCAAGAATTGCGTCATCATCGATTGCCACAAAGTTGTCTTTGAGGGCCTTGGAAGAGAAGAGCCCGGCCGCACTCGCCCCCGAAAGCAGCGAACCGCCACCGCTCAGGATAGATCCGAGCCCGCCGCCTGACTTCGATGAGCTGTTACTTATCTGTCCGCCGGTCCCAAGCCCCGGGAAGCCGCCTGAGCCGATGCTGGCGAGTCCGAGGCCCTGGTTGCCGGTGTCGCCCACGACACGCTGGCGGTTGAGGAATGCCTGCTGCACCAGTTGCTGCTGGAACTGATTGGCTGAGCTGGCAAGCTGCTGCTGCGAGATGCTCAAGGCTCCCTGCACCTGATTGGCGGCCAGCGGAAAGTTAAGTTCGGCATTAGCAGAAGCCGTCGCCAGGTTGGACGCAAGATCGCCCTGCTGCCTCACAGCCTCCTGCCCGATGAGTGCGCCCCGGTCAAGTATCGGTGAGTCGGTAGGACGGAGCCCCAGCGATGGTGCGAGCTCACTCCTGAGCCTGCCTGTGGCTTCCTCCTGAAAGCGGTTAATGTCACGCTCCCCGGATTCCAATGAAGACTGGCGCACGCCCTCAATGGCGGCCTGCTGCTCAGGGGTGGCAGCGCCACCACTCCGGATGATCTCCAGTTGGCGCTGAATCAGCTCATCCTCGATGGGTTGCAGCTCCAGCGCCCGCTCTCTGGCCGTCTGCGCATCTTCAACCTGAAGCTGAAGTAGCGGCTCCACCAGCCCAAACTGCTTCTCCTGAAAAGCCTGCTGGGAAATCAAAGCCTCAAGCTGCTGTTGCTGGACCTTGAGAGAGCCCTCTTTGAAAGCCCGGTCCTCCGCAGAAATAGGAGCCGGCGTTACCGTTGTGGTCTGACTTGATCCACCCATGATGCTACCTCAAACTCGCTTCAGGAACACATTGCCCTGATTGGTGATTACTGCGCCGCGCCTCTTGAGCATGCGCTTGTAGCCCTTGTACTTGAAGGGAACCGTTCCACTCAACATATGCACACCCGCCTGCCCAATCATGTTACAACCCGTCTCCAGCAGTTTCTTCACCACTCGCGCCTTCTGCTGGAAGTTTAGCGCATCATCGGTGGCCAGGTATTCCAGCCTGCCAATGGGCTTGGATACCGTCACCTGCAAGCAGCCGCATATCTTCCCGTTCTCCGCCACAATCCAATACGGCTCGATGTCGGTCCAGTCCAGCATGGCCAAGGACTCTGGCGCAAAGCCACTTTCACGCACCAGCTCACGCACCACTCCGCCTTCAGAGTTTTTTGCTATGCGGATTTCGATAGGGAAGCTCATATCGCCATCAAAAGCGAACCTTGCCTTTGCTCTTCATGATCTGGGTGTCGGTCGCATCGTTCCACCTGAAGCACACAGCACCCCCGGCCAAATCGTCCTTCCGGCATGAGAAAGTCACTGTCCTGTCTACGGGATGGCATTTCCACATCAGGGCGGGGTCATTGCTCAATGCCAGGCACAGCAAGTCACCGCCGCTACGCTCCACAAAGAGGGCGTTCGGTGTCGGAATTACCTGCTCGGCGGCAGGTGCGCTCGCCGCCAGAGCCATGCAAAAACAAGCTACGATCTGTTTCATTTCTTTAGCCCATAAAGCGTGTAATTGACGGCGGCGATGTTGCCGGATACATACAGTATCCGGAAGGCGTCGATGGCCGTATCCACGGTGGCCATCCCGGACCCATCAGAATGGACGTGATCGCCCGTGGTTTGCCCAAAGGTCATCTGGCACGTCAACTTGCATCGGTCGGTGGCGCTTGATGGGTTATAAAGAATCACCTCGCCGCACCCCTCCTCCCCCGCTGTGCTGCCCTGCGATGTATTGTTGGCGACGAGGTAAATCCTCGAATCGTTCGTCGATCCAGCGATGGAGGCCGCGCCGGCATCATTCCACCTGTTAGACCAATGGTAATCGCCCACGGTAGTCATCCAAGTCGATCCGTTGTCATCACTGAACTGAATGGAGAGATTCGTACCGTCGGTTGCCGGGGTGCAGCCCTCGAAGATCAGCTTGTACGCTTGATAGGCCGAGGTGAGTCCCGTGAACTCCACGGACGCCACTGCCGAGGCGCTGCCGCTGGAGATAATATCCATGCCGGCGACCGTGACGCCGTTGTGCTTGATCGTCCCGGTGCCCTTGGTGACGAGATTGATGCCAATGTTGGTGTCAGTGCCTTGTGCCGTGATTGTCGGGTCGGTGCCGGTCGCCGTCGCGCCGAAGGTCATGCCGTTGACAATGGAGGCAGTGGTGCCATCAAAGATGAAGGCATCCACACCTTGGAGCTTCAGGTCAAGCTGGTCATCCGTGCTGACGTGAAGGCTGGAATCGCCGTCGGCGTCGAGCACCAGCTCATTGCCATCCATGTCCTTCGATTTCGTTGCCGGCCAGCCGAGATCCTCTCCGTTCCCCGTGATTTGGGTGAAGGACGAGTTTAAATCACTCGCGCTGAGCACCTCACCGGAAATCCATGATTTAAAGACACTGATTGCCATTTAATTTGTCCCCAGCAGTAAATCGAACCCGGCAGAGATGTCCGCCGCCTTGCCCACCGTTGTGCCGTCGATATAAATATCCGTTTTCTGCGTCGCTATCATGTAAGGATTGAAGGCGTGACTAAAATGCGACGTCGCATCTGCATCGAGCCCAAGCGTGTTCATAAGCCGTGACTCATGGCCATTGCCATTATCACGAAACCACAACCGTATCTGCATGGTGGTTGGATCTTTGGTGGCGGCTGGATTCATGTTCGCATAGTAGTCTACTAGATAGGCTGTCTTGCCATTTGGCACAGTATAGATAGCCATTTCCGTCTGGTTGTTTCCCGTGCCGATAATCGCATAGTCCTGGGTCTCCCCTGCGTTATGAACCCTTATTTCTGAGGCACCCACCACATTGGCCAGCACCTTCATTCTGAAGCATCTTATCAGCGCAGTCGTCAGCGTCACTACCGTCGTTGTGTCAGAGGCGTCGAGGGTGGCATTCTGTGTCACCGCGTCCCAGCTCGCATCAAGCCCCTGAACCTCAATCGTCGCCCCGCGCATTGCCACCTGGTCAGTCGTCTGACTGATGCTCGTCATCAGCGCGGTAGCCGGAAATGAATACAGCGCTGAACCGTCCCAGATATCCTCGGTTGTCCCTGCGGCGATGTCCATATTACGCCCAAATTTATTGACCCCGACGACGCCGCCAATGTTGCCTTTCGCAACTTCAAGCAGAAAATCAGTCGGGGGCGTCGGGTAAGAGCTGATCATCTCGTCACCGCAATTTCAAACTCGCGCCCATACAGGCTGAAGGTCAGCGCGCTGGCAGTGTCCGTGCGCACCGCAATATGCCCAGAGACATCCCTCAACCAAAGATCGGTTGGCTCCCACTCAAGCGTCCTGCCGCTTTCAAGCAGCGCGTCATAAAACACCGCAGTGCCCTGATCGTAGGTCGTTCCATCAGTATCATGAAAGATCCTGAGTTTCGCCGCTGCTGACGAGACATTGCAGACGATCACGGAGCGCACGTTCGTCTCGGTATTAGCCGGCAAAGTGTAAAGGCTGGCTGCTGTCGTGTTGGCAGGACGCAGTTGCCCTAATTGCAGGGAGGCGACCGGGGTGCCGAGAAAGTCCATCTATCCCTCCGTAGACCAGCTTCCGGAGCTTAACGCCACTGAGAACCCGTGGACCTCCACATCATCGTCTACCGTGCTATTCGTCACCTGATACTGGATCGCACCAAACTCTCCGCCCTCCTCCAGCTCCATGAACTTATTGGCAAGCGCCGCGCCACCAAGCACGGAGGTGCCGAGCACGAAGGTGCCAAGCGTCGATGAGCCGCCTTGGGCAATCGAATGGGTCTGCATAGTGTTGCCGTCCCTTCCCCAGCCGAAGGTGATGTTCCCGGCTCCGCGTGGCTGGAAGGAAAGCGCCGCGATGGAGATGTACTTCCTCTGGATTGGGCTCCCGTAGTCCACGAACGGCGTGGTCCACTTGTAAGAGATCGCGTTGCCGCTGATATTTCTGGCCACCTGGCCTATAAAAGTCACGAAACCATCTGTCGTGCCAGCCGCCATTTTGTGCCGGTTACTGTTACTCGCATCAATCACAGAAGCCAAGCTGACCGAGGCGTAAGCGGGCCACGTAGACCAGCGCACCGGGTCAAAGCGATAGTCCATCATCAGGATAATGCTCGGCACAGTGGAGCCATCAATGGGCACAGCAAACAACACGTAGCCGTTTCTAGGGGAATTCACTGCCTGCGCCGTATTTAGCGCGGTAAGATTAACGTGTTGGTCGTTCCACTCGTGATGCCCGGCAGAAAGCGCCCCAGCGCTGAAATCCCCGAAGGAAGCGGTGGCCTTGAGGCTATGCACGGACCCATCGGACCACATAAAGCCGATGTCATCCCGAAAACGGAAGATGGAATTGTGATTGACGCTCCCAAGCCCCTCGATAAAGGTGTCTCTGGCGAAGCTGTCGGCCCCTGTGGGCGAGCTACCGGCAATCCGGTGTATCGACCCATGGTACGGCCCCTTGAACACCCACAACTCGTTTTTGTGCGATATAAGGCCTGTGATTCTATCCCCGTCATCCGGGCTGATGTCGATGGTGCCGGAGCCTGCGCCTATCCAGTCTGCGCCATCCAGCAGGGCGCTGTAGTACAACCGTGATGGCTTGGCCACGTCGCCCGATGCCCACGCCCGATTCTTGTGCTCCACGGCAAAGGCGAAGTTCGGCGGCGTCCCGGCGAGATTCTGCGCGGTGGTGCCATCCCAGCTCTTCGGCACATCCACCGTGGAGTCAGAGGCCATTATCAGCAGGTCTTCCATCACCATGTAGGAGGGGTTCTTGCCCGTCTCCAGCCCGGTGAACAGGTTTGTGAAGGTGCCGTCGGCGTCATCTTTCTTGATGGTGGTGCCAACGTGCGTGATGCGGTGCTGCGTGGGGGAGCCAGACGTGCCCATCAGCCACAGGTCAAAGATCCCACGTATATCTGCCCCGGACTCCAGCGCGGTGCTGTTGACGTTGGTGCTGCCGCCGATTTTATGCGGCCCGCCGTCCAGCTCGTAAAAACAATTCTCCGCCTCCACCAGAAACGGGATGCTCACACGCCCGGACTGGTCAGCCCCTACGGGCGCAACAGGGCCGAAGTCGGTAGCCCAGCCACCGCCAAGGGTGTGTGAAACGAATTGTCGCTTGGTAGCCATCAGCGCATGTTATCGAAACCGTCTCCGGTTACGTGTCTGCCAGTGCGTCCACGCCGATAAGGCTTGCGGGCGCTGTTAGCGTAAGGCGTCACCCTCGGGCGAAGCTGTGGTCGATTGGACCCAATCTCGTTGTCACCCGTTATGCGCAGCATGAGGTCCGTGTATTCCCCCTTGGCCTGCACGGAGCGGTCGTCATCGCGCTTGTCCCGATACCAGTGGTACAGGGCATGCAGCACAATGGCGTGCCGGTACTGGAGCGGGATGATGGGCTCGTCGGTATCCGCGACCATGCTGGTCTGTGCCACACCCGCAGCCGATACCGCCAGCTTGTTGGTTACGAACACGTACGGGATCATGTACGCCTCGTCCGGCGGTTTCCAGAGCTTGACCCGTCGCCTCGGGGTGGTGTCCCCACTCGGAGCGCGGTCGAAAATGGAGGCTACTAGGGGCTTGCCCGGGACATTGCTGCGCACATAACGCAGCCTGAACTCGCGTCGCGGAATCAGCTCAATGGTCGCGGCCTGGTCGAAAAAGCTGGCGCTGATGGGTCGCAGGAAGTCAGCATCCAAGTCGTACTCATCCTCGAAGTATAAATAACTCACCGCAGCGACATCCGCTGCCACGAACATGCTGGAGAGCACCACATTGGTGTCGTCCGTCACTGATGCGATTTCGTATATCTCCGGGGCACCATTGATCACGATCTTGCCGCCAGCCCGCATGTTGACGAAGCTGAAGGCATTATTCGTAGCCCACAATGTGCCGACCCCGGCCAGTGCCGTGCTGCCCTGCGTGATGGTCACTGTCCCAGTGTTGTAATCCGGCTGCGTGATCAGCGTAGCAGTGCGCTCCATCCACGGCAGCTTTTCGCCAAAACCGATTGCGGTGTCCTGAAGGGCGATATTACAGTACCGCTTAGCTTGATTTTCACCCGCAACAATCCCCGTCTCAATCCTTACGCGATTGGAGAGGTCCGTGAAAATATCATTAAAATCCGTTAGTTGTGAGGTTGCGCTCATGCTCTGTTCCTGCGGCTATTGACCAGAGAACTGATCTGCCGTTGCCTGCGTGTGCCGCCGCTGCCCACCTGGATGTCCGCCTGATAAGTCACCCACGTCATCGTCGCGGGCGTGCCGGCGGTTACGATATCAGCGCCCGAGACTGCCGCTTGATTCGTACTCCACGTCATCGTGGCTGGGGCAGAGGCAGTAACCGCCTCCTCGATAGTCGCCTTATTGGTCGTCCACGTGAGAGCCTGCGTCCCCGTGGCAATCGACTCATTGACCGCTGCGGTGTTGGTTGTCCATGCCATCGTAGCGGGTGCGCCTGCATCTACGCCTTCCCCAATAGTGGCTGCATTTGGCGTCCACGTCATGGCCGGGGGCGTGTTGGTGGCTATGGATTCATCCACTGCGGCTGTGTTTTCGGTCCACACCATCGTGGCTGGTGCGCCTGCATTGATGGTGTCTCCACCACCTGCCGGGATGCTGATGAAGCGTCTGCCGGGCTGGTAGTAGAGATCCCAGCGGGTTTGTGGGTGCCATGAATGCGCTGCTTCCGCGTCCTTCCATGCCCTGCCTGATTGCAATGCGTGTATCACCACCATGGGGGGTGAGTGGGTTACAGACCACTCCCGCCCGCCAAGTCCAGCCGACCTTACCGTGCTGTGTATGATTGCTGCTGATAGCGTGGATGAATCTACAAGATTGCCGTCTAAATATAGCCGCTGGTCGCCTGATTCATGTGAGTACACAATTTCGTGGACAATAAACTGATCTGTGGACGCTACCGTTCCCGCGCTCAAATTACGGAACGCGCCATCATACCAATATGCCCCCATCTCCCCTGCTGATTGTCCGCTATCTGAGGCTCCGATTGATATATCGGCTCTGTTACCAACAGTCCACAACGAATGCCCGCCTGTATCAGATAACGCGCTAACGTCTCCTGTGAAATAGAACCGCACCACACGGGTAAATGCCTGCTTCGCCATCCATGCGTATTTGCCGGAAGTCCATTGTGTGTGGAAATCTTCTGCCGTGAAGTGGACCCCAAACTTCGCCGTTAGTGCTGTTTCGACCGTAGGGACTCCGGGGGATGAAATGTCGTCAGGGGGAGGCCGGTTATAGGGGCTGAAATCCCTGAGAGCAGAAAGCGCATCTCCATTAACAACAGGCATCCAGTGGTCAAGCCCCTGCGCTTGAATACTGTCTTTATTAAGAACAAAGTTACCCTTCGGCGCTCTGTTGCCAATAGCTCTACGGCGGTATGGGATTACGGTATGGCTCATGCGGAATCGTACTTAATACCGATGTATTTCATGTTGTGATTGCCAGCGGTGGTGTTTAGAGCAACGCCTGTGTTGTGGGTCACCCAAACCAACCAATCATCAGGCATGATGCCACCAAACGCTGATGCTATTGACAGCCCTGAAAACGGGTATGCCCTGTCGCTGGTCGTGGAATCCACATCAAGCGTATGCAAAAGTACGGCTGCGCCATTTCTCACGCCGACGCTTGCCCACGTCTCATCAGAATCCGTCCCGTCCAGCACGTCTGGCCATGTCGGGGTTTCATCAAGTCCAGCAACTACCCATATCTGAATTTGCGTATCAATCGTGGGCGTTGTTCCCACGGTGATTTTGCCCGAGAGCAGAGCGTCAATAAACTTGTTTGTGCTGTTCGTTATAGCGGCGGATTCCCGGCCAGCAACAAAGGTCGCGCTCGATGCGAGTGGCGTTACATCAACGCCAATAGTAATTGTTGCGGCAGCGGTATATGCGATCGTAGTAGTAGCCATTAGAGAGCCCTCGCTACGCCAACTTCATGAAGGGTTACTGGATGTCTCGCATCTGACGCCTCATGCCACCGCTGAATTTGCTCCACCCTAAGCCCAGCAAGGTTGGTTACGGTCTGGCTTCCATCACCGAAAATATCCTTTACTATAGCAACATTCACCACGCCAAACGGGTCAATAGAATCACCCGAACAGAAGGCCAGCCATTGCGCCTTCTTGGCGCCAGTGAGTGCGCTGTACCCCGCCTCATCCGAAGCCTGCCGTATCTGGTCTCCAGTCAACGAGACGAGATTCCTGCCCACGTTCTCGTTCAGCCAGTCCAGCACTTGCTGGTCAGTTTTCCCGGCGTTCAGCGGCTCGGATAAGATGAGAGCTCTGAGATCCATAAATTACGCCATCGTGGCAATGCCGGAGGCATTCCAGGTAATCGTCAGTGAGCCAGCGGCAATGGAGCGGGCCGATCCAAGGTCGAAGAATGCAATCGCCTCATTGTTGGTGGCCGTTTCGTTGTAGATAATCCCCCACCGCGCATCGGTAAAGCCAGCCGCATCGAGTGCAATCACCACATCCGTCGCGTCCAGCGTGGCCGTTCCCCCCGCCTCGGAGTAAGTCGCGCTGATGTCAGGACCGCCTGCTGAATACGAACTCCCGGTCGTCACCTCGTTGCCATCGTAATCGACACCGCTGGCTACCCCCCATGCCGGCGTTGCGTCAGCAGCGGTTGGTGTAACCACGGCATCAATCAGGCCGAGCTTGATGACATCGCCATCCAGGTCGTGGCCTCCGATGCCGACAACACCAAGGAATTCTTCAAATAATGTGATATCGCCCGCTGCCATATACTTATCCTCTTACGCGAAAACGGCGCAACCATGTGCGCCGTTCCAATAGCCAAAGCGCCTCATGTCCCGCCCAATCAGACCGCTAAAACCTGCTCTTTCAGGGTCTTCAATTTACCCTCAAAATCCCGACGCACCGCCTCGGCTTTCTCCTTGGCGTGCGCGGCTAAAGCCAGCTTCTTACCCAGCTCCTCATCCGCCTTGGCCTTGTGCTTTTCAAGGTCTCCACGGAGGTTGGTATATTTCCGAATCTCCATCTCGGATTGCCGGCGAGCATTTTTCGAGGCCGCAATCTCTGCCTCCATCCGCCCGCGCATCAAATCCAGTTCCTTGTTCTTTTCGACGGCCTCTGCCCTGCCTTTCTTTACCAGCTCTGACGCCAGCTTGCGGTCGGTGGTCGCCTGAGCCCGCAAGGATTCAATGTCACGGGCCGTGCCCAGCTTGCCGATGCGGATATTCAAATCGTCCTTCAACTTCTGCATCCCGGCCAGATGCTCTGCGTAACGCTTCGGGTCGCCGAGGAACTCCAGCAGCGTCACCATGTCCTTGACGCCGGGCGGGTCTTGAATCTGATGCAGTTTCATTACACGTTCCTCCGGCGGAGACCATAGTTTCGGATAGCGCCATCGCTGCCGTAGGCCACAGCCCTGCCAATCTGTACCAACGCCCTTGGGTTTGTCCCGGTCAGCGAGACATAGGCTCCACGTGAAACATCCACCGGCACGCCCGCTGGATCGACCGTCTCGTTATTGGCAGTATTCTTCAGCTCCACCACAGTGCGCCCAACATCGTTGGTGTTGGCATTGTCTGTGTCGTGAACCACCAGCACGTTGTCAGTACCTGCGCCAGAGAGCAGCGTGATGTTCTTGATCTTGCCCGGGCCGACAAAAGCGTGCCCTGACTCAAACATCATCACCTCATCCTGGAATCTGCGATCTGGCCCGTAGACCCGCGCATCGTCAGCAATCACCTCATCAAAGAGGCAAGTGCCTGCGGTGGTCCCGGCATCAATGCCAACCGTTCCGAGCACACCAGAAGTGATCGCGCCTTGATCGAGCCCCGTAATTTGGGTAGCAGCTCCGCCGTCAAGCCACATATCAATGGTGCCGTCATTGCTAACACCATCATCAATGGTGACGGCGAGCTCCACAGAGTGCCATTCGTTCAACGTCAACGGCAGGAAACTTGCGCTTGCCGCCGCAGCGGTCTCGTTAATCCCGAGCCGGTAGCCGGTAGCAGTCGTGTATTCCACGAAACAGGTGGCCTCTACGGTATTGGTGGCGCTCCAGAGCTGCCAGATCCCGAAGACATCATCGGACGCCATAACCGGAGAGCCGCCAAACCAGAACATGAAGCGAAAATACAGGGTGTTGGTCGCGGATAGATCCCAGTCGCCGGTCTCCTGCACATACGCAGCGCCCGTGCCGCCCGCAAGGTCCACGCGCATGCAGTTTGAGCCACGATAGGGCATTGCGAGGCCCGGGGTGCGGGCCAGCTCGCTGTAGTGTGGAAAGTCCAGCTTTGAGTTGGTATCGGACTCCGCATCGAAGTTCCCGAGCGTTCCCAGTTCGAATGACTCATACGAAGTGTAGGGAAAAGCCACGGTCTACTCCATGCCGCCAGACGCAGCTTTCTGGGCGTTGGCTTTCGCCTTAGCGCCAATTCCCTTGATCTCGGCCCGCATGCTGTCAATCTCGGCCTGCAACGTGGCCATCTCAGCCTTGTGTGCGGCCCGATCTTCCTCGGACATCACGTTTCTGGCGGGGATCTGTCCGGGCGGAAAATGGTAGTCCTTACCTGAAATCTGAGCGCCAGCCATATTGAGCTGCTGAGCGCCGCCTACCGGACGATACCGCTCGAAGTTGGCCACATCACGGTCATCCCGCAAGCTGCCTGAGTCGCCGGAGGCATGTAGCCGTAAGCGAATGTTCTTCCACTCCAGCAGATTGGCCTTGTTGCGAGACTCCCACAGGCGGTGCTTGTCTACCGCACCGGGGGGGTTCTTGCGCATCTCCTCCTGAGTCGGCATGCCTGCACAGATGGCATCGCGCAGCTCTGACTCACGAGCAGCCGCCGCATCCTTTTTCTTGCCCTCATATGCCTTCGGGGTCTGCGTTGCAAGCTGATGATCGAGCTTGCGAAGCTGACGAGTCAGAGCTCCCCGATCTTGTATCTGACTCGCAATATGCGCCGGAGCTCCGAGCGTGCGCTCGATCCGGGTTTTCTCCTCCAGCATCTCCTCCTTCTGGTGGGGACGCAGCAGGGGAGACGTGTCTTCCTTCAGTGCTTCAGGCATTTTCAGCTCCTGTTAGGTGGTCAGGGTAACGAGCGTGCCGCCAGTGCCGCCGCCAAGCGTTCCGATGTAGTTCACAGCAATGACGGCATCTCCGCCGTCAAAGCCATCGACCATCTTGGTGACGCGCACCGAGTTATGGTTCCCGATGAAGAACGCCTGGTCCACGTCGCCGCCTGTGGTGCCAAGGCAGCCATTGGTGATTGTGGCAGAGGTCGCATCGAACTCATTGCCCCTCACGATAAGACGCCGACCTGCGGCAGCCTGCGTGATAGCGGAAACCCAGGTGCCGGCAGTTGCGATGAAGATGTTGTTCTGGATGAGGCAGCCAGTAGTGGCTCCCGCCACGATTGCCGCACCCTGCGCTCCGTCAGAGTTGAAGTAGCAGTCCTCTACAATCACATCGCTGGCAGCGCCGATGAAGTCCACGCCGATGGTCGCCGCGTTCACGGCAGGCGTGTTCAGATCGAAGGAGCAGTGATGGATGTGCAGCCGGTCAGCAGCAGCAGAAGCGTCAATGGCGCTGTCTGCGGTTACCGGAATGACATTGAGATAAGCGATCTCGATGTCAGCAGCCGTGACATTGATGTTCTGGTCGCCCGTCACCGCAGCGATGGTGGTCTTCTGCTTCGTGAAGTTCCCAGCGCCGCCGGGAAGCCCGGTATAGGTTACGCCCGCCTTGGAGGCAGCGATGCTTGCGGTGGGGGAATGCGATCCGGGTAGCAGGACAATGACTTCCCCTGCTGATGCAGTCACGTTGGCCTGCGCTTGATCAAGCGTGGCCAAGGCCCGCTCGGGAGAAAGACCATCGTTGTTGTCGGAGGCGCGATAGGTCCTGCCGTCAACGGTATAACCGCCGGCTCCCGGTGCTACCCAGTGAATCCGACCAGCGGTTTGTGGAATTGCACCCCAGAGGGTGCCGTATTTTGTCAGAAAACTCATTTCGTTATCCTCTTTGCCACGATTGCGCTATGGGATGGGCATCGCGTAGCCTCGATGTTCCAGCGCGTGTCACTTCTTTTTTGAAGCGAAGCCGTTTTTCACAGCCCCGTTGAATGGCCTGCGTTCTCGCTCGCCAAATATCTTGCCGACGGCACCACTGGCCTTCTCCGCTCGTTGCTCCGCAAAAGTCCGTGCTCGGGACATGCGAGCACTGTCCTTCTGAATATCCTCGGCCTGTATGAGACTTTGCAAGTCCATCTCGGCTTGGAAATCATCGTCGAAGCCGGGGCTCACAACCCCTCCGACTTCGGATGAATCGTCGCCCTAGTCACGCCCGCAGAGCGATTGGCAGGCTGGGTCTTACCCGGCACGCCGGTACTCGGGAACGCAGGCTTCTCGCGGACTGAACCGCTACTTCCCGCCGTCTTTCCCGTTGGAGGCGGCTTTCTGCCCCCGTGATTTTTGAATCTTGCGTTTGGCATTCTTCACCTCAGCAACCGTCACAGTGGTCGCGGCAAACTCCCGCTCCATGCCCTCAAGCAACGCGGTGGCTCTCGCCTTCACGCTCTCGGCATGCTTCGGGATGGTGTTGATGATTACAGTGAGCTGCATGGATATCTCCGAGGCAGGAAGGGGGCTTTCGCCCCCGTCCGTCCTTAGCTGACGCTATGCCCCATGATGAACCTCCAGTCGGTCCATGCGTTGGCATATCGAGTGTAGCCTCTCCACTTGGCAATCAGCGTGTCCAGGTCTTCAGCGAAGGCAAACTCCACCGGCACCCGGTCAATCCAGTGAACGCTCTGGCCACGCAAGGCGGAATCCGTCATGAACCAGTTGTTGGTATCAGTCAGGTAGTTCCATTCCTTGATGGTGTACGCGCCCTCATGGACATTGCGATTGTTGTTGGCCGTATCGACCTTGCCCATGCTGGACACGATCTCAAAGGCTTCCTCGTAAAGATCCGGCGGAATCCAGATTTCGTTAGGCATCACGGAGATCCGGTTCGCCCGGTCATCGCGGTAGCCCACCATCTGAATCCGTGCCGCAGCCACCGCCGTTGCCGTCAGGGCTGCGGTGCCGAGATTGTCAAATCCCGATGCCGTGGATGCCCCTGATGTGGTGGTGTGACTGTTGGAACACAGCGCAACGCCTTCGCTGTTGTTGTAGAAGAAGCTGTCCACGGAAAAGGCGTTGTTCAGGATTCTCGCGCCATGTTTCTGGCGAGTCCTCTGAGCTGCCGTGGCGAGGCCGCGTGGCCTCTGATCCATGATGTTGTACTGGTCGTCGTCAAACAGCTTGCGCTCGACCTGGACCCCGCTGGCAAACTCTACGTGAGTCGCCGTGGTGTCGTAGCCCTGCGAAGCCGAATCGTAGTTGACGGTCCCTGAAAACTGTCCCCAGTCTCCGTAGGAGCCGACACTCGACCACTGCATGGAATCGCGCCCGTTGTTCGGAGCAAAGCTGTACAGCTCTCCGAGCATGTCGGGCAGTTGGTTGTACTGGTCGTTGAAGATTTTCTGGAAACGCGGGTCCAGAAGGTCTCCAAAGGCACCAGAAGTATGTGGTACACCCATGATAGTCTCCTGTTACGCGTCGCCCTGATTCAGGACATGATCCCGGAGGATGGCCAGCGCGAACGAGTTGTTCTTGCCGTCATCTCCCGCATCCCGAAGCAGAAGCTCGATAATAGCCAGTTCCGCCGTATTGGAAGCCGCAGCCGCCGAGGCATCAAACTCCAGAAAATCGGAGGTCAGTGTCGGGGTGGGAACGTCCATCACGGAGATATTGGCATTCAAAAACTGGTCGCCTACCGCGATGTCGTAATCGAAAGCCACCGTAACCGTCGCGGCGGTTGTGCTGACCGAAGTGATCTTCCGTTTCTGCCCGGCGTTTGCGCCGCTGTAGCACCAGATAGTGCCCTCGTCCATGGTCGTGGTTGAATAATCACCAGCGGTTACGGCAAGGCCATCAGTGGAAGCAGTGTCAACGCTTTGGGAAGTCAGCGCGGTGCCAGTGGTCGCGCCACCAGACAGTCGAGCCGAGAGAATCGCATCGGGGTTGATGATAACGGACACCGTGCGCTCTGCGCTGGTGCCATCGGTTTGCTGAGCGGTAACGTAGGTCGCCGTGTCGAGATTGACACCCACCGCATCGTTCAGTGCGGTTGTGCTGGGCAAATCAAGCCCGGCCTCGCCTGCGCCACCAATCAGGAGCGGAATCCCAGCATTCGCCACGGTCGCATTGACCTGGTACTTCTTGATTACTGGTGCTCCGCCACTCAGAAGGCCAACTACCTTCATGGCTTTACTCCTTTAAAAACAGACTGCAACGCACAAAAGACCGTTTACAGCCATCGCAATCGCCAATTACATACGAATACCCCGGCACTACCTGCCGTTGTTTCGCATATCCGTAATTCGATGGCTTGAATTTGTGATCACAGAAGTCACAGAGTATGACGGCTTTTTCAAGCGCAGCCAGATCATCGATCCAACCACCCGTCACCCTGCCGCTCGGTTTCCCCGGAGCTACTGATGCCTTGGCCCGATCTCGAATGCTCCATGTGGAACGAACGACTGCGATCAAGCTCTGGCACCCATGCGCTTGCGTAATCCTTTGTTGGCGTACTTCAACTCAGCTTCCACCGCGTTCCAATCAGCATAAATACCCTTGCTGATCCCATCGGCGTAGTACGCCTTCTCCGAAGCACTCAATCCCTTCGGGGTGCCGTCCTGATTGGCACCTTCTGCGCTTTGCCCCCCGACCCCGCCAGTTTCCTGATGGGTCTCGGGAATTTCCGGTCGGCCTCTCTGCATCCGCTCCACCGGCCCGTATACGGCTCGAAGTGCGAGTAACTCGGTAGCCTGATCGGCCGCATAACCTCTGCCGACAAGGAACTGGTACTCCTGCTCCAACCGCAAACGCTCCTGAGAGCCTGCCTGCATCACTTCAGGGGCTGCCGCCTTGTACGCTGCAACATCCGACTGAACCTGCGTAGCCGCTTGGCTTTGCTTGAGTCCTTCGGATACCGTTTGCGTGACATTGGCCTCAATCCTGCGCACAGCCTGCTGCTCGAATATGGTGTCGGCTTCCGGCTGGCTCATTTGTCCGTTTTCCACGAACTGGCCCAGCTCGGCCCGACTATACTCTCGCGGCGTCTCCGCACTTTTCTTGAGGGTGGCTACCTCACCCCTGAGTTCAGCCATCTCCTGTTCAACCTGGCTCTTTGAGGACAAAACCTCGTTAAGCCGCGTCACAGGAACCCACGAACCATCTTTCGGAGGAACGAACTCCTGCCCAGCCTGTGTCGTGTCACCTTGCTGGACTCCCTTACCCTTTTCGCCGGGTTCGAGATTCTCGTCGATTGCGTCAGTCATCTTTCCTCACAGTCTTTGCCGTGTGTCAGCACCGTCGTCGTGCTATACGACCGAATCAAGCAGGTTGGTAAGTAAGCACTCACTTCACCTGTAAACCAATGTTTAGCCCAAAATTGGGACTTGTCAAGCGTCAGTTTGGATCTTTCTCTTCGAGCCGCTCAAGAATCCCGCGTGCTTTGCTGCCCTCGCGGATGATGTCCACAGGCAAGGAAAGCGCCGATTCCCACGCAATAATGCGCTCCGAGCAACGGTTGATGTGTGTCTTGAGGCGCAGAATTTCCGGGGAATCCATCAGGTCTGGGTCCATCAGGCTGGTCTCGAACTGGGTTCGCTGTAGCTTGGTGGTCTCGATGGCGCTCTGGATGTAGCTGAGATAAGTATCCCAGTGTCGGTCCCCGGTCAGCGCCGACATCCTGACTTCGGCCTGCCCGAGCAGCTCTAGGTTCGGGCGCTCTGCTCTGGCACGATCTTTGCCGCGCGCCGCAAGGACATCCGCCCAGTCTGATCGGTCAAAGCTCACTGGACACCCCCTGGGTTAGCGCCGCCACCGGCCGTGGGCAGAGACTCATCCAGCAGCTCGCCACCGGCCACCTGCGCATTGGCAAGATCTGGCGGGCCTTGCTCTGGCGGGCGGCCTGCCTGGCCACCGCCACGGGATTGCGCCAACTCCTGCGCTGCCTGCGCCTGCGCCTGCTGCTGCGCCTCGACGCGGGCAACATCTGCCATCTTGTCGGCCCAGACCTTGAAGATATCGGTCTGGTTCTGGTCCAGCATGCCAAAGTTGTCGGACTCGAAGAACGCCTGCAACTTCTGCAAGTGCTCCTGCGTGCCGCCCTGCTCGGCAGCCCTGCCCTCCGGCATCTGGCTGTTCATAATCTGATGGATCGCCTCCTCGGCCAGAATAAACGGACCTGCCGCGCCCGGAGAAGGCTCCTTCAGGTAGATGTCTGGGTCTTGTCCCAAGGACTTGCCGTAATCACGGAACAGGCGATAAACCTGATCTGGCCCGACAATCCCAAGCTGGAAGCCGAGCCCGGAGACATAGGTGCCGAGCAACTCGCGCAAGGACTCCTGAATCGCCTGCTTGGAGGTGTTCAGCACGTTGGCGGAGAAGGTGAAGGAAAAGCGCCCCGCAATCTCGCTCTTGTCGGTGACGTTCTGGTAAGGATCTTCGCTGGGTCGCGTTATCCCGGAAACTCTGAACTGCTTTTCTTTCGGCAGAAAATGCTGGTTTAGCTCATGGATCTGCGCCCATATTTCGGACAGTCCCACGAAAAAGCGCCTGAGAATGCGCTCTGGCCTCGCCTCGCCCTGGCTCTGGAGCATAGCCATGTTGCCTGATGTGCGTAGCGCGGAAGACTTGCCGGCCGGTACGCGCCCGAGCTGAAGGTCGCCAATCGTAGTCAGGCGTTCCTCCATCTGCCCGAGGATAGTCAGCATGTTGATGCCGAAGGACTGCTGATTGCCACCAAGCTGCGGGAAGTTCACATCGCGGCTTGGATCGGCCAGCGGATACATCTCCCCGGGCCAGAGTCGCAACACCTCCGGCTTCATGCTTCCGGAGGCCCGGTAAAAGCCGAAAGGCGCATTGGCCAGCGTCCCGGAATCCACTGTCTGGTCAAACAGCACCTTCTGCGTATCGTGGATATTCTCCACCATCTCCAGCATTGAGATCCCGTTCCTGCGCCCCCTGATTGGGATCATGCTGGCTTCGGCAAAGGGCCTGCGCGGTGGATTCGCCGGGTACATCTCTGTGAGCCTGCGGGCCTTAATGACAATAGCGGGCTCCAGCAACACCCAGAAAATCATGTCTTCGTCGATGCCGTCGCCATCAATGTCGAAGCAGTCGAAGCAGGTCAGGCGAGTCAGCTTGGTGTGCGACTTCGCAACATCCAGCGGCGCGGGGGATTCCTGCCGGCCAGCCAGGTCGTCCTTGGCAATCTCCTCTTCGTTGTCTTGATCGCGTGGGGAGTGGGTATCAAGCGAGCCCAACTCTTCCTTGGTGATCAGGTCGTAAAAGCCACTCTTCGCCAGCCGCTTAATCTCGTCCACGCTGGGGAAGTCACGCATAATGACATGCGGAGAGCCGCCGGGATTGCTTGGGCCGGGGGGCTGTAGATTCGCCGCTCGGGCCGGATGCAGCACATCCTCATAGTCCTTGACGATGACACGCGGGCCGTCATACACCACCACCGCACGGTCCATCGCCATTTCCACGGTGCCGTCCGGACGCGTGTAGAACTTTGCGGTGGCCCTCTCGGGCACACCAAACTCGCCGGGGATAGACAGGCTCCAGTCCCAGCCATCCTTGGAGGCAGGCTGAGCCCGCCCCTGCGGAAAAGCCTGAGCAAGCAGTTGTGAGAAATACTCGAAAGGGAGCGCATCCGCCGGGATGGGGTCAAATAGCCGGGTATCGCTGACCTCCCGGCGCTCTCTCACCCATGGGATAAAGGCCGTAAACACGCCGTCATTGGTAAAGGCATCTGCCAGCTCGCCTACAATCTCTTCGCCGCACTGCTCGGAAAAGAACTGGTAATCAATCAGGTTGTCGATGGTCTCCTGCTTGTTCTTATCGCCCTTGTTGTGCGCAACCGCAGAGACCGGCGGGCGCTGGGACATCACCGCATTGTGCAGCGTGTCCTGGAGGCGCAGCGACTTCTCCATCATGTCCGGGAGGCCAATATCGCTGGCTGATTCCCACGGAAAGTCCTTGCCCTCCGTCCACATGCGGAACTTCGCGTAACGCTGAATGCGCGCCTCGCGGTCGCTGGTGTTGTTGGTTAGATCCTCGTCATAGAATTTCTTGACGCGGTGATATATCTTTTCCCGGTCAACAGATTGTGACCGACGCTGGCGCGTTCTCCTCAGCTCAGGCATTCGTGGCAGGCTCCTGATACAAGATCCCAACAGGGACGTTATCCACCAGGTGTAGGCAGGTCGCATCCGCCGTGTCAAGTTGCTCCGGGGTGAACGCCTTTGCACCGTCTGTCTTCCAGTGCGCCCGGTCAAACGACATTGCTTCCATGGCGGACTTCCAGATATCCGTCAGGCTGCCTTCCACCTTGTCGTGACAATCCGCGCAAACATCAATCGCCGTATTGGAGCCGTCAACGAGCAACAACTGCGCTCGCGTGACGTCCGGGAGGCGTTCTCCGATCTGCGCAGGCTCTCCCGCACGGGGATGCCCCGGCTTGTGCTTCACCACCACCTCGTGGGTCGGCTCGCCACAGACAATGCACTGTCCCGCCTTGTTACGACCGATCATGATCTGGCAGCTCCTCCAGTTGTTCCAACCCGTTTTTGTTGATGCGCTTGAGTCCTTTCCTCCACTTGTCAGCCACGACATCATGCAGCGCGTCTCTGGACTCAAGATACTGCACCGCTGCCGGGAAGCACTTGTCACAGTATTCCCGCTTGCGGAAGAAACCCACGACATGGACCTCTTCGCCGGTCTCGATGGGCTCGTTACAGCCATCACAGATTATCTTCGTTGCCATCAGTAAGCTCCCTTGCGCTTGCCCGGTCGGTGGATCACGGGAGCGCCCTCGCGCAGCCATGAAAATTGCGGGTTACGGTTCATCAGATACTTGAGGCAAGTCGGAAAGTCGTCATATTTCGGCCTCGGTTTTTGCTTGATATCTCGCTCCAATCCCTTCTTGTGCTCGTCCCAAGTGTAGCGTTTCATCTGGAAGTTCGTCACCTGACAACGCGGATGGATGTGCATTCTCGGCTGCAAGCGATATGGATCGGGACGCAGAAACTCGTTGATACGCCCCCTGCCGACATCAGAATCATCCGCTAGGTCGCACTCCAGTCCGGCATCAGAAAACTCACTCTGCCATGTCACGCCGCGCTTTGAACTGGCCGGTGACAAGCCCATATTCGGGTCCATGATGCGCTCAACGGTGTGCAGCCCAAGAGAAGATTCAATCATCTCTACCCGCTCGCGGACCTCGGACGGATCGCCCTCCACCTGCCCCTCGGCCACCACCCAGATGTCGTCAGACGGGTCAATCTGCGCCCACAGGAACATATGCGGCTTTCTCGGATGCGGGTCCAGAACCCAGATGCAGGGCCATGTCTGCGACACCTCAAACTCGGTAAAATGCAGGAATTCGTTCACGTCCTCGGAATGACAGACCGGGCATCGCTTGGCTTGCGCCACAACGGTTTTCTGGCAGTTATAGCACCATGAGCGGGAAATGTCGGTGTAAAGCGGATGAATCCTATTGGAAAAAGTGATGGGCTGCCCGTAGATCCGGACGTTCTTCATCTCCTCGGACCAGTTATCCATCTGCAACGCGACGGCCTCCTGATTCAGATGCTCATTGTCCGTGGTGTAAATCTCGATCCACTCATGGTGCGGCGACTTGTTCGGGCCGGCCCTGCCCTTTTCGTACATGTCATCAAAGATCCAATCCACCGCGATGGCTGGATCGTCCGGCCAAGTCATGGACAGGAACATGCGCCCGTCGACACGCATGGTGCGGGCCTCGTTCTCGGTCCAGATAGCCAGCGTGGGCGGCTCATCATGCAGCACGTAGTGATAATCACCGGAAGCAAAGTCAGCCGGATCGTTATCGGAGCTCATAAATTGAAATAAAGACTCGCCCAAAACCTTGTCGAAATTGTCTGGATCTCGGCAAATCACACGCAACAGGCGCAGCTTCTCTGACCACGCCCTCTCCCACGAGGCATCCACGAGGCAGAGCTTGGGTATCCACCCCCAGTGGCCCTTGTCGCCGCCAATGGGGCTCTGGCCCGTCCACTTCCACCACTGGAGCTTGGGCAAAATAATCGGATGCAGCACGGTGGTCAGAGACTCGCAAACTACCCGGACATTGATCGGACCACGGAACTCTTTTTTGAGGTATGAAAGGCCCTCTGGGATGACGCCGGTGGCCATCATGGCGAGGTGGGCGAGGGCATGCTCGGTTTTCCCGGCTCCGTTACCGCCCGAGATCCCGACGTACTTGGTCTCGGCCAGATGCACCTTCTCCGCCTGCTTGGAAACAGGCTTATAATACAACAGGTTACACTCCTTACGGTCGGCCTGCTGGAGCATAATAACCCGCTCAACTAGCGCCTTAAAGGCGTCGTTTGGCAGCTTCTTGACCTGCTGCGGCTTGATGGAGCCGACATCAATATGACGGTTGCCAACGCGGGGCATCAGGCGTCCTCCTCCATGCCATCCATCATGCAAAGCGCATCATTTTTTAATTGATCGAGCTGTGTATTCAGCATCGCTATCTGCCCCAGCGTTGCCACTCCCATCTCAAACTTTCTGCCGCTCTTACCGTTCGGCGAGGCAAAGGCCAGCATGATGCTAGCGTCATCCGGGATGCTGTCGATAGCCTTCCTGAGCCAGTGATTCTTGGCCAGCTTGATGACTTCTGCTTTTTTTGCTTCAGCCATGCCCCCACCAGAGCAAATCGTGATAGCCCAACGTCTCAAACATTGGCCGCAGCGCCTTCTCCTCGCGCACCAGCAGGGCGTACTCACTGGGGATGGCCTCGCGTATTGCCTTCGTGTCACCGGCCTGGTACGCACGCTTAAGCGGATAGTCTCCCCTTGAATTTGGCCACTCGTCGGCCTCGATCCAAGCGTTGACTGGCCCCGGGCCGAAATGGCCCAGATCGAGCAGGCTCGAATAAGCCATCGACAACGAAGAGTGGCGCAGCTTCTTGTCGGTAGCGCCCAAATCGACCGGCACGTAAACGCACTGATAGCTGGATTGGTTGTGGAAAAACCGCTCTGCCACGAGCAACCAGTTACGCACGATGTGTGAAAAGTCTACGGCAGGATAGCGATTGTGCCCGGTAATCACGCCAAGCAACGGATCGCGCACCGGGATAACAGTAGGATGCGAGATTGCCATGGCATGAATCATCGGCATATCTTCCGGGGTGATGTGGGCATGTACAAGATTCGTGCCAACACTGACCAGACCGTGCTCCCACGCGCCCGGAGACACCTCGCGGCGCAGCCAGGTCTTTGACTTTTTCAGCACCGGCAGCTCCACGAAATTCGTCACCTCGGGCAGGGACTTGAAAAACTCAATCATGTACCACGTCCCAGAGTGCTGAACGCTGGCGAGGAAAATGATGTTCATTTCGTTTTCTTCATGCGGTCGAGCTTTGGACGCATCTTGCGCTTGGTGTTGTCCACCGATTCCTCAACGGTCAGATCGGACTCGATGAGGCGCGCATGCACACCCACCTCATCCGTGGCTTCCACCGGAGTCATGTCGATGGTCATGCCACGCCTCTGCGCCTCTGCCACAATCTCCGGCAGTAGATCATTCATGTTCTTCCTTTCCCCCACGGACAGAATCTGGGTTGGCTCGCCCTTCAGGAGCTGGCGCTTCTCAAGCAAGATCCCAAGGGCGATGGACAGGTCACGCAGGTTGGCCTCTGCAAACACCTTGTCGTCCATGTAGGCCAGAGCCATGTGCGCACGATCATCCAGCATGCGCTGGAGACTACGGGTTGTGATCTCTTCCGTTGCCTCCTTGACCGGCAGATAACGTGTTTTCAGGCGCTGCACGATGCGGGAAGCCGTGCGGGAAGGCATGCCGCAAGCCTCGGCAGCCTGCACCAGCTTGTCGAACGGATCGGCGTGGGCCGTGATGATTGCGGCGGCCCCCTCCGGGTCCGCGAGTTCAGCGGCGTTGGACGGCAGCTTTCCAGACCTCGCCGTTTCAGCCGGACTGTAATCTTTCCCCACGCTGCGCCTCCCTTATCGGAATCTCATAGTCTGCCACATCCCAGCCCGCTTCCCACTGGTCCTTCCAGTCACCCTGCTTGTGTGCGGGATGCCAAGCCGGCGCATTGCGCGGCTGGTTCCAGGCCCTGCTCCAGTAGCCTTGCAGATACGGCGCACAGCCCGGAGGGGTGTTTTTATTGGTTTTACGCCTCGCCATGCTACTTCTTTCGTCTGCTCATGGCGCAATCAACGGGCCAAAGAAGTCCAGCAAGGATTCATGAAAAACATCGGAGTGGGTTTTGCTGGAGAGCCGATAGTCCCGTTCTTTGTCGTGGTTGTGCATACGCATATCGTCTCCACGGTAGCCGGTAGCTCCCATCTCTCCCCATGTATGCCACGGGAGAAATCGCGCAAAGCGCACCGCTTTATCCGACGGGCTATGCCAGATATGGACTTCCTCTACTTGCTTGCCGGGCACCGCATCTTTATTGAGCGCCGGATTGATGTAGATGAGCTTTTTGAACGGTGCCCCCATGTGACTCGCCATGTGCAGGATGGCGCACCCGTTGGAGTGGCCAATGCCGATGGGGCGTGGGTCTAACTCCTCGTCATCTGTGAGCACGGCATCCACCAAGCGCGTCGCTATCCGGCGATTGCCGAACCGAGCGCCAAGCAGGCCAATCCAGCCATAATCAAATTCGCGCGCATGGTTGCCGCGACTGCTCACATATTTATTCAGTCGGTCGGTCGTGCCGGCGCCAGAGTCAGAGACGTTGAAGCCGTGGATCAGCCAAACCTTTGGGCGGGTCGCAGTCACTTCGGGTCGTACTCCGAGTGGATATGAGTCGCTTTAACAACCACATCATAATCATTTCCAAGCTCTTTTTTCATTAGCGCAGCAATCATGGAGGCTTGCTCAGCTTTTCTCGGCAGGTGACTTATACGCCAATCCAGCGCCTCGCCTGAAGGGTGCTTGCTACGCATCAAACGGACTGCCTCAACACCGCATGCCTCGACGCCGGAGGTAATCGTACAATCTGCATTTTGAGAAAAGAAGGCATTTTGCGCTGCGGCGATAATTGGCTCCAAGCAGGGGCGCATCACCAGAATCACACCGGGCTTGATGTTGAGACTGCTCACTTCCCGCCCCCATTCTTGACGCGCAGCTCAGTGAGCTTCTCCAGCATCTGGTTCATCTTGTCATCCACCGCGACAAACAGCCCATGAATGTCAGCGATGTCCCGCTGATTGCGGGCAATGCGGTCATCTCGCAACTTAAACTCGGCTATGGCCGTGTCTCTGGCGTATTGCTGTCCGACCGAGATAACCAGAAGCTTCTCGTTGGCCGCCATCTTCACAGCAAGCTTTTCGGTCTCAGTCGTCGTGTATTTGCGGTTGGCCTGCATGGTGCTTTCCATGCCCTGACTCCATCTGGCGAGCACCACGATCTGAATAATCAGCACAATAATCACGCCAATCGGGACATGCTGCTCGAATCTCATCAGGGGAGGCATCAGTCATCCTTTCTTCGTTTTATTGGGAATGCGGAGGGAAAGCGGCGTCTTAATCTGGCCTTGACGGGCCGGTACAGCAGCGGAGCTAGACTACCGAGAAAGATCGCCGCATAAAGTGGGTCAACCACCCCCGCAGGATAGGAGGCCAGAGTTACGCCCCCACAAATGCTCATAGCCAGAATTCGTGGGCCAGCGTCTCCCCGCATCAGCCCACGAGCGCGCAGCAGGGCCTTGATATTCTCGACCGCCAACATGCTAAGCCCGAGAAAGAAGCAGGCCAAAAAAAGCTCATGCGCTGTGACGAACGAAAGTAGATCTAGCAGGGAGCCGTCCTGAGTCACGGTGATGGTTTGCTGTTCAGTCATTGCCAATCCCGCTCTGCCTGCTGCGCTTTGCCCTTCTTGGGGGTTTGCTTTGCCCCGCAGCTTGGGCATTTTCCGTGGTTGCCGACGAGGGCAGCATCACAGCTTCCGCACCAGAACTTCCGCTTAGACGCAGCACGAGATTTCTCACGGTTGGTTGGCGCATAACTGCTCATTCCCATTTCATCCCCCTTGGCCTGCCTCTGCCTGCTTGTCAGCAAGTGCGTTCAGCGCCGCCAGCAAGACTTCTGCCGCAGCCGCAGTTCCCGCTAGGTAAAAAGACGTGCAAGAATTGCCTTCAGCGCTGACATAGCGATGCGCCACCACAACGCCCTCATGGTCTTCTATAAGATACCCGCACCAAGTGCGGGTATAGTCTGTTACTCCCATCTCGCTCCCTCCTCTGGACATATCCGATAACGGCAAATCTCAGCACGGCTCATAGGCACTTGCTCGTATTTGTGGATTGCGTGTGTGCGTATGGGTTCTAGTTGGGTAGGTGCAAGCAACTCCCCCGACAGGAGAGAGAGGGGAATCAGGAGAGCCGCCTGCTTAATCATATGGACACGCTGCGGAAGATGTCTTCAATTTTCTCTGGAATGTACTTACCCTCAGATGGCAAAGGAATTGTGTGTCCAGCCTTAACTGCGGCGTCAAGACTCATTAGTTCTTTCAGGAGGTCTTCTGCAGAAGCATCACTACCGGGGCGAACCGCAACCTTGATGTCTACCAGCCCCTTTTTCTTTTCTGAGGCAAACCATTCCTCAAATGCTTGTTCAGTCATTTCTGCAAATCACTCAACATTGGCTTCGCCCATGGCTCGGGCTGTGGCCCAAACACACTTCTCTCCCATGGGCTAATTAAGTTGTAGCCATCTGGCTTAATACCCAACCCTTCCAGCTCCCGCAATAGCGCAAGAACTTCGCCGATAATGCTCATTGAATATCGTCCGCTGGGACGTGTTCTTTCTCCGCCGGCATCACGCCGCGCACGACGCAACCGTGCTGCGCGTCCGCCAAGGGCTTTCTTTGACTTGCCGGCAAGGCCTTTACCAAGTGGCAACGACCGACGCTTTTTCTTCGCTTTGGTTTTCTTCTTGATGGGCATTAGACTTTCCTCTGTTTGAGCTGTGAACGATATGCCTGCAAATCATCTGGAAAGCGCTTCAGGTGCCTTGCCAGCTTGCGGCTTCTGTTCTTCTCCCAGCGCTGCTCAGCGACATAGCGCGCATGGGATGGGCTGCGGGCAGAGCGGCCTATCTTCTTTGCGCCGCCGCCGCGCTTGGTCTGTTGCTTGGGCATCAGCCCGTCTCCCTAAATGCCATAAATTTTTGAGTTATGTCGGTATCCAAGATATTCATTGTCTCGACGTAAATTACAGCCCCATCATGTGTTTTTACTAAAAAACGCCATTTCTCCCCCGGGGATTATTGATATTTGCGACCTTGGGTAGGCCGCCTTAACCGTTTCGTAACAAGCCACAGCGTCAACGCCAGCGCATCCGGCAGCCAACAAAACGCTGCAACAAACGGCTACAAGCAATGCCCGTTTCATGGTTTTCATACCCCCTCCTAAGCTGCCTTGATGAGTTGGATGGTGAAGCCGTAGAACGCCTCCACGAGCTTCTTTTTCAGCTTGAACACATCGGTCTCCACGCCTTTCACATCCTCCACCACGGCCTTGCCGTCACTGTCAGTGTAGATGAAATCAGCGCGGTAGGTGGTGACTTTCTTGCCGTTGATTTCGATGGGGTAACTGGGCTGAACCTGAAGGTCGGAAATCCTGCCGGCGCGGGCAAGGAGCTTTAGATCGCGGTAACGGCGAAACTCAGCTTGGGAGGCGAAGTAGTAAATATTCGTGCTCTCACACGACAGGCAGACGGTGAATTTGTCGGTGCGTCCGGCACCACAGTCGGCGCAGTACCACAGCGGCCGGCGACGGTTCATACCGTCAGTTTTCGATCTGAATCGCTGGCTCATGCGTGATTCCTTGCTGTTTGCCCCCACCAATCCGTCTCACCTCGGGGACGTGCTCCGGATGGTTGCCGGAGAGGCAATCCCGCTCCGCTATCCCCGGCAGGTAGTCTATGCACCTGCTGGTATTAAGATGCGCCCGGTGCAGGCTCTCAAAGTCCTTCTGACGGAAAGGTGCCTCATTCTCGGTTATTTTGCAAAGTTTTATCCAACCGCCCATGTCCTGAATAGCCTTCATGGTCTGCTGGTCATCGAAGCACACGGACTCGTAAGGCCCGATGGCTCCAATGGCTCGGATCACCTCCGCCCATGCCAGCGCTGCATTGTCCGCCGGGTTGCCATTGAGGTGCGCCAGTATGTCCGCAGGGTGTGGCATGAAGCGTCCGCGCTCAGGGTCGCTGATGTGCGCCAGAATGGCTTGCGACACCTGCTCCATGGGGTGATGGCCCAATATCTTCCACCACAGTTTCATTCGGGCGGGAGACATCTGCTTGCCATACTCCTCGGCAAGCGCAGTCAGCGCGGTGGCGAAGGCGGTTTTGGGGTCAGGCATTCTGACGCTGCGCTATCAGTCGCCGCATGCGTTTGCCTTCGCTGACGATGTGTTCACGCGCCCATGTCGGGTTAACTCCCATGCGTTCCGTCACCAGCGTCAGGTAGGCCCGACGAGGGAAATCCGGGGAGCTGCCCTTGAGATACGAAAAGCAGTTGACACGCAGCCAGTCCTTCCAGAACAGCAGATAGGGCATGGCCTCGGGGATGGAATCGTATAGCGGGGATGCCTTAACGATACTATCGGCAATGGCGCGTGAAGTCACCGACGGCGATGCCTTGCCGATACGGCCAAGTCGTTGCGTCAGCTTTTTGGTGGTCATTTGAGAAACCTCCCGAGGCTACTACCAAGCCCGCCTGACAGGGGCCATGGGCTCTCAGGAGCCTTGGCGGCAAAGTCCTCCGGGTCAAAGTCTCTCATGGGGTTTCCTTGGCTTGCATTTCGGCCTCGACCAAGGCTGCGCTGAGTTCCTGATGGAGCTTCTTAATGGCTGAACGACCGTACAGAACGAAGTCTGTCGGCGGCTCTATGTGGCCACCCTCCTCATGTTCCATAGAGGGGCGCATGAGGGTTAAATACCATGCGGTGTCGCTGTAGCTGTAGAGCCGGCAAAAAGTGGTCTGGCCCAGCGCGAACAGACGATCGATGTTCTCAGCCACGGGCTCTCTCCTTGCCGGTGAGCAGCTCACCGGGCTTATCCTCGCGGCCTGCCTCGTAGGCGGTAGTCACGGCGTGGTACATCAGCCGGATCAGGCGCTGCTTGAAAGACTCGGAGATCACCGCCGTCCGGTCCAGCTCGTCCAGAAAATCCTGTCGTGCCTTGTTCGTCATCTCAGCTCTCCTCGTCGGGGTCTAGGATGATGCTTTCCTTCACAACTCGCAGCTCATCAGCCGCCCCTTCGTAGCCTGCCAGTCGCAGCAGGTCGTTTGCCTGATTAATGTGGCCAAAAGCGGCTACTATGCAATCCGCTCGCTCCTTCTTCGTCATCTCAATCCCCTTCTCTGATGAACTGCTCTGCCGCGAGGGCCGTCTGTCTCCCGGCCTCGGATAAATCATTGTAACTATCTTTACTATAGTCACGCTCGCCATGGTCGTCAAGCCAGCCTTTCGAGTTAAGCCATGTGGCCGGATGCGGAATGTACTTACCGCCCTCCTTCAGCCAATCCTCGCTCACGGAGGAACAGGCCAAGCCCGTCAATATCTCGTCAAACAGCACTTTGTCTGGAGCAAGCGCTTTCCACGCCTTCTCCGCCCGGCCCTTGCTGCGCTTCTTCCCCGTCGGCCAACAGGACCAGAACTCGTCAAAATGCAGCTTCTGTGCGTTTGTCAGGCAATTCCCGCCCCCCTTCCTCTTGATTGACGGTGGTACAACGGGTTTAGCATGAGAAGAAAAAGAAGTGTCGGAGGAGGTGGAGTTACCAGCGAGGCGAAGCCGAGCGGCTTCTGGATCTGACTCTGCTTCTGCTTCTGTATCTGGTCCGTTTCCAGTCTCCATAGTTTTCAATGACTTAGGACGATAACTGTCGATATTTTTTTGGGGTTTTTCGGGATGAAACGTTTTTCGTGTTTCATGGCCGTTACAGGAACGTTCCTCCTCCGTTACAGAAACGTTTCCAATTCCCTTTGTTTTCCGATACTTACGCACCCTTTCGGTAGATTTGTCGGAAATATACTGGCGAGTCTCCCACGACAGCGGTTGCCACTTTTCGTCGATGAGCCCGATTTCCATCAAATTCTTTTTCGTCTGTGCACAGGTTTTTTCATCCAAATCAAGAGCTTGACGAATGATCCTTTCTTTTGCTGGCTTGCTTATTTTTCGGTCAATCACCTCTGAACACTTCAAACACAGCACCACAACGAAGTGTCTCTGGTCCTCAAAGGAAAGGGATTGCACTACTGGGTCGGAGGCAAACTCCGAGTACAGACGGAACCATGGATTAGCCACCCTGGAGATCCCCGGGGCTACTGCGGGTTTGCTTGACGGAGGGCGTCCAGCTCATTCAGCAAGCCCTGAGCAGCCCTTCTTGAAAATTCCGATACCGAAATATAATTGGCGTCAGAGGCTTCCTTGACCTTCCTGAATAGCTCCTCGTCCCACAACATCATCACGCGCCGATTTTTCTTTTTTGGGGGCTGTTCCTTGGTCATG
>JAJFGU010000024.1 GCA_021775955.1 Alphaproteobacteria bacterium | reverse complement strand
CTAATCCTGTTTGCTCCCCACGCTTTCGTACATGAGCGTCAATACCGGTCCAGTTGGGCGCCTACGCCACTGGTATTCCTCCTAATATCTGCGAATTTCACCTCTACACTAGGAATTCTCCCAACCTCTCCCGGATTCTAGACCAGCAGTTTCAGAAGCAGTTCCAGGGTTGAGCCCTGGGATTTCACTCCTGACTTGCTGATCCGCCTGCGCACGCTTTAAGCCCAGTGATTCCGAACAACGCTTGCCCCATTCGTATTACCGCGGCTGCTGGCACGAATTTAGCCGGGGCTTCTTCTATAGCTACCGTCATTATCTTCACTATTGAAAGAGCTTTACAACCCTAAGGCCTTCTTCACTCACGCGGCATGGCTGGATCAGGCTTTCGCCCATTGTCCAATATTCCTCACTGCTGCCTCCCGTAGGAGTCTGGACCGTGTCTCAGTTCCAGTGTGGCTGATCATCCTCTCAGACCAGCTACTGATCGTAGACTTGGTAGGCCGTTACCCCACCAACAATCTAATCAGACGCGGGCTAATCCCTGGGCGATAAATCTTTGGACCGAAGTCATTATGCGGTATTAGCGTCCGTTTCCAGACGTTGTCCCGCACCCTGGGGTATATTCCCACGTGTTCCGCACCCGTGCGCCACTCACTCCGAAGAGTTCGTTCGACTTGCATGTGTTAGGCCTGCCGCCAGCGTTCGTTCTGAGCCAGGATCAAACTCTTAAGTTTAGATCCATCATATCTCAAGAAATCTATTAGTAAGTCTTAAAATACAAAGTAAGTATTTTCAGACCCGCTTGCGTTAAATTAACGTTACATATATCGCTATATGTAACGTGCGTATACTGCGTTAGCTGAGATACACTTAAGCAAGCAAGTCTTTGTTCTATGCGTTCAATACATAAACAAGACACTGCTGCCTGCGTATCTCTTCTTTCCGTTTCACGATGTCCAAGAACCAACTCTAATCCGCAAAAAGCGAACCGAGAAAGAAGAAGTGAAAATTCCCACTTCTTGTTACTCGCTTCCAAATACTTTGTAATGATGGCCGCAATATAGCCTGATTAACAAAGAGCCGTCAACTTTACCTATTCAAGGGCCCGAACCCCCTCATAAAACAAGGCGCAGAAGCGGTCTGCGCCATGTGTGCGAGGTGTATACACCTATTATTCAGCCCTTGTCAAACAAGTTTTTGAGGTTTTTTGGTGTTTTTTGCGCTACGGACTTGGGCTACCTATTTCCTCTAAGGGTTGCCCGTCGGAACCATAAAGCACATAATCCGTCCGAGGCAAGCCATTAACATTAAAAACCCTGCCAAATAAGGACTTAGAGCTATCGACAGTCACTTTACTGATTAAATCAGGGCGACTATTGGCCATGGCAGAAATTTGACGCATCTGGTCAAAAAACACCTGCTGGACAGAGTAATGATTTCCTTCAAACCAAACACCAACATTCCCTTGCTGAAGGCGATCGAGATAGCCTTGTGGCAATTCTTCTCTAACGCCCGGAATAAAATCAACACCACCATTCCAGCCGGCCATTCTGACTTCCAGCCGATCAGTAATACCCTCCTCTTCTCTTAACCCAAGAGCAAGGGAAATAACAGCAGGCGGCGCGCCTGTCCCAGTTCCATTGCGCTCAACTCCTTCTGGCTCTGTCTGACCTTCTTGCAAAAGCGCATGAAAAAGGCGGATCTTTGCACTATTATCCATCAAATGCTGTATGGTCGGCCCAACCTTGCTACCCTCTGGTCCCAAAGGTTCGGATGCACAATGCGAAGCAGCAAAGTAAACAAGGTGCTCTCTCACTGCCTTAAGGGCCTTTGTATGAGAATTTCCATCAGATGAATTGGTAAGCGCTGCATGCACGAGCTTTGGATCAAGATATTTCCTGCGGTCAAAGTCCTGTTCACCTATCGGTGCCAATGCATAATGGCCCGCCCCGGCAACAACGACAAAATACTTACCAGCAGTCTCGTTAAGCTCTTCCATAAGCGGCCCCTCAAGGTCGCGCGCCGCACAGACAACAAGAAGGGGTCTTTTCAATATTTCTTTGGGAATGCTCGCAATAGCGTTAGGTCCCAACGCTTCATCCAAGCACAACTCCATATTGCGCTCAACATCATAATGAAGACCAACTTCCTTTAGCCGCCGCCATAATGCCGCCTCCTTCGATATAAACTCTTTCTGTAAGAACAAACCCATAGTCATTTCCTTTTTAAAAACCTACAACTCCGATTACTCACTTATTTGACCCGTGGACTTGCTATTGCTTCTTCCTCCAAGGGAAATGTAGCCACCAAATCACTTACTTCTCTATCTGCATAGGAAACAAAGTCTCCAGCCAACCGTGATATCACAGTCTGCCCTTTTCCATTATCGCATCTATAAACAAGCCTATAGTCATAGTCCGATGCCAAAAGAACCGCATGGGTTGCATGTTGAGACATCCCGAAAAATGCCCCCAGCTGGCTGTAACCTATGATCGTTTTTGCTAATTCCTCTCCTGTCACCTTTTGTCCAGTCTCTTTGCAACGCTCCTGCAAACGCTGGGCATTCACAACGGGATTGGCCGTCACGCCAATCACAACAAGACTATAATCCTCAGCTTGCTTTTTCGCCCAGGGGCGCATATCAGCATCGCCCATTTGCTCCAGTATAATATTGGCGCCGAGCTCTTTCGCCCATGCTGTAACAGCATGGCCCAAAGCCGCAGCCTCTACCCTGATTAAAGTGAAGTTTTTTCCCGAACTTTCAAATTCTGGCAGCATTTGCTTACACACAGTGACATCCGGCTGCATACGATATCCGTCGGCCTGCTTATATAATTGATAAACATTTTCTAAAGCATCTTCACCATAAGGACGGATAGTACGTCTTTCTGATTCCTGCACAATTCTCTTATCAAATTGTTGGCACAAAGTCGTTTTGCCAACCGCCATGGGGCCGGAAATATAAACCATAATTGGCCTATCGGATTTCTCACCCATAAAATTCATGGGTACCGATTGAAGAATTTTCCTGTGCAACTCTCTGCGTTCAGGCGTTTCAATCTGATTATGTGTAGATTGTTCCAAAATATTTTGGTGCTGGTCTGGAGGGATACCTGCCAACAAACGGGCTCTATTCCCCTCTAAATAAACCTGTGCACACCCCGGAATCATATCCAATATGTGTTCCGGAACCTGTATAGAAGATTCAGAATCTTTGTTGCTTACGTCTTGGTGACTACCAGTTAACCCATCTTCCATTTTCGTCTCCATCAAAATTTTTGTTCCTTACTCTATATAATTATTATGGATAATTCAAGGATTTTTTCAATTCTATGCTCCCTTGCCTCCTTATTCTCTTTGCCGCATGATGGACAGGTCTTTGATTACCGCGCAGAATTTGGAGCCAGCCATCACCATTTCAGCCATTTTATTGCACTTAACCGGCGCCGTGTGTCTCTTATTATGGGGCACGCGCATGGTGCGTACGGGATTTAGCCGGGCTTACGGCGCCCGCCTGCAAAAAACCATTGCTGCCGGGACAAGTAACCGCTTCACCGCTTTGCTGGCCGGGGCCGGGGTCACAGCGATTTTACAAAGCTCAACCGCCACAGCGCTGATCCTTAATTCCTTTGTCAGCAAGCAAATGATCGGCACCGCCGCCGCGCTGGCCGTCATCATCGGCGCCGATATCAGTACCACGCTGATCGCACAGGTGCTGAGCCATGATTTATCCCTGTTGTCCCCCGCCTTACTCTCTGTCGGCATTATCCTGCATATGAGCAACGAGCATGGTGGGCGCAAACGCCATCTGGCGCGGGTTTTAATTGGTCTTGGCCTGATGTTGCTGGCGCTTGGCCTGATCCGCGCAACCGCGACGCCGCTGCAAAACTCGGAAGTTCTGCCGCTCATTCTGGCACCCCTCAATAACGAGCCGATCCTTGCCATTCTGGTTGCCACCATCATGAGCTGGCTCTTGCATTCCTCTCTGGCCAGCGTTTTGCTGTTTGCCTCTTTTGCCGCCGCCGGCCTGATCCCCGTGCAATTGGGGCTTTACCTTATACTGGGCGCCAATATCGGCAGCATTTTCGTGCCTTATATGGCGTCTTATAAAAGCGCCCCGGCGGTGCGGCGCATTCCAACCGGCAATCTTTTGATGCGCTTTGTCACCATTATCATTGTCTTTCCCTTTATGGGGCTAATCGCAAGCCAGCTACAGCAAATCAGCGCTGATCCTGCCCGTATGCTGGTTAATTTTCACACCGTCTTTAATATCACCCTGGCGCTTATTTTCATTCCCCTGCTCAACCCCTTTGCCGCGCTGTGTGAAAAACTGGTGCCCGATGCCGATAAAAAGGACGATCCGAAAGAGCCGCAATATCTCGATGAAAATGCACTCTCCACGCCCGTGATTGCCCTGGCCGGGGCGGCGCGCGAAACCCTGCGCATGGCGGAGATTGTTGAAAAAATGCTGGCCAAGACCATTAAAGTTTTTGAAACCAATGATGAAAAGCTGGCCAAGGCCATCCGCAAACAGGAAGAAATCGTCGACCACCTCTATACCCGTATCAAGCTCTATATGACGAGACTGACCCAGGAAGCGCTCGACCCCAAAGAAGCCGACCGCTACGTCCAGATATTGACCTTTTCAACCAATCTCGAGCATGTCGGCGATATTATTGATAAAAACCTGATGGACTCGGCACTGAAAAAGGCAACGAAACAGGAGAAATTCTCGAAAAAAGGCTTTGAAGAAATTAAGGCCGTCCACGCTCAGGTGCTGAAAAACATCCGCACCGCACAGACGATTTTTCTCTCGGAAGACCCCAAGCTGGCACGGGAGCTTATTAAAGAGAAAAAGAGCCTCCGCGAGGCCGAGATTGAAAGCTCGGTACTGCATTTTGAGCGCCTGCGCAGCGGCACACCGGAAACGCTGGCCACCTCATCGCTGCATCTGGATGTGATCCGCGATTACCGGCGGATTAATTCCTATATCACCTCTGTCGCCTATGCGATCATCGAAAATGCCCGCCAGCACAGCCATGAGAGAGGCGAATAACACCAATCAAATCAAACCTAGTTTGCGCAACTCCTCTTCCATCTCAGCAGGCGGTAAATCTTCATTGGCATGAAGCGGCCCTCTATCCGACGGCGCGGCGGAAACCTCGAGATAGCGCCAACCCTGAAATGCTCTCTTGGCCACCGGGCTGGTCAGGATAATCTCCGGATCGACCATAATCTGGCAAAAGCGGCCACCCTGCTCATCTTCCACCACCTCCAGCCCGACAATCCTCTGGCGGCACTGAATACGGTTTTTGATGACACGATACAGCGAGCCGCCCTGAAGAAGCTCATCTTCGCGACGCGGTTTATGGCGGGTGCGTACCGGAACGGCGCGGCCACCATTATAATCAACGGTGTATCGCTCCTGCAGCTCGGCAAAATGCGCAAGGTCGCTGACACCAACAACAAGCTTAATCAAATGAACGGTCATGGCATGACTATAGACAATAAAAGCTGGGGTTGAAATCCCATAAAGCATTCCAACCACACGCTCTCCCTTATATACTGAAGTTGCAGTTTGCGAATCTTTAAATCTCTGCCCGCTTAATAACGAAACGTCTCGTATGTTCAGGGTTCTTGTTCTTTTATCTCTCTGTTTTGTTTTTGCTGCCACGCCTGTGCGTGCGGAGTCGCCTTTTCCTGCCTTCTCACCATGGATGGAGGACGACGAGCTTGAAGCACAAAATGACCGCAAAGAACGAAAACATGAAAAACGTGACCGGGAAGAAGAAGCACCAAAGCAGGCAAACCGCCTTACCAGATCCGCTCTCGATCCTGCAAAGCCTTCGGCGCTTGAATCCATGTATTCGCAGCGCATCGTCGATGAGCTCGAACAGTTCGGCTATGATTTGTTCGGCGTGCCGGAGCCCGAAACCCGGGATAAGCTCGACCATATCGCCTCCAAGCCGATGGGCGCGGTGCAGGATGATTTTATCCTCGCCATGGGCGATGAGCTTGAGATCGTATTTAGCGGCCAGCGCACCGACCGCGACATCTATAAGGTCAATGATCAGGGTCTGCTGCTGATCAACGACTTCCCACCTGTTCCTGCCGCCGGACGCAGTATCGGCCAGGTCCGTATTTCCATCGAAACCGCAGCGCAAAACCTCCACAACACCAAATCTTATGTCTCTCTAGCCACGGTGCGCCAGATCGGTGTGCTGGTGGTTGGTCATGTCAAAAAGCCGGGCCGCCGCACTTTAACCGTTTTTCACACCGTGCTTGATGCTCTCATGGAATCGGGCGGCATAGACAAAACCGGGAGCTTGCGCCAAATCAAACTGGTGCGCAGCGGCCGCGGCACGATCATCGATCTTTACGGCCTTTTGATGCATGGCAGCACCAATATGGATTTGCGTCTGCGCGATGGCGACCGTATCATCATCCCCCCCATAGGCCCGACCGTTGCGGTGGCCGGAGAAATGAAACGCCCCGGCATTTATGAAATCCTTCCCGTCATCAAAGGCATGCGCCATCAGCCCAAGCAATCGAGCGAAAACCTTAGCTTAAATGAAATGCTCGAGCTCGGCGGCGGCGTGCTTGCGCCCGGCCAGAACCGATTCTTGCGCCTCGATGTGACGAAAGAGGGCCGCGAAATGGTTGATGAAATTCACGATCCCTTCAAGCCGCAATTTGGTGACGGCGCGGTCCTCATGCTCTCCAAAGGCCAGGAGAAACGCGCCAGCACCGTCGAGCTGGTCGGCCATACCCGCCGCCCCGGCCTGCACGCGCTGCACGAAGTTCCGACTCTGGCCGATCTTTTAAACAATGACCAGGTGCTGGGACCCAAAGCCTATCCGCTGATTGGCGTGATTGAGCGTTGGGATGATAAGCAACTCACCACCAAACTTGTCGATTTTCCGCTGCTACTGGTCCTCAAAGGGGAATATGACCGCAAACTGCAGGACGGTGATATTGTTCACCTCTTTTCGCGCCGACAAATCGCTACGTTGCATAATGGAAAGGATCGGCCCAAGCTGCGCAAAGTGGCTATGGGCTCGGCCGAGGACCCGGATGAAGACATTATTGATGACCCGGTCATGGCGTCTTTCCTCAAAGAGCGCTCGGCCTTTGCCAGAGGCGCGGTGCGCAATCCCGGCGCCTATCCGGTGGCGCCCGGCATCACGCTCGACAGCGTTCTGGCGGTGGCCGGCGGGCTGACGCTCGAGGCCAATACCGGCAATATCGAAGTAACTTCGGCGCTGCAAGGTGAAGGACATCAGGCAGACAGACCCTCGGGCACGCGCCGCATCCGCGTGAATTTCCGTGAAACCAATCCACAAAATGTTGCCATCGGTGCGGGCGATGCCGTGCGCGTTAATCAGAAATTCAAAAAAATAGAGGACAAAAGCGTGCTCATTATTGGCGAGGTATCCCATCCCGGCCGCTATGACCTTGTGCCCGGCGATAAGGTGTCCGACCTCATCCGCCGGGCCGGAGGAATGACCCGTCAAGCCTACCCGGACGGCGCGGTGTTTAGCCGTGAAAACGAGCGCAAAGCCGAGGAATCACGCTTCCGCTCTACGGCCCGCGATATGGAGCGTGCCATTGCTATGGCGATCGAAAAGGATGATGACGGACCCGATACCACGCAAATTGCCATGGCTAGAGAGCTGGCTGGCGAGCTGCGCGAGGTTCAGGCCGTGGGCCGTATCACGGTTGAAGCCGACCCGGCTGTGCTCGCTGTGCAGGAAGAGCTGGATATGCTGTTGGAAGCGGGTGATCGCCTTTATATTCCCAAGCGCCCTTTAACCGTGCGCGTCAGCGGTGAAATTCTATCGCCGGCCAGTCTGCAATTTCGCTCAAACCGCGATGCCCGCGATTATATCGATCAGGCTGGCGGCTTTACCTATCATGCTGATAAGGACCGCAGCTTTGTTTTGTATCCCGATGGCAGCGCCCAGCCCTTGCAGGTCAGCGTCTGGAACCACAGGGCCAATTTCATCCCCCCCGGCAGCACAATCGTTGTGCCGCGCGATCCCAAGCCGTTCGACTTCATCACAACAGCCAAAGACATCAGCCAGATTCTTTCAAATCTGGCGATTACCGGCATTTTTCTTGATGATGTCAGGGATGATGATTAGGGGTTAGTCGGCAACAAGAAGGGCCATGTCATTGTTAACTGCGGGTTGTGACTGAACCTGCATTTGCATACCTCTTGTCGGCGCCGACTCTGGCTCTACCGATTTTGGCTCCTGCTTCATATCGTTCCAGAGCGCTTGACCTTTTTCGTTATTCTTGTCAGCCAAGCCCGGCAAGCTGGCAAAATCTGTGTAGTACGTTTTGCCATCGGCACCTTCGATCTCTAAAAACACAGGATCTCTCGATGGACCCTGTCCGACTAAACCTTCTGTATTCACTGCCGGATCATTTTCAACAAAAGCCTTTATTGTCCCCCCGTTTTTGATAGCTTCCATGACCTCGGCAGTCAGAACATTGCCTTGCTCAACGGGATGCTTGTCATACATTTTATAGGCATTCATATATTTAGGCGTAACAGGTCTTACAATATCTACCAGTTGCCCCGGCGTAATAGGAACCTCCTGATTGTGGTCAAAGGCAATATCGGCTTTGGCATCAGCTCCAGCGTTGTTCCCGGCCCCGGCCTTCGCATCCAGATTAATTTCAATATCGTAATATTTCGCCATTGCCACCATATGCTTGGCAAAATCTGTTGCCGCATTACCGCCATTTGCGTGGTGAACCGCGCTCTCCACCTCCTGCATAAATTCATATATGCGGGCGCCGCTGGCATCCTCGGGAATGACAAGAGTACCATTATCAATCAATGCGTCTATTTTGGCGCTAACATCCATGGACATTTGATCCGGAGATGTACTATCTAGACCAACCTTCGTAAACACATCGGCCATCAACTTTACATGCTCGGGATTGGGCGGCTTGGGCTTTTCTAACTTTTCTCCCCCGCCGAACAGACCGACCATCTTGTTAAACAACGCGGCCACTGGCCCACCACCAAAGATATCACTCACTCGTTTTTTGACATTAACCATGGAAACGGCGGCTTCCCGGTTATTCGGGCTACTACCCGATAGACCCAGTTTCCACTCCCTCATATGACGTTCCAGGCCGTCATCTTTTGGTTTGGATGGATTTTGGGAGTCAGCGCCCATAATTTTTACCCTCTTACTACCGCGTGTAATCGTTTTGTTTTTCCGGCTTTTTTTATTTGTTACTTGCCGTTTTTGGTATGCCTTATATTATGACATAATCGTTAATATTTTGCGAATTTAGGTGCTTTTTGCCATGCCGGATGAAATGTTTTTTTCAATTGTAACAGTGACTTACAATAATATCGCCGGATTAAAGGCGACTGGCGGCTCGATTGACGCGCAAAGCTTCAAAAATTACGAATGGATTGTCATTGACGGCGGCTCGAAAGACGGCAGCGCGGACTGGCTCAAAGGCTCCGGCGCTTCCTATATCAGCGAGCCGGATGAGGGCATTTACCACGCCATGAACAAGGGGATCAAACGCACCCAGGGGCAATATCTGCTATTCCTCAATGCCGGTGATACGCTGGCGGAGCCCGGCATTCTCGAAAACCTCGCCCGCGCCATTGAAAACGAGCCGAAACGTCCCGATTTCGTGTATGGAGACTCTATTGAAGGGGGTAAGTGCAAACCCGCACACTCGCACACCAAAATTGTGCACGGCATGTTCACCCATCACCAGGCGATGCTGTACGCACGGGAAACGATTGGCGATTTACGCTATAGCCCGCTTTATGATATTGCGGCCGATTATGATTTCACGGCGCGGTTTTTGAAAAGGGCAAAACATGTGCTCTACCAAAACTCCTCAATTTGTATTTTTGAGCCCGGCGGGGTTTCACAGCAAAAAGCTCTTAAGGGTCGCGCCGAGCAATTTCAAATTCGCAAAAACCTCGGTGTTAAGCCGAGCGTCAACACATTCATCTTTATCACCCAGAGTCTCGCCTGGGGTTTTCGCAAAATCCTTCCGTCATTGTACTGGAAAGCAAAGAGCAAAAAGTCATAAACATAATCCGTATGCTTTGAACTAAGAGCGCTCCCGGATCATTTTGTAATAGCGCAACCGGCTGCGGGCAAAATCAAATCCGGCACCGCCATCGAGCATTCCAAGCCGCAAAACATAGCTATATAAAAAGGCCAAGATTGGCTGAAGCGGGGTCAGGCGGAACAGCTTTTTCAGTAGAGAACGCAAGGGTTTTACTTCATCCGGCCAGGCTTGTTTTTGGGTCATTGCCACTTCCCAGTCGGCGTAGCGCTCATGACGAGCCGCCCAGCCCTGCTCATTTTCATATGCGTAATGCAAGAGCGGATTATGGAGCTGGCCGATTGCGCCGCCCCTGTACGTGTTTTTTAAAACCGGCTGGTAATGCCCTTCGATTTCACCCATGCCCGGCATGTCCAGATCATCGACGATTGGGAACATCATCCTGCTTCGATCGAGCAAACATAATTTGTTGTTGCGCTGGCCATGGCGCAATAATTTGTCCCGCCAGACATATTGGCCCTTTACGAAATATCCAGCGCAAGATGGTTCGCTTTTAAACAAGGCGGCCATTTCCTGCACCAAATCAGGGGTCAGAACCTCATCGGCATCGACGAAAAACACCCACTCATGCTTTAGCTCCAGCGTATCCAGGCACCATTGGCGCTTTTTCGGATAGCGCCCGTCCCACTCAAAATTAACAACCGCCGCACCGCATTCGCTGGCAATATCCTGCGTCTTATCACTGCTGGCGGAATCAACAACAATCACCTCGCCAAAGCCGTTCAGCACCTCTAAGCAACGCCTGATATTGCGCTCTTCGTTTTTGGTCACCACCACAGCGCTGACGGGAATGGCGTTCATACCCGCGTCCTACTCCGCCGCATGCGAGGAAGAGGAAATGATAACATTTTCATTGCTGCCCGCCCGCCCCGACTTGATCCAGCTGCGCCGCCTGGTCGAGACAGCCGCCTTGATGCGTTTGCTCTTGGTGAGCTCTTCCCGGATGCTAAAGACAACAAATCCGGCCACAGCCCCGGCAAAGGCGAAGACAGAGAACAGAAAATACGGGTCCGGCCAGGACGGTTTCACCCGGCCCGAGGGCGGCTCTACCACGGCCGCGGCATAAGGCTGGTCAATTGACACCAGCATGCGCAAGCGCTCCTGCTCGAGCAATAAGCTGGTCAAAGCCCGCCTGTGCTCGGGGTTGGAGGTCTTTTGAACCGAGCCCTTGAGATAAGTTATCCGGCCTTCCGTTTCTTCGCGGATGGTCTTGCGGATCAGCGCATCACTAATTCCATGCAGCCGTCCCAGAAAATACGTGGCGAATTTGCGGTTGGGATGGTGGTAAACCAGCCGCCGCAGGCTGGTATTGCCCACCGGCTCCAAAGCCACATTATCCGTGACATACTCAGCCAGCAATTCTGGTCTCCATTCGCTCTGTCTCCGTGAAAACACAAAAGCCCGATCCATATTCAGGCCTTTTTCAATATTCGGATCCTTCAGCAGCACAGCCGCCACAGACGGGCCGTTATAAATGCTTTCAAAGCGCAGGAAATCAGAGGAATTGGCAACCCCGACCCGCTGCACCAGATAGCGCAGGGCAAAGAGGTTGTCATTGGCCAGCAAAGAAGACACTTCGGCCCCGTTCATCGGGCTGGCCGGGGATATAATCATGTTGGCACGGTAATACGGCGTTGAAGCCACCATCCATAAACCAGCCAGAACCAGACCGGCAGCGCCCAGCACAGCGACATAAACCTTCGCCCGCCAGATATCGCGCAATACATCAACCAGTGTTTTTTCTTCTATGCTCATAGCCTTAACTCCCTTTACGTTCCTAAATCCTGTTCAACCACATCCCAGGCCCGCTTCATCCAGGCCTCAATCGAGTCTTTGGGTACAAAAACCTCTCCGGCGCTAGCTGAGCCGCTTTGCGCCGCAAACCAGTCTTCGCCGCTCATGCGGTATTTAACAATGGCCTTGGCCAACTCATCCGCCCGCCCTTGCGGCACAATCGTCCCGGCACCGAAATCGTGTATGACCTTGGCCGCTTCCGATTGCTCCGGCCCGACAAATACACAAGGGCGATTCACTGCCAGTGCAGAATACAGCTTGGACGGCACAAGGTAGCCTGCGGCCTCTTCCTTCATCGAGATTAAATGCACATCACCGCTTTCCATCGTTTCACGCAGGCGACTGGCCGGCTGATAGGGCAGAAGACGAATATTTTCCAACCCGCGCCTGGTACGTTCTTCAGACAGAATGTCAAAACGCTTGCCGTCGCCGACAAAAACGAACTCAATTTCCGGATGCTCGGCATTCAACGTTTCAGCGGCATCGAGAATGGTATCAATCGGATGGGCCTTACCGATATTGCCGGCATACAAAACCTTGAACTTAAGGCCGCTCTTTAATAAATCCTTATAGGGCCTGGCATTTTGTATCACCTCGTCAGCGTGCGAAGCGCCGTTAACAGCTTTATCGTCACGTTTCTTATTGGCATTGGCCGGGCGCACCAGCTCAAAATCCGGCCAGTTGGGAATCATAGTAATGCGCTTGGGATCGACATCATCATAAGTCAGATGCCTTGCCATACAGCGGCCGATAACGATGACCTTGTCACATGATTTTATTGCCCTGCGGGATACAGATTTGAAAAAACTCAAAACAAATCCCGGCAATTTAAAGCCCAGCGCCGGGAGCACATCCGGGTATAAATCCTGACACCAGTGAATATGGCGGCTCCCTTTGAATTTTGCGACGACATTACCGACCAGAACCAGCATCGGCGGATCAGTCATTGTCACAACCAGATGCTTTTTTGAAAGGCGCAAGGCGGCAAACATAATCTTCATCCATACCCAACTATAGCCAAGCAAACCACCCGGCTTTTCGGAGCCTTTAAGACGGATAACGCGGATCGAGCCGTCACGCTCCTTGCCCCGCTTTGGTCCCGTGGTGATGATGGTGACATGCCAGCCTTCCTTTGCAAAAGCGCGTGCCAGATCACGCAGCACACGCCCAGTGGCGCCGCGCCCTGGCGGATAAACACGATTTAAAAATAAGACTGACGGTCTACGCATGTCCCTGGGGCCCAAACTCATTCGCTAAATACTGCTGATATGCTGGAATCAGCAGCAAGATTAACCCAAAATCTAGAGATTTAAAACTCGCATAAAGAAAGATATCAATTAAAACCGGCGCGGCCAAAGCCAGGGCCAACACAGGATGCTTAAACAAAAGACGCGAAAGCAGATTCAAAAGACCGACCAGATAGACAAAGGCCAGAAACAAACCGGCCAGCCCAGTCTTTAGCAACATGGAGGTCACCAGAGAATGGGTAAAATTAACTGATAGTCCGCCCACAGCAGGAGAATGAAAGCTCCCGCCCCAACCCAGACCAAAAAGCATTGTTGCAGGGTCTTGGGAAACAGCGTCCCACACCGCTGCTGCTTCCTGCGCCCGCATATTCAAACCCACCAGCGAGGTTTTTTGTGACAACACACCCCACATTTCGGCGATAACCGGAAGCCCGGCCCAGATAATAACAAGACCGAGAATAACAAGCCGCAATGCTCTGCCCGGTTTCTTCCATAGAGCCAAAAAGGTCAAAAGAAAAACATAAAGTAAAACCGCACCCAATGTTGCGCGCTGCACTGACAATGTCATAGCAAGCAAGGGCAGCAGCGAGAGCACAAACAACCCGGCGGCACCGGCCAGCTGTTTCACCCCACCTGCCTTGATCAATTCTCTACCCGCCAGCCCGAGAAAAATAAGAGCGCTAAACAAAACCGTCGGCGCATTGGCAAAATAAAACAGCTCTTCTGACGAAACAAAAAAAACAAGGTTCAAAATATTAAAAGGATAAAGATGCACCAGAGAGCGAAGTGCAAAAACACAACCCAAAGCTATGATGCCGGCAAGAAGATGAGGGGCATAACCCGACCTTTGCTCAAAGTTACGCGCAAGAAAAACCGGCAAAAGAAAAAACAGGAATGGCAGCAAATCACGGATCACCCATAACGGATCATGGCCACGAAGCCCCGCCAACAGCAAAGGCATGGTCAGACCATAGATCAAAAGCAGCTTGCCGCCACTTTGCCACAGCGCTTCTTTGCCCGCCAATGATGGAATAAGAGCCTGCTTTGCTCCCGCAAAACCGACAGCCATAACAAAAAGAAGACCGATTACAATTTCCGGCAAACCAGGGTTATCCGGCGTCGGTGAGCCCCACAGCGCATAAACGCCAAGCCCGGCCAGAAAACACAGCAGCCGGGTAGCCCAGACATCCATATGGATGAAACCCGGGATAAAACCTGGATATCTTGTAGATACGCTGTGCATGGGGGTGATTCATAGCACAATGACCGCCAAAGAATAACCATAAAATGGCTGTCTTGTGCTTTTATTTTCTACTATTAACAACTCTGTCACCCCGGAAGAGCGAAGCAATATCCGGGGTTTGTGGCGGTGGATTTTATATCGGCACAAATGCCGGATCAAGTCCGGCATGACGAAAATATAATTGGAATACCTATAATCAAAGTTAGTCGTAAGTGTTAAAGACACGGGGTGGCTTTTCAGGATTGGTGTTCCTTTTCCTGACAAAAACCTGCCTTTTTTTCTTGCCACCGCTCTTTGCGGAAGACCTTTGCGCCGCGTGCAGTTTTGATTTGCGCCGCGCAATCCTTTTGGCGTCCTCCCTTTCGCGCGCACGTATTTCGCGCAGGGCCCGGCTTTCCTCCAGCCTCGCCAGCGTCAGCGCCGATTGTTTTTGCATAATTTCAAAATCACCCTGGCGATTGGCCTTGACCATAGTCAAAAGCTCTTCAATCGTTGGAGTTTTGTCTCCTCGCATATCCATATTGGGCATAGCCAGATGCTCTCTTTTACGACTGATATTGTTATAGGCATTGGCTCTGGGGTTACTGCGGAAGGATTTCTTGAAAAAAAACGGCTTTTTCTCTGATTTTGAAGCCCCCGGCCGGATAAAAACGCTCGATTTGCCGCCACTTTTTTCCTGTGCAGCAGCCGAATCCTTTTTTTTCTTATTGGCATCGACAAAAATGCTCGATTGCGCATAGGCCAGCGGCGCCGCCAAAACGCCTAAAACCACCATAAACATTAGAAAACGCTTCATTTTTCTGTTTTTCCGTACGAATCTACCCATCGCCTTTTATTGTAACAGAACATCTACCCCCAACTCAAAAACCGCAACCAGCAAGTCTTTCCAGAATATTAACAATTTCTTAATGAATTCCGTGCATTATTAAATCGATTTCCGTAAAAAACCGGATAAACGGTTTGTAATATAAAAGGAGTGTGTAATGCAGGTGAACGTACAACAATTTTTAGATGATGCCGGGGTTAAAGAACCATTTTATCCGGGCAAGAGAATTGTGCTTCCCTGTGCTCAGACGGGCGAGTTCAAGAGCCATTGTGTGGTTCTGGACTGGCGCGTACCTGAAAAAATCCGTTTGGAAATCAAACCGGGTCTGAGCGGAAAAGACCTGGAGCCCCAAAAACTTAAAAACTATCCTGTCAGTCTGCAAATGCCTACCTATGTCGAGATCGAAGTCATTAATGACAATAAATCAGACGAGGAAGAAGGCGAAGAAGAAGGCAAATCATCCAGCGGCAAAGGCGGCTCCGGCGGCCAGAAAATGAAGCTGATGGCCTCTGCTTTTGGTGAAGTGGTTGACGGTAAAATTCCAGCACTTGGTAAAATTGTCGAGATGGTCATTATGGGCTCGGAAATCGCTGCCGAAGCTTTCGGCGAGGTATTGACACAATTAACAAAACAGATCAATCAGGCAAAAGTTTCGACGACAGCGTTGCTGGCCCAGGCTGGCAAAATGATCACGAAAGTGATGCCACCAAGCTTCATGGCGCCCAAAGGCGATGAAACGGTCACATATAAATACGACCAGGAAAAGAACGCCGATATCGGCTTCCGATCAACGCTGGGATAGCAACTCAAAAAACATAAAAACCCTTCGTCATCCCGTTGGCACGCCGCTTTCGCGGCGTTCGCACGAACGGGATCCATATGTCAGCCCGCTTGCGGGCTGTCTTTACACCCCCCGCTATCTAAAAGTCTGCCTGACGGCAGACCGCCGGGGTGACAATGCAGTTAGTCTTAGAGCATCCGGCGATTTTTTGTTATGCTCACTTCATGGGCAAGAAAACCAACGGATCGGGAAACGGGCACGATAAGGATGAGGATGACAATGTCGTCCGCATGCCGACTCTGGCCGAGCGCGATCGCACCAGGAAAGAAAAGGAAAAACAGGAAAAAACCTGGCGCAAAGAATATAAAAAAGAAAACAGCATTCCGTTTTTTAACACCGAAAAAATTCCATTTTTGACCCGCGTATTGATTGCGCTGTTCCTGGCTGTTCACCTGCCGCTTTATCTGCTGCTGGATGCCGGGGACCGACTGGAGATTTTTTATATCCTCGGCTTTGTTCCTGCCTATTACACCGGAGCCGAGGAGTGGAGCTGGTTTGCGCTGGCCGGGCCGTTTACCCATATCTTTATCCATGGCGGCTGGATGCATCTGGTGTTTAACGCCGTGATGATGCTGGTGATGGGCATGTTCATGGAAACCACATTCGGCGCAAAGCGCATGCTGATTTTCTTTTTTGTCAGCGGCCTGGTCGGCGCGCTGTTCTACCTTTTGCTCAACCCGTTTTTAACCCAGCCTGTGATCGGCGCTTCGGGCAGCATCAGCGGGTTGTTCGGCGTTACTTTCCTAATTTTATATGAGCGCGGCATGCTCGGCCCGATGGGAAAGCGCGGGCCGTTGCCGCTTATTGTCCTGTGGGTCGTGCTCATCTCCGGTATGGGGATGCTGGCCGGTGATGTGGCGTGGCAGGCGCATCTGGGTGGATTCCTCGGCGGTGTCGGACTTTATTTCGCGATGCGAAAAGGTTTTATCAGGATTTAGGTGATTCCAAAAACACCCCGCCGGTCGTGCCGTCGGATAACATGAGGGAAGCCGCGCTGCCTTCTTCCGGGTGGGTCCATTCAATCGTATTAAAACTGCCATGCGGATCAGCCACCGGCGCCCAGACCGGATAGACGCGGCCCGTCTCGCTGCAGACCCATTGCCTCTCCGGCGGCGCATCATCGGCTTTATCAAGCCATACCAGAGGAGCTTCCTCATCGCCACTTAAATGCTCCTCCAATTCCGCCATCATCAAATAGACACGCTTTGACGGCTCCAATTCTTCCGCTGTACTAAGATGTGCCCGCGCCTCGCCCCATAACTCGTCATCCATCGCCTCACGCGCCAGCGCGATCCGCGCCTCGGCACTTTTTGGATTCAAATCCCGTAAATGCTCCAGCCATTTGATCCTGCTTTTGGAATCGCCGTGCTTGTTTTTGCTTTTCGGCGCCGCGAGTATCCAAAGCGGCACCAGCTCCGGATGTGGGCCTGCTTTCCATGCTTTTTCTATTGTAGAGACGGCTTTCCTACGGTGGCCTTTTTGAATGTACAGCCGTGCCAGCCGCGCCGCTGCTGGAACAAAAGCACCGTCTATACCATTGGCTTTTTTAAATTTATCAAACGCATTCTGGCGTTTGTCATCTTGAAGATTTCTATCGCCTTCGGCCAGCAACATCGCCACGCGGTCGCTACAAGCTTTATCACTGTCAATCGCTCCCGCCTTTTCCGCACGTTTTAAAATCTCCCGCGCCCGCTCCCAATCACGCGTTTTGATCTCAAGATCATAGACCACCTTTAATATCCACGGCTGCTTGGGGTGCAGCTTTAAGGCCTCATGGCCAAGCTCGAGCGCTTTGGAATAATTCTCCATATCCAGCGCCGCCTGCAATAGGCCGCGTACACCCAAAAAGGCGGCATCCTTATCTTCCAGCAAAGCGGCGAAGGTCAACCGTGCATCATCCTCACGGCCATCAAGGCGCTCGGATTGTGCCTTTAATAACAAGGGTAGCCCGGTATCATCGGGCAAAAATTTTACGGCTTTTTGCGCCTGCTGCCCCGCTTCCCTGGCATCGCCCGCCGCCACTGCCGTTAAGCCCAGCGTCAAAGCGCGGTAGCCTTTGTCGCGCCTGACACGCTTGCGGTAATCTCTAAAATCAGCGGGGAAATCGCCAATGCTTTTCAGAAGGAGGAATATCAGGTTCGCCAACAGCATCGTATAAATAAGAACAAGCAAAACCACACCCAGATGATATGTCTCGCTTTTGCCCATCCATTCAATCGAGACCGTTCCCGGACGATCGGCCACCCAGATCGTCGCCGCGATCAGCAGCGCCACTTTGAGCATAAACACAAAGGCCCTGATCATGTTTTCCTCTCATAAGCCAGGCTGGTTAAATTCCTGACTTATTCTACTGTCCAAACTTACGCTTGCTTAAGGATCCGGGTTTCAGGATATTGATTCCCGTTTCTTCACTTTGAATCAGCTTTGCGCCGCTCAGCCCCGGTTGCCCGCCACCATAAATGTTAAAATCAATAGTTTGATTTATCAACTGTCCGGCCTGCTGCGCCAGCAAAGTAATCTGCGCCTCATCCATCCAGGGCTGCGCCGCTTTGGCGGCCGGCCCCTCAAGGCTCTGCAACTCCGCCATAGCCGCCTCAACATTTCCGTCCTCGAGATATTTTTGCGCACGGGCAACGCTCGATTCCGTATCGGTTCCGGTGATAGGTTCGCCTTCTTGTTCAGCCTGAAAAACCTGATTGAAACGCGCTTTAGCCTTTTCCTGCACTGAAACATCCTCGCCTTTGAGCGATGCAACAACAATATCACCGGCCAAACCTCTGAATTCCTCCGACAAACCATCCGGGGTTAAAACGCCGTCTTTGGCATGGGGCGCAAGCTGCTCTAAAGAGGTTTTTAGCCCCACATTTTCTTCTCCGGCAAGCTTCATCAAAAGCGCAAGATCCTGTTCGAAGGATTGGTTGTCACGGCCTAGAGAGCTGCGGAATTGTGACAGGCCGAGCAATAACGCCGCAGCTTTTAAATCTTCCTGCGGCACATTCTCAAAGGTTTGGTTCAAAGCTTCGCTTTGCCCACGCGCCTGATCCAGCGCCGCATCAAGTCCTTCCATGTCGCCATCCAGCCCGCCAACCAGAGCGCTTAACTCGGCAACCGATTGCAGAAGCTGCTCCTGACCACTCACGCTCTCGCGCAGCTTCCGAACGTGCCCCATCAGCGCTGCCATTTGCGGCGAGCCGCCTGTCAGATCGGCGACATGGGATTCCAGCCTAATCATACGTTCTTCCATGGTACCCGCATCTTCAGCCAGCACATCATTGGAAATCGTCTGCGCTGCCTCCAGGGCCAGACCAACGCTTTCCTGCGCCGCTTTGGCCTGTTCCTGCAACGCGCCCATGCGCTCTTCCAGACCGTCGGGGAGCACATTGCGAATAAGGGATTGCTGTTCCTGCACTTGCTCAACTTGCATTTCGATCTGCGCAACTTTTTCAACCTTGGGCCACATAATGGCAACAATGGCGCCAAGCGCGATCGCAATCAGCAGGACATTGATAAACGTAGACTGGCTCACGGCCTTTTTCTCCGCGGCCAGAAGTTGCTCTTCAAAATCAGCATCATGAGGATGGGGCGGCTTGCTACCACCACCTTTTTTGTCACTCTTTTTAGCACTCTTTTCTTCCGCGGCTCTGTAAGAGGATGCAGTGGCCCTAACCTCAGGCACGATACGGGTTTGTGTTTGCGGGCTCTTTGGCTCCTTCTTTTCGTTTTCATTGGCGATCTCGGCTCTTTGCACCAGATCCTCAATTTCAACATCATGGCTTTTCGCCGCCTTCAAAAGATCGTCCAGGCGCGTTCCCGGAATGACATTGCGCTTTTTCCAGCCCTGCACCGTTGTTACCGGCACAGCCATCTTGCTGGCCATCGGCCTTATGCCGCCAAATCGTTCAATGACTTTTTCGGCATCCGCAATCGCGTTGTTGTCTGCTTTGCTCATGATGTCCCACTCCTTAAATCTTGATCGTTCCCCAGATTGGACAAACATGTATCTTTCACCAACGCCAGCATCCCTTTCCTGTCAGGGCTTCCGGCGGCGTACGTATCTGCCCATGCATATGTGCGTACGTACTCTAGCACGCGCTCACTGATACACAAGGCCTTTATATTTTTCAGATCATCCTCTAAGCCATTGTTTACAGCCAGATATATAAAGTTTTCAGCCGTACGTCTGGAGAAAAAAGTGACGGCCTCAATGGCACTGGATTTAATTGCAGAGATACAATCGGCGCTTAATTCGCTGACCTTCTCCGCCCGGTAAACCACCAACGTGTCGACCTGCACCCCTTCCGCCGCCAGCATTCTATCAATCGGTTTTGCGACATGCGCCCCACGGATATGGAGAAACTTTCTCCCATCACCCTTTTGAGAGACAATCAAGGAAGCCAGCTCCTCCCCACCCCCTTTTGCATTGTATAAAATATTAAATTGGTACTCCCGGGCCTGTTCAGCGGTATTATCACCAACGCAATAAACGTCAATATCCCGCTCCGGGCAACGCGCGGCAAAGACATGTACGGCATTGGCGCTGGTAAAGATCAAAGCCTGATAATCACTCAAATCCGGGCAGACAAAATCTTCGGGAACAATCTCAAGCATCGGCTCGGAAAAGGTTTCAAAACCTTCCGGCTCAAGAGCTGCACAAAATTCTTCAATGGCTTGCGCCGGTCTGGTCACAAGAATGAGGTTCTTTCCTGCCATCTTATAACAGCTCCTTTGGAATGCCCGGCTTTAAGGCCTCCCCGATCTGCCTGCCCAAAGCCACAGCTTCATTCATATCAGTCACAGCCCTCCGCGCCTCCTCAAAATAATCCTGTTTTCCGTCCGGCGAGACCAGCTGTACGCGTAAGTAAATCTCTCCATTTTCGAGTATCGCATAGGCTCCGACAGGGGTATGGCAGGAACCACCCAATGCGGCCAGCGCCGCCCGCTCCGCACTGACACAGAGCACAGTTTCTTTGCATATTAATTGGCTAAAAATGGCTATCAATTTATTATCGCTCTCACGTAACTCTATACCGACAGCGCCCTGACCGGCAGATGGCAACATAACCTCCGGCTCGAGTATTTCTGTAATCTCACTTTCCAGCCCCAGGCGCCTTAGACCCGCCACCGCCAGTAACGTCGCATCGACCTCACCATTTTTGAGCTTCTCCAGACGCGTCCCGACATTGCCGCGAAACGGCACGATTTTAAGGTCCGTTCTTTGCCTGAGCAAAAACCCCTGCCGCCTTATACTTGTGGTTCCTACAGTCGCCCCTTCCGGCAAATCAGCCAGCGTGGCTCCACTTTTTGAAATCAGGGCATCTCTCGGGTCTTCCCGCGGCAACATATGCTCAATCATCAAACCCGCAGGCAGGCCAGAGTCCATGTCCTTCATCGAATGCACGGCGCAATCGATGGCGCCCGCCAAAAGCGCTTCCTCGATTTCCTTGGCAAACAGAGCCTTCCCACCACCACCTTCGGGCAGGCGCACCTCCCCATCGGCCGGGTTCCAATCGCCCGAAGTTTTGATCACCACGGTTTCGGTTTCAACCTCCGGGCCGAGCGCATCCCGAACCATCTCCACCTGCCTCAAAGCCAGCGCCGAGCCACGGGTTCCGATCTTTATGGGTTTGACACTCATGATTTCTCCCTATATCAGGGGCTATTATGTACGTCTTGGGCATAGAAACAAGCTGTGATGAAACCTCGGTGGCGATTGTCGACGACAAGCGCACCATTGTCGTCAATCACGTCCTCAGCCAATTGAAAGAACACGAAGCCTTTGGCGGCGTCGTGCCGGAAATTGCCGCGAGAGCTCATATGGATCATCTGGATACCCTAATCCGCGCGGCGATGAGCGATTCCGGGCTAGGCTTCAAAGACTTGGACGGCGTGGCAGCCACCTGCGGCCCGGGCCTAATCGGCGGGGTGATGGTCGGCATGATGGCCGGCAAAGCCATTGCCGTTGCCCACGATTTACCTTTTATCGCTGTTAATCATCTTGAAGGTCACGCGCTCACCCCGCGCCTGACCGACGATCTCGCATTCCCCTATCTGCTGCTGCTGATCTCTGGCGGACATACACAAATTCTGGTCGCAGAAGATATTGGTAAATATAAACGCCTCGGCACAACACTGGATGACGCCGCCGGGGAATGTTTTGATAAATCCGCCAAGCTGATGGGGCTGCCTTATCCCGGCGGGCCGCAACTTGAGAAAATGGCGGAAAAATGCGCGGACCCCGAAAAAGCCGCTGCGCGATTCCCGCTACCCCTGCCCATGAAAGGGCGCAAGAACTGTGATTTTTCGTTTTCCGGCCTGAAAACAGCTGTCCGCAACCATGTGGAAAAGCTCCCAGAAGGCCCACTGCAACCCGAAGATATAGCCGATCTGGCCTGTGCGTTTCAGATCACAATGGGTGAAATCCTGGTCGACCGTTGTGAACAGGCAATTGAAGGCTTTTTGCAGCAATATAAGCCCAAAACACCGACTCTGGTGATTTCCGGCGGAGTTTCTGCCAATATGGCGATCCGCAAGGCTTTGCAGGCCCTAACGAGCCATCACGGCATGGATTTATATGCACCGCCGCTGGAATTATGCTCTGATAACGCCGCGATGATTGCCTGGGCGGGTCTAGAGCGCCTGCAAAAAGGCCTCACCGACGATTTTGACTTTAAGGCCAGGCCGCGCTGGCCCCTTGACCGCTCTATTGACCTTGGGACCGCGCCAAGGCAAGGTGCCAGAACAAATAAATAAGCGTTAAAGCGTAAGCAAAGAAAAACGTAAAAACGATAGGGATGTTTCATGCAAACCATTGGTGTTATCGGTGCCGGAGCCTGGGGAAGCGCATTGGCGCAAATCCTTTCCAAAAACGGGCGCAGCGTTACCATCTGGGCGCGGGAGCCTGAAGTTGTTGAAAGCATCAACACCAAACATGAAAATCCTGTCTTTCTGCCCGGTATTCCTTTGGATAAAAATCTCAAAGCCACCGAAAGTCTCAGTGAAGTTGGTGAGAGCGATATCTTGTTGGTGGTCACTCCGGCGCAGCATGTCAGGGCGACGCTGAAAAGCCTTAAAGGCTCGATCGTCGACGGCAAGCCGGTCGTGATTTGCTCCAAGGGCATTGAGATCGATAGCGGCCTGCTTCTGACGCAAGTCGCCGAAGATGTCGTGCCCGGCGCAACCATCGCGGTTTTAACCGGGCCTACTTTTGCCCATGAAGTTGCCAAAGGTCTACCCGCCGCCGTCACGATCGCAACCGCCGACAAGGATGTCGCGCAGGAATTGCAGGAAGCGCTCGGTGTAAAACGCTTTCGCCCCTATATCACCGATGATGTGGTCGGCGCGCAGCTTGGAGGCGCTATCAAAAACGTTATCGCCATTGCCTGTGGCGTGGTCTATGGCCGCAAACTGGGGGAAAGCGCGAGGGCAGCCCTGCTGACACGCGGTGTGGCTGAAATAGCGCGGCTCGGTGTGGCGATGGGCGCAAACAAGGAAACGCTGCTCGGTATGTGCGGGATCGGCGATTTGATGCTCACCTGCTCCTCGATGGAATCGCGCAATTTTTCACTCGGCGCTGCGCTGGGCGAAGGAAAACCGCTGGAGGAAATTCTGGGGCCGCGCAAAGAAGTCACAGAAGGCGTGCACACAGCCAAAGCCACGCTCGATCTGGCGAAAAAACACGCCGTCGATATGCCAATCACCGAGGCCGTAAACAAATGCGTCCATCTTGGTATCAGCATTGATGAAGCGATTGAAGATATGCTGAACCGCCCTTTCAGCTATGAAATGACGGGGGCATAGAAATGGCGTACTGGCTGGTCAAATCGGAGCCGTATAAGTTTTCCTGGGATGACCAATGCAAAAAAGGCGACGGGCGCTGGGAAAAACGTGTGCGCAATTATCAGGCGCGCAACAATCTGCAGGCGATGAAAAAAGGCGACCAGGCGTTTTTCTATCATTCCAATGAGGGCAAGGAAATCGTCGGTATTGTTGAGGTAACTGGCGAGGCCTATCCCGATCCGGATGATGAGACCGGCAAGTTCGTCACCGTCGATGTCAAACCGGTAAAGCCTTTAGAAACACCCGTCACATTGAAAGAAATCAAATCCCATCCTGCGCTGGAAAACATGAAACTGGTGAAGCAGGTGCGCCTCTCCGTTTCCCCGGTGAGCGAAGAAGAGTGGGAAACCGTCTGCGAGATGGGCGGGGTTTAGGAGTTAAGCAATTTCACTTCGGTACGCCCCCAACTGAATTACATCAGCCCTAACAGGCTCTGGAAGGCCATAAGCTTCCCGTAAGCTCTGATGTGTAACAATCTCAGAAAAACGAACAACACCTTCCTCTTTTGCTTTATTTTCAAAGGATGTTAGTAAATTAAAACTATCTCGCACTGGATAGTTAGGATCTTCATAAGGGTGGTTCTGTTCATCCAGCAAAATTCCAACCACACGACGCCCATCATGAAGATAAAAACTTACATCTTCCAAACAGGCCGTTTGATAATTTTGGGTACAGAAAAAACTTTCCAGCGGTAATTTTGCGGATGTAAAAGTTGCTTTATCGACATTTGCACCAAAGAAAATGCTCTGACGAAAATCGCCGCCATGGCATTGGGTGCCCTTTAAATTACTACTGCCAAAATTGGCTCCTATAGCGTTGACGAGCGATAAGTTGGCCTCTTCCATATCACAACGCAAAAAACTCCAACCAGATAAATTCTGCCCACTGAAGTGAATTCTTTTTAAAAAATATCCTCCTGGCCTTAAACCTTTTGGCCTAAACCCAACAACATCCTTTAAGGTTAGGCCGAACTTATTTGACGCTCTTTGAAGACTTAAATATTCTGGATTTTGAAGCGCAGTCTCTAAAACCTCAAGACTCCAGGGAGGAAAAGGCTCAGGCGGCTCAACCTCATGTGTCTTCTCCCAAGCATTTTTTTGAAATCCACATAAAAGATTAAGCGTGTCACGCCAAGACGCCAATGATTCTTCTCGCCTGTTTAAGTCTTCTGCTGGCGCTATAATCGGCAAATCTTTTAGTATTTTAGACATAAACTCAAAAACCTCGCTTGTTAGCTGATTTATCTTTCCGGCTTATAATTTACATAATTATAGTGCGTAGGTCAAATTTTATCATGATTCTTAATAGATAATGCAATAAGTCATGGCGCAACACTTTGCTTTTACAACAGTTTATGCTAAACCGCCAGAGTTGAACTTCGGCAGGAAAAAAGCAGGAAAACCATGGCAGAGACATTCAAGCCGTCCAAAGATATCTTAAGCCACGTCACCATTACGGAAGAAAAATACGAGGAATTGTACAAACGCTCGGTTGACGACCCGGAAGGGTTTTGGGGCGACATGGCGGAGCGTCTCGACTGGTTTCAAAAGCCAACAAAAATTAAGGATACGAGTTTCAAGGACGACGTCTCGATCAAATGGTACGAAGATGGCGTTTTGAACGCCTGTTATAACTGCGTCGACCGCCATTTGGCAGAAAAAGCAAAATGCACGGCCCTGATCTGGGAAGGTGACGAACCAGGCCAGGACAAAAGGATTACCTATGGCGAGTTGCATGAAGAGGTTTGCCGCCTGGCCAATCTAATGAAAGAACGCGGCATCAAAAAAGGTGACCGCGTTACAATTTATATGCCGATGGTGCCGGAAGCGGTTTATTCCATGCTCGCCTGCGCCCGTATCGGTGCCGTGCATTCCGTGGTCTTTGGCGGGTTTTCGCCGGAATCGCTCAAGGATCGTATTCTTGATTGCGGATCAGCCATGGTGATTACCTCCGATGAAGGCCTGCGCGGCGGCAAAACAATTCCACTCAAAGCCAATACCGACAAAGCCCTGGAAAGCTGCCCCAATGTGCATACGGTTCTGGTCCTGCGCCATAGCGGCGGCGATATCGACTGGCATGAAGACCGCGATGTCGAAGGCTCTCTGGTCAATGAGCAATCTCCCGATTGCCCGTGCGAGGAAATGAACGCCGAAGACCCGCTCTTTATTCTCTACACCTCCGGCTCAACAGGAAAACCGAAAGGTGTGCTCCACACCACCGGCGGTTATATGGTCTACACGTCACTGACCCATGAAGTCGTGTTCGACTACAAACCGGGCGAGGTTTACTGGTGCACCGCCGATGTCGGCTGGGTCACCGGGCATTCCTATATCGTTTACGGGCCGCTGGCCAATGGCGCAATCAGCCTTGTTTACGAAGGCGTTCCGAATTACCCGGACTGGTCACGTTTCTGGCAGATTGTCGACAAGCACCACGTCAATATCTTCTATACCGCTCCGACGGCGATCCGCGCGATTTTGCGTGAAGGCGACGATTTCGTCAAAAAAACTAAACGTAAAACCTTGCGCATTCTCGGCACAGTCGGTGAGCCGATCAACCATGAAGCCTGGATGTGGTATCACGATGTGGTTGGCGAAGGACGCTGCCCGGTAATTGATACATGGTGGCAAACCGAAACCGGCGGGCACATGATTACGCCGCTTCCTTGTCATGAATTAAAGCCCGGCTCAGCCAGCAAGCCGTTTTTCGGTATCAAGCCTGTTATCGTCGATGGCGAGGGCAAAAAACTGGAGGGTGCCTGCGAAGGGGCTTTGTGCATCGCCGATTCCTGGCCCGGCCAGATGCGCACCGTGTTCGGCGATCATGATCGTTTTATCCAAACCTATTTTTCCACCTTTAAGGGTCTGTATTTCACCGGAGACGGTGCCCGCCGCGATGAAGACGGCTATTACTGGATTACGGGCCGGGTTGACGATGTGATCAATGTCTCCGGCCACCGCCTCGGGACCGCCGAGATCGAAAGCGCAATTAATGAGCACGAACACGTCGCCGAAAGCGCCGTTGTGGGCTACCCGCATGATGTGAAAGGCCAGGGCATCTACGCTTATGTCACCTTGATTGAAGGCGCAGAGCCGAGCAACGAGCTAAAAAAAGAAGTCATCGAAACCGTGCGCCGGATCATTGGCCCCATCGCCACGCCGGATGTTATTCAAATCGCAAACGGTCTGCCGAAAACGCGCTCGGGCAAAATCATGCGCCGCATTTTGCGAAAAATCGCCGCCAATGAATTTGAAAATCTGGGTGACACCTCTACCCTTGCCGATCCGGCCGTGGTGGATGAACTGATTGAGAATAGGCAAGAAGCTTGATCAACCCACCTCATCTCTGCTTAATGCACCCAGATTAGTTCGTTGCAAAGATGCCAAAACCTCTCTTAAATCATCAAACTGCATTACTCTGGCACCTGTGAGCTGCCGCGCTCTTGCTTTGACTTCATTCAAAAATATTTGATTCAAAGCGAAATCGGCGGGAACGGCTATTTCTGTTGCAAACCACCCGCTTTCTTCTTCACTCACAAACGGAGTAGCAGCAGGATTTTCGCTGCCCTCACCTGTAACACATTTTGTAATACTTTCTGATTGCAAACCGGCCTTCTTTGCAGCTTCCTGAAAAACCAGCAAGTAACCATCAGCTCTACATTCAGGATGCTCTGTTATTAGAATCCCATCTCTTATCCGCCAATCGGCATTACCCTCAGTGGCCTGATTCATTTGTTCGACAAGTGAATTACCCTGCTCCATTGAAATCTCCTTATACGCAGCATTAAAAAACGAGTTGACCCTACAGAGAAACAAACCTTATGTCAACTACCTCCCATTCGTAATCAGCCCATACCGCTTCGCTCTACGTCGCGCCTCCTCGATAATGCGGTCATGAATATCTCTATCACCCATCTCAAGGCGCAGCTGGGCCATCGCTACCAGGAAATTAATATCCTGCTGCCCTTTCACAGCGGGCCAGCGCGTACCTTCCTCAAGCAGCGCCAGCGCTTTTTGTTGCTCGCCGTTCGAGCGATAAATATTGGCCAGCATCACCCGCGAATCCACCGCCAGCGGATTGGCATTTAGCACTCTTCGAAACAGCAGGATCGCCTTTTCTTCACCTTGGTCGACAATCACATTATCGAGCGCCAGATACATCCGCGCGCGCAAATCCCAGACCCGCGTATGGGCTGGATTTTTTTCTTCTGTCTCATTCAGGTAATACGTCGCTTCCTGGAAAAGCGCTGTGGCCTGCTCGGGCGGCATTTTTTTGGCATTAAACCATAGGCGATCAATTACAAACCGCGCCTTGTATTCGGGATAGCGGGCATAGCTGTCGGGCGCCCAATGCCCGAGGAAATCTGTGGTTTTTGAAGCCTCTTCCATCTTCCCGTCGGCTACTTGCGCCATAATCCGGTTCATCAGATGAACGGATACCGCCGCGCGCGCGCACCAACCAGTCACCAACAACGCCGCAAACAAAACCAGCGCACCGCCGGCCATCAATATTTTACGCGAAGGCTGGAACTGGAATCGTACCCCTTCACCACCCAGGGCTTTTTCCGTGCTGACATACCAAAACGCCATCAAGGTCGCCAGCGGCACCAAAATCCCCGGCATATAAAGATGAAAGGTAATATGGGTGTGCAGCGCCAAAGCCAGCATGCCGCAAAACAAACCCATAATCTGCAGTTTTAAACCCCGGTCCCCGGTGGCGCGAACCGCCTTGACCGTCTGCAGCAAAACACAAATCAAAACGCCGTAAAACAAAACCGGCGCCATGATGCCCATTTCCGCCCAGAACTGAAGCGGGTCCATATGAGCGAAGAATCCATCGCTCAAATCCGACATCTGGCGGTAATTGGTGTAGTAATAAAAGAAACTGCCGAGCCCGGTTCCCAGCCACACATTGTCCAGTGCCATTTCCAGCGTTGATTGCCAGAGCGTTACACGGTCGAGAACGCTGCGCAGCCCCATCACATCTGTGGGACTCATCAGGTTCTCGTTCAGCACCCCGCTACCGTAAAAATTAATTGAAAACGGAATAGCAAGGGCCAGAGCGGCAACAGCGGCAATTTTTTGCCAAGGAACAGGCCTTGTCCAAGCCGCAAAAACAAGCAGCACAAAACCGGCAATAGCACAGGATAAAAACGCCCCACGACTTTGGGTAATCACCAAAGCCGTATACAAAAGAACCATGACAAGGGCTGATAAAACGAGCGGGCGCCGCTCTTTAGCCATTAGAAACATCCCAACAGAGGGCAATAGCCCCATTGCAAATACTCCGGCCAGATTATTGGGGTTGAGCATCGGATGATGAATACGCGGACCATAAAGATCGTAGAGAAAAAAGAACTGCACCAGCGCCCATAGCGCAAAACCGCAAATCGCAGCCCCAATCGCCAACGCATAAATTTTTACCGATTTTTCTGCCTCCGGAGTCAAAATTAACGCCAGAAACAACACCGGCAATATGCTGATGAGAACGGTAAAAAATGTAGCAATATAAGGGATACTCGACCAAAAATGGCTTAGCACCAGCCACATCCAAAACAAAGCCACGAACAATACCGTTGCTGTCTTTGGAACGCTCCATGATTTTTTAAAGTTCGGATAAAGCGCTACGCCCGCAAACGCCAGAAGACAAAAAATCGCTGGCGCAAATAAAACACTATCTGTACCGCGAAAAAATACGCTCAGCACAAACCCGCCAAGCAATAATGGAACAGATATGATCCATGGAAAGGACAGGGCTTTTTTCAGGTCAAATTTCATTGCTATACAAGTCTTACTGAGAACCAACCGCTGTTAACAAAGAAAGAGAAATGCGCCGAAAACTCTGGATTTCGAGAACCGCATCGCAGAATACATTGGTGTATTTGAGAAGTGGAAGCGCAGAAATTCAGAGTTTGCAGGCCATTTATCGAACTTTTTAGCAGTGGTTAAGCCATGCCGATGGCTGACTTATAAAGCTCCAAAAGCTCGTCCTCTTCCTGACGTTTTTCCGGCTCCATTTTGCGCAGCTTAACAATACGGCGAACGATTTTGACATCAAACCCCACGCCTTTGGCCTCTGCATAAACCTCTTTGATATCATCAGCGAGCGCCGTTTTTTCCTCTTCAAGCGTTTCAACACGCTCCAGAAAGGAAATGAGCCGCTTGCCCGCCACACTGCCTTCACCTTTTTCTCCTTCACCGCTGCCCTCTTCATCTGAGGATTGCGGGAAATTTGCCACGTTTTCTGACATTGTCTTTCACTCCTTGCTTATGATTCGTAATGGAAAAATTGTAATGAAATATGGGCTACGGATAAGTGTTTTTTGGCTCTATTTACTTCTTATCCCATTTTTCGACTTTTCCGCTCCAACTCTCAATCAAAATATCGTGCTCGTTATCGGCTTTATCCGTACGCCCAACCTGCAGAGTTACGACCATAGTCCGGTTAATCGGCTTCATTTCCTTGTAATCACTGGCGCCGCGCGGCAAATAGCTGGTCATGACCCTTACTCTGTAAAGCCAGCGATACCGCTTATCGACAGCCCCTTCATTAAGCAGCAGGGGGGCTTCTTGTACAAAGCTGCGCACCTGATATTGCTCCGAGTCCAAAGTATTTAACAAACCCGCCTGTTGTAAGAAAGCCGTATATTCCTTTTGCCCTTTAGCATCAAAATACCCAGCCGCTTCCTTTATATCCGCATTATAATCTTCACCATCAAAAGTCAGCACTTCAGAAGCCACCGTCATCAACCACTCTCCAATCTCCTCGGTTCTCCTGTGAATGGTGTCCAAAGCCGCCTCATTGGCCGCGTCGCTTTGCCCTTCCACAACCGGCGCCTCGTAGGAAAACGGTGCTTGCAGCGTGTCTTCAGGGCCTGGCTCACCATCACCCTTTTTTGAGAAAGCAGACATCAGCGCTTCAAATACCGTCTTCGCATGAACGGGAGGGCTGCCAAACACCAATGCAACAGCCAGAACACCTAAAATAAAAAATCGAACGCGTATCACTATTTTTAAACCTTCTCACAGCGTTACCCAATTGCATCACATTTTCTATCTCCCTGTCTATACCGGCCTCTGGCATTTTTAAAAGCACCTCTGGACATTTAAGATAATAAAGGCTTTTTAAAAAGCTATGGAAGACAAGCTGGATCAAAACTCAGTCGGCGGAAAAATCAGGCGATACGGAAAAGTATCGGGCACTATGGCGGGACTGGCCGCCCGGCTGGCCGGAGAAAAATATCTCGGACTGAGGATTGAACGCGAAGATCATGCCGAGCAACTTATGCAGGCACTGGGTAACCTCAAAGGGCCACTGATGAAGGTCGGGCAGATTCTGGCCACTATCCCTGAAGCCCTGCCACCGGAATATGCCCGTGCTTTTCAGGAGCTACAGGCCAACGCCCCGTCTATGGGCTGGCCCTTTGTCAGGCGCCGGATGAAGGCGGAGCTGGGGCCGGACTGGGGCTCAAAATTCGCCTCCTTTGAAAAGGAAGCCGCGGCAGCCGCCAGTCTCGGCCAGGTCCACAAGGCCACCGCGCATGACGGACAGATGCTCGCCTGCAAGCTGCAATACCCCGACATGCAATCGGCCATCAGCACGGATTTAAGCCAGCTCAAGATCATTTTTTCGCTCTATGAACGCTATGACAAAGCTATCAAGACCGGACAAATCCATGACGAGCTCTCCGCGCGGCTTTTTGAAGAGCTCGATTACGGGCTTGAGGCGCAACATAGCAAGCTCTACACCTATATGTTACGGGACGAGCCGAACGTCCATGTCCCTGAAATTATCGACAATCTGTCAACGCGCAGGCTCCTGACCGGTACATGGCTGGAGGGTGAAAAGATTCTAAATTTTGTCGATGCCCACCCGGATCAGCGCAACGAACTGGCGATGAATATGTTCCGGGCCTGGTATGTGCCGCTATACCACTACGGCATTATTCACGGTGACCCGCATCTGGGTAATTACACGGTGCGCCGCGATAATTCTATAAATCTGCTCGATTTCGGCTGCGTCCGCGTTTTTCAGCCGGAATTTATCGGCGGTGTGATTGATCTTTACAATGCCTTGACCAATGACGATATCGCCCTGGCGGTTCACGCCTATGAGACATGGGGTTTTCACGATTTAAGCAAGGATCAAATTGAAACTCTCAATATCTGGGCGAATTTCCTCTATGGCCCTGTAATGGAAGATAAAATTCGTCCCATAGGCGAGGTTTCCGGCGGGGTTTACGGCCGCGAAACCGCTGAAAAAGTCCATCAAAAGCTGCGTGAACTCAATAAAAGCACGGGAGGAATTTCCGTTCCGCGTGAATTTGTGTTTATGGACCGCGCAGCCCTGGGTCTGGGCTCTGTCTTTTTACACCTCAAGGCTGAAATTAACTGGTACCGGGTTTTTAATGAGCTCATTGCCGATTTTGACCTTGAATCTTTGCGCGCCAGACAAAAGGCTGCGCTCAATCAGTTTGATGTCCCGCTGGCTGCCTAAATAATTGGATAATATTGGCTAAACAGCTGTTAATAAATAGTATTTATGTGCCTCCCGGGGTAATCAACAGCACCCATTGCCCCACTTTTCCTGCTACACCAAAACGCACCCGATTCTGTGGATAACAAAAGCCCTTCTTCAAAATATGGGAAAATGGCTGAAAAACGACTCGGGAGTTATGAAATAAAACCCTTATATCCCCAGAAATCCGACCCAGGAATCCACCTCAAAAAAAACACCCGGACGATAACAATTTATAAAGGAGTTATAAGCGATAATCATAAGAGGTGGGAAATCACGTGTTTTGAGGCTGGGGGGCCCAATCTCTAAATGAGCAATAAGAAAGCTACAAATAGCTTTGCGTATTTACGGTCCGCTAACAAGGACCGGACATCTATCTTTGTGTCTGACTTCCCACTTGAGTTCTTACCTAATAATTGTGCAGGAAACGCGTAGACGGAGCCAAAATAAGAATGAGGGACCATAAAACGACGCTAAGGAGCAGGCGATCAGAACGAGGCAATGTCTTTTTTACATTGTTCGGCGCTGTCGCGATCGTCGGTGTTCTGGGTGCCGGGATCATGGCCACTATGCGTGGCCCCTTAAGCACGATGGTCGAAGTTAACCGCCGCACCCAGGCCGAAAGCCATATGTCTATCGCCGCCAAGCTTGCCATGCTGGAATCAGCGGCGCAGGCCCTGAGTGGTGATTGTGATTCTGACGGTTATGTTGAACCCCTGGAATACGCTGCCAATATCGCGGGCCTGACAGGCGGTGGTACACTGCCCGCCACCATCGGCACCAACAGACAGGACCCGTGGAGCTCGGATTACGGATACTGCGTATGGGATGCGGGCCCAATCGTCGATGACGCCGGTTGTGGCGGCGTTGGCCAAACACGTCTGGCCGGTAACGGCATTGATGACCCGGGCTATACGATGATAGCCATTATCTCCGCCGGACCGGACAGAACCTTCCAGGCCACCTGTACCGACCATCCCGGGCTTATCACAAGAGGTGGTGACGATCTTGTCATGGAATTTAATTATCAGGGCGCGGCAGCGGCTACGGGCGGTCTTTGGAACATCAAAACCGGCGCGCCGGATACAGCAGAGATCGCCAAAGACATCGAAGTCACAGGCGGCGCTTCTTTTACCGCCGGGATTGACCTGACCACCAGCACCGCAGCCCTGCAACTCGGCGCAGCCTCCATGTTGTTTCCTGATCAGGGCGTATTAACAACCTGTAATGGAGCCAATCACGGACTCTTAAGGGTCAACACATTGTCCGACCCTGACCACCTACAAATTTGTGATAATCCCAATGGCTGGGTATCCGTTGCCGACGGTGCACCCGGAGCCAACCTATGGACCGACCTCGGAGGCAACCGCATTCACTTTAGCAGTGGTGGGACCGGACAGGTTGGTGTCCTTAACGATAATCCTTCGGAAGCCCTCGACGTCACCGGCAATATAGAGCTCTCGGGCAATGCGATGATGACCGATGGTCAATCTATTGTCTGGGGCTCCGGCTCACAAGTGCTTGGCAATGCAGGTGTGCTGCAGCTTGATGCCAATGGCGGTACGGGTGTAGAGATCAATATCGGCCCGGACATTGTCGGTATCGGAACGGCAGCGGTTGCAACCAACACATTACTGGTGCAAGGTGCCACAGCTGACGACACCGAGAACGCCCTACATATAAGAGACAGCGGCACAACTTCTTTATTACTGGTTCAAAATGACGGCGATGTCGGAATTGGCGTTGCCAACCCCAATGACGCTCTGGATGTCGCCGGTGCGATTGACGCCGATAGTTATTATAAAATCGACGGCATCACCGTCTTGAACACAGACAACACCATGGGCGGTTCGATCCTGGTCGGTGGCGGCGCAGGCTCCCTGGTCACAGGGGACAACAATACAATCGTTGGCGGTAGCGCAGGCAATGCATTAACAACAGGCACTTATAATACAGTCATCGGCAATGGCGGCGCGCCGACTTTGGCAACTGGAGACAATAATATCGTCATCGGCTCCAGCGCTACCCCACCGGATGTGCCTCTGGCCACAACCAGTGACTACCTTAATATAGGCAACACGCTTTACGGCGATCTTGCCAATGATCGTATCGGTATTGGCGTGGCCGCTCCTGACGATGCGCTGGACGTTTTAGGAAGCGCCGATATCACAACAACCATCACGGCCGGAACCGGAATTACATCGACAACAGGCAATATTGTTGCCACTGCGGGAAATGTTACAGCCGGCAGCACTATGGTTGTAAATGGCGATCAGCTCGGCCCACCACTCAACTGTAATACGGCCACGCAAAAACTGGAATGGACCAATGGCGTCGGCTGGTCTTGTGAAACCGATTTGGGCTCCGGCGGCGGCGGCGGCGGTCAAAATCTTGATGATGTTTTGACCGAAGGCAATGACGCCCAAGGACAGGACGCCGAAGACTTCGACCTGCTGGGCGCCAACCAGTTTTGCGAATCCGACCTTACAAACTGTTTTACCGCGGCTGACATTCTCGGCGGCAGCGCCGGACTGTGGACGCAAGGCCCTGGCGCCGACATCTATTACAACTCCGGCACGCCGCAAGTCGGAATCGGCAATACCGCACCAAGCGAAGCGCTTCATGTCACCGGCACGACGCGCACAGATATTTTGCGTGCGGGCAACGGCACAGCCGGAATACCAAGCCTCAGCTTTATCAATGATACCAATACCGGACTTTATTCTATCGGCGCCGATACGATAGGCGTTTCTACAAATGGCGCCGAGCGGTTAAGAGTTACGAGCAACGGCTATGTCGGCATTAATGAAACATCACCCGATACCGGCACAGGCGGGCAGCTCTTCCTTGATGTGGAAGGCAATACCGGCTCCATTCAATATTGTGATGAGCTTGGCAATAACTGTTTTACGGCCGCCTCCGTCGCCAATAACGGCAATGCACCCGGCAGCCACCGCGAAGTCATCTTTAATTCAAACGGCGCCTTCCATGCGGAGCCAGGCTTTACCTTTACCTCCAATAACCGCCTTGTATTTAGCAGCAACAGCAATGTCTTTATTTCGGGCGGGAACGAGACTCTAAGTGGCGCCAGAAACGTCGTAGTAGGCGCTTCAGCCGGCGATGCAATTACAACAGCTTCTGACATGGTCGCTGTTGGGGACGGTGCCCTAAACAATAGCGCATCAGGAAACTACAACACGGCCATTGGCTCAGCCGCGATGGGCGATCTTGTTTCCGGCGCACAAAATACTGCGCTTGGCGGTTTTACCCTCAACAACAATGAAACCGGCCGTTGGAATACGGTCTTGGGCTATGCTGCCGGAGAAGGCGTAGCCGCTTCCAGCGATGTATCAGAGAATGTCTTTATTGGCCGTCAAGCTGCCGAGAATATTCTGACCGGCGCTGACGACAATACGATTATCGGCACGGATGCAGCTGCCACTTTAACGACGGGTGCTAGCAATATCATCATCGGTCGCCAGGCCGATGTACCGCTGGCCGCTACGAGCAACTACATTAATATAGGGGACACACTCTTCGGTGAAACCGGAACCGGCCTCGACCCGCGCGTTGGCACCTTTAAATATTGTGATGAAAATCTCGCCACCTGTTTTACCGCTGCCGATATTGCTGGTGGCTCCACCGGTGCGCCGGGCCTGGACCGTGAGATGATCTTTAATTCCGGCGGCGTGCTTGGCACGGACACAAACCTTGTCTTTACCAGCACCGGAAGAATAGGCATTGGCAATGCCGCCCCGGCGCAGACTTTGGATGTCACAGGCACGGCTGCAATTAGCGGCGCCACGACAGTCGGTGGTTCACTGGGCGTGACCGGAATCGCAACCTTTACCAATGATGCACAACTTAAGGACGGCAGCGCCGCTGACCCTTCTCTTACCTTTACAAACTCCGCGACCACTGGCCTGTTCCGGGCCGCCGCCGATTCTATCGGCGTTGCGACGGCAGGCACAGAGAAAATGCGCGTCACCGCAGCTGGACAACTACTTATCGGCGACACAACCGTAAGCGCCGGCGACCAGACCCTCGAAGTGGATGTGACCGGCGACATCGGTGCCACCAATTACTGCGATGCTGACGGCAACAACTGTTTTCTTGCCACCGATGTCGCCAACAACACCGTGCCGGGGCTTGATCGTGAAGTGCTGTTTAATTCGAACGGTGTCGCAGGCACAGATGCCAATTTCGTCTTCACCAGCACCGGACTGATGGGTATTGGTACAAACACGCCGTTAGCCGCACTCGACGTCACGGGCACGGACGCGATCCTCTTCCCGCGCGGTGACGGTACCAACCGACCGGCCGCACCAGTTGACGGCATGATGCGCTACAACACAGTCACAAACAAATACGAAGCCCGCCAAGGCGGGGCATGGTCGGACATTATTACCTCCGGGGCTGGCGGCATTACTTTCCTCGATCTGAATGACACACCTGCGGATTACACCGGTGTCGCCCTCGACTTTCTGCGTGTCAATGCAGGCGCGACCGGTCTTGAATATGTTTCGGCCAGCGCTTTTGACGACCAGAATCTCGAAGAGGTCTTAACCATCGGCAATAATGCCAATACGCTGACCGCCCTTAATCTTGGCGGCATCGCGGTCGGTTCGGCAACTCTGACCACCGGCGGAGAGCAGGATCTCGAAGTTGATGTTACCGGCGATCTCGGCGCAACCAATTATTGTGACGCGGCCGGGAACAATTGCTTCCTTGCTTCCGATGTCGCCAACAACACAGTGCCGGGACTTGATCGTGAAATTTTATTCAACTCCAATGGAGTCATAGACACGAACACCAATTTTGTCTTCACCAATGCGGGCCTCATGGGTGTCGGCACGGCCAACCCCATCGTATCATTAGATCTCGGCGCCAACACAGATGCTGTAGGCCTCCCGCTCGGCACAACGGCGGAGCGCCCGGCATCATTGTCCAACGGTTTGGTCCGCTACAACTCCGACAACGCCAAATTCGAAGGCTATGAGGCTGGTGCATGGACCGACTTTGTGACCACCGGCGGCGGGGGCGGTATCTGGACCCGCGGCTCCGATAACGACATTTATTACGATTCCGGCACCAACCCTTTCGTCGGTATCGGCATTACTGACCCAATTACCGACCTTCACATCAAACGTGACGGCGATGTTGGCACCTTTACTTTCATCGAAAACACGACGGACAGCGCCAATGCACGCGCCGGAACATGGGTTGTGTCCGCAACATCCGAAGGTGGTACTGGGGCATGGCCGGACAACAGCACACTTCTCGGTGCGCATTTTGCCGACCGCTTCACCGTTTTGGCCAGCGATGCAGCCTCCAGTGCTTATGGCGGCGTTGCGGCAGGTCTTGACCTGATCGCAGCCGATGCCTCTGCCGATATGCGTTTTTACACCGGAGGCCGGGCCACAACTGATGAGCGTATGCGCATCGAAGCAGGCGGCGATATTGGTATCGGCACAGCATCACCGGCCAGTGATCTGCATATATATGATGACGCAGCCAGCAGCATTGTTATCCTTGAAGGTGATGAAAGCGGCAACACAATACTAGAGTTACTAACCTCAGGAGATGGCGCGAGTCAGATTCTTTCTGCGAATGCGACTGGCTGGTCTCTAGGTGCAAGAGGTGATACCCACCCCACCGCCTCTGAACAAAACGATTTTTTCATGTCATACTGGAATGGTGCCACAGCCTCGCAGCAACTTTTGCTGGAATATGACACAGGTGATCTTTATCTAAGGGGGACCGGCGCGATCGACATTAACGCTGGCACAACCGCCGAGCGCCCGGTTTCACCCGATAACGGCATGCTGCGTTACAATTCCGACAACAACCGCTTTGAAGGCTTCCAGGCCGGTATCTGGCAGGACATCCTGACCGGCGCGTCCATCGCCGCCGCACCCGATCGCGGGATTCAGTTCAACTCCGGCAACACGATGGCCGCGGATGCAAACTTTGTATACACCAGCGCTGGATTAGGCCTCGGCACAACATCGCCGGTTGTCTCACTCGACCTTGGCGGCCGCACAGATGCCCTGCTTGTGCCACTCGGCACGAACGTGCAGCGTCCAGCCTCTTTGTCCAACGGTTTGATCCGCTACAACTCCGACAACGCCAAATTCGAAGGCTATGAAGATGGCGACTGGGCCGACTTCGTCACCACCGGCGCGGGCGGTGGTGGCATCTGGACACCCGGCTCTGATGATGACATCTATTACAATTCCGGCACAGCGCCACAAGTTGGGATCGGCACGGCAACCCCCACTGTAGATTTACATGTTTCCGGAGGCCTGACCCGCAGCCCGGTCGTGATTATTGCACCCGATACGGTTGATGACAGCCAGGACTCTTCCCTAAGGATCGGAGAAGGGCTTGGTGCCGATGGCGTGGAAATGTTCTATGACGCAAGCAACAATGATCTTACTTTCCGCGACATTGCAACCACATCGCAGATAATGACCCTGGAAAGAACGGGCAATGTTGGCATAGGGACAGTTGATCCAATCGTATCACTCGACCTCGGCGCCAATACAGACGCCCTCCTGTTACCGCTCGGCACGGTCGCGGAGCGCCCGGCCTCTTTATCCAACGGTTTGATCCGCTACAACAGTGACAACGCCAAATTCGAAGGTTATGAGGCCGGTGCATGGACGGATTTTGTTACAGCTGGCGCGGGCGGTGGCGGCATCTGGACACCCGGCTCATTCGATGACATCTATTACAACTCCGGCACAGCGCCACAAGTTGGGATCGGCACGACGGCGCCAACAAACATTCTATCGGTTGTTTCCACTGACGGATCGGAAATAGAGAATATTTCATACTCTGACACCGCCAATGAAGGCGCTGATTTCGAAACTCTCAGAGCCCGCAATACCGAGGCTGCCCCCAACCCTGTGGCTGCCGATGATAAACTCGGCGGATTCCGTGCAAGAGCATGGGATGGCACACAATATGAGCTAGCCGCCGGTTTTGAGATGTATGTCGATACAGGTGCCACCGTTGCCGACGAGGATATACCGACACATCTGCGCTTTCACACACGTTCTGCCACAGACACGTCATGGGTCGAGCGCATGCGCATTGACAGTGATGGTAATGTCGGCATCGGCACGACAACGCCGGCCATAGACCTTCATATTTACGATGGTTCCGGTTGGGGCTCACTTGTTGCAGAGGGAGACGAGACAGGTGGCTCAGCCCTACATCTTCTTACAGCAGGTGACGCTGCCTCAGTCGGTGATGCCCAAGCCAAGGGTTGGGCTATAGAAGCCTATGGTGACGCCTACGCCACAGTAAGCGAGCGTGAAGATATGTTGTTTGCATACTGGGACGGCGCAACGTGGACGGGCCATCTGAGTATGGAGTACGATACCGGCGACGTTTACCTGAAAGGCACCGGCGCGATTGACATCATGGCCGGTACAACCGCAGAGCGCCCGACCGTGCCCGATAACGGCATGCTGCGTTATAATTCCGACAACAACCGCTTTGAAGGCTTCCAGGCCGGTTTGTGGCAGGACATCCTGACCGGCGCGTCCATCGCCGCCGCCCCAGATCGCGGGATACAATTTAATTCCGGCAACACACTCGCGGCGGATGCGAATTTTGTTTACACCAGCGCAGGTCTTGGGCTTGGCACAACATCTCCGATCGTATCGCTCGATCTGGGTGGCCGCACCGACGCGCTTTTGACACCGCTCGGAACAACCGCCGAGCGTCCGGCATCGCTGTCCAACGGCCTGATCCGCTACAATTCCGACAGCGACAAATTTGAAGGCTACGAGAACGGTGCCTGGACCGACTTTACAACGGGAGCCGCAGTCGGCACAGCGGCAGGCGTCAATTCAGAAATTCAGTTCAATTCCAATGGCGTCTTCGGTACGCACGAGACATTCGTCTGGGATGACACAAACCACCACCTCGGGATCGGCACGGCAAACCCAACTGATATCCTGACAATTTCTGGCGGCACCAACGAAGTAGTGCACTATGCCTACACTTCCGATGATGCCAACTATGATTTCAGCTTTGCGCGCGGATCCGAAGGCGCGGAAGCCGTCGTTCAAGCTAATGATGTACTTGGTGGGCCTCGCTACTATGCCTGGGATAGCACACAATACGAGCGGGGCGCCCAGATACTGGCGTACATAGATGCAGGGGCAACACCTGCCAATGAAAACCTACCGACGCACCTGCGCTTCGACACACGCGAAGCGACAGATACAACAAGCGTTGAACGCATGCGCCTAACATCTGATGGCGATCTTTTGTTCTATGGAACCGGCGCTATCGACATTCACGCCGGAACAACCGCCGAACGACCGACCGTGCCCGATAACGGTATGCTGCGTTATAACTCCGACAATAACCGCTTCGAAGGGTTTCAGGCCGGTGTCTGGCAGGATATCCTCACCGGCGCGTCCATCGCCGCTGCTCCCGACCGCGGGATACAATTTAATTCCGGCAACACAATGGCCGCGGATGCGAACTTTATCTATACGTCGACCGGTCAAATGGCAATCGGTGTGAATACGCCTTATGATGCAAGTGTTACGATGCAGGTTCACGCCCAAGTCAACTCTTACGAATACATAACCTCTGCCGCGGATGTGGGAACGGGCGGAAAAGCCCAGCAATGGTTCGCTCTTGATACCGACGGCACCGTGAACTGGGCTGGAATCGGACAGGAAGATGACGGCAGCCTAAGACTGACAGGCGGAACTTCTCTGGCAACGCCGCATATGACTCTTACCGATGCAGGCAATGTCGGGATCGGTACAGTTGACCCAATTGTATCCCTTGATCTTGGCGCCAATACCGACGCCTTATTGGTCCCGCTGGGAACGGATGCGCAGCGTCCGGCATCCCTGTCCAACGGTTTGATCCGCTACAATAGTGACAACGCCAAATTCGAAGGCTACGAAAATGGCGGCTGGATCAATTTCGCCACCGGTCAAGGCGGGCATTGGACGGCCGGATCATTCGACGACATCTATTACAACTCCGGCACAGCTCCACAGGTTGGGATCGGCTTAACCGATCCAACCGCAAGCCTCCACATTAAGGACACCGCGAGCACTTTCGTCATGGAAGGTGAAGATGGCGCGGGCGATATGAACCTTTACAGCTATGGTGACAGTGCGGACCCCCATAAACCGGATTACGGATTGCGTAGGGCGCGCGGCACGATGGCTGGACCAACCGTTGTTCAAAACGATGATTTCCTGGGAACATTTCGTATCTTCGGATATGACGGCGACACCTGGGAAGAGGCATCCATCATCTCTACAATCGTAGACAACACGCCCGGCGATGGTGATATGCCGGCCCGTATGGAATTTCATGTTGCTCAAGATGGCGGTGTTGTCGATTACAATGATGACGCACCAGAAATGGTGATCAAAAGCGATGGCAATGTCGGTATTGGCACGCCGACGCCGATATCTATACTGCACCTGGCTGGCGATTTAAGTGACACGGGATTAACGGTTGAGTCCTTTAATGGCACCAATGCAGAAGGTGCTGTACTCCTATATAGAAAAGCCACCGGCGAAACCGATGCGGCCAAAGCAATTGTCGCCGCGCAAGATGAAATCGCCCATTACGGCTTCCAGTCCTATGACGGAACAGCCTACAGACAAAGTGCTTCCATGATCGTTTCGGTCGATGGTACGCCGGGCGCGAACGACACGCCGGGCCGATTTGATTTTTGGACAGTACCGGACGGCAGCACGTCACAAGCAAACCGCATGCGCATCGACAACAAAGGCGACATATTCATGTACGGCACCGGCGCGCTGCGCGTTCCGGCGGGAACCGACGGCGAGCGCCCGGTTGCTCTAGAAAACGGTTTGATTCGCTACAATTCCGACAACGATAAATTCGAAGGCTACGAAGCCGGTGCCTGGGCGAATTTGGTCGGGGCTGGCGCAGTTGACTTCCTTACTCTCACCGACACACCGGGCGCATTCAGCAGCGGTGGCCGCTATGTAAGAATTAACAGCGCTGAAAACGCTCTGGAATTCACCGACCTTACGGTTGAAGCCGTCACTGGTGCTCCTGCTCCGGCCGGTATGGTGTTTGACGACCTTGATGACGTGGCCGCCGCAGGCGCCAATCTTGGTGACGGCGTTGTCTTTGACGGCACCAACTGGGTGACAACCGGCGGCAATACCGACGCGCTTATTGTTCCGCTAGGCACAACCGCGCAACGCCCGGCCGGCGTTTCCAACGGTATGCTGCGCTATAACAGTGATAACGGCAAATTCGAAGGCTACCAAGCCGGTGCATGGACCGACATTATTACCGCCGGGGGCACAGCGGCGGGCGCCAATTCGGAAATTCAGTTTAACTCCAGCGGTGCCTTCGGCACGCACGAAACATTTGTTTGGGATGATGCCAATGGGCGCATGGGTATCGGAGAAACTACGCCGACCTCAACCTTGCATGTTAAGACAGGAACCTCACTGCAACAAATGCTGCATCTCAGAAACGATGCGGATGCTATAGACATTAAACTTGGAACATCTGCCGCAGCTGTAGCTTATCTCAGGACTGGCGCCGGGGATGATCTGGGCATAGGCACAAATAATACAGATCATATATATATTCAAAATGGCGGCAACATCGGTATCGGCAGCACTACACCAATCGTCTCGCTTGACCTCGGCGCCAACACGGACGCCCTGCTCTTGCCCCTCGGCACAACCGCAGAGCGTCCGGCATCGCTATCCAACGGTTTGATCCGCTACAATTCCGACAACGACAAATTCGAAGGTTACGAAGCCGGAGCCTGGGCCGATTTGATCGGCGGCGGCGGAAGCTTCACCGGCCTCACCGACACACCGGGCGCGTATACCAGCGGCGGTATGTTTGTCCGCGTCAATAGCGGCGCGACGGCTCTGGAATTCACCAACTCAAGCATCGAAAGCGTCACCGGCGCACCAGCACCAACCGGCATGACGCTGGATGATCTGGATAATGTTGTGGCCTCCGGCGCCAATGTCGGCGACGGCGTGGTGTTTGACGGCACGAATTTTGTCCTGACCGGCGCCAATACCGGCGCGCTGACCGTGCCGCTAGGGACAACCGGGCAACAACCGGCCTCATTATCCAACGGTATGATCCGCTATAATTCGACCACCAGTAAATTCGAAGGCTACGAAGCCGGTGCCTGGGCCAATATGATCGGCGGCGGTGGTAGTGGTGCTTTATCCGACATCACCGCAGCAACGGCGGGCAGCACAATCGCCAACGGCGCGAATGAACAAACATGGCAGTGGCAATTAACAGTTGATGATACCGCTGGCATGGTATTTGAAGAGAGCACCGCATCCACGAACGGCACAACATGGCAACCACTTGTTAATATTGCAACATTGCCAGGCTCAACAGCCGAGCCTCTGGGGATTATCAACGCCGGTAACGGCGATTCTTTCGTCGTGCTGGATTCCGATCCCGACACCACACCGTTCGTAATCGACAATGCGGGCAACGTTGGTATCGGCACGGCAACGCCGGAAGGTCTTCTCCATGTGCCCGAACCGGATTTTGCTGATCTGCCTTTAATGGAGCGTACCAACAGAACCACAGACGCTATGTGGTCTGCCTTAAGAATTCTTGCCACCAAAACCACCAATATGGGTGATGACTTCGGAACCGATATTGCCTTTAATATCCAGGATGATGCTGGCGTCATAAATGAGATAGCCAACATCGGTGCCGCTCGTGATGGCGCCGACAATTCTGGCCAGCTGAAATTCAGGGTCCTGGAAGCCGGCGCAGGAAGCATAGCCATGACAATCCGGGCCGATGACGATATATTCATGTCCGGCACAGGGGCCCTGCGTATTCCAGCGGGAACCGATGGCGAGCGCCCTGCTACACTTGAAAACGGCCTCATCCGTTATAACTCTACAGGCGATAAATTTGAAGGCTATCAGGCCGGCTCATGGCAGGACCTGATCGGCGGCGGCGGAAGCTCGGTCTGGACGGCTGGCACGGGCGATGACATTTACTACAATTCCGGCGTCCACCATGTCGGTATCGGCATGACCGATCCGGATGTTGAACTGGATGTCACGGGCGATATTGAATTTACCGGCACCATCACCGACGTATCGGACAGGCGCCTGAAAGACAACATCACCCCGTTGGATGCCGATGACATTATCGAGCGTCTGGGCCGGATCGACACTTACAGCTTTACGATGAAAGATGACCCAACGGACCGCATCGAGCTTGGCGTCATGGCGCAGGAGGTTGAAAAAGCCTTCCCCGAGCTGGTTAAAACCGCCGAGGATGAAATGGGCACCAAATCGGTCAATTACATGGGCTTTATCGCGCCGCTGATCGAGGCCACCAACGAGCTTCGCGAAGAAAACGCCGTCCTGCGCACCGAACTGTCATCCATGAAGACCGAAACCGCCAAAGTCCATGATGCGGTGAGCAATCTGACCAAACAGGTCGAGCTACTCAACAAGGCCGCAGGCAACAATGTCGGCAAAGCCTCGATGGAAAGCTGGGTGATGGTGGCCGCATTATTCATGCTCGGCATGTCTTCACTCTTCTTCGTCTTTGGTGGTATACTCAGAGCCCGTAGACGCGATCAGAGTTAGAGAACAAAGAATGCAATCTATCTTTTTTTGCAAATATATGAGTCCCCTCACCCAGCTTCGGGTAAGGTTCGGCGAAAGCCTCACCAACCCTGCGCATCCCTCTCCCCAGGGGAGAGGGTGGCTGAGCCATAGGCGAAGCCGGGTGAGGGGAGTTTTTACCCTTCTGATTTCCGGCTTCTTCCTTCTGTCCTCCAGCCCCGCAAATGCCGCCTGCACCAACCCGACCGGCACAGCCGGGCAAATACGCTATAATGAGCAATGGCGCGTGCCGCAATATTGCAACGATACGAGCTGGGTTTCCATGCGCCGCAATTTCAGAGGCGACGCACTGGATAGAGGCCTGATCGGGCATTGGGAGTTGGATGAAAGTGCCGGTATCATAGCAAGCGATTCTGTCGGAAGCACAACCGGGGATGTAGCAGGAGTGGCGGCCTGGCTCCCTACAGGTGGAATTGTCGGCGGTGCGTTCGACTTTGATGGCGCTACCCATCACATACAATTTGACAGCGTTGCAGAAAGGGCGCTTTTCGAAGTGCTGGGCGATCATCTGACTATCGCCGCATGGATCAAGACAAGCGTGATGGATTCTGAGAAAAACGAGATTGTGTACGAAGCAGATGGAAATGTTGAGAGAAATTACGACCTACACTTTGACGATGGCATTCTTGGATTCAGGCATGGCGATGGTGCCACTGACGAAATCTTTACAGCCACTACCGTTATTGCGGACGGGCAATGGCACCATGTTGCGGCTGTTGTTAATTATCCCGATTTGCATTTTTATGTCGACGGGGTGCAGGACGGCACCACCAAAACCATGACCTTTGATCTTCAAAACCCTGATACCGGGCAATCTTTTAATATCGGTGGAGACACGAGCTTTGCCACTACGCTCCATGACAGTCTCATTGACGATGTCCGGCTTTATGACCGTTCTTTAAGCGCCGGTGAAATGACACAGCTTGCCTCTATGGGCCCCGACCCCTCCCGCGGCCTGGTCGGGCATTGGCCACTGGATGAAGGGCAAGGCACCACCGCCTATGATTCCGGCTCAGGCGGCAATAATGGCACCTATGAGAACACACCAAACTATGCAGGCGGCATTGTTAACGGCGCGCTCGATTTTGATGGCGAGATGGGCAATGACGCCCTCCATGACCGCGTTGACATTGGCGATCCTGGCGACGGCAGCCTCGATTTCGGTACCGGAGATTTCAGCTACGGCCTGTGGTATTACGGCCGCACGGATGCTGGAACATGGGACATGCCATGGTACAAAGGTGGTGGAAGCGCCCTTAACGCAGGGTATGATATGGAACTTGGCACAGGAAGCTGGAATGCCTGTCAGGGGGACGGTGATGAGAATTTCTGTACGCAATTTTCTTCAACACCGCTTAACCAATGGGTGCATTTGTTTGTTACGGTTGACCGTACGGCTGATCTCGTAACCACCTATCTGGACGGTACAGCCGGTCCGACATCCGCCATTGCGGGTACAGTCAGCTCTTTATCCAGCACCAATAATGCCGCTATCGGCGCAACAGATAGCGGTAATCATCCCATGGACGGTTACGTCGATGATGTGCGGGTTTATGACCGCGTCCTGAGCCCTACCGAAATTTCCGTTCTTGCCGGCTGCACCGCGCCGGTGGGCCAACGTGGCGCGATTGTCTATAACGACGATCAAAACGTCATGCAATATTGCGATGGGGAAGCGTGGCAGGCCATGGGTCCGGTGCCCGGCGCGGGCGGTGCGGGCTGCACCAGCCCAACAAAAGACGAAGGCGCAATGATCTACAACGCCGATTTTAATATCATGCAATATTGCGATGGCGCGGCCTGGGTGCCACTGGGCGCCAGCAAGTACTGCTCCGGCCCGACAAATGGACTGGTCGGGCATTGGAAACTCGATGAAACCTCCGGTACAAACGCCGCTGACGCCACCGCCAACGGCAATGACGGTACACTGACCAATATGTCCCCGCCCGGCGACTGGGTCACGGGCACCAAAAGCGGTGCGCTGGATTTTGATGGCGGCGATGATACTGTAACTGTTACAAACGATCCGGCTATTGATACTGACAATTTCACCGGATTAACGGCCTCTGCCTGGATATACCCCAGAACCACCGGAGAAAATAGTGAGGGGCGTATTGTTGATAAATCAGATAACACCGGCGCATTACATGATGGTTGGAGATTTCAACTCGGCGATGGCGGCGGACCAAACAGACTTTCGTTTACCGGCGAATTTTCGACAACAGATCTTTATCATAGATCCGGAGACAATGTGATCACTCTCAATACCTGGCAGCATGTACTCGTCACCTGGGATAAATCGACAACTGCTACCAATGCCAAAATATATGTGGATGGTACGGAAGTCCCTTCTTATCTTACAGCTACGGACGGCGTCGGAACTTTTACGGATACGTGGGATTTATATATTGGCAATATAGACACACCGGTTAGAACTTTCGACGGTATCATTGACGATGTGCGGGTTTACGACCGGGTTTTGGGTGCCGATGAAATCACCAATTTGGCGAATGGTGGCGGGTGCTTGTAGGAATAGAATGAAAAAAACGTTTTTACATTTTGTGAATTTTGTACGGACTCATATTCCGTCATTCCCCGGATTTCTGCGAGGAAATCCTAGGGGAATCCATGGGTATGGTATGGATCGCCCTAGAATTTGCGATGCAAATTCAGGCGATGCAAATTCAGGCGATGACGGCAGGTGGATGAAAAGAGCGTTTTACCATTTTGGCATTTTTATTCCCCTCACCCAGCTGCGGGTAAGGCTCGGGCTTTGCCTCGCCAACCCTGCGCATCCCTCTCCCCAGGGGAGAGGGTGGCTGAGCCAAAGGCGAAGCCGGGTGAGGGGAATTTGCACCCTTCTGCTTTCTGTCTTCTGTCTTCTGGCAACAGCATCTGCCCATGCCGCCTGCACCAATCCGGTGGGCAGCGCGGGCGATGTCTATTACAACGAACAATGGCGCGTGCCGCAATATTGCAATGACACGGCCTGGGTCACCATGCGCCCGGCTTTTAGCGGCGATGCACTGGATAACGGCCTGGTCGGGCATTGGAAGCTTGATGAAACCAGTGGCGCAACGATCAATGATTCCGCAGGAAGCAACAATGGTACATGGACAGACGCGGTCAACAATGACGTGACCGAGGAAACGGCCAACGGCTATGTCGATACATCCATCACTTTTGACGGTGCGAATGATTATGTCCGTGTCACCAACGCGGCCTCAATCGATGCTGATAATTTCACCGGAATGACGGTGTCGGCCTGGATATACCCCCAAACTGATGGCGAAGCCGGTGAAGGGCGCATTGTCGACAAATCAGACAATTCGGCCGCACGTAATGGTTGGAGGTTTACCATCTCTGATAGCGGCAGTTGCTGTAACAGGCTTAAATTTGATGGCGAGTTTGCTACAACCGATATGACTCGCCGAACCAACACCAATGCCATCACGTTGAATGAATGGCAACATGTGCTGGCAACCTGGGATATGGGAACGGATTACACCAATGTTCATATCTATGTGAACGGGGTCGAGGCCAGTTATGATTTCGGCGTGGACGGGGACGGGGGCTTTACCGATTCACAGAATTTGAATATTGGAAACAACACCAATGGTGGCCGCACTTTTGACGGCCCAATCGATGATACGCGGGTGTATAACCGCATTCTTTCACAAAAGGAAATCACCCAGCTCGCCTCGATGGGCCCGGACCCGACACGCGGGCTGGTCGGGCATTGGAAGCTGGATGAAGGCACCGGCACAACGGCCGTGGATGTCGGCTCGGCCACAAATGACGGCACCTATACCAACAGCCCAACGCAAAGCGGAGGCCTTATCGGCGGCGCGTTGGAATTCAGCGGTGATACTGGCGCGGACGCCACCAATGACCGCGTTGATATCGGCGATCCCGGCGACGGCAGCCTTGATTTCGGCTCCGGCTCCTTTAGTTACGGCATGTGGGTTTACGCACCCAATAATGCCGGCAGCTTTGATATGCCTTGGTGGAAAGGTGGCTCCAGCGCCGGCAGCGCTGGCTATGATATGGAGCTCGGAACCGGAAACTGGGCCTCAGGGATTTCCGACGGCGATGAGAATGAAGTTCTTAGCTTTAATGGAGCACCCATCAACGATCAGTGGGTTCATTTATTTGCGGTTATCGATCGGTCATCTGATACGCATTACGTCTATGTCGATGGGGCAGAATGGGATACAAATGCCATGTCTGGTACATTTGGTTCCGTTTCAAGCAGCAGCCCTGCATCGATAGGGGCCCTTAGTACCGGACAATTCCCCTTCCTTGGTAAAATCGACGATGTGCGGGTTTATGACCGTGCGCTCGCCCCCACGGAAATCGCCGTTATCTATGGCTGCACATCCCCGGTGGGCCAGCGTGGCGCATTCGTCTATAACGACGATCAAAACGTCATGCAATATTGCGACGGCGAGGCCTGGCACGCGATGGGGCCGAACCCCGGCACCGGCGGTGCGGGCTGCACCAACCCGGCGCGGGATGAAGGCGTGATGATTTACAATTCAGATTTCAACATGATGCAATATTGCGACGGCGCGAAATGGGTGGCGATCGGGCGCTTTTGTTCCGGCGGCACCACGGATGGTCTGATCGCACACTGGAAATTTGAAGACGGTACAGGCAGCACCACGGCCAATGATTATTCTGCCAACAGCAATACTGGTTTGCTCACGAGTATGGATCCCGCAACCGACTGGATCCCCGGCATCCGTGGCGGCGCGCTCGATTTCGACGGCAGCGATGACAAGATCATAGCAACAGATTTCGCGGACCAGCTATCAGCCGCGGCGGGAACAATATCCTTCTGGGCCAATATTGATAGTATATTCCCTAGTAACGAATATTTCTTTTCCGCCAGCGGCGCCAATTCGCACGATCCCTCTATATACAGAAACACCTCAGACGGCAAATTTAGACTCGTTATGAATGCTGTTAACTCAATATCCACTACTACGATGGCTGAAGACACATGGTATCACGTGGCCGGCACCTGGGATGCAACAACGCAGAGACTATATATCAACGGCGTGGAAGAGGATAATGACGGCGTCGGAACCATATCGCCATCGGGTAATACCCATCTCATGGGTTATAATTCAGGAGATAATTCTAACTTTAGGCCTGATGGCATGCTTGACGATATGCGGGTTTATGATCGCGCCTTGAGCGCCGCCGAAATCGCCGAATTATCCCAGGCCAGTGCTTGCCCCCAGACGACGGCCGATCTGGACGGCGCGCCGATCAGTGTTGCACGCGTGCAATCCCAAATTTCCACAAGTACAAACCCGGCAAGTGTTACGCTTGCCTCGACGCCGGTCGAGGGCAACCTTCTGGTCGCCATTGCAGCGGGTCGCGCTGATTCCGGAGATAACAGCATTTCCGGCACCGGCTGGACCCAGCATGTGTATTTTGATGCCCTTAGCGGCAATGCAACCAACCGCCGAAACCTGGCAATCTGGAGCAAGATCGCCGGCGCCGCCGAACCGACGGCCATTACCACCGATATCAGTAACGGCAGCAGCCGCCTTATTGTTCAGGAATTTGCCATCACCGGCGGCACGGTCGCCTTTGATGTCACGGCGGAAACGCAAGGAGGCACGGTGGATGTTACATCAATTAGCTCCGGCACCACAGCCGCATCCGCCACGGCCGATTCACTGGTGATTACCGGTCTGGTCACCAGAGACGCCCCGGCCACCGCGCCAACCTGGACAAATGGGGTGGCAAATGAACTTGGCGACACGGCCAGCGGCAGCATCGGTATTTATACCGGTTATTCCCACGACACCAGCGCGGGCGCAAAAGAAAGCACTGCAAGCTGGACAACGGCCAGGGATGCGTCGGCAGCAGTTGTTGTATTTTCTATCACGCCGTAAGGATGGTGCGCCCGGCAGGATTCGAACCTGCGACCTTTGGCTTCGGAAACCAACACTCTATCCAACTGAGCTACGGGCGCTTCATCAACCAACATATAGCTGAAGAAATTAAAATGGCAGTAAAAAACTGCGCCCGGCAGTAAAAACCGAGCGCAGCTTACATGTCAACCTAGGACAGGATTACAAAATATTTTACGCAAAAAAACTTAAGCGGCCTTGGTGTTAGCAGCCCTGACTTCTTCCATGAAGCGGGTACCATTAAATGTAATTTTGGTAACAGTTTCACCAATTTGACCTTTGCCGCAAACCTGCGCCAGATCACCGATTGAAACCACGCCGACCAGGCGCTTATCACGATTGACCACGGGCATGCGCCGCACTTTGGCCGTCGCCATACTGTCGCAAACTTCCGCAACGCTCTGGTCGTCATAACAGTAATATACGGCCGGTGTCATAATGGCACGTACCGTATCAGATTGTGGGTGGTACCCTTGCGCTACGGCGCGTACCGTCATATCGCGGTCGGTTACAACACCGACCAGACGGTCATCTTCGCCAACCGGCAAAAAGCCGATATCTTTTTCGCGCATAATATGAGCAGCCTCGAGCAGTGTCGTTTCGGGCGGCACCCAGATAGAATTGATAGACATCACATCACGTATTTCGGCCATTGCGGACCTCCTTTTCTTTGTTTTTTATGAACTGAGCCGCTATCAAAGCATATTTTGGAGAAAAAGACAAATCGTGCAGACCTAATATAGCCCAAACCCCTTATTCAGAGCCGATTAGCTGCCAGTTAGCTGGAGGAACACATCCTCAAGATCGCTCTCCTCGGTGGAGATGTCACTGATTCCAAACCCCGAGTCCCGGATTTTTTCGATAATTTCCCCAACCGATTGCTCACCGGGGCTGTAGCAAAAGACCAACGTCCTTCGCCCTTCCTTTTTGCTGCACATATCCTTTAAATTATCCGGAATATCATCAATCTCGCGATCAAGACGAAAGCGGATGGTTTTGTTATCGATACGACCGAGCAAGACCTCCGTCTCCTCCGATACAACCACCTTTCCGTGATCGATGATCGCAATCCGGTCACACAGCTCCTGGGCTTCTTCCAGATAATGGGTGGTCAGCAAAATCGTCACCCCTTTCCTGTTCAGCTCACGGATATTGTCCCAAAGCTGCCGCCGCAGCTCGACATCGACCCCGGCGGTCGGTTCATCCAGCACCAGAATCGGCGGATTATGCACCATTGCCTTGGCAATCATCAGCCGCCGCCGCATCCCGCCGGACAAAGAGCGGGAATAGGCATGCTCCTTATCCGCCAGCCCAACCATCTTCAGAATTTCCTTTGTCCGCCGTTCGGCTTTGGGCACGCCATACATTCCGGCCTGCAAATTCAGCGTTTGCCCCGGGCTGAAAAACCAGTCGGCGTTAATCTCCTGCGGCACCACGCCGATGGCGGATTTGGCGTTGCGCGCATCCTTATCGATATCGATGTCCCAGATTTTAACGCTGCCGGCACTTTTGACCACCAACCCGGCCATAATATTGATGATCGTCGACTTTCCCGCGCCGTTTGGCCCCAACAGGCCGAAAATCGAGCCTTTGGGAATGGTCAGATCGACATCGGTCAGCGCCACCGTCGCCGGGCTTTTGCCCGATGCGCGGTAGGTTTTGCTGAGCCCGGAAATTTCAACGGCGTTATCCATGTTGATCTATATAGGTCTCCATCCCACCTTTGTTAAGCCATTCCTTCGCTTTTTCGTCGTTCTTCAGATAGGCGTCCCAAAAGACCAGCGAGGACACCTTGATAAGGTCCTCATGCTTTTCGCGGTTGGGGTTTTTATCGAGCTTGCCGCGCGTGCCGTTATAGACCATGTGATCGCCGTCCTGCAGGACCATCAAATGCTTGTCCTCATGGCCGGAATGCTCATGGATCAACAGGCGCTGCTCATATTGATACCCGCCCAGCGGCGAGTCATCTTCCGTCCCGGTCATATGAAACAGCGGAATATCAATCGGCCCGTAAATCTGCTCATGCGGCGCATCGGTGAGATGATCAATCGGCACCGGGCTGTAGAGGATTCCCGCTTTGATCCGCGCCTCTTTAAACGAGATCAGATTTTCATCCACATCCGGCATCATCTGCCCGGCCATCACCTGCGTCGTCATTGCGCCAAAGGAATGGCCCGACATACCGACATTCGCTAAATCAAGCGGAATATCCGAATTCTCTGCCGCCCAGTGATGCAACTGATCCAGCACAAACGGCACATCATGCATCCGCGCCAGCGTCGTCTCGCGCGATATTTTGACCTTCTTCATAACATCCCAGGGATGCTCGTCCTTGCCTTCCCACAGGCTGCTATCCGTGCCGATATGAGTGAGATGCACCACCGCATAACCGTGGCTCGCCACAAAGCGCGAGATAAAAGACGCACCATCGCGATTGCCACCAAGCCCGTGGCTCCACAGCACCACCGGCAGGTTTTCCTGACCATGCTCTGTGGGATGATAAATCTTATAGGGAACAATGCGGCCATCGCGCGCATCATCAACGAACTCGCCGCGTTTCAGCAGCACTTTATGGGGTTCATTATCGGGGGAGATCACAGTCGTCTATTTTTTGCGGAATTTATCGAGGGAGACAACCTCGCCGGTTTTGTCTTCGGCTTTTTTCTTGCCGCCGCCGCTGCCGTCATCATCGGGACCGTCATCCTCATCGAGAATAAAATCGCTCTCATCCAGTTCTTCATCCATCGGCTGGAACTGCAGAGCGAAATTGACCGACGGGTCGGCAAAAATACTAATCGCAGCGAGCGGCACCACCAGCTGCTCAGGCACATTGTTAAACGACAACGTAACACCCAGATTCTCATCATCGACATTGAGATCAGAAAACTGGTATTGCAAAACAATGGTCATTTCACCCGGATAACGATCCCGCAGGTAATCGGGGATTTTGACGCCGGGATAATCGGTCAGGAATGTAATGTAGAAATGATGATCGCCGGGAAGGCCGTGCTCCATGACTTCCTCGACAGCGCGGCGCACGACACCGCGCAGGGCACCTTCGACCATCTTGTCGTAGCGCAAAATTTCATCTTCTTCAGTCATAATATATCAACGTTTTATCTGAACAGATTATAGGGAAGGAAATCGATTAACAACACCCACTTTCTATCAATGACATAGTTCTCACCCGCAAGGCCAGCGCATTGACATCCCGGCCTCACAATATTGTGGAAAAGACTGGTGTTTTTGCCCGGCGTTACAGTGGCAGGTAAAAGAAAATGGGTAGCTTCTGTTGCGCTTGTCCGCCGTAGCCTCGGCGAAGGCGGAAGGTGCCGCCGTAAAAAAACGGCCAGTTTTCTGTTGCGAGGAAACTGGCCAAACCCCACCTGTCCTTGTCTAGAGAACAGGAATTAGTTTGTAGCTAATACCTACTTAGAAAACTAAGCAGCGATAGCTTCACCAGTGGCGAAGTTATCATTCGCTACGACAAAGTTGTCATTTGCAACTATGTGTATAGCCCGGTAACGGTGGATACCATGCCGGACGCAAGTTATAACCTTTACTACGTGTGTCGATCCTGTTTCGACCCCATACTCTAAGAACCCGCAAATCTTATCCTGACAAGCCTTAGATCTTAAATGGTGGAGTCGCCGGGTACTGCCCCCGGGTCCACAACGCTTATTCCGTCAAACGTTTAGCGTCATAGCCGGGCAAGCCCGGCAATTCCCATTATAGGGCACAAAATCTTAAATTTCAAAGAAAGTTAGTCATTTTCGGGCGGCGGGGGCACAGGAAGCCCTTTTTCTCCCTCACATGCAGGCATTTGTTTTAAATCAACCAGAAAACCCTCAAGCCATGCACGATCACGATCAGGATGTGCCATGACAACAGCATTCACATCTTTTGGCGGATCATTATCGATCAGGACAGCAAGAGTTGGTTTATCTGAACCCATATAAAGATCTTTAGGCTCAACCGTCAGACTTGTGTAATCTTCAACATCCAATACCATTGAAAGTCTCAGCTGCATATCTACAAAGTTCTGCGGTGAAACCGTTGTAGCAATAATGACATCAACATTCTTTTCACGAGCCGTTCTATAAATATCCAAAATCAAAGGGTCAAAACCAAATTTCTGACCCTGCCTATCCAAAGTGCCATCCCAGTCAATAGCAAGCACCTTTTTTACACCGGGCGCGGGGCTTTTCTCTGCCTCATATTGAGTAACCTGTTGAAAAGCCTTTGTGTATTCATCGGACATATTAAAAAACTCCCATTTGTTTTCCGTAATTTATATACCGTCCGCCGCCACGACGCAAGGTTTTTAAGTTAAGCCATTGAAATATAATGATTTTAACCAATATCTGGCAGTAATTCAGGATTCTGATTAAGCACCGCATAGCGCTGCAAAAATTCATTCAAAGCCGGATCATCCGGCTCCAGAACAAGATATGAATTGTCCTTAAGTACCTGAGGCGGGTTGCCATCTATCAATACACCGATGGGCATCTGTTCAAATCTGTGTTCGGGAAATACCCTGATCCCGGGACTGTAGGGAATTTCGTAATCTCTACAGCGTCTAGCCATCATCTTGGAAGCAAAGCCTTTAGTAAGCTCGAAATCCCTTCCTTCATTTGCAGGATCCGATAACATAACAGAGAACCCTAGCCGACGTAGATCGCGCAAACACTGATACAAATCTGCCCTGAACTTAATTCCAGAGCCGTCTTTATTATGTTCTGGCTCGTTCTCATTAGATACAAACAAGCCACCCCACAAATTGCAAACCACGTGAGGCTTACAAAACTCGCGCTTATCAACCAAGACACGTATCAATTCTGAAGTATTAATTTCTTGCATAACCAAAACCTTTATTTTTCCGTAATATAGACCTGCCTGGGCCTAAAAAGCAAATTTGCGCCCGCTTCCTTGACAAATAAGGAATAATATCCTACAATCTAGCTTTATTTTTGCATACTGCGTAAGGAATGACAATGGCAAGAAAATGGACCGAGGAAGAAAAAAGAAAACAATCTGAGGCAATAAAACGTTGGAAACCATGGGAACAATCGACCGGCCCGAGAACGGAAGAGGGCAAGGGCCGCTGCTCGATCAACGCCATTAAAGAAGGTGCACGCTGCCGGATCGACGACGATTACCGGCGGCTTTTCAGGCTCAACAGAGAATTGCGGCAATTGGCGCTGAAAATCGTCACTGAAGGCAATCCAGGAACGTTACGAAAAACAAACAAACTATTATTCGGCGAAAAAAAATGATGAAAAAACAAAAGGTTAGAGAATCTACAGAAAAAAATGACCAACGGACTATTAAACGCGGAGAGCCGGAGATTTCCCTTCCTGTCATTTCGAGCGATAGCGAGAAATCTCATGTTGCAGGAGATCCCTCCGCCTTCCGCCTTCGCTGCTGCGCAGCTTCGGACGGACAAGGCGGCGTTCGGGGTGACAAGGAAGGCAAGATACTCCGCTCCTCCGGAACTCCGCGTAAAAATGACTTGTCCCCGGATTTTGCCATGGCGCGAAGTCGATCTATCTCCCTTATCAGGAGGGAATCACCATATAATGCCGGGACAAAGGAGTAACCTATGCAGCAATATTTAGACCTCATGCGCCACGTGCGCGACCATGGCACCAAAAAAGAAGACCGCACCGGCACCGGCACGCTCAGCGTTTTCGGCCATCAGATGCGCTTTGATCTGGCCGAAGGCTTTCCGATGGTCACGACCAAGAAATGCCATTTGAAATCGATTGTGCATGAGCTGCTCTGGTTCCTGACCGGTGACACCAATATCGCCTACCTCAAGGAAAACGGCGTGCGCATCTGGGATGAATGGGCCGATGAGGATGGTAATCTCGGCCCTGTCTACGGCCATCAATGGCGGTCCTGGCCCAGCGCAGATGGCCACAATATTGATCAAATCTCAAACGTGATCGAGCGCATCAAATCCAACCCCGATGATCGCCGCCTAATTGTGTGTTCGTGGAATGTCGGCGAAATCGGCAAGATGGCGCTGCCGCCCTGTCATTGCTTCTTCCAGTTCTATGTCGCCGATGGGAAACTGTCGTGCCAGCTTTACCAGCGCAGCGCCGATATCTTTTTGGGCGTGCCGTTTAACATTGCCTCTTATGCGCTGCTGACCATGATGGTGGCGCAGGTTACGGGGCTCCAGCCCGGCGAGTTCATCCACACTTTGGGCGATGCGCATTTGTATTCGAACCATCTCGAGCAGGTGGAATTGCAGCTCTCGCGCCAGCCCTTCAAGCTGCCCGAGATGCATTTAAACCCGCATGTGAAGAATATCTTTGACTTTAAGTTCGAGGATTTCGAACTGGTCGGATACGAGGCCCACCCGCATATCAAAGGCAAAGTGGCGGTTTAGTGTTTGTCCCAATCCTCGCGCTTCATAAAAACCTCAACGCCGGCGCCTTCGGCCTCTTCGCAAATTTCGGCCTTCAAAATCGACACCCGGCAGGCCTCAATACGCGGATCTTTAAAGCTGACATCCAGAAACTCATTGATATATGTCTCAAGAAGTTCCGTATGTGGTTTCTCTTCCCAGCTTTTCACCGCCGCCAACAGCACACCGTAATCAATGATGTTATCCGGGCTGACATCTTTCAGGTAACCAACCGGTCCGGCGAGAAGCTCGGCATTGACGATCACGCGCTGTTTTCGCCCGCCTTCCTTTTCATGCGGAAGCAGGCCGATACGAATATCCACCGCCATGTCTTTCAGAATGATCTTTACGTGACTGTCTTTTTTCATGCTCATGACTTATATAGAAGCTATGAGTGAAATCAAACCCAGAGTGAGGATAAGCTCCATAGCGGCGATGGCCGAAAACAATGTGATCGGCAAAGATGGCGGTATGCCTTGGCATTTGCCCGAGGACCTCAAGCATTTCAAGCGCACAACGATCGGCAAACCGATACTCATGGGCCGTAAATCCTATGAATCCCTGGGCAAACCGCTGCCGGGCCGCGCCAATATCGTGATCAGCCGCTCTTACAAGGATTTGCCTTCCAATGCCCCGAGCGAAATTCATCAGGGCATGGAAGCGGTTGCCCATAAGGTCGAGCCGCAAAATGAGGACGGCCCATTCCTGTACGCCTCGATTGAAGACGGCATTGAGGCAGCGCGGGAAATGGTGGAAGAACAAGGGTTAGACGATATTTTTATCACCGGCGGCGGCGAGATATACAAGCAAACCCTGCCAGTGATCGACCGACTCTATATCACGCTCATCCACCGTGAGTATGAAGGTGATACATACTTCCCGGAATTTGACTGGGAAGACTGGAGCATTATATCAGAAGAAAAACACGACGGCTCGTCAGATGATGGGCCGGCCTTTACGTTTTTTACCCTTGACCGTAAAAAGAACTCTTAGATAAGGAACAAAACCATGTTTAAACATATTCGCCTTTACCTCTGCCTGATTGCTGTTTTTATGATTGCCCAGCCTGCTACCGCTGCTGAAATCGGTGACAATATCCCGCACAAACTGGAAGTGCCCAATCAAGATGGCACGCTGCAAAGCTTTGATACGCTGAAGGGCGAAAAGGGAGCAGTTCTGGTTTTTATACGCTCGGCGGATTGGTGTCCGTTTTGTCAGGCGCAATTGATTGATCTGGGGAACCGCGCTTCGGAGATTGAAAGCCTCGGCTATTCTCTGGTCATCATCAGCTATGACGATATCGAAAAGCTCAAAGCCTTCAGCACGAAATACGGCTTTGGCTATACGCTTTTGTCGGATAAAGGCTCGGAAATCATCAAGGCTTTTGACATTTTGAACACGGATATGGATCCGGCTTCAAGCTATTACGGCGTTCCGCATCCGACCATTTTTGTGGTCAATAGGCATGGCGTTATCAGGAACAAGCTGGCCGAAGAAGGCTACAAAAAACGCCCGCCTGTCGAGGCCATTATCGAAGCAATTAAGGGTTAAAGCACAGAGAGGATTTGTGCTGCGATTTCGGGGTTAAAATCGAACGGCTCGCCCGCGTCTGATTTTTCGCGGATATCTGCGCGCAGTGGAATCTCACCCAGGAACGGGACGCCGAGCTTTTCTGCCTCTTTGCGCGCGCCGCCATGGCCGAAGATATGATCCTCATGGCCGCAATTGGAGCATTGATAGGTGCTCATATTCTCAATAATTCCGAGCACGGGAACATCAACCTTTTCGAACATCGCCACCGCCTTGCGCGCATCGATCAGCGCAATATCCTGCGGCGTCGAAACAATCACCGCGCCGGTCACAGGCACTTTCTGCGCCAGCGTCAATTGCGCATCGCCGGTTCCCGGCGGCATATCAACCACCAGCACATCGAGCGGGTCGTCCTCGCTGCCCCAATCAACATCACGCAACATCTGGTAAATCGCGGTCTGCACCATCGGCCCGCGCCAGACCAGCGGCGCTTCGTTTTCGATCATAAACCCAATGGACATAATCCGTACGCCTCGTGCCATGAGCGGGATCAACTTGCCGCCTTCCTGCTCCGGCTTTTGCTCTTCAACCCCAAACAACTTCGGCTGCGAAGGACCGTAAATATCGGCATCAAGCAGGCCCACCTTGAGCTTTGAGTTTTGGCTACTCTTGGCCAATGCAATCGCTAAATTCGTTGCTATTGTTGACTTACCGACACCGCCCTTTCCCGAGGCCACCGCGATAATATGGCGAATAGGCAAATCGAGCTTTGGGTTCTTTTCCATGCCATGCGGATCATTCACCGCCTGCGATTTTTGTGCCGTCAGCACCGCCGTCACTTTGGTGACACCGGGCAGCGCACGTACGGCGCGCTCGGCTTCCTGTCTTAACGGCTCGAGTTTCGGGCCCCGCTGCGGATCAACCTCGATCATAAACAACACTTCGCCGCTATCGGATACCTGCACGCCCGACACCATATGGCGGCTGACGATATCGCCGCCGCTATCCGGATCGTCGACACCACTAAGCGTGGTTAGAATTTTTTCCTGCGTTAAAATGGCCTTCAGTCCTTGCTTTCCGTTGCAAAAAGAATATTGTTATATCTCTTTTCAAAAGCAAGCGCAAAGATAGAGCAAAAACACATGGGCCGCGACGACAAATCGAAAAAGAACCCTTGGGGCGCACCCGGCAATGATGACGGTGACCGAGGGCCATGGGGCGGCAATGGTGGCGGGCAGGAACCGCCCGACATTGACGAAATTCTGCGCAAGGCCCAGGACAATTTCCGCGACATGATGCCTGGTGATTTCGGCAACGGCAAAATCATAGTCCTTATATTTCTTGGCGTGCTGGCGCTGTGGTTTGCCAGTGGCTTTTACATCGTAAACCCCGGAGAGCATGCCGTTATCCAGCGCTTTGGCAAATGGGACCGCACACAAACCGTGGAAGGGCTGGGCTATCACCTGCCCACACCGATTGAAAAAGCCAGCAAGGTCAATGTCAACGCCATCCGCCGCATGAATATCGGCTTTACCGAACGTGTTGCACGTAGCGGCGCCAGCCAGAAGCAGGACATTCCCGAAGAAAGCCTGATGCTGACCTCGGATCGCAATATTGTCGACCTCTATCTGGTCATTCAGTGGAATATAAAATCTGCCGAGCAATTCCTGTTTGAAATTCAGGGCCAGGAAAACACAATTAAAAAAGTTGCTGAAAGCGCGATCCGCGAAGTCGCAGGACAAACCGACATGTTTTCGATTATCACCAGCGGCCGCGAAGTCGTCGCCGATCGGACAAAAGAAATCATCCAGAAGAACCTCGATGAATATAATTCCGGTGTCAACATTACGCTGATCCTGGTTGAAAAGGCGGAAGTCCATCCTGATGTTCAGGGCGCCTTTCAGGACGTCCAATCAGCCAAACAGGATGCCGAAGACGTCCAGAACCGCGCCAATCAATATCGCAATGACATTATCCCAAAGGCGCGCGGGCAAGCCATTAAGATGATGCAGGAAGCCCAGGCCTATAAGCAATCGCAGGTCGCCAAGGCCAGCGGGGATGCTGATCGTTTCACCTCGGTTTATGAAGCCTATTTAAGCGGCAAAGACGTGACCAGAGAGCGGATTTTCATTGAAACCATGGAAGACGTACTCGGCAATGCACAAAAAATTATTTTGGGTGGCGACAACCAACAGGGCGTTGTGCCTTATCTGCCGCTAAACGAATTAAAGACCGGACAAAAGAGGACGGGACAATAATGAACAAAGCGCTTCTTTCTATTCTTGCCGTTGTGGCCGTGGGACTCATCCTGGCTTCACAGGCATTTTTTACGGTTGAGCAGACCGAGCAGGCCATTGTCCTGCAACTCGGCCAACCCAAAGGCGAGCCGCGCAGCCCCGGTCTACATACCAAAATCCCGTTCATCCAGGATATACGCTATTTCGACCGCCGTGTGCTGTCTGTCGACCCGCAGCCAGAACAGATGGTGATTTCCAGCTTTACCGTTACCCGCCCGAAAAAAAAGACAGATAAGACGGAGGCTGAAGGAGGTCTTAAAGATGGACCGAGAATAGAAGATGTCAGCGGCGAGCCGATTATCGTCGACACCTTTGCGCGCTATAAAATTACCGACCCGCTGCAATTCCTGAAGGCATTGGGCACAATTTACAACGCCAATTCCCGCATTCAGAATATCCTCTCATCGGCCACGAAAACCGTGCTCGGCCGCACCACATTGCAGGAGCTTCTCTCCTCGCAGCGCACTCAGGTCATGACCGAAATCCGCGACCGCGTGAACAGAAATATTCATCAGGACCAGCTCGGCATTGAAATTGTCGATGTGCGTATCGTGCGCGCCGATCTGACGGCGGAGCTGCGCACCTCCACCGTGCAGCGAATGAAATCCGAGCTCAAAGAGCGCGCGACGGAAACCCGCGCCAAGGGGGAAGAACAGGCGCTCAAAATCCGCTCGACAGCGGAAAAAGAGCGCACCGTATTAATCGCCGAAGCCCAGCGCGATGCCCAGATGCTGCGCGGGGAAGGCGACAAGACCGCGATTAAAATCTACGCTGAGGCCTTTAACAAAGACAAAGAGTTTTATTCTTTCATCCGTTCTATGGAAGCTTACCGCAAGACAATGGCCAATCCGGAAACGCGGCTAATCCTGTCCCCGGACAGCGAGTTTTTCAAACATTTCCAACCGCCGGGCAGCAACCCCTAATATAAACCCATGGAGTCTTTCAGCCTCTATATCCTCACGGCTTTCGCCCTTGTCTTCGTTATTGAAGGCCTTATATATGCTCTATTCCCGGACTCGGTACGTAAAATGATGGCCATGGCCATACAAATGCCCAGCGAAAAACTGCGTCTATTTGGCCTGGTTATGGCCGCCACCGGGTTTGGCCTTGTGTGGCTGCTGCAGGCTTGGTAGGTTATCAGCCGTCTTCAGGAAAAGATCCCGGGAAAGGTCCACCGCAATGCGCATATTAATATCATTTCTGCTTTTGAGTTTTTGTCTGGTTTACACGCCCATCGAGGCCGCCGCCAAAAAAGCGCCGCCGCTGGGCGCACAGACAGGCAGCTTTGCCGATCTGGTGGAAGACCTCCTGCCCGCCGTGGTCAATATTTCCTCAACCCAGAAAATCGAGCAGGCCGAAGATTTTCCCGAGCTCCCGCAATTCCCCGACGGCTCCCCATTTGAAGATTTCTTCGAAGAATTTATGGAACGCCGCGGCCACGGCATGCCCGCCATCCCCTCGGCCTCACTGGGCTCCGGTTTTATTATCGATGCAGAAAAAGGCTATATCATCACCAACGGCCATGTGGTCAAAGACGCTGATGAAATCCGTGTCATCCTGCATGACGATGAATCCGTCCCCGCCGAAATCATCGGCCATGACGAGAAAACGGATTTAGCCGTCTTAAAAATAGAAACGGACAAAAAACTCACGGCCGTGCAATTCGGTGAAAGCGAAACCCTGCGCGTCGGCGACTGGATTGTCGCCATCGGCAATCCTTTTGGCCTGGGCGGCACTGTGACGGCCGGCATCGTTTCGGCCCGCCAGCGCGACATTCAATCCGGGCCTTATGATGATTACATCCAGACCGACGCCTCGATCAATCGCGGCAATTCCGGCGGCCCGATGTTCAATCTGGACGGCAATGTGATCGGCATTAACACCGCGATTTTCTCCCCGTCCGGCGGCTCGGTCGGTATCGGCTTTGCCATCCCCTCGTCTCTGGCCAAGCCGGTTGTCGATCAGATCATCCAATATGGCCGTACGCGGCGTGGCTGGCTCGGCGTGCGCATTCAAAGCGTTACCGATGAAATCGCCGAAAGTCTCGGCCTCGAAAAAGCCAAAGGCGCATTGGTGGCCAGCATCACAAAGGGTGGCCCGGCAGAGGAATCGGGCCTTAAAGCCGGTGATATCATTTTGAAATTTAATGGCAAAGAGGTCGATACCATGCGCGCTTTGCCACGCATTGTCGCCGAAACCTCGATTGATTCAAAGGCGGAGTTGATTTACTGGCGTGACGGCAAAGAAAAGAAAACCAAGGTAAAAATCGGTGAGCTGGAAAAAGCCGAAGATGAAGGGCTGCTGGCCACCGGCCCGCGCGCGACCAGCGAAGGCACAGAAGTGCCAAGCATCGGCCTCAAGCTCAGCAAAATGAATGAAACCCTGCGCCAGGAATACGCCGCCCCTCACGATGTGAACGGTGTCGTCATTACATCGGTCAAGCATCTTTCCGAGGCATCGAAAAAAGGTCTGATCGAAGGTGACGTTATTGTCGAGATTAACCAGCAACCCGTAACAGAGACGGACAAGGCAGTCGAGATTATCGACAAGGCGCAGGCCAATGGTCGATCTTCTGTGCTGCTTCTGGTCAACCGTGAAGGCGATGTCCGCTTTGTCGCGTTGCGCCTAACAGAGCAGTGAGCGCAGCAAAACAAAACATCCACATCATCGCCGGGCCGACGGCCAGCGGCAAATCGGCAAGGGCTATCGAGCTGGCGCAGCAAAAAGACGGCGTCATTATCAATTGTGACTCGGTGCAGCTTTATGACGGGCTACCCCTTCTCACCGCCCAGCCAACCGAAGAAGACAAGGGAAAAGTCCCGCACAGGCTTTACGGCGCGCTACATCCCAATGATATTTGCTCCGCCGGGAACTGGTGTGAAATCGTCAAACCGGTGATTGAAGAGGTGCTGGAATCCGGCCAGAGCCCGATTATTACCGGCGGCACGGGGCTGTATATCAAGGCGCTGATGGAGGGGCTGTCCCCCATTCCCGATATCCCGGAAAACATCCGCCAGACCGCCATTCAAAAACAAAAAGAACTTGGCAATCCAGCCTTTCACGCAGAGCTGGAAAAGCGCGACCCTGTGATGGCGCAGCGGCTGCACCCCTCCAATACGGCGCGGCTGGTGCGCGCCTGGGAAGTGTTAGAGGCCACAGGGAAATCACTGTCCGAGTGGCAGGCACAGGACAAAGAGGCGCCGCCGGAAAACTGGAATTTCGAGGTCGAAATCATCATGCCGGAGCGCGAGGAACTATATAAACGCTGCAATGATCGCTTTATCCAAATGCTCGAGATGGGCGCACTGGAAGAAGTCGCCGCGCTGGGCCAGAAAGTTGAAAACGGAGAGGTGGAATCCCATGTCCCCCTAACCAAAGCCCTCGGCTTTAATCATCTACGTGAATATCAGCACGGCAATATCAGCAAGGATGAAGCCATCACCGCATCCCAGGGCGAAACCCGCCGCTACGCCAAGCGCCAAGTCACGTGGTTTAGAAATCAGCTTTAAAATTATAATATCATTTCGTTTTAAGTAATATTATTACATTTTGTCTTGACTTATCGGAACTATTATGCGCATAATAGAGATGTAGACCTTAAAGAATTACAATTGTGATATGTGCTCCTTTTAGGCTGAACAGGAAACCTGCCACAAAAATGTGGCCTTTAAAGCGCGTATGAGCTAACGTCCCTCCGGTAAAGGACTTAGCCATCGCGCTTTAAGTTTTTGATAAACAACCCAAAAGACTAAAAACGATGAGCACAGTAGACTCAAAAAAACAGGCGAAAAAATCGCCGCCCGAAAAAATTGAAAAAGCCGCGCCGGACAAAATGACCGGTGCGGAGATCATCATACAGGCGCTGATCGAACAGGGCGTCGAGGTGATTTTCGGCTATCCCGGCGGGGCGGTGCTCCCCATATATGATGAAATTTTCAAACAAGACAAAATCAAACATGTTCTGGTGCGCCAGGAAGGCGGGGCACTCCACGCTGCCGAGGGCTATGCACGCTCCACCGGCAAGGTCGGCGTAGCGCTGGTCACTTCCGGTCCCGGCGCGACCAACGCTGTGACGGGCCTGACCGATGCGCTCATGGATTCGATTCCGCTTGTCTGCCTGACCGGCCAGGTGCCAAGCTTCCTCATTGGAACCGATGCATTCCAGGAAGCCGACACGACAGGAATAACAAGGCCCTGCACCAAGCATAATGTTTTGATCCGCGATCAGAACGAGCTGGCCGAGGCTATTCATGAGGCGTTTCATGTCGCGCGCACCGGACGGCCCGGCCCCGTCGTGGTTGATATTCCCAAAGACATCCAGTTCGCCGAAGGCGATTACAAAAAGGCAGCCAAACCGGCGGCGCAAAGCTACAACCCCCAAACCGCGCCGGATATGAGCGCGATAGAGGAAGCGGTCGAGCTCATGGCACAGGCGAAAAAACCCGTCTTCTACACCGGCGGCGGTATCATCAATGCCGGCCCGTCTGCCAGCAAAGCCCTGCGCGAGCTCGTAAAAGAGACCGGCTTTCCCGTCACCTCAACCCTGATGGGTCTGGGGGCCTTCCCGGCGAATGATGATAAATGGCTGGGCATGCTCGGCATGCACGGCACGTTCGAAGCCAACTGGGCGATGCATGATTGCGATGTGATGATTTGTATCGGCGCGCGTTTTGACGACCGCATTACGGGACGTATCGATAAGTTTTCACCGGGCTCAATAAAAATTCATGTCGATATCGACCCCAGCTCGATTAACAAAAACGTGCATATAGATCTGCCGATCGTTGCCGATGCGCAGCTAGCGATTGAGGCCATGCTGAAGATTTGGAAAGACAAAAGCCACAAACCACGCGCGCGCTCATTGAAGAAATGGTGGAAACAGATCGACGATTGGCGCGGGATTAATTGTCTGGCCTACAAACCGAGCAGCAAAATCATCAAGCCGCAATATGCGCTGGAGCGCCTGCGTGCGGCCCTTGAAAACGACAAGCGCGATCAATTTATCTCCACGGAAGTGGGCCAGCACCAGATGTGGGCGGCGCAGTTCCTGCCGTTTAACAAACCGAACCGATGGATGACTTCAGGCGGGCTCGGCACCATGGGTTACGGCCTGCCTGCCGCCATCGGCGCGCAGATCGCCCACCCCAAGGGCCTGGTGATTGATGTCGCCGGCGAGGCTTCGATCCTGATGAATATCCAGGAAATGAGCACCGCCGTGCAATACCGTCTGCCGGTGAAAATCTTTATTCTCAACAATCAATGGATGGGCATGGTGCGCCAGTGGCAGGAGCTGCTGCATGGTGAGCGCTATTCCGAAAGCTATACCGACTCCCTGCCCGATTTTGTAAAGCTTGCCGAAGCCTATGGCGGTATCGGCCTGCGCGCCGACACGCCGGATGAGCTCGATGATGTGATTGACCAAATGCTGAAAACCGACAAAGTCACCATTGTCGATGTGCGCGTTGACCAGAAAGAAAACTGCTTCCCGATGATCCCGTCCGGCAAGGGCCATAACGAAATGATCATGTCGCCCCAAGCCGAGAAGTTCGATAAAAAGCTGGTTTAACCCTTCACCCGCGCCAAAAACTCTGCTAAACCGTTTCTATGGCTGCCCCACGACGAAAAAAGAGCAAATCGGTCTACGCCCCCGGTCCCAAGGATGTGGCGGTCGAGACGCACACCCTCGCCATCCTCGTGAAAAATGAACCCGGAGTGTTGGCGCGCGTGGTTGGGCTGTTTTCCGGGCGCGGCTATAACATTGAAAGCCTCACCGTTGCCGAAACCGATCATGACAAACACCTGTCACGCATCACCATTGTCTGCTCCGGCACGCCGATGGTGATCGAGCAGATCAAAAACCAGCTCGGGCGTCTGGTCCCGGTCAAAAACGTGCGCGACCTCACCACCTATGGTCCTTATGTCGATCGTGAGCTTGCTTTGATTAAAGTCACGGGCAAAAATGAGAAACGGATCGAAGCGTTGCGTATCGCTGATATCTTTCGCGCACGCGTTGTTGATTCCTCGTTGGAGTCTTTTATCTTCGAAGTCACAGGAACAACTGAAAAAATAAATGCCTTTATCGATTTGATGCGCCCGCTGGGTCTTGTCGATGCCAGCAGAACCGGCGTCGCCGCTCTGGCTCGGGGTGAAACTGCAATAGGAGGATCCGTATGATTTTTTCAAAAAACAAAAACCAAACATGTCTTCCCCGCGAAAGCGGGGACCTTGCATCCAAACCTCAAAAGATCCCTGCTTACGCAGGGAAAGCATTATTGTTATTTTTGTGCACAGCAACCCTCACCGGCTGTATCACCCGCGAACAGGCCGATGCCCGTATAGCGCGCGGCTGCGCCGCCGGGGTTGAAATATTCCTCGATGAAGGATTCAAAATCAAAGAGATCAAGAACAAAATCTTCAAAGACGACGCCAAACTAGGTGCCGGTTACCGCCATGTAACTTTAAAAGCCATTGAATCCGATGGCTGGCTTGATGTCGACAAGGACTATCAATGCATTTTTGTTGAGAGCTTTGGTTTCCTGAATGCCACTCACGATACAACGATTTACCAGATTCAGGTCAACGGCCAGACCTACGGCCAAAAAGACGGCAAAGTGCTCGGCGATTTCAAGGATCATTTAAAACTCACCGAAACCGTCGAACGGGCGATGGGCCGGTAACGGTTTGGTAGAATTCGACGAATATATATAGTCGTTTCGCTTTGTCTTTGCACAAGGCATAAGGAGCGAAGCGTACACACTTCCGTACGTGAGCGACGAAATAACGCTGTGCAAGGGCAAATGGGAACGACTAGACATGGAAAAGATTGAATTCGAAGGCTCTCAGGGACACAAACTCGCTGCTCGTTTGGACAGCCCTGAAGACACGCCCAAAGCCTACGCTCTGTTCGCCCATTGCTTTACCTGCACCAAGGATATTTACGCAGCCGGCCGCATCGCCAAGGCGCTAAATGAAGACGGGATTGCCGTTTTGCGCTTTGATTTCACCGGGCTGGGCGCCAGCGAGGGTGATTTCGCCAACACAAACTTTACCTCCAATGTACAGGATCTGGTCAAAGCCGCCGATTACATGCGCGAGAATTTACAGGCGCCCTCCATCATCATCGGTCATTCGCTTGGCGGCGCAGCGGTGCTGATGGCCGCCGGGCAGATACCGGACGTCAAAGCTGTCGTGACTTTGGCCGCTCCTGCCGATGCCGCCCATGTTGCCCATCATTTTGCGGGTGACCGCGACGAAATCATGGAAAAGGGCGAAGCCGAGGTGCAGCTGGTTGGGCGGCCATTTCGCATTCAAAAACAATTCCTTGAAGATATTGAGGCGCAAAGCGTCGACAAAGCGATTGCAGGCTTAAAACGCCCGCTTTTAGTGATGCACGCGCCGCTGGATTCCACCGTCGGTATTGAAAATGCCGAGCATATTTTCAAACACGCCCGCCACCCGAAAAGCTTTGTCTCGCTTGATGATGCGGATCATTTATTGAGCAAAAAGGAGCACGCCGAATACGCCGCGCATGTCATTTCCGCCTGGGCCAGCCGCTATGTTGGTTATGAGGTTGAGCAAGCGGCTTAAATTGATGTGACGGATTCAAATATCTCAGGGGTTTTTATTCTCATAGCATTCAGAGCAATCACAGCCTCTCTACGCCCATGCACTCTAAGTTGTTGATAGACCTGATTCAAATAAGCAGCAGCAGAGTTCTTCGCCGTTCCCGTTGTCTCGCTTATAACCTCTGGGCCCTCGCCAGTTTCCATCAAACAATTTGTAACCTTCATTAAATGTTCTGGTGTACTGATATAACCCTTCCTAACCCCGTCTAGTTCATTGTCCTTATCTTGAACCGAGATACCGTCCTGATAGTGATTAAATATATGGGCTATAAGCAAAGATTGTTTTGCCATATCGGATTTTTTTCTTGCCCCAGCTTTGGATTCTGCCCCTACTCCAAATTTCTGGCATACCTGATCTAAAAAATCCTTCACATTCTTCTCGCTCACAGAAAGATCGTCAGTTGAAAATTCTCCTGCGATAGTCTCAAACGGATCGTTATTCATGAAACATTCAAGTATTTCTATTTCCCGCCAGGTTAAATCGAAAGAAGCAGAGTGGAACTTGTTTTGCAAGTTTTCTGTAAAGCCAATCAGTATCATGGTTACTCACTTTTATAGATTTGTATTTTTATACCAAAACGAGAGTAATATACAAAACAAGAACTTATGTCAACACAACACAAAAAACACTATACTTTTCGCGCCTTTCGCCGTAATGTCGGCCTCGCTTTTAAGGAATAAGGACCAAAACCATGTCAAATGCTGCAGCTGCCCAGGAAACCCCCGAAAACAAGACCGGGATGAATATCTATTACGATAAGGATTGCGATGCGGACCTTCTCAAAGGCAAAAAAGTCGTGATTATCGGCTATGGCAGCCAGGGCCACGCCCATGCCAACAACCTCAAGGAAAGCGGCGTTTCGGAGATTAAAGTCGCGCTGCGCGAAGGCTCGTCCTCGAAGCAAAAAGCCGAAAATGCCGGGCTGGAAGTTACAACGCCCGCCGAAGCCGCTGCCTGGGCCGACGTTGTGATGGTTCTGGTACCCGACGAATTACAAGCCGATCTGTATACAGAAGAGATCGAACCCAATATCAAGGAAGGCGCGGCGCTGGCTTTTGCCCATGGGCTCAACATTCATTTCGACCTGATCAAACCGCCCAAAGGCGTTGACGTCATTATGATCGCACCCAAAGGCCCCGGCCATACCGTGCGCGGCGAATATCAAAAAGGCGGCGGCGTGCCGTGTTTGATCGCCGTGGCCCAGGACGCCACCGGCAAAGCCAAAGATATTGCGCTCTCATACGCTTCGGCTGTTGGCGGCGGGCGCTCGGGCATTATCGAGACGACGTTCAAGGACGAATGCGAAACCGATCTGTTCGGCGAGCAAGCCGTGCTTTGCGGCGGCATCACCGCGCTGATCAAAGCGGGCTACGAAGTTCTGACCGAAGCCGGTTACCCACCGGAAATGGCTTACTTTGAATGCCTGCACGAAACCAAGCTGATCGTTGACCTTATATACGAAGCCGGCATGGCCAATATGCGTTATTCGATTTCCAACACCGCCGAGTTTGGCGATTACGTTTCCGGCCCGCGTGTGATCACGGACGAAACCAAAAAGGAAATGAAGCGCATTTTGGAAGACATTCAGTCTGGCAAATTCGTGGAGGAATTCATGGGCGGCAACAAGGAAGGCATTAATCGCCTTATCGAGATGCGCGAAAAAGAAGCGCAGCACCCGATCGAAGAAGTCGGCAGAAACCTGCGCGCGATGATGCCCTGGATCAGCAAGAATAAGCTGGTTGATAAGGATAAGAACTAGATCTTTTTCGGCTTTAGCCGTACTGGATCGGCAGGCCGATATCAACCGGCAACCACATCATGATGCACAAAATCGCCGCCAGCGCATAAACGCCAAGCGTGATCCAGACCGAAGCGCGTTTGAGAATCGCTTGCCCACCCCCGCTCAAAATCCCGGCGGCATGCAAAATCCGCGAGGCCAGCATGGTCAAACCGAGCGCATGAATAACCCAGTAATCGAGCCCGCCGGTTTCCAGGATCAACATCAGAAACAGCGCCATCGGCACCGTCTCGGCGAAATTTCCGGAGACATGAATATGACGCGCCAGTTCTTCATTATCGCCATGGCCGTAAGCAATGCTGTGTTTTTTGCGGCGCAGCGCCACCTGGATCGTCAGCCAGATTTGCATCAGGGCAAACAGTGCAGCGTAAAGTCCTGTAACCATTGGTGCCTCTTTAAATTGGTAACATTTGGCGGAATCGGTACGAATACATTTCTAGCATGAAAACAGGGAAGAAAATGCGCCTTTTTTTGATTTTATTGGCACTCGTGATGTTTAGCAGCACCCAAAGCCAGGCCGATCCCGCGCACTGGCAGAGCGAATGGCCGAACACAGATTTCACCAAATCTTCCGTTGATTTTGACGACATCCTGTCCGGCGGCCCGCCAAAAGACGGCATTCCGGCGATTGACAATCCGCGCTTTAAACCGGCTAGCGAAATTAAAAACATCGGTGATCAAGAGCCCGTCATCACAGTGGAGCACGGCGGCATCGCCAAAGCGTACCCTTTGCGCGTTTTGATGTGGCATGAAATTGCCAATGACGTGATTGGCGATGTGCCGGTGACCGTGACCTATTGCCCGCTGTGTAATGCCGCAATTGTTTTTGACCGGCGGATCGATGGCAAAGTTTTGGATTTTGGTGTGAGCGGCAAGCTGCGCTATTCCGACATGGTAATGTATGACCGTCAGAGCGAAAGCTGGTGGCAGCAATTTTTAGGACTCGGCATTATCGGCGAGATGACGGGCAAGCAATTAAAAATGATTCCCTCACGGGTTGAACCATTTGGCAAATTCAAAACCGCCCATCCGGATGGAGGCGTACTGGTGCCCGGTATTGCCATACGCGATTACGGCGCCAATCCTTACGCCGGCTATGACTCTCTGGAAAAACCATTTCTCTATAACGGCGATTATGACGGCCCTGTGCCGCCGCTGGCTTATGTTGTTACGGTCGGAAAGGATGCCTGGCCGCTGGCAACTGTGCGCGAAAAAGGAACGATTCAATACGAAGATATTATTATCACATGGCGCGGCGGTATGAATTCAGCGCTTGATACAGCGCGCATCGAAACCGGGCGCGATATCGGTTTTGTCTCGGTGCAGAAGAAAAACGCGGACAGAAATTTAGAGGACGTCGCGCACGATGTCACATTCGCTTTCGCCTTTATGGCGTTCCAGCCGGATGGAAAAATTCATGTTGAGTGATTTACTGCAGCTGCAGCCCTTGCCGCGTATAAAGTCCGACAGCATCGCCGGAGCGGGCGTGGCGGATAAAAAACGAGCCGTTGGGGCTGCTGGCTGTCACCTCAAAAACATGATCAACAAAGACAACCACACGGCGTTTTTCATGGGTCGATAGCTGCATAAAACCCTGCCCTACTTCGAGGACGGGAATATCATTGGTGCCGACAAATTGCCTGGTGATAATATCGCTGGCGTAAAATCCGTCCATGACATTCTTGGCGGTTCCTCTAGAGGCAATCCAGTCTTCCGGCGTCCAGTCATCATCATCCCACTGGATATTATGCGGGGTTTTGGCCTCTTCAAGATAAGGCTGTACTTCCGAATGATCCTTATTGTTTGGCCGAATGCTGTCACAACCCGTCAGCACCAGAAAAAGACCAAGCGCTGCAAAAACAATCCAAACACTCAAAAAACGCATATTTTCCGCCCCTTTCAATATAAAAAACTCCTCATTTTCAATACGATTTTAACCCTTTTCATGGTATCATAAAGTATGACAAGCGCCATATCCATAGCCTTAAGCGGTTTACAATCCAGCACCCAGAAACTGGCTGCGAGCGCGGCTAATATCGCCAATCTGCAAACGGTCGGCTCACTCGAAGAAGGCGGCCAGGCGCCGTTCAGCGCTTTAACCACAACCTCTTCCGCGCAAACGGTGGGCGATGGTGAAGCCGCAGGAGTCATCACTCAGGTAGTGCCTAAGAAAACGCCTTTCGTACCGGCCTTTTCACCGGATTCGCCTTTTGCCGATGCAAACGGCGTGATTGGCATTCCCAACATCAATCTGGCGGAAGAAGCTGTGAACCTGAACCTGGCCGAGATTACCTTCAAGGCCAACCTCAAAGCCCTCGAAGCGGCGAGCGAGCTTGACAAGGAACTCTTCCGTATCCTCGACAAAAAAGCCTGATATTTTCTTATTTATAACTTGTGATCTATCCTATTGTGACTAACCTGATATAGTCGCTTGATTTTGCTTTTGCACAAGGCGCAAGCGACGACGAGTAGTTTTAGCCTACTTTAGGAGCGCAGCAACGATGTGCAAAGGCAAAAGGAAGCGACTATAGTCATGAAAATTGTTTTCTTTAGCTATGACTTCATGATGGATACGCTTGAGCGCCTGGTCGCCGACGGACATGAAATCATGGCGATCGTCAGCTTTGAATGCGACAACATCTTTAACTTCAACACCCGCATTCAAGCCTATGGCGTGCAGAACGATATTCCCGTCATTCTTGATAAAATCACGGCGGCGCATATTGGTGACTTCATCGGCAAAGGCGCGGAATGTTTCCTGGCTGCCGGTTATCCTTATAAAATTCCACCTATTGATGAAAACAAAGCCTATGGCGTCAATTTCCATCCGTCCATGCTGCCGAAAGGGCGTGGCCTTATGCCGACGCCTTATATTATTATGCAAGACCCCGGTGCCTCCGGCATGACCTTGCACAAACTTGCTGAAGAATTCGACAAGGGTGATATTTTGCATCAGGAACCTCTTCCCGTGCGCAAGGATGAAGATGTGGAAACGCTTTCCGCCCGCATTGCTATGCACGCGCCACAGCTTATCTCGGAGGTCATGTCCAAGCTTTCTTATTACTGGAAGAACGCGGAGCAACAAAGGGAAATGGACGCCAGTCATTGGCCACCGCCGGACGAGACAATGCGCAGCTTTGACTGGGAAAAAACAGTTGAGGACATCGATAAAACCGGCAGAGCCTTTGGCCGCTACGGGGCCTTGGCGCGCTTTGATGATCTGTTATGGGTGGTCTATGATTACAAAGCCTGGAAAGAAGATCACGAATTCGAACCTGGCGAAATCGCCTGCCGTCTTAGCCGACAGATTATCATTGCCGCCAAAGACGGGTTTGTCTGCCTAAAAGAATTTCACGAACTACAAGCGACTTAGGGCAAAAAATTATGCCGGAAAATAATTTAAACCACATCGAGGAACTCCTCACCCATCAGGAGCAGCAAATTCATGATTTGAGCGATATGGTGACCCGCCAGGGCGACGAAATTGACACGCTAAAAAAGGACCTCTCCAAGATGAAAGATAAAATTGGTGTTCTTGAGGGTACAACCGACTCAGACATTCCTGCCGATAAGAAACCACCGCATTATTAACCCGCGCAGAGTTTCAGTTTTTCTTCCCGGCTTAAGGCTTTAATGCTCATTTCACGCTTTGATGCTTCGCTGCGCGTCTCGCAATCTTCACGGTATAAGAGCGTAAAAGGTCCACGCCCTTTGGTATATTTTGCGCCTTTGCCGCTTTCATGCGCTGTGAGACGTTTATCCAGATCATTGGTGATGCCCGTATACAGGCTCTTATCCGTACATTCCAAAATATAAACGACCCAGTTCATTTCCAACCTTCACCTGTGTAATATTGTAAAGCTATGATATAACGCGCTTCTTTTAGAGGAAAGCCATATGCCACCGCCACTATTATTATCGGTTAAAGACGCCATGGTTCGCTATAGCGAATTGCCGGTCTTTGAGGATTTATCCTTCAACATCCATGCCGGCAGTCGCATTGCGCTGGTCGGCAAGAACGGTGCCGGCAAATCAACGCTGATGAACATCATTACCGGCGTGCAGGATCTGGATGAGGGCGAGCGTTGGGAAGAATTTGGCGTCTCAATCGGCTATTTGCGCCAGGACATCATCCCGCAAGAGGGCCAAAGCGTTTTTGATTACATTTTCTCCGAAATTAAGCATGATGAGCGCGAGCTTCATACCTATAAGGTCGATATTATCGCCGAAGCGCTCCATCTGGATGTGCAAACGCAGATGACAATCCTGTCCGGTGGACAGCTACGCCGCGCCGGATTAGCCAGAGCGCTGGTTGAGGAACCGGATATCCTGCTGCTTGATGAGCCGACAAACCATTTGGATTTAGAAGCGATTGAATGGCTGGAGGGGTATCTGAATGCCTATCGCGGCACGCTGCTTTGTATTTCTCACGACCGGGCATTTTTAGCCAATGTTACCACGCAGGTTTTCTGGCTGGATCGTGGCCAGCTAAGGGTTAGCCCGCGTGGATTCAAATATTTTGATGAATGGTCAACGCTACTGTTGGAGCAGGAAGAGCGCGAGTTGAAAAACCGCAAACAGGCTGTCGCCTTAGAAGTTGAATGGGCCAGTCGCGGCGTGAAAGCAAGGCGTAAACGCAACATACGCCGGTTAGACCAAATGCGCGAAATGCGTGATAAACTGAAGGCAGATCAGTCGGCCCACAAACGGGCCACGGCCAAGATTGAATTAAACCCGCTCAAGGACATTGAAGCCAGCTCGAAAATCGTCGCCGAGTTTTATAATACCCACAAAGCTTTCGAAGAAGATGGAAAGCGCATCAATATCCTTGATAAATTCTCGATGCGCATTCAGCGTGGGGATCGCATTGGAATTCTTGGCAAGAATGGCTCCGGCAAGACCACTTTCCTGAAGCTGTTACTGGGCGAGCTGGAGGCCGATCAGGGCCGCGTCAAAACCCGCAAAGAGCTGGAATTCTCGTATTTCGATCAAAAGCGCCGCGATCTTGACCCTACAGACTCCTTGCGAAAAACCCTGGCCCCCGGCGGAGGTGATTACATTGATGTCATGGGAAAACAGCGCCATGTCTGCGGCTATTTGAAGGCTTTTCTCTTCGATCCCGCCAGAGCGCAGGACAAAGTGTCTCAACTTTCCGGCGGAGAGAAAAACCGCCTGATGCTGGCGAGAATCCTGGCAAACCCGAAAACCTGCCTGATCCTTGACGAACCAACAAACGATCTGGATATGGATACACTTGATATGCTGGAGGACATCCTCTCCCAATATCAGGGCACGCTTTTGGTTGTATCGCACGACCGGGATTTTCTGGATCAGACCGTAACCAAAATTCTGGCATTTGAAGGAAATGGGAAAATTGACAGCTGCATTGGCGGCTATAGTGATTATCTTGAAATGAAACAGGGAAAAACTGAAACACCACCCCTTGAAAAAACAAAGAAATCCCCTTCAAAACCACAACCAGAAAAGAAACCGCTTAAAAAACTAACCTACAAACTGGAGCGGGAATTAAACCAGCTTCCCCAAAAAATTCAAAAAGCCGAAGCAGAGATCGCCGCACTCTCGGAACAACTGGCTGACAATGATTTCTACCAGCGCGACCCTGACGGTTTTCACGATGTCACCAAAGCCCTGGCCGAGACGCAAACCAAATTGGAGCGCTATGAAACTCGCTGGCTGGAGCTGGAGGAAGAAAGGATGGTGCCGCAACCAGGAGTCGAACCCGGGACCTGATGATTACAAATTAAAGGGTCCCCCAAATCGTACGCCTCGGGACTGAGCATGATTTTGTGGTATAGCGCACGAAAAATATAGGGTTTTGAAGGCTTCCAGAGCAGGCGGCCATTAGGACAGAACAGGATGCGTATGCACCCCTTATGACCCCTCTACCTTATTACTACCTTATTAAAATGGCGAGTGTACGTGCCTCAGACGGCCTCTGTCAGGTCAACCTGTTCCATGTCATTGTAAAGAGCTGCCAGATTTTTTACATGAACACGAAACTGGCTGCGCCTTTTCGTTCTGGGATTTGGGCCGGAGGCATTTTCCAGCTTTATGCCAGGATCATAATAGACAGCCTGTCTGGCCATGGCCTCAAGCAACTTAAGCGGATCTGTTCCAACACCCAGACGCACAAGATGGCCATATCTGTAGCGCAGAGGATCTGTATCCTTTTGTGATGGCACATAAACGGCCTGCGCATGTTTCTTTTTCCAGTGAGTAAACACCGCGGTGAATTTCCACTCCGCAGCGTTTCTATCCTTCCTGTCTTTTAAAACAATTCCGCCGTCCGGATTGGTGATTTTTCCGGTATCAATATCATAACCATCAAGAACCATGGTGAGCTTCGTTCTGGCATGCTCCTCACCAACCTTGTGCACACCGCCAAAATTAAGCCTGTCAGGGCGGCCAAGCATGTCCTTGTAGCCGTACTTGCGGATAAATGCCTCAACACCTTCATCCCTGTAAAAACCGCCTACAGGTTCAGGCGTCATCAGAGTCAAAATGCCTGTGTCGGGTTTTTCCAGTCTGTTCACTGTATGCTGCTTGACTTCCCAGCCATGAAAGTCCGGCTCCGAAAAACCGTTGGGCATCACCCCCAGCTCTGCCTCCAGCGTCATGCCGCCGCAATGGGGGGCTTCACACGGACCATACTCGCCCGGACCAGTCAGTTTTTTGGAGCGTATCCAGCCGAGCATATGAATGCGCCGCAATTCCTTTAAAAGCACACTGCGTGTATCAAGCTCTGAAACATCCAGTGGCACCTGCTCAAAGACACCAACCTGTGAAAGTTTGCCCAACGCATCAAAAGACCGGGCAAGATTTGTGTCCGCAGATGTAGCGTAACCTATAATGCGCTCGTCATTGGTTACACCCATAAAGAGAAGGCGGCCTTCATCACGGGTATTCATCAGGTGATTTGGCGCATGGCGACACCCTTTAAGAAAACCGGAGAAACGCACCTCCGGATATTTGGGATACAATATGAACTGGGCATGAGAGGCGTGTTCAAGTAAACCGTTATCAAGCAACCAGAAGAAATTTGTTTTTGCCTTGAAGTTAGGACGTTTGCCCAGATGATCTGAATTTACCTCGCCATAAGGCAAAATGTTCAGGACAGAAAAATCACCGCCAAAATAAGGCTGGTTCTTACTGTTATCATTCGGCGATAAACGCTTCACATAGAGGCGGTCAGCTCCCGCCTCCTGCATCATGGCTTTCAGTTTTACAATGTCCATGTCGTTTCCTGCCACCAGTCTGCTTTCCTCTTATCTCGCAATATACCTCATCTGAAAACAGCCATCCCGTAATCTGATCGATTAAATATTCGGGCTTAAGCTTTTCTTTGCCCTTGATAGCACACTCCCACACGATCAGTACACGCCAGTCTTCAGCCTCCAGCGCATCAAGGGCTTTTTCATCATTGGCCCGGTTGCCAAGGATCTTCTTACGCCAGAAATCAGGGCGGGATTTAGGCCATTTGAATAAATGACAATCATGTTTGTGCCAGAAACAGCCGTGAACAAATATAACGGCACGATATTTAGGAAGAACAAGGTCAGGCTTACCCGGTATATCCTTTGCGTGGAGCCTATATCTAAACCCTCTGGAATGCAGAGCCTTGCGAATAAACTGTTCGGGTTTTGTGTCCTTGCCGCGGATTCCTGCCATCATCTCACTGCGTTTTTGCGGTGAGACAACATCAGCCATGTTACGCGGCCCTGTCTTTTCGCGTGCCCTGAATGACCTGCATAATGAAGGGCTTTATGCCCTCGGCGACAGCCTGAACAACCGGAACAACCACCGCATTGCCAAACTGCTTGTAGGCTTGTGTATCCGAAACAGGAATGTTCATTTTGTCCTCCCCCTGATCAAAGCCCATAAGACGGGCACATTCACGCGGGGTAAGGCGGCGCGGGTTTTTACCCTTTTGCCTAACCAGAATTTCAGAGCCGTCCTTGTAATAACGCGCAGACAACGTCCGCGCTGTATCTTCAGGGCCGCAAATCCCGAAACCAAATCCATTGCCTTTGGCCTTGTGCTTGGCTGCATAGTTTTGAAGATAATTCCAGAGCTTGTCAGACAGGGTGTATTTCTTGTTCACACGGCCAATATTGCCACAGATAAAAGGATCTTCAATTTCCTCGGTCCCGTCTTCAGGATGCAAAATCGATGACATTTTGGGTCCCTTGTAAGATGCAGGAATATTCAGTGCACCAAAATCAAAACCAACATCCTCACGAAAACCGACAATAAAAATACGCTCCCTGTGCTGGGGGACAAAACCCTTGGCATCAATAATGCGCTCCTGAACCGTGTAACCCATCTCGTTTTGAAGAACGTCCATGATTACACGGAAAGTATTGCCCTTGTCATGGCTCTTCAGATTTTTAACATTCTCAAGAACAAATGCTGCGGGCTGATGGTGCTTGATTATGCGTGCAACATCAAAGAACAGTGTTCCCTGTGCCTCGCAGGCAAAGCCATGTTTGCGGCCCAGCGCATTCTTTTTTGAAACCCCGGCTATTGAAAAAGGCTGACAGGGAAATCCCGCAAGAAGCACGTCATGCGCAGGAATATCTTTTTCATCAATCTTTGTGATGTCCCCTGCAACTTCATGGTCGCAATCAAAGTTGGCCAAATATGTTTGCTGGGAATATTTGTCCCACTCGCTGGTAAAAACACATTTGCCACCCACGGACTCAAAACCTTTTCTGAAACCGCCAATACCGGCAAAGAGATCAATGAATGTAAAGTCGTGATGACTTTGGCGCATATGTTTGCCATTCAGCTTTGCTTTTTTTGCAAGCCCTTTCATGCTGGTCAGTGCCATTTTGGGATACGGCGTTTCACCTGTCTCCCAGCGTCTGATGGTTCGCGTTGAAACATCAAGCTCGGCAGAAACCTGTTCAGGTGACAGGCCGCTTTTAAGGCGTAAATCAGCAAATTCATTGATTGCAATATCTGGCATGAAGGACACTCCGGGGGGAACTTTTTTGACATTATGGCAGAATCTGACCCAGATTCTTACGGCTGATTATACGTTACACACAACAAAGATCAAGAACAAAAAGTGAACAGTTGTTTTGTATCGCATGGTATGGCCTGGGATGCATTGGTATAAGCCATTGATTTTGTGCACAGAATTGAAGTTTTTTGTTTTACTTTTCGAATTGACCAGTTAAGAAGCCTCTTTAAACAACAATTTTAATTTAAGGAGACTGAGTAATGCCTGTTGTAAATAACATCACCAAATCATTCATTGAAAACACACCTCATCCTGAAGGCGGCCAGATCACATACTGGGACGGCAAACAGTCAGGATTTGGCGTCATTTTTGGCCAGAGAGCCAAGACCTTCATCGCCCAGAAAGATATTCACGGACGAACGGTGCGCTACACCATTGGCCGCTACGGACACTTCACACCTGATGAAGCCCGTTATATTGCCAAGGAAAAACTTTATATGATGGCCCTTGGCGTTAATCCAAACATCAAGGACAAGGAAGAACGCGCAAGGCATATCACACTGGCCATGGTTCTGATGAGTTATTGTGATACGCGCAAGAACCTTAATGAGCGCACCAGACGCGATTACCGCTACTACATAAAAAAATATTTGCCGGACTGGCTTGATCTGCTGATGAGCGAGATTGACAAGAACATGATCTTGGCCCGTCACTCAGAGATTGGTGAAAACAACGGCAAACGGGTAGCCAATGGAACGATGCGGGTTCTAAGGGCACTGTTTAACCATGCGCATGTGCAGTTCGACATCTGCCCTGCAAACCCTGTGTCCTATCTCTCCAGGGTCAAGGCATGGTACCCCGAAAAGCGCAGACGCAGCTATGTGAAGCCGCATCAGCTCAAGGCATGGTGGGAAGGCGTACATTCCCTTGGCAGCGATACGCAGCGCGACTTCCTGCTGCTGCTTTTGTTGACCGGGCTGCGCCGCACCGAGGCAGCGTCGCTCCGCTGGGATCAGATTGACTTTAATGACCGCACGCTCACCATTCACAAAACCAAAAACGGTGATCCCCTGATCTTGCCGCTCAGCACATTCCTGTTCAATATGCTTGAGCGTCGGCGCAAACGCTACGGCAACTATGCGTTTGTCTTCCCCGGCCCCGGCAAGCACGGGTTTCTGGCCGAGCCTAAAAAGAGCGTCTATAAGGTGATTGCTCATTCAGGAGTGAAATTCACCTGCCATGACCTGCGCCGGACGTTCATCACGATTGCAGAAAGTCTTGATATTAGTGCCTTCGCTTTGAAACGCCTGATTAACCACCGGATGACAGATATAACCGGAAGCTATATCATCATGGATGCAGAGCGGCTGCGCGGCCCTGTTGATCGCATCGCTGAATACATTTTGGAGCAAGTGGAATGAGTCTGTTTACCGGGTTTGAAGAAATCTTGAAGTGCGTCATTGAAAACACTGCCTTTGAAGACGACAAAAAAGAGAAGTCTGACGAAGAGCGTTTTCATGACGCGCTGAAGGCTATATTCGGCAATTTTGAAAGAGGCAGATATGTAAGGCCACCTGCTGAGTATGAGTTTGCGGATATGGTTCTTCTACACCAGCACGTTCTTTCCGGTGATGGAATTGAAACTTTTGCCAGAAAAATAGCTGTGAGGACCCTGCCTCAACCTGAAACCGGGTACATGTCAAAATCATCCAATTACAAAAAGCAGATAGATGCCGAGGTTGAAAAAATCAAAAAACACTACGGGCGTTATAAGTGGTTTTATGAAAGAGAGTACGGCGCAAAAACCAGCTCTGATAAAAAAGAAGATATATCGGACTACACTGACTTCTCAGACGACCAAAAGGAAAAAATCATTCAAACATTGCGTGAATCCGGGTGGCCTATATAAGCCGGGACAAAAACGCGTAATTTTGTCACGCGACAAACAGTAACAATTCATCACAGGATTTGCTGACTTCAACCAAAGAAAAGGAGTTGGCAATGAAGATGTTAAATGAAAAAGAGGCCGCCCTGTTCCTTGGCTGTTCTGTTGCAAAAATGCAGAAGGACCGTCAAAAAGGGAGCCCCGTCAAATTTCTGAAAATTGGGTCCTCTGTGAGGTACCGCCAGTGTGATCTGGAAGAATATATCCAGTCACAAATTTTCCAATCTACCGCTGATTACGGGAGGCAGGCATGAGCAAATCATACCCCACCAGACCAGCAGCGGAGCCGCTGAAGCATCAGGTGTACACCAAATATCTTGGTGAGCTTGGCCTTGAAAACGGACATTTGGGCCATCTGATTAAGCGTGGCCTGACTAGTGAGCACATCAATAAAGCTCGTTATGCCACCAAGAAGTCCAACAATTCAAACCACACATCCTCTGCTTTGGGGGCACTGGTTAATGAGTTTGGTGACAAGCTCAAAGGTATTCCCGGTTTCTTCAAAGATGAGAACACAGGGCATAGAAGCCACTCAGGCGCAACGGGCTTGCTGATTCCTGTCAGGGACTTAAACGGCAAAATATCTTCTTTGATCATCAGAAAAGACGATGGCAAAAAAGGGCCAAAATATATGGCCTTTTCCAGCGCAGGCAAGCCTGAAGGCGAGAAAGTCTGGCAAACCACACATTGCCCCATCATCAAAGGCACAGCCAGAGAAGTGGAACAAACAACCGTCAGAATCACGGAAGGAATTCTGAAGGCTGATGTGGCCACAGCCCTTGGTGATGTTTATTGCCTCGGCATGCATGGGCTTAACATTCAAAAAGACCTACCTGACGTCCTTGAAGAACTTGAGGCAAGTATTCTGCGCGTTGCGCTTGATGCTGGTGAAGATGACAACAAGGATATCATCAGAGCCAAGGCCAATTTGATTAAGCTGACGCAAGACATCGGCATTGATGTCGTTGTTGAAACCTGGGACCCGGAGCATGGCAAGGGCATTGATGATGTTCTAGCCGCTGGGCATGCTGATAAAATCACGCAGCTTTCAGAGGAAGAAATTGAATCTCTGATGGCCTCAGCCGATGAAATCAACCCCAGTAACGGGCAATGGCTTTATATCGTGGCCACAGAAAGGTTCATGAACAAGGAAACCTTTCAGACCCTTAAAAAAAGCCAGTTTGCTGACAAGTTCCTGATTGCAAAGCTGCAAGACGTGAATGACTTGTTGGCCAGCGGCTTTGATCAGGTTGACAGCCTGACATTCCTGCCTAACGGTCCTGAGATTGTTGTTGAGGATGGCCAGAGGAAGCTGAACGAGTGGCGCGACCCCAAAATTGAGCCGCTTGAAGGCGATGTGTCGGTCTTTCTTGAACACGTTGAATATCTGTTTCCTGATAAGAAGGGTCAGGACATCTTTCTTGACTGGCTGACTTACAACATTCAAAACCCCGGCAAAAAAATCATGTGGGCTTTGGTGTTGGTCGGTGGTCAGGGCATAGGCAAAAGCTTCTTCGCCTTCATTTTGAAAAACCTGGTTGGTGAGCACAACACAAGCTCGCCTTCAAATGAGCAGATTCACGAAAAGTACACGGACTGGCAGAAGCGAACTCAAATCGTGATCATTGAGGAGCTGATGGCTCCGGGGCGCAGGGACCTGATCAACAGACTCAAACCCGCCATCACAGAGTTGATGACCATGATCAGAGAGATGTACATGACGCCCTACCCTTACCCCAACAGGTTCAACATTATTGCGTTCACAAACTACGATAATGCCCTGCTGGTAGATGATGATGACAGGCGGTATGGCGTTCTGAAGTCTGAGGCTCAGGCCAAAGACAGTGCCTACTATGACAGGCTGTGGTCATGGGCAGAACAGCCTGAAAGTGCACAGGCTTTGTTGCATTACTTTCTGAACGAGCGTGACATCAGCCATTTCAAGCCTCACGCCAGAGCACCTGAAACACAAGCCAAACTGGACATGATTAAAGCCAGCAGGTCGCTTCTTGAACAGTGGGTGATTGAAGGCATTGAAGATAAATGCTGGCCCTTTAACCGGAAGATGGTGGTAATTCGGCACCTTTGCGCCGAGGATGTCTGTCCGCACAGCCTTAAAAAGTTCGGACCGCAAAAATGGGCCGAGGCTCTTAAAAAAGCAGGGGTAGAGCGATACCCCAAGGCGGTCACGCTGTCAGACAAGAGCCGGGCAACAGTCTGGGTCATCAGGAACAAGGAGATGTTGCTTGAGCAACCGCCAGCAAAGATCAAGGAGCTTTATGAGAAGGAGGAACGGCTGGCTGTTGAAACCAGACATAAGGCCACAAACCCATTGGATGATATGAAGCCTATATAGGCTGGGAGTGCGGGAAGTGTGCGGGAACCACTTCCTGCGCTTATAACGCAATATTTCGCAAAAACGTCAGCCAGTTAAACCGTCAGGTTAGGAGTTATATGAGTTTTATTGGTTCTAAGAAGAGGAAATGAAAAGAGAAGAAAAATATAATGAAATTTTATCTGTCTGAACTCCTCGCACTCTCCGTGAATCCTGTGTGCGGTAAAGCCAAAATTCTGGTAGCTAAGCACAGTTCGGCATAAGCCCTCCCCCCCCTATGACGGGGTTCCCCTCAGCCCCCTAAATCCGAGGGTATTTCGCGGCGGTCAGCGCATGCCCACACACACATGAAACCACAAACCAAAACAACAAGTTAGAAACAATTACACTTTACTACTCCTGAAACTCAGCTTTTTCCGGTACGCGCGTAAAGGCAATCTTTGTCCCGACATATCCTGCGCTTGTTTTGTGTGCTGCGCCAAGGTGAACCGCGCCAGAGCCGTAACGCTTATTTATCTTATCCATGCTTTCAGACAAAACTGTTGTTGGCTTGCTCGGCACTGCGGTTTCAAATAAATCTAGCGTTACCTCCTCGCGCTTATGAAGGTCATAAAGTGTAATTGACACCTTAAACAGATTCCCGCCCTTTAAATCCCAAAGCATACGCTGCCACATCTCTTCTAATGGGCGCACAAAAGCAAAGTTATCTTGCGTGGGAGAAAACACTCTTTCAGCACTCCAGCGTTGCCGCTCAACACTGCGCACTTGAAGCACCAATCTTCTGGCGTACAACTCATAACGCCGCAAACGCGACGCCGCCTTCACAGTTAATTGTTGCGCAACATCGTACGCTTTTTCAGGAGTGCGCAAAACAGGATCAAGAACCCGGCTATGCCCCACAACACGCTTTTGTGTTTCCTTATCCGGTACATCATAACCATGCAACTTGTACCAAAATCGTTCGCCCTCAACGCTACCCCAGACTTTACGGGCATGTTTAGGTGACAGTTTGCAGAATTGTTCAATCGTGAATACGCCTGCCTTATTCAGCCTATATTCCATCCGTACGTTGATGCCAGGTAAGTCTGTAAGCTTCAGGGCGAATAACTTATCTTTAAAGTTCTGCGGCTCTAATACGACCAAGCCATCAGGCTTTTGCATGTCGCTAGCAATCTTGGCCAAAAAGGCGTTTGGCGCAATGCCTATAGAACACCTGATTGCCGGACCAATATTATCGTGCAAACCTGTTTTGATTTCACGGGCAAGAGCAATTGCATTCTCTGAATTACGTTCATCTCCTAAGAGCAAACACGCTGCTTCATCAACGGAACACACTTTTGTGACATGCAAATGGTTTTCCAATTCTTCAAAAATGCGGTGGTGATAATCAACATAGACATCGTGGCGCGCCAGAACGCATTGCAGCTCAGGACACATTTTTTTGGCTTCATATATTTTTGTACCAGTTTTAATTCCGAACGCCTTGGCCTCATAGCTGGCGGCAATAGCACATGTGCTATCGGTCATCATAGGCACCACAGCTACAGGCTTACCGAACAGCTCTGGTCGCTCTTGTTGTTCAACGCTCGCAAAGTAGCTATTGAGGTCAAAAAACAGCCATTTAAGCTGGTTTTGCGGATGAAACCCGGTTTGTGGTCTTTGTTTTGTCATGCTCTGACTCATGACTCACAAGGAGCAAAGAGTCAAGAACAAAAAGGGAACATTTGTACAGTATGTGATAACGGTGAGTATGAAAACTTAGCCGTCTGTTATTTTTCCATCTAAAACTGTTTTTGGCATCATCTCAATTACTGAGTTTATACTGCTTGGACTATTTTGCTTTATATACCCCGTGTCTTGGTGTGAATAAATACATGCTGAAGCAGACTCTAGAATTTTATCTTTTACTTCATCACCAAGAGCCCCGGCAGCTAATGTATTGTAGGTCAGTAAAGCATTTTTTCTGTGCCTATTTACAGTTCTGTTGTGCATGTTTGACATGTAATTCTTTGTTGCAACACTCAGTAAATACACGAGAACGCCAAATATCATGAGTTTGTTGGCCACAAAGTTGATTACTTCAGCAACTTTTTCTGGCGGGTCTATAAAGAAAATTGAGGCAACTGCATAAGCTACAATAACCAGAGAAATAGCGATTATTGCCCTCCTCCAGTTAACAGCGCCTTCTTCATGCCTGTCTGCCTCATCACTAAAATGAACAGCTTCCTGCGTAACTCCACTCTCAGCAGCTTGAGTGCGCATTTTTTCTGAAACACCTGCAAACTCTTTTTCAATTTTCTTTAAATTTTCTAGCGCCTCATTGAGCTCTCTTTCTTTGCCTTTTATTCTCTCTCTTTCCAGATCCAGCTGTTCATCAGAATTAAAATTCAGGGCGCGTTGATACACTATTGGTCCAGCAAGTTGGTCGTGAACACTTTTCCGATACTGGGTAAACTGATCAATAATGTTCTGGCGAGCATTTGTATCGGTAGTATTTGGGTCATACTCGGAGAACTTCTGCACATTCTTCATAAAGGCATCAGCTTGCTGGACAATTATTTTTCTGTATTTAGGAGGCAGTTTTGATAATTGCGAATGATCTAATAATTTAAAAATAGAAATTACTATTTCCGCTTCTTTCGCAGATTCAGTAAAGCCAAGAGCTGAGCCTAGCTCTTTGGTTCTGGCTATGACACTTACATCAAAGTTGTGTATTTCTTCTACTTTTTCTTCTACTTCATCTCGTTTTTCATCGCCCATAATATGCCCCTTATAGCCAACAACGTATAAACGTCTTCCAGCAATCGCTCCCGTTGCCCTAGACGCAGCTGCTTTAATTTTTTAACTAATCCCGTAATTCTAAAGATAATGTGTGTTTGTTGAAAGTAATTTCACTCTAAACACAAAAAAAGGAAGGAAATGGTGCCGCAACACGGACTCGAACCGCGGACCTGATGATTACAAATCAACTGCTCTACCAACTGAGCTATTGCGGCACACCAAGATCTATCAACCTTATTATAGCCTTATTACGGACCGGGGTAAGATTGTAACCCCTTGAAACTTTTCTGTCTTCCGCTGCCGACCTTTTAATTACAAATCAACTGCTCTACCAGCTGAGCTATTGCGGCGTACCAATAATTTTATTCTTTACATATCATATCCACTTTTGCAATGGCTACTATATAATGGAGTTTTTTTCTCCCAAGCGCATGTTTGTAGCAAATTATTCTCTGTATGAACAGGGTAAATAACCTGGCTTTATTGGTTTGACAGCAATTTTTCTGCTAAATTAAAAAAGATAAATTCAGATTATATAGCGATGGTGAATAAGTCTTGGCGGGCGGACAACAGGCAGAAAACACACTCCATGAAAATGCGATAGGCTGGGCCATATTGCTGGTGGTGATTGCCGTTCTGGTCTGGCTATTCTGGCATTACTACGATGTCGAAGTCAGGAACATCGTTCGCTGGATCCGATACAGCGAAATATGGGTTATTTCGTGGTTCGTTGGGGATAATTACACTCTTGCCTTTCAAGGCCAGGATCTTAACTTCAATTTTGGCATGAACGGGGTTGAAAACCCGAAACAGGGACAACATCCGGGTATTGCCAATCTGCATAAGAATGAGCTGGATTTATACTATCTGACGCTCATCAACGCGCTTGCGATGCAGCCACTGAAGATACCTTTTATTATCCTGTACGGATTGGCCGCTTTGTGGTGCATATTTCGGGGGCCACACACACAATACCGTCAGAAACTCGGCCTTGAAGGACTGATTGAACGACAGTCACAATTCTTCCCGGTCACCGCCCCCTTTGCAGCCTTCGATCCATCGAAACAACCACCCAGACCACCGGGGTCGCCTGTACCCGCAGAACTACCCCCTTTTGCAGAAGCACTGGGGCCTGAGGAATGGCTGGCTTATTACTCTGTCCCTATACCAGATGGTCAAATTGATCAGACCGCGGCAGCCCGGGCATTCCAAAAACAGCTCGGAGGCCGGTGGAAAGGGGTGCAGGCCCTTAAACCCTACAAGCAAATTCTGGTAGCGGCCTTTTGCCTCAAGGCAGCCAGAAAAAGAAATGATGCCGATGCTATGTTGGGCCGGCTGGCTATGTGCTGGTCGCTCAAAGGCGGGCTCAATCTTGGCCGTGACAAAAAGCTGTTAAAAGATGCCAGGGCGGTTCTGCGCAACAAGGCTATCTCTGCGAAAACTCTGGCAAAAGTAAACCGCCATGCTTTTGAAACGACAGCTTTAATAAGAGCCCTGGCGGTCGCAAGGGAAGAAGGCGGCGTTCTTGCCCCGGCACAATTTGTCTGGCTACGCGCCCATGACCGCAGGCTCTGGTATCCGCTAAACAATATGGGGCGGCAGTCTTTCCACATGGAAGCTGTCGGCGCTATGGCCCATTACAAGGCTGAAAAAATGACAGACCGTCCAATCCCGGTGCCTAAGATGGAAGGTGCCGTTGAGACCATTCAGGAATACATGCACACAGATCGCGCAAGGCCAATCCCGCAGCTTGATTACAGCGGCTCGAAAAAACGCGGCGTAAAAAAAGCGCAGTAGGAAATTTGTAAAAGGAGAATATTAGAAAATGAAAAACCCACTTGAAGCCATTGCAAAAAGAAACGAGACCGGCAGCGTAAAAGTCGTGGACGGCAAACTTATCATGTCTTTTCCTGACGCCATTACCCCCGTTCTTTGGCAAATGGATCTGAGCGAGGCAAAAGCCTCGGCGTTAGAGGTCCATGAAGACGAAGAGAATAAATCACACACGCTTACGCTAAAAACACCGCGCGGCGAAGCGGTGGGCATTGCATCCTTCGAAGAAAGAAGCCATGCGGTTGATGGTCTGATGGCAGCGTCACGCGCACTGGAAAGTGCGCATGGACATATTCGTCCAGGCGCAAACCCGCCGGCACAAAATGGCAAACAAACACCCGCTCCACACCAAACCCATACGCCAGGGAAGGGGAAATGGGTCGGCGTTATCATAGGGATTGCCTTTATTTTCGTCTTAATGACGCTCTGGGGAACCTTGGTGCCCCGATCATCCACAGGTTTAAGCACTGCCAGCACCAGTTTCGGAGGGTCCGGCGCACAAAATGCAACCGGCGTTCCTGTTTCCGCTGATGATTTTTTACGAGGTCAATAAATTGAAAAAATTAGCCGCCGCCATTTTTCTGATCTTTCTTTCAACCCTTTCATCACCCGCACATGCTGGGCTTAACCAATCTTATTGGACCAGCGATATCAAGACTGTAAAAGCATACTCAATCAACGATCTATACCAAGATAGTTTTGGAGATAATGTTATTGTAGATGGCAAGCTTAGCTCCACCGCACAACCAAAAGAAGGTGTAAGCCTTAACGTTGAACAAATCGAAAGGTTTAAGAAGGCCGTGTTTAACCATAAGCCGCCGAACCGCCGCGTTGGTATGTGTTTTTATCCTCATCATGGGTTTGTTTTTTATAACGAGAATGACGAAATCATTGGGCATTTAACAGTCTGCTTTGTTTGCAGTAATTACCGTTTAGTTCTTCATGGTGGGAACGCAGGCGTAAGAACAGTTAACTATGAAGAATTAGAAACACTTCTACAGGAAGCAAAAATACCAACACGCTAAAGGAAGTTTTATGTGTTTATTGAGTTATCGGTTTACGCTACAGGGACAAATTAGAGAATGGCATTAGACCAACGAAAATATGAATTCAAACATGAGGCTATCCTGCGTGATATTCGGCCTCTTTGGATGCGTCTGGCTGATGCACTCAGCCAGTCCAGCTATTCAACGACCATTTTCATTGGTGCCGGTGTAGCTATTTATACATCGCCATGGGCGCTCGCTTTTGCCGACTTAATTCTCATCTTTATGTTGCTGTATTTTATTTGGCTGGCAACGCGGGACCGATCTTTGGCATTTAAGCTGCCTGCCATGGCCAAAATAAAAAAAGACAGAAACAACGAGGGGCCAGGCCGGAGCGGAAAGCCGGAAGGCATCTTGTATCTTGGCAATGTCGACAAAACCGATGAGGAAGTGTGGTTTACTAATAATGATGCGAGAACACATATTCTTTATCTTGGGACAACCGGTTCGGGAAAAACCGTTGGCCTGACATCCATGGCAACCAACGCTCTAAGTTGGGGGTCTGGATTCGTTTATGTTGACGGTAAAGCCGATACGGATCTGTGGTCCAACCTTTCTGCGCTGGTGCGCCGTTTTGGCCGCGACGACGATCTGCTGGTGCTCAACTATATGACCGGAAATGCCGATATTCGTGCCCCGTCAAACACCATGAACCCGTTTTCCAGCGGCTCTGCCTCCTATCTCGTTAACATGCTCGTCAGCCTGATGCCAGAATCACAGGGCGATAACGCAATGTGGCAGGAACGGGCTGTATCTTTGATTGGCGCCATGATGCCCGTCATGGTCTGGAAGCGCGACAATCAGGATGTGTCGCTTTCGGTTCGCACCATTCGCGACAACCTCAGCATCAACAACGTTATCAAACTTCAACGTGACGATGCCGTGCCGACAGAAATACGCGATGGGCTTAAGGGGTATCTCGATACCCTGCCCGGCTTTGTCCACGATGCCTATGACGATCAGGGTAATGCCAAGCCGCCAGGGCCGGATACGCCTCAATACGACACCACCACCGCCGGCCAGCAACACGGTTATCTGGCCATGCAGTTTACACGCTCCTTACAATCTCTGGGCGATGATTACGGCTATATCTTCGATACGCAGGCCGCTGATGTCGATATGGTCGATGTGGTGTTAAACCGGCGTATTTTGATCGTTCTCATCCCGGCCCTGGAAAAATCCGGCGAGGAAATCGCCAATCTCGGTAAAATTGTTGCTGCCACCATAAAAGGCATGATGGGCTCTACTCTTGGCTCCACTGTGGAGGGCTCCAGCGAAACCGTCATCGAAAACAAACCAACGCATTCCTCAACACCCTTTATGGTCGTGTTTGACGAGGTTGGTTATTATACGGCAGAGGGCATGGCCGTGATGGCCGCGCAAGCCCGTTCCCTTGGTTTTTGTCTGGTCTTTTCCGGTCAGGATTTACCGGCGATGAAAAAGCGGGTGCGGGAAGAAGCCAATTCAATCACTGCAAACTGTAACATTAAAATCTTCGGCAAGCTGGAAGACCCCACCGAAACCAAAGAATTTTTTGAAAAGACAGTGGGAAGCGCGATTGTTACGGAAGTGTCGGGATTCCAGATGGCTGGCGGCACCGAACTTGGCTCTTATCATGACACGCAGCAAGCAGGCATACAGCTCCGCCCGCGCGCCGATTACGGTGATTTGCGCGGCTTTACCGAAGGTGAAGCCATTATCACTTTTGGAGAAGTCGTCGTCGATTGCAAAATCTTCTACTCCAATCCCGGTCATGCCAAGGCCATGCGTGTCACCCGCTACATGGCTCTGCCGCCGGCTGACGATAATATCGTCAAGCATTCCGGTGCCATTACCAAGCTTCGCGATTTAATGATCAACAAAAGCTGGACGGCAGAACGCGCAGAAGTCGCTCTTGAAGCATCACCAGAGATCGAGGCGTTAATTGAAGGCTACCGCATTGCCGAAAAAGCTGGCACAGAAATGGTCAATACAGGCATTGCTGCTCTGGTTCAGGTGCACGCGATTGATAATGAAATCGTCGCCGACCCTCTTCCTCCGGCCGCACCGCCGCCTGTCACCGCACCGCCACCAACCGAGGAAACATCTTCTGCTCCGGCGCCGGAACCTGAAAAGACGGTGCCACCACCTACAGAATCTGGTGCTGAATCCAGTGGTGGGCCGATGGGTTTCTTTAGCGGCGATAAAAAGACGGACGAAAAACCTGCGGCGCCGCAAGTCCCAGTGACGGCAACACCGGAGGCTCCAAAAACACAAGAACCGGTCGCACCACCGCCGGAACAAAAAGAAGCGCAACAGGAAGAACAGAAAAGCAGCACCTATAAACTGCCGCCAGAAATTGAAAACATCATCAAAAACGCAGCCAAAAATGCCAAGGGCGTCTTATTCAATGATAAAGTCGATGAAGAAAAATCATAGTAAACAAAGAGGCAATGTCTTCTTTTTTGTCATGCTGGGCGTGGCATTGTTTGCGACGCTGGCCTATGTCGTATCGCGCGGTATGCGCTCGGACACAACCTCTCGCCTCAGCGCAAGACAGGTCGAGCTCGCCGCCACCGATATCTTAAGTTTTGGACAGAAAATTGAACACCGGGTCGCCAAAATAAGACGCAAAGGCATATCCGAAAGCGACATCAGCTTTGAGCATGATGGCGACTTTGTAAACGCCGCCTGCGATACCGGCGCCGACCCAAAATTTCCGAATTGCCAGGTCTTCAATGCAAGCGGCGGCGGCTTTACCTACAAATCCCCGGAACAGGACGTCACCGCCAATGAATGGCATTTCACCGGCGAAACCTGCATTATCGGTATCGGCACCGGAGTTGCCGGATGTGATTCCGACACTGATTCTTCCAATGAAGAACTTCTGGCCGTTTTGGCAGCAATTGACCAACCGGTTTGCGAGGAAATCAATGACCGCTTGGGTATCGGCGCGACCCCGGCCAGCGCTGGCGGCCATGCCGCAACCAAATATACCGGCAGCTTTGGTGATGATACGGTTCTTGATGGGCTGAATAACCTAAACGCGGGATGTTTCAGCAATGGCGGCAATTTTCATTTCTTTCAGGTCTTAATCGCACGTTAGCTACCGTGAAATAAGAACCTGATAATAGGCATATGAAAGTGGGCCTGTAGCACAGCCCGCAGCGACCTGAAAACATCCGGCCATCTTAAAGTCCAGATGATCCCCCACAACGTCTACGGCATCACTTTGCGTATAAGCCCCGACAAATTTTTGCGTATTGCCGGCCCCTGAACAATCCGCGTCAACAGGCGGATCACCTGCCGGGTTGGTAATACCCAGCTTGTCATTAATTTCAACGCAGATTTCTTTTTTCAGATAAGGAAAAAACACCATCAATTCCTCATTATCAAACCCGTCAGCTTCACAACCCGTGCCTTCCACGCAGGCACGTGCATAAAACGTCATACTGCCATACATGGTTGAAGCGGTAAAAGTTGCATCCAACCAGTCTGCGGCAAGTGTGCGATATGAAACCCCGCCACCGGCAGGATGAAAAATTTTGCAATTGTTGTCAGTGCAGCCCGGATTAACGTGACCGGCATCAACAGAGTTTTCAATGCTGATTTCAGCATCACTATAACCGCGCAGACGCAGCTGGGAGGAAGCATTGGGCAGAACATTACCATACTCAATGATTTCCGCAGCGCGCAATCTGGCTTGTTCCTGACTTAACTGCTGTACGTTGCCACGTCCGCTTTGTGCCACGGCATAAGACAGCGCCGCGATCAAACTGACGGCGATCAGAATATAAAGCAAAGCGTTTCCGCTCTCGGATGTGTTTTGAAAACGTCTCATAACTTTATTCTATATCAGCCAGGAAGCCTTTGAAATCGCTTTCATTGGATTTGGGGATATGAACGGGAATTTTTGCCAGACCATGCGCGGCCAATGTTAAAAATTCGGCCCTACCCATGCCGATTTCAATATTTTCCATGAGGCCGATTCCAAGAACCGGTTTTGCGATCGGCTGGGCGGACTCCAGCGTCTTCTCAACCTCTTGCCGTCTGACTTGTTCTTTTTCAGGCAATTCCTCGAGTCTCTTGATTTCACCATCGGGCAACATCCATTCAAAGCTAAACAACGAGCTTTGCCAGCTTTGAAGGGTCTTTGCGACATCAACAAACACAATCGTATAGTGATCGCTGCGCTCCCCAATTGCCGGGTTGTCTATAAATTCTATTTGATCTAACCTATTCATTAGGAAATTTTAATCGAGAGCTCATAAAGAATCGTTAAAGAATTATGTCAGATACAGCTGTGAAACCGCCTGAGATCATTGAAGTTGGCAAAGATGCCGACGGGGTAAGCTGCGATGGCGGCGGCGGCGCTTTGGGGCATCCGAAAGTCTGGTATTCCTTTGACGGCACCAAAGAGGTCGAATGCGGCTATTGCGACCGGCAATTCGTGAAGAGATAAGTTTAAAATAAGGGCAGTCTAAACCCTTGCATACCAGGTCGCGCGGGCTTTGCCGTGGCGCATCAGGTAACCGCCATGCACCAGTTCACCGAGCCTTAATTTTAAAGTACTACGGCGACCGCGGGTTAAACGTTCGATCTCCTTCATTGATAAACGCTCATTGCTTTCAAATAGCTTTAATACCTTGGTCGATAAAGCAGGCATATCGGCGATTTTGTCGCCGCCTTTTTCAAGACGCTCCTGAAGGTGATCTTTTTGATCTTTCAAAAGACCAAAGAAAAACGACAGCCACGGTCCCCAATCCGCCTTGCCGGATTCCAGACTCTGCTGAGTATGTTGTAGAGCCTCGAAATAATCCTGCATCTTTTCGTTAAGAACAGGATCGAGCGCACTGTAGGGCGCGTAGCTGTAACCCGCCTTGAACATCAGCAGCACAATCAACAGCCGCGCTAGACGCTGGCTGCCTTTTTCAAACGGACAAATCTGCAGAAAGATCGCCGTAAACAATGCAATCACCACCAGCGGATGCAGCGTCTCACCCTCCAGTGTTTCCTGCGTCCATTCAATCAGCTTGGCCATCAAGACTTCGGCCTCTTCCGGCGTTGACACATCGAGCGAGCCGATGATTTCCCTGCCGCGCTGAATGACGAGAGGAAAGTCAGCACTCTTATAAGCGGAATTCTTGCTGCCTGTCGCCACACCATGAAGCTTCTTAATCAGCTCTTCGCTGAGCGGTTGGCTTTGCCAGGGTTCGAGAACGGCTTTGAAGTTTTGGCCAAAATTGGCGACATCGCCGAGAAGCTGCAGCGCCGTGGTTTGGCTCTCAAGCGCGCTCCAACTGCCTTTGAACTCATCAATTTCGCAGATGAGGTTTAAAAGCTGCGGCGTGATCCGTATGTTTTCAAGGTTGAGCATAATGGCCAACCATAGCCAGACTCGTATTCCAAAACAAGCCTTATGTCACATGCGCTCCGGCACTTTAATTCCCAGCAAATCAAGCACCAGCGTGAGCTGCGCATGGGTCAGGGCACATAAAGCCAAGCGACTAGCGCGCAGGGCCTCGTCTTCTTCGGATAGAATATGGCAGGCGGCGTAAAAACTGCTGAATTCCTGCGCCAGGCGGTAGGCATAATCGCACAGCAGATGCGGCGTATATCCGCGCAGCGCCCCGGCAAACACATCGGGCAGCTCGGTGAGCAGCAACGCCAGTGAACGATCCGCATCCTCGACAACGAAATCACCGGGCTTTAATCCCTGCGCGCCCGCTTTTCTAAGCAGCGAATTAATACGCACAGCCTGATAGAGCAAATACGGCCCGGTCTTGCCTTCAAAGCTGATCATGCGGTCGATATCAAACATATAATCGGCGATGCGGTTGTTTTGCAGATCGGCAAATTTAAGCGCGGCAATCGCCACTTTATGGGCGATATCGGCGCGCTCGCCTTCATCCATATCCTGGGCCAGATCGGCCTCCTCCAGCCGCGCGCCCGCCTTTTCAACACCCATGGTGATGAGGTCTTCAAGCTTCATCACACCGCCTTCACGGGTCTTAAACGGCTTGCCGTCCGGCCCGTTCATGGTGCCGAACCCGGCATGGGTTATTTCTGTGTTCTCCGGCACAATCCCGCCCTTGCGCGCGGCGCGAAAGACCTGCTCGAAATGCAGGCTCTGGCGCTGATCCACCACATAGATGATTTTACCGGGCGTGTAGCTCTCCATACGCTCGACCAGCGTGGCCAGATCGGTGGTGCCGTACATTACCCCGCCATCGGATTTATAGAGAATGAGTGGCGGCATTTCCTTGTTATCGCCCTCTTCCTCAACCTCAACAACCAAAGCGCCTTCGCTCTCAATGGCAAAGCCCTTTGTCTTGAGATCCTCGACCATCGGCGCAATGCGGCCATGAGCAGAGGCTTCACCCTCCCATAAATCAAAATGCACACCGAGCGCATCGAAATTCTTTTTCATGCCTTCAATGGAAACTTCCGCGAATTGCTGTGCTGCTTTTTGGTAGGCCGGATCACCATCCTGAAACTTACGTGTTGCAAGCTGCGCCTTTTCCATCCTCGCTTCGTCTTCCTTACAGGCTTTTGAAGCGGCAGGATAAATCTCTTCAAGCTGTTCCAGCGTCACGCTCTGGCCGAGCATGCCGCGCTCCTCCAGCTCGGAGATAACCTGACCCATTTGTAGGCCCCAATCACCCAAATGCACATCACCAATTGTCTTATACCCGGCAAAACCACAGATACGGCGCAAGGAATCGCCAATGACAGAGCTGCGCAAATGGGCAACATGCATCGGTTTCGCGATATTCGGCCCGCCGTAATCAAGCACAACCGTTTCTTCTTTGACGATTTTATCAACGCCGAGGCGCTCATCCGCCGCAATGCCGGATAGATGCGCCGCGAGGTAATCATCGGTGACATCAAGATTGATAAAGCCCGGCCCGGCGATATCGAGCTTGGCAAATACACCGCCGTCATCCTGAAGCGCTTGCGCTGAAGGATCTGGTCTTGTGTCTTTAGATCCTTCAACGTCTTGCGGCGTTTCAGGATGACATTTCTGTAAATGGTCAACCACGCTTTGCGCGATCTCGCGCGGGTTTCTGGGCTTTTGGCCTTTTTTAGATGCGAACAAAGCTTCGCTTTGCTTCGCCGCCATCGCGCCGTTGCACTGGAACTGCGCCAGATCTGGCCGATCGGACAGCGCCACGCGGCCAAGCTCCACAGGCAAATCCAGCGCCGCAAACGCCGCGCCTGTCATTTCGGTTAATTTTTCAGCCAGTGAAGTCATGGAAATCTTTTAAACCACGCAGGACGCCTTGTCACGCCATAGCGCGAAGCGCGGCGGCGGAAAAGTACACGGGGATTCCCATCCTTCAGTTCGTTTGCCTCATTTTTTCTGACCATTTTATGTCTTTGATTTTTCATGATATTCCTTCAGTTCGTTTTTTTTACCATATTCTTCAACCTCTCCTGCCCCGGATTTTTCCCCGGGCCGTTTAAACCGCAGATATTATAGGATATAATTCTTATTATTGCAAGAAAAAGGGGAGGGCACGGAGAGTTAATTAGCTAAGGTAGTAATACCCAAACCACATATTCTTGAACAGGTAACCCCATCAAAAGAGTAAAAAGAATAACGCCAGCTAAAACAACATAAAGAAAATGAGTAAGCTGATTTTTTAAACTCTTATCCTTTTTCACATTTGCTATAGCGCCCCAAATAGCAACATAGACCCAGATCATTGAAATAAAGTACAAAGCGGGCATGATGGTTTTTATTGCAAAGCCTGGTTTCTCGGTAGGAACATGCGTGTTAACTACCCACAAATAGTAGCAATACAGGGCCAGAAAAAAAGCAGCAGAAACAGCCAATGACTTCAAAGGGCTGGATGCAATAGATTTTAGTACAGACCAGAAACGTTTAAGGTTTTCTTTTACCATCTAGACATCCAAATTGACTGCTCTAAATATCAACCGCGGCTTTTAGCGCGTTATCCTGGATAAACACGCGTCTTGGCTCGACGACATCGCCCATCAGGGTTGAGAAGATATCATCGGCTTTGACCGCGTCCTCAACCTTCACCTGCAGCAATGTGCGCACATTCGGGTCGAGCGTGGTTTCCCAGAGCTGCTCCGGGTTCATCTCCCCAAGACCTTTATAGCGCTGGATGTTTAGGCCTTTGCGGCCGAATTCCTGCACCTTGTCGTACAGCGCCGCAGGACCGTTGACCTTGGCCGTGTCTTTTTCCCCAAGGCGCAGTTCCACCGGCCCGGCAAACACATCCTGCAGCCACTCTACCGCTTTGGCCAGACGCCGCGCATCGGGGGAGCGGATATGATCGGCGGAGATACGCACCGAATCCGTCACACCACGCAATGTGCGCGATATGATGTAGCCACCAACTGGCGTAAATTCGCCGCTCCAGCCCTTGGCATTTTTGGCAGCGATCGCATCAAGCCGCTCGGCAATATTTTTGGCGTATTGCGCTCCGGCTTTTTCATCTTCGAAAATACTGTCGTCAAACGCGCCGGTAATCGCCGCCTGTTCAACCACCTCGCGGTTACCTATACGCTGGGTCAGATTGTTTACCGAGCTGCGCAATTTGCGCGCTTCCACCAGGATGTCACGCAAATCGTTAGCCGTGCGGGCACTGCCCTTGTGATCGACCAGCGCCATATCGCCAAGCGTCGCATCAATGAGATAGTCTTCAAGACTGCGCTCGTCCTTCAAGTACAGTTCCCCGGCATTGCCGCGCTTGACCTTGAACAAAGGCGGCTGGGCGATATAGAGATAGCCGCGCGCGATAACCTCGGGCATATAGCGGAAGAAAAACGTCAGCAAAAGTGTACGGATGTGCGAGCCGTCAACATCGGCATCGGTCATGATAATGATTTTGTGGTAGCGCGCTTTTTCGATATTGAATTCATCCGGCCCGATGGAGGTTCCGAGCGCCGTGATCAGCGTGCCAAGCTCCTGCGAGCCGAGCATGCGGTCAAAACGTGCGCGTTCGACATTGAGAATTTTGCCGCGCAAAGGCAGGATGGCCTGGTTGTGACGATCGCGCGCCTGTTTGGCCGAGCCGCCGGCACTATCCCCCTCAACGATGAAGATTTCCGATTCCGCCGGGTCCTTACTCTGACAGTCCGCGAGCTTGCCGGGCAAATTCGAGACATCCATGATGCCTTTGCGCCGGGTGAGATCACGGGCCTTGCGCGCCGCTTCACGGGCCATGCCCGCTTCCATAATTTTGCCGATAATAATTTTGCCCTCAGCCGGGTTTTCTTCCAACCACGTGCCGAGGCTTTCGGCGATTGCGCCTTCGACCACCGGGCGCACTTCAGAGGACACCAGTTTGTCCTTGGTCTGGGATGAGAATTTCGGGTCCGGCACTTTAACCGAAAGCACACAGGTCAGCCCTTCGCGCATATCTTCCCCGGTGAGTTTAAAATCATTCTTTTTGATCAGCTTTTTTTCATCGGCGTATTTGGTCATCACGCGCGTCAGCGCCCCGCGAAAACCAGCCAGATGCGTACCGCCGTCGCGCTGCGGGATGTTGTTGGTGAAACACAACATGGTTTCGTGATAGGCGTCCGTCCACTCCAGCGCGGCCTCCACCGTGATACCGGCCTTTTTATCTTCATGGCTCAGGGATACCGGCGCCTTGACCAGCGGCTTTTTGGCACGGTCAAGATATTCAACAAAGCTTTCAATTCCGCCTTCAAAGTGGAAATGCGATTCCTTGTGGTCGTCTTCGTTTTCCGGGCGATTATCGCGCAAATAGATATTCACGCCGGAGTTTAAAAACGCCAGCTCGCGTAGACGGTCTTCCAGCGTCGAGAAATCAAAATCGGTCATGGTAAAGGTTTCGGTCGATGGCAGGAACGTCAACTGCGTGCCGTTGCGCTCTCCGTCTTCAAGATCACGGGTCGGCGCCAGCGGGGCTTCCGTGTCGCCATGCTTGAACTTGACATGCCATTCTTTGCCATCGCGCTTGATATCCAGCGTCAGCCATTCCGACAGCGCATTGACCACGGACACCCCAACACCGTGCAAACCGCCGGAGACCTTGTAGGAATTCTGGTCAAATTTCCCGCCGGCATGAAGCTGGGTCATGATGACTTCTGCTGCCGAGATTTTTTCTTCCTTGTGCTCATCCACCGGAACACCACGGCCGTTATCCTTCACGCTCACAGAGCCGTCGGCATTCAACATCACATCAATGCGGTCGCAATGCCCGGCCAGGGATTCATCGATGGCATTATCAACAACTTCATACACCATGTGGTGCAAACCGGAGCCGTCATCGGTGTCGCCAATATACATCCCCGGACGCTTGCGCACAGCATCCAGCCCGCGCAAAACCTTGATCGAATCCGCGCCGTATTCACCGCCTTCTTTGGGGGCCTCTTTAGTTTCTATATTGTCTTCTTTTGCCACTTTCGCGCCCTTTTTTGCCATGGTGAAACTCTCTATCCTTTCAGGGGTGGTAACCTGTTGATATTACTCAAAATTTTTCTGCTTTTCTATGCTACTATTTATAGCATGGCGGGGCCCAAAAACATAGGCAAAAAGCGCGGTTTTCTTCAGTTTTTTTAGGTTTTTACAGCTGTATAAAAGTGGAGATTTGAGAGGGCTAATTATATTCTAGGGAACGGGGGTTTCTTCCTGCAGAAAAGATGAATTATCCAATTCAACAACCTTGGTTAAAGTGACTGGCTCTTCGGTTGTTTTGTCTCCTGCAGCTTCCTGAAAACTTCCTGCTACTCCCAATAACATTATCGACAATGCAGATGAAATGGTCATGCCGGATACAAATTGCATTCTACGTTCCTTGCTTACCAATGCAGCTGTAATAATTGCAAGTGCCGTAGATGCTGCCAACAAAGAAGAGCCTGCGCCGACTCTACCAGAAGAACACATAAAAGTGCCAATTCCTGCTGCAAGTACAACGATGCCGGAGACCGCTGTTGATATAAAAACGTCCCCATTACCGTTGGTTTTCGTTACTTCGTTACTGTCTGTACTCATGAATGATGTACTTATTCCATATTTATGCAAAAATCAAGGGGTTTATGAATATTCTCAAAGCTGCGTTGCCAGCACCAGAATAAGGGCGCAAAAAACGATGCCGAGGCCGGAGGTAATATCGGCTTTTTCACGCCTTCCAATGAGCTTATAAACCAGCAAAACCCAAAGCGGCGAGGTGAGTGTAATCACCGTGACATAGGCCGGATTTTCGACCTGATCAATCGCGTAATATTTCGACGGTGTATGGATAAGCCAGTTCAGCGCAATACAGCCTCCGGCAATCAGCAATTTCTTGTCAAACAAAGAAGCCTTCAAATGCACATTCGGATCCAGGCGGGCAAGGATTGGCGTATTTAAAATGATCACATATATCGAAAAAGCAGTGAACGTTTGCACAAGGCAATAATAAGCCACGCCGCTGCCTACCTCGGAATGGTCCATCGCCAGCTTGCCGAGAATAATCCCAAGCGCACCCAGGACAATCGGCAATGCCATCTGACGCAAGGTATCCCGGCTGATCTCGCAATGGCGCAGCCGCAGCCCGAAATAGATGCTTCCTGCGAATGCCAGAAGAATCGCGCCGCTGCGCAAGGGGCTACTCATATACTCCCCGAGCAGAGCTGGCGCAAACATCAGCCACATTAAAAAGGTGGCCCCGACACTCAGCGGCTCGATTCTTGTGACCGCACCTGCCCCCTTGCTGGCCCCCAGCCCAATATAAACCAAATCGAAATACGCAAAAATACAGCCACTCATGAATACAAAAAGATAAAACAGAGGATCTTCCGGCGGCGTAAAAACGAAGATGAGCGGGCTTATCGCGATCAAAACCAGCGCGCGCATCCAGAACATGAGATAAATCGAGCGAACCTGAAAATACTCATTCATGAGCGGCAGGGCCGCCTGCGATACAGCTGCAACCAAAGCAAAGAAAATCCAAGACAAATCCATGCTTTCTTACTATCATCCGTAGGGTCAAAACTCACAGCTTTTATACAATTCTGTGACAAAATAAAAGGAAAGGAGCAAATTTTGACAATGATGTACATGCCAAAGCATATTCGAATTGGCAAAACGCCGCTAATTTCCTTTTATTTTGTCACCCTGCGAAGCAAGGCGACGCCTTGTTCGCATTTTTTAAAATACAAACAAACCCTTTGGGTTTGCTTTGTGGGCGCGGCAAATTTTTGTATCTGTTTGCTCAAAGCGCTTGACCGTATCCTCCGGCTATGCCCGGCGCCCTTTTCACAAACATCCATCAAAAATTATGCTCGCGCAGAATGGATAAAAGCTGTGAGTTTTGACCCTCAATGAATGAACAGCTAAAAAAGCTTATCCGCCCGCATTATCAGGACCTTTCCGGCTATGTCTCGGCCGGGATGCTGGGCGCGAAATCAAATGAAAAGATCTACCTGAACGCCAATGAAAACCCGTATTCCCTGCCGGGTCTGAAGGGCATGAACCGCTATCCCGAGCCGCAACCGGCGGAATTGCTGGAAGCTTATGCGGAGGCCTATGGCGTGCAGCCAGGGCAAGTTCTGGCCACGCGCGGGGCGGATGAATCGATAAAACTGCTCACCCGGGTTTTTTGCGAGCCGCATAAAGATAGCGTTCTAATCCATCCACCGACTTTCGGAATTTACAAAGTCGATGCGCATTCTATGCCCGCAGAGGTCGTTGAAGTGCCGCTCCTTGAGGAAGCCGGGACATTTCATCTCGACACTGAAAAAATCATCGAAACCGCCAAAAGCAAAAAGGCCAAAATCGTCTATATCTGCTCGCCCAACAACCCGACAGGGGGCGCTTTTGACCATGAGGACATTTTGACCATCTGCCGGGAGCTGGAGGACACCAGCGCGATCATTCTTGATGAGGCTTATGTTGAATTCTCCGATCAGGGCAGTCTCAGTGAAAAGCTGGAAGAACACCCCAATCTTATTATTTTACGTACGCTGTCTAAGGCGTATTCCCTGGCCGGGGTGCGTATGGGCGTGACCTTATGCGCCGATGAAGATTTTATCGCCTTCATGAAAGAAAAAGTGTCAGAGATATACCCTCTGCCCCGGCCCAGCGTCACGGCCGCTTTGAGAGCGCTTTCAAAAGAAAGCAAAGAGGATTTTCAAAAGAACATTAAAGCCATTTTGGCTGAGCGTGAAAGATTGACCGAGGCTTTACGCACGTCGCGTCTGATTAAAAAAGTTTACCATTCCGATTCTAATTTCCTGCTGGTGAAACTGGATAAGGATATGGTCCAGGAGTTCGTCGGATTTATGGCCGAGAACGATATGATCCTGCGCGATTTTTCGGATAAGCCGGAAACTCAGGGCTGCATCCGCATCACTGTCGGCTCGCCGGAGCAAAATGATTATCTGCTGAACCTTATGAAACGCTTCGAAGACAAGCTGGCCGCTGCGCAGGCTTGATTTGCGCGTCTTTTACTTCAAAAAACCGGGCTTTATCCTGTACGGCCTCGAATAATTTTTCTTCCGTCCCCGTCAGCCAGACCTGGCCGCCGAGAGATTCCAGCAAATCATAAAGCGCCGCCCGGCGGGTTTCATCCAGATGCGCGGCCACTTCATCAAGCAGCAAAATCGGCGGTGCGCCGCGCTCTGCCGCAATCAGCCGTGCATGCGCCAATATCAGCCCTATCAGCAGCGCTTTTTGCTCTCCGGTCGAGCATTGATCTGCCGCCATATCTTTTGCCGCATAGCGCACGGCAAGATCACTTTTATGCGGACCCGTGACCGCGCCACCCGCCCTTGCATCCTGCCCGCGCGATTGTTTGAGCTGATAGGCGAACATTTCCTCGACCTCGAGCGCCGGAGCATTGCCGAGCAGTTCTTCAATCGTGCCGTTGACGCTTATGTTGGCCTGGGGAAAAAATTCGCTGTCTGACTTATCACAGGCACGTTGCAGACGTTGGGTAAATTCCAGCCGCGCCGCGGCCAGTGCCGTGCCGGTTTCTGCCATTTGTGATTCCAGCGCGTCCAGCCATGCTATGTCGGGTGTATCATCATCCTGCAATAATTTGGAGCGCTGGCGCATGGCGTTTTCATACCGCGTGGTGCGGCCGGAATGGCCGGGATCAAAAGCAAAGACCAGACGATCCAAAAACCGCCGCCGCTCACGCGCCGCATCAATGAACAACCGATCCATTTGCGGCGTCAACCAGACGCAGGACACATAATCAGCCAGCGCGCTCTGGCTTTTGGCATTTTCGCCGTTGATACGGATGGTACGTTTTTCGGTTTGCGCATCCAGCCCGGTGCCAAGGCGAACCGCGCCATGTTTGGTTTCTACTTGCGCCGCCACCGCCCAGGGCTCCCCCGCATCACGGCATTGCATCTCCATCACTTTGGCTCCGCGCAAACCTCTACCCGGTGAAAGAAACGACACCGCCTCCAGCACATTGGTCTTGCCCGCGCCGTTCGGCCCATGCAGAACGATCAGCCCGGAGCCCAGATCACCCAGCGCCGCCTGTTCGTAACAGCGGAAATTATGGAGTTTGAGGGATAAAAGATAAGACATGGTTTACTTTAACCACAGAGACGCAGAGAACACAGAGATTTTTAGTCCTTATCAATTAAAGTATTTTGTGCCGAAAATAATGGTTTTCGAGAACCGGAAGCGTAAATGTACATGACGTACATGCGAACCGGAAGCGCAGAAAACCATTATTTGCAGGCCAAAAGACGAAAATTGATTACACCCGCAGCGGCATGATGACGTAAAGAGAGCTCGGGTCAGAATTATCCTGGATAATCGTTGGCGAAGCCGGGTCGGCCAACGTCAGGCGGCAACCTTCGCCTTCAATTTGCGAAGTGATATCCAGCAGATATTTCGCGTTAAAGCCGATCTCGATATCGGTATCGCCGCTGACTTCAACCTCTTCGGTGGCGCTGCCCGCATCGGGGGAGCTGGCCGAGAGCGTCATGGTCTTGCCCTGGAGCGTGATCTTTACTGCGCGGGATTTGCCATCGGAAATAGTAGAGACACGGTCAATCGCGCTGGTAAAGATTTTCGGATCGATCTCGACAATTTTGTCATTGCCTTCGGGAATAACTTTTTGATAGTCGGGAAACGTGCCGTCAATCAGCTTCGAGGTCATGACCACATGGTCAAAGGCAAAACGGATTTTGCTCTCGGACAATGTGACTTCAATCGTATCGGCCGCTTCGTCAATTAATTTACGCAGCTCACCAATCGCCTTGCGCGGAATAATCACACCTGGCATGCCAGCCGCACCATCGGGCAGCGGCATTTCAAACCGTGCCAAACGGTGGCCGTCTGTCGCCACAGCGCGCAGGACCTTGACGCCATCATTTTCCGCTTCATGCAGATAAATGCCGTTGAGGTAATAACGTGTTTCCTCGGTCGACATCGCAAATTTGGTGCGGTCAATCAGAGCGCGCAAATCCGCCGCCGGCAGGGACAGAGAGGTTGGTAGCTCGCCCGTTCCTATTTCCGGGAAATCAGCTGTCTGCAGGCAGCTCAGCTTAAAATTGGAACGGCCCGCCGAGACATTCATCAGCGTGCCTTCGTCATTGAGCTGCAGCTCTACTTCCGTATCATCAGATAATTTACGGACAATATCATGCAGCGTATGGGCCGGTACCGTTGTCGCGCCGGGCGCACTCACATGAGCGGCCACAGATTCGTTAATCTCGAGGTCCATATCCGTGGTCGCCAGCGACAAAACGCCATCTTCGGCTTTGATCAGAACATTGGACAGGATCGGAATGGTATTTCGCCGCTCGACAACGCTTTGCACATGATTAAGAGATCTGAGAAGGGCGGCGCGCTCGATGCTGAGTTTCATGGGACGAATCCATACGTTAAAATGTTAATCAGGGAATCGGAGCATAGCACAGGGAAAAAGCTGCTGGGAAGCTTAAAATCACGCTGCCTGCGGCAGAGAGAAGGTTGCGCACAGATTTGTCCACAATTTTTCAAAAAGCCCGGTTTCAAGGCGGCAAAGGGTTTGAATTCTCTGCTCATCGGCGCCGCACATCTCAAACATCTCGGCCAGATGCATATCCTCTTCTGCCAGCAGGCTTTTTAGCGAAATATGCAGGTTCGAGCCTTCGAGAACCTCCTGATAAATCGCGTACAGCCAGCAGGCGCGCAGCTCGATAATCAGAGACACCCAGGGATAGGCATTGTCCGGCCCAACGATCTTCGCAATCCCGGCATCCATACGGCCGAAATACATCAGCGCCGGGACCCGGGACATCGTATTTTCTTCGTTATAACCATCGAGAGCATGCCCAGCCACACGCTCGGCCTGGCGCTTGAAGAAATAGGCGTGGCGGGCTTCTTCGGCCAGATGCTTCAGGATATCTTCGGTCAGCACCTTATCCATCTGCGAGAGCATAATCTTGCGGCTGCCCATATGCTCCAGCATCGAAAGCATGTTCATGAACCGCGCATGTTCACGCGGCGCGGTGGTCAAATTTTGCAGGAAATCACGCACCGGCGCTTCATGCGGCGCGTTCAAGTCCTTCATCCCGGACATGGTCCAGGGCTCGCCAGAGTGTTTCATAAATTCTCTCCAAATCTTCATTGGCTATGCAATAAGGCGGCAAAACATAAACCGTGTTGCCGATGGGTCTGATCAGCACATCATTTTTCAGCATATAATCGTACAGCTTGGGACCGACGGGCGACAGATAGCCGTTCACGTCATCTTTGATATCGAAGGCGAAAATAGAGCCTTTCACCCTGAGCGCCGCGACATCGGGCCGCGCATAAAACCAACCGGCCGCGCGTTTATGTGCCTCTTCAATCTCGCGAATGCTTTGCATCACCGGTTCGCTCTCCCAAATCTCCAGACTGGCCACCGCCGCAGCGCAGGCCAGTGCATTGCCGGTAAAGGACGTGGAGTGGAAGAAAGTCCGGCTGCGGTCCTGATTGAAAAAGCCCATATAAATTTCTTTGGTCGCCAAAGTCGCGCCCATCGGTAAGAATCCACCGGTCAGGCCTTTGGACAGGCACATTAAATCGGGCGCGATTCCCGCCTCTTCACAAGCAAACATGCGCCCGGTACGGCCAAAGCCAGTCATCACTTCGTCGGCAATCAGAAGCACGTCATGCTGGCGGCACATATCATGCAGGGCTTTGAGCGTCTCAGTGGAGTAAACCCGCATCCCGGCAGCGCCCTGCACCAGCGGCTCGACAATCAACGCCGCAACATCACCACCGCGCAACACCGCTTTAAATTCCTCAAGCGTTTTTTCTTCCTGGCCTTCAGACGGAAACGGCAGATGCGTCACATCAAACAAATACGGTTCGTAAATCCGGTTGAACACGCTGCGCTCGCTCACACTCATCGCACCAAAGGTATCACCGTGATAGGCACCCTCCAGCGCAACGATTTTGCGCCGCGATTTTCCCTGATGTTCGAAATGACCCATCGCCATTTTCAGGGCAACCTCAACAGCCGTCGAGCCGCTATCGGAATAAAAAACAAACTCCAAAGACGGATCGGCAATGCGCAACAGTTTTTTCGTGAGCTCTTCGGCAGGCTCATGCGTGAAACCGGCAAAAACCACCTGCTCAAGTTTTTCAGCCTGCTTTTGCACGGCTTTGACGATTTTTGGATGGCAATGGCCGTGGGTGTTGACCCACCAGGATGAAATCCCGTCAACAATCCGCCGCCCGTCTTTGGTGTACAGTGACGCGCCTTCCGCCCGCTCTATCTGAATAGAATCAGGAAGCAGCGCGTGCTGCGTCATTGGATGCCATATGGGTGAAACCCTGGTCACTTATAAAATCCCCTACCTTAAAATTCTCATCAAAGGCCTTTTGTAGCGAATCAGGGCCCGGCTGCGCAAGCATTGGCAAGCGTCCCAGCACCTTTTCGCCCGAAAATTCGGCAATGGTGCGGATATTATCCTCATTTTCCTCGCCGATAAAGGCAATTCCGTAAATTGGTATTTTGCGGGCCCACAGGGCTTCGAGCGACAAAAGCGTGTGATTGAGCGTGCCCAGCCCGCTCCGTGCGCATAGAATCACCGGAATATTCCATTTTTTGAACAGGTTAATCTGAAGGTTTTTACGGCTCAGCGGCACCATCAGCCCGCCTGCCCCTTCAATAATCAAGGGCCGCTCCGATTGCGGGAGGGTGAGAGCGTTGATATCAACCTCCATCCCATCAATCTCGGCGGCGCGGTGCGGCGAAAGAGCTTCGGAGAAAATATATTGTTCCGGCAGGAATCGCTCATCCGGCAGGCCGGTCAGATTCTGGACCGTTTTGGTATCGACACCGCCCGCAATGCCCGATTGCAAAGGCTTCCAGTAATTCGCACCGAGTGCCTGCACCAGCATCGCGGCAAAAACCGTTTTGCCTACATCGGTATCCGTGCCTGTGATGATGAAATTGCTCACGCTGCTTTGTCCTGCAAATGGGGAAGAAGGTGGTCAAAAAAGCGATCCAGTGTTTTTTCATCGAGATCGGCGTTTAAAGACAGCCGTAACCGCGCCGTGCCTTCGGGAACGGTCGGCGGGCGGATGGCGCGAATATCAAACCCGGCTTTTTGGAGTTCGCTGGCCACATGAACGGCACGGCTGTCTTCACCGAGAATAATGGGAACAATCTGGCTTCCCGCCTCTTCCGTGGTGACACCCTCCCCTAAGGAGGAGCCATTTATCCCTCTTATATTTAATTTTACATAATCACAAATGATGCGGAGAGAGGTCCGCTGTTGCTGGCCTTCTGCGCTGGCGGAGAGCTTGAGCGCTTCCTGTACCAACAGAGCCTGTAACGGTGGCGGGGCGGTAGAATAAATAAAGGGTCGGGCGGTGTTAATGAGCGTGTCGATGATATCCGCAGAAGCGCAAACCAGACCACCGGCCACACCCAGCGCCTTGCCGCAGGTATGAAGGGTGATGAGATTGTCCGGCGATAACGATTCCGCACAGCCCTTGCCATTCTCACCCCAGACGCCGGTGGCGTGCGCTTCATCAACGATCAGAATCGCATCATATTTTTGTGCCAACTCGTAGAGCTCCGGCAGCGGCGCGAAATCCCCATCCATCGAATACAGCGACTCGACGGCGATGAAAATTTGTTCTGCCTCATCACGAAAACGCTTCAGCGCCTCTTCATAAGCATTCAAATCATTATGCGGAATTTTTATGGTGCGCGCGTGGCCGGCGTGAATGCCCTCGATGACGCTGGCATGGATTAGAGAATCAAACAGCACCACATCATGACGGGTTGGCAAGGTCGTGAACAAGGCGTAATTGGCCTGAAACCCGGTGGCAAAATACAGCGCGCGCTCCGTGCCAAAGAATTCAGCCGCAAAGTCTTCAAGCTCCCCATGCGCTTCGTGATTGCCCCTTAGCAGCCGCGATCCGCCGGAGCCTATATCCATGCCCGATTCGATAGCGCGCAGAGCCGCCGCCCGCAGCTTCGGATGATTCCGAAATCCAAGGTAATCATTGGATGTCAGATCAATACCACCCGGCAAAGTTAAAGAACGGTAACGCCCCCGCTCTTTAAGCTGCTCAAGATTTTTCTTAAAACTGTGCATGGCTAGCTTTTTATAGCAAAAACACCCTTCTCTCAACCTTGGCCTTAGTCATAGGGATTACCCCAAGTTTTTGCCGGCTTTCTGATTTTAAGCGGCGGGTAAGATGGATAAATCACGGGGCTATTATTATGTGGCCGGGGATAAACGACCTTTCCCCCTCGCATGGTCGTGCCTCCCCTTGCTTTGGTTGGTTTATTTTTTTCAGACAAAGCGCAATAATTCCAAGCAAAAGGATCTATACAGTCCATAACCTTACCCAGCTTTGAACCAAACAAATTTTGATAGCTTGGCCAGCCAGCCTGCGCTGGAAAAGGTACGAGTATAAAAAGACAAGCAATAATAACCAAATAGCGATTCATTATATTTCTCCTTTAATTAAACGATGTTCAATTACTATTACACATCATTTTCTATAACTTGTCAAGAAATTAAACACTGTTCAGAATCTTAAGGCGTAATAAGGGAAATTATTCATCTTCCGATTCAAGGTATATGTGGCAGGAACAAGCTAGGCAGCCTTCTGCTTCTCACCCTTATAGGGCGGGCGCGGTTTAAGGCCCAGCACCTCCAGAAGGTTGTAGTCTTCATCTTTTTCCGGATTGGGAGTCGTCAGCAGCTTTTCCCCAGTGAAAATCGCATTGGCCCCGGCCATAAAGGCCAGCGCCTGCGCTTCGCGGCTTATCGTTAAACGCCCGGCCGATAAACGTACCATGGCTTTTGGCATGAGAATCCGTGCCACGGCGATACATCTTATCCATTCAAAAATATCGAGGGCCTCGGTATCTTCCAGCGGCGTGCCTTCCACCGGTACCAGCATATTGATCGGCACCGATTCGGGCTGCGGATCGAGATTGCTGAGACGGTGAAGCAAAGCAATGCGATCGCCCGTAGATTCGCCCATACCGAGAATGCCGCCGCAACATAATGAAATGCCGGCCTTGGCTACATTTTCAATCGTATCCAGCCGGTCCTGATAGGTGCGCGTGGTAATAACTTTATCGTAATACTCTTCGCTTGTGTCGAGATTGTGATTGTAAGCGGTTAGGCCAGCCTCTTTTAATTTCACCGCCTGATCTTCGGTCAACATACCAAGCGTGCAGCACGCCTCCATGCCCATATCGCTAACGCCCTTCACCATGTCGAGCACACGATCGAATCCGCGTCCGTCTTTGACATCACGCCAGGCCGCACCCATGCAAAATCGCGTTGAGCCTGCCTCCTTGGCCGCACGCGCCTGCTCCAGAACCTCATCGGTTTTTAAAAGCGTTTCTTTTTCAAGCTCTGCATTGTTGTGAATCGATTGCGAGCAATATTTACAATCCTCAACACAGCCGCCGGTTTTAATCGACAGCAAGGTGCACATCTGCATTTCATTATGCGTGTGATGCTCACGATGCAGCCCGGCTGCCTCGAAAATTAAATCAAGAAGCGGGCGGTGATAAAGAGCTTTAACGTCTTGCAAATCCATAATATCCGGGAGATTAGCAGGAGTCTTTGCCAAGAGAAAGCCTTAAGAATCAAAAAGCGCGGACCCAGGAGACGCGGGTCCGCGCTATGAAACAGGCTAGAAATAATAGGCGGAGATGGCTAGCCTGCTTCTTGTAAGAATTTCTTTCAATCAGCCAGTCAGAGCCCTACGGACGACATCGACATCCTGCGCGATCTGCGCATCCTCATCCATCAGCTCTTCAATCTTACGCACCGCATGCATCACTGTTGTGTGATCGCGACCACCGAATTTCCGGCCAATTTCCGGCAATGAGCGGGCCGTCAATTGTTTAGCCAGATACATCGCAACCTGTCTTGGTCTTGCAACACTGCGGGCGCGGCGTGCCGAATGCATATCAGACAGACGTAAGTTGTAATGCTCGGCGACTTTACGCTGAATCTCATCAATTGTGATTCGGCGATCATGCGCCCGCAAGAGATCCTGCAGCACTTCCTGCGTTGATTCGAGCGTAATTTCCTGCTTGGCAACATCGGAATGCGCAACAATCCGGTTAAGCGCCCCTTCCAGCTCACGAATATTGCTCGTGACCTTCAGTGCCAAGAATTCAAGCACGCTGCTCGGCACATCGGCCTGTAATTGCTGGCGTTTGGCCTGCAAAATACCAAGGCGCAATTCATAGGTGGTGGGGTGAATATCCGCCACAAGCCCCCAGGCCAGCCGCGAACGCAAACGCTCATCAATACCGGCAAGATCGCTCGGAGCCTTGTCGGCGGAGATAATGATCTGTTTATTTTGATCAACCAATGCATTGAATGTGTGGAAGAACTCTTCCTGTGTCGATTCCTTGCCGGAGATAAACTGAACGTCATCAATCATCAGCACATCAACCGAGCGGAACTGCTCTTTGAAATTCATGGTGTCGTTGGCACGAAGCGCGCGGACAAACTGATACATAAATTTCTCGGCAGAGAGATACATCACCGTTTTATCGGGCCAGTGTTCTTCCATCTGCCAGGCAATGGCATGCATCAAATGCGTCTTGCCAAGCCCCACCCCGCCATAGAGGAATAGCGGATTAAAAGGCACCGCCATACTCTCTACGACACGGCGCGCCGCCGCATGAGCCAAAGCATTTGGCTTGCCGACGACAAAGCTCTCAAATTTAAAGCGCGCATCCAACGGTGAAGAAACTGACGCCACTTCACCTTTTTTATTCTGGTTTGCCTTAACGGACTTTACGTCCTGCTTGGCCCCGTCAAGATCTTCATCATCAATAATCGCGTTTTGAACCACGACGATCTGAAGCTTTTTAATCCCGGAGTCCGATTCCGAGCACATGGCCAGAATGCGTTCCGCATAGTGATTTTGAATCCAGTCCCGCATAAAGCGCGTCGGAACCGAGACTTCCATTGTGCCGTGATAATAGGCCCGAAGCACCAATGGCTTTAGCCAGCTACGAAAAATAGCCTCGCCAAATTCACCCCTCATAGACTGGTGAACTTTTTTCCAAAGACTCATTATTTCCTGTGATGGCTCTAACGGCTCCGCTTCAATACCTGTACCCCCTTGAAGTACGGCTACTGATTTTCCCCCAACATCTGACATTTTACTACTCTCCACTTCTTAAAAATTTACGTTCTTTTGACAAAGAAAAGGGGTTTGCAAACGTTGGACGTTTGTCATTTTTCACATGTCAGATCTATTAAATTAAGGCGTAAGAGAACGTGTAATTGTCAAACCTGTAATTAGTAATTGCCCCCATACAGTGTTCTCTTACTCACCTTTCCTCGCATAAAGCTGGCACTTTGTACAGACTCAAAAATGTCCAAAAGCGAGCTTCTTAAAAAAGCGATTTGCGAAATGATGGAAACCCATTCCCGTCCGCATTGAGACAAGCCTACAACAAATTTTTATCAGGAAGCAATAAGATCAAATAGTGAACATTAAAAAAGAAATAATTGTTCTGTGTTTTATTTGTAGAAACGACAGTAACCTAAAGAATTACTTCCATAGGTCGCCGTAAGTATTTGAATTTTAAAGTATTGACTTTAGAGTGCTGCAAAAAACCGCACTTTAGGAGACCTTACCCTAAGGCCTTAATCCTGCTCGACAAGCGAGACATTTTCCGCGCAGCCGCATTCTTATGAATGATGCCCTTGGAAATACCTCTGTATAATTCCGGCTGTGCCTGTTGCAAAGCTTCCTTTGCTTCTTTGGCATTGCCAGCCGTAATTGCCAATTCCACTTTCTTAATAAACGTACGAATCCGGCTCACTCTGGTCTTATTGATCAGGGTACGGCGTTCGTTACGACGAATACGTTTCTTTGCTGATGCATGATTAGCCATTTATATACCTTCTTTAACTTGCTCTCCGATGGCCTCTTCTCCGCAAGCGGCCATCTAAAAATCTTTAATATGCAGATCGGAGAGTAATACCCGTCTTGGGGCTTTTTTGTCAAGATATATATGCCATTTTCAGCAAAAAACTGGCCGGTAGAACCAGGGCCGGAACGCTAACCATGTGGCATCACTGTGATCTTCAAAAAACTCTGGCCATCGGCGATTTCAAAATTCATACGCAGATACTCGCCCTGACGCGCAAAAGAATCTTCCCCGATTCGATTCCAGCCAAGCTGCGGCAAACTTGCCTCATAATAGGCCCGGACAGAATCACTGCTGAGCGATTTTATCTGCGCCACCGATTCGATGATCCGCCCCTCCGGTTTGTCAAAGACAACCGTCAGCTCGGTTAACTCTGTCAAACCCGGCATCAACGGCACATCCTGCAGCGACACAAAAAATTGCGGGGCATACGATTCGTGTTGCTGAGCAATGACCGCTGTCGGCAACGCGCAAACTAAAAATGCCGATAAAAAAATCACCTGCGTAAAAATCTGAAATAAAATAAACCTGCGCATCTTTACCTCTGTTTGGCGGGACAGAAAAATGTCGACCGGCCACTTTGAACGATTCGCTGCACGCCCCGCTTGCAATCACAGCCCGGGCATTTCTTGTCTTCACGATCATACACTGAAAAGCCGTGTTGAAAATACCCCAGAGTACCGTCGGTATGCCTGTAATCTTTTAAACTGCTGCCCCCGGCCACAATCGCTTTTTGCAAAACATCCTTTACCGAAGTGACCAAAGCTTCTGCTTCGTCACCTTTTATATCGCCGGAAAGTTTTTGCGGATCGATTCGCGATTGATACAGTGCCTCGCAGGCATAGATATTGCCGATCCCGGCAACAATTTTTTGATCGAGCAAGGCGGCTTTTATATTGCTTTTGCGCCGGTGCAGTTTTTTCTCCAGATACGGGCCGTGAAATTCATTGCCCAAAGGCTCGGGCCCCATCTCGGAAAACGGTTTTTGTTTTTGCCAGTCATTGGCCGGCGCAAGATAAAGCATGCCAAAGCGCCTGGGGTCGTTAAAGACGATTCGTGCGCCGCCCTCCATATTTAAAACAATATGGTCGTGTTTTTGAATCTCCATCGAATCACCTGGCTCATAAATATGAATCCGTCCCGACATCCCGAGATGAAGAACCATCACTTCGTCGCCACCCAGAAAACTCAGGAGGTATTTGCCACGCCTTACGATTTTTTGAATGCGGCCCCCTTGAGCCCTGGAACTCAAATTTTCAGGAACAGGCACACGCAGGTCAAAACGCCTGACTTCTGCGCTTTCAATTCTTTTACCCAACAGAGCCGGCTCTAGCCCGCGCTTTACAATTTCGACCTCGGGAAGCTCGGGCATTTTAGCGAACCTTTTGCCATTCAATCGTGGCTTCTTTGCGGTTTGTATAAAGAAACAAAGGATGAGTCTGATCATTATGATCTTCAATCGCCGCCGGTTTCCAGTAAAGAGCCCCGGAGCGCTTATCCTTAAACACATCCACCCCGTATTGGCGCATGGTCAAAATATTATAAATAATCCCCGCACCGGAAGGCTTCCCAAGATCGCCTTTGGGTTTCAAAATCAAAACCCCTGTTTTTGGATCATAATCATAGCGACCCCTTGAATAGCGTCTGTTACGCCCGCGGGGATCATCGGTATAGATAAGCTCAAACGCCCCCTTGCTGATTTGGATAAACGCCTTGCTCACCCCAAAATCAGCCTGCCAGCTTCCGGCCAGATCGCCCTCTTTCGGCCTTGCAAGGCGGCCCTTTGATGGCAACGGCTGGGCCGGCTTCAGCAATTTACCGCTTCCGCAATTCACGCAGACCGGGGCGGCTTCATCGGCAGAGGCTTCGTTCGCAGCCACATCTTCCGGCCCCTTCCCCCATTTGGCAAAAGCCAGATACCCAACGCCAAGAAAAGCGGCAACGCCAATAGCCAGCACCCCGACACCAATCAGATCACCCGTCATTTTCTTAAAGGCGAGTCGGCCCGGCGGCGCTTTAGGCGCTCCACTTTGATTCTTTTCTTTGCTGTCTTCTGCACCCATGGGTAGTCCTGTCTGTCCCGGCCTGAAACCCTACCCCTATGGCTATAGCAGAGGGCAAGACGCAAAAAAAGCAAAAGCCCCTCCAAAAAAGACGGAGCCCAAAGAAAAAGCCGCTGTGGGGCAGCGGCTTTAAAGTTACGTGTGTGGGGATTTAAGAGGATTACACGCTCTCAGCAAAGCCAATTACGTATAATTTATGTCCTCTTGTGCATTTTATAGTACAGGTCCATAAGCACTGTCAATAAGAAAAGTTATATATTTTGCAAAAAAATGCATTTTTTATGTTTATAAGATAATTTTTTTATAGACATAATATGAAAACATGTTTATAAGTTTGCATTCTTACAACCAAAAGATACATATTATAGCTCATTTTTAAGCTGAGGAGAGTTATGCCCACGATCGAACAAATACGCGCCGCCCGTGCCCTACTGGACTGGAGCCAGTCGGATCTGGCCGAGCGCGCCGATCTGTCCCAGACCGGTATTGCCCGTATTGAAAACGGCACCAACAAACCCAACAGCTCAACCCTGACTAAAATTGAAAGCGCGTTCGATAAAGCGGATGTCGAATTTATTGCGCAGTCCGGTGTTAAGAAGAGAACAAACGAGATTAGAACCCTTAACGGAGTTGAAGGATTTCAGGAATTTATGAATGACGTTTATGAAACGGCCCGGGATCAGGGCGGTGAGATTTCAGTTTATAACGTCGATGAAAAAAACTGGATCAAATGGATGGGCGAAGAAAATTACAAAAGCCATTCCAAACGCATGCAGGATCTGGGTGGTCACATTAAATCCAAAATCCTTGTCCGCGAAGGCGACACGTTTTTTATTGCGACAGATTTTGCCGAATATAGATGGTTCCCCGAGAATCTGTTTAACGAGCAGTCTATCTATGCCTATGGAAAAAAATTAGCCTTGATTAATTTTACGGAAACTGATACAAGTGTCATGATTTTGAACAATGCGGAATTTACACAGGGATTTAAGGTTCTGTTTGATATCGCCTGGAACTATATGGCGCGCGAACCTGAAAAGAATAAAAAGAAGGCCTGATAAGGCCGTTAACAAAATTTTAAGAAAATAAGAGATACGATGATGTCAACAACAGACGCACAAACAGAAGGAAGCCTTGCTTTGAGACCGCAAGAAGTAAGCACATCCGCACCCGCAAACCAAAATGGTGGCGACAGCAGCACTAGACAAGGTGTGCTTGAAGCACTTCAACGCATTGCTCCTCTCTATACAGTTGAACACTTAGGCAAACTAGCTCCAGGCCCTCTTCAGGCTTTGATTGCGAGCATAGATTCCGCCCAAACCCCGACTTCGATTAAAGCTGCTCTCAGAAGTCTCCGGCCTGTTGAAATAACAACACAACATCTCGATTTAATAGAAAGCATCGGCGACACGTGGGGCAGAGCCGTTGTACGAAAAACAAAAGGCGCCACTGTAGCGTCTGAAGAAGGACAAAAAATAATAGAACAACATGTATTAAGAAAGCTGAGACAATTATTTAATGATGTCATTCTTTTTGATCTGCAACATGGAACCAAGACATCAGGCTATATTCCAGAGGAAATGTACACAGAATTTGCAAACACAGCGCCGGGTTTATTTGCAAATGAGGGAAAAAATGTTGAACACGGCGTCAGACACAGAGCCAGCTTAACATCAATTCTGAAGATTGCTATTGATCAGGGAGTCACAATTCATGGGGAACATAAAATCAAACCCGAAAATATTACGGTCTATGATTCTGGCTGTGGGACAGGAAAACCCGGAATAATGGCGCGCCTTTCATATGATTTTGAAGAAGTAATCGGACTTGATTATTTTGAGGCTGTTCTAGAACTGGCAAGAGAAAATATTAAGACATTGGGGCTTAGCGGAATTAGAGTAGAAAACGCTGATCTTCAAATATACAATGACTTCGGAAAAAAAGGGTCCGAAGCAGGCCCTGCGGAAGAAAGGAAAGGTAATGCAATCCTTGCCTATAACCCGGCCGATGAGACTGTTATAGAGCCTTATGCAAGGAACATTCTGGCATCCGGCATACCGTCTACATTTGCCTATATTAAACCTCTTCATGCAGATTGTTTCCCGCTAGAAAAAAACGGCTGGCATCTTGAAACTGAAGTTAAATCACCCGATGAAGACAGCCAACTCAACATCTATTCCTGTAACATGCCGTAAGGGCTAAAAAAGCCGCATAACGAAATTCACAAAAAACAAAACGCCCCTTCGATAAGGAGGAGCGTTTTTTTAATTGCTCGGGACCACGTCCATTAAAAAAGAAGGATAGACCTCAGGCAAACCGTCATCCATAGGGGTATAGGGCTTACCGGAAACTACAAACATTTGATTGAATTTTGGATCCCAATGGTATTGGGCAAGGGCAATAAGAAAGGTTCCTTTAAGAAATTCGGAGTCCTGAAGGGCATCCTCAAAATTTGGGTGCTGCGTATAAGCGACAGGTATAGCAATAGCCCCACCCTGTTCCGCTCGGTTCCCTCCATAATATTGAACAGCGGCAAGGCTTTCTGGGTCTACAACCCCATGCTTCAGAAATGCTTCATGGAGGGCATAGGCAATTCTACAGCCCCTTGCATGGCTGGGCATCACAACCTGATAAAAGGGCACAGGACTATCACTTTCCATCACAGGAGCTTCGACCCCATTGAAGCCTACGTAGCGTTCAAGGAGAGCGCAGATATCCTGAGTGCTCAATTCTGATGATTGTCCTTCGTCCATAGCTTTTAAAACTCTCTACAGTTATTGTTCTTTAATTTATTATTGCTGCTTTCGTTGCTATTTTAACTTCGTTGATTGCATGACAACTTTATAGCAAGAAATACAGAAAAAAATCAAGTTATTTTATGAAAAAAGGCCGCTCTCGGGTATGAGAACGGCCTTTGGTATTCTTTATTGAGCTATTATTGAGCGAAGCCATTTTCCTGGCTGAGCAGGAAAATGGCAAGCAGCTTACATCATGCCGCCCATGCCGCCCATTCCACCCATGCCACCCATGTCGCCCATGCCACCGGCAGAACCGCCAGTGTCGTCGCTTGGCGCTTCGGTGACCATGGCCTCAGTCGTGATCAGCAGACCGGCCACGGAGGCCGCATCCTGGATCGCACAACGCACAACCTTCACAGGGTCGATAATACCGGCTTTCACGAGATCGCAGAATTCGCCTTTCTGAGCGTCAAAGCCGTAATTGGCGTCTTTTTGCTCGAGCAGCTTGCCGACAATCACAGAGCCTTCAGAGCCTGCATTTTCAGCAATCTGACGGATCGGAGCCTGGATCGCACGGCGAACGATTTCAATGCCGACATTCTGGTCGTCATTATCGCCTTCGATCTTGTCCAGCGCACGACCCGCATAAAGAAGCGCAGCACCGCCACCGGCGATCACACCTTCTTCAACGGCTGCACGCGTGGCATGCATCGCATCATCAACACGATCTTTGCGCTCTTTCACTTCGACTTCCGTCGCGCCGCCGATACGAAGAACCGCAACACCACCAGCCAGCTTGGCCAGACGCTCCTGCAGTTTTTCCTTATCGTAATCAGAGGATGTTTCCTCGATTTGCGCACGGATTTGCTTGCAACGGGCTTCGATCTCTTTCTTGGCACCCGCACCGTCAACAACCGTTGTGTCGTCTTTGGTGATCTGGATTTTCTTGGCTGTGCCCAGCATATCCAGTGTGACGTTCTCAAGCTTAATACCAAGATCTTCAGAGATAACCTGACCACCGGTTAGAAGCGCGAGATCCTCAAGCATCGCCTTACGACGATCGCCAAAACCAGGAGCTTTGACAGCCGCGATTTTCAAACCGCCGCGCAGCTTGTTCACGACCAATGTGGCAAGCGCTTCGCCTTCAACATCCTCAGCTATAATAAGCAGCGGACGGGAGCTTTGTACAACAGCTTCCAAAATCGGCAACAGAGCCTGAAGGTTGGAGAGCTTGGCTTCGTGCAGAAGAATGTAAGGGTTCTCAAGAACCACCTGCATCTTGTCAGCATCGGTGATGAAGTAAGGGGACAGGTATCCGCGGTCGAACTGCATGCCTTCAACAACTTCCAGCTCATTGCCAAGGGACTTGGCTTCTTCCACTGTGATCACGCCTTCATTGCCAACTTTGTCCATGGCTTCAGCCAGCATTTCACCAATTTCAGAATCGCCATTGGCAGAGATTGTACCAACCTGTTTGATCTCGTCATTGGTTTTGACGTTCTTGCCGCGCTTGGCAAGGTCTGCAACAACTGCCTTAACAGCCGCTTCAATACCGCGCTTCAGATCCATCGGGTTACGCCCGGCGGAAACGGCCTTAATACCCTCGCGAACGATGGCCTGGGCCAGAACCGTGGCGGTCGTTGTGCCATCACCGGCCTGATCATTGGCTTTGGAAGCCACTTCACGGATCAGTTGTGCGCCGAGATTTTGTTGTTTGTTCTTCAGCTCAATCTCTTTGGCAACCGTTACACCGTCTTTGGTTGTGCGCGGCGCACCAAAAGATTTTTCAATTACAACATTGCGGCCTTTAGGGCCCAGTGTCACTTTTACGGCGTTGGCAATAATGTCCACGCCTTTGAGAAGCTCATCGCGGGCTTCTTCATGAAATCTCACTTCTTTAGCACTCATAATTTTTCTCCTTGGTTTGTTTTCTTATGGCTCATTTGTAAACTATTTTACATAATGCAAGCCCGGTAAGTTTACTTCGTTCCATTACTGTAAGAGCAAAGAGCTTTTGTTCGTGGCCAGGAAAGCAAGGCGAAATGTACGTTTAGGTACATGAGCCGCCGCTTGACGCCGCCCACCGGACGAAAGATCAAAGCTCTTAGGCTGCAATCACGCCGATGATGTCAGACTCCTTCATCACCATCAGCTCTTCGCCGTCAATGGTGACTTCCGTGCCGGCCCATTTTGAAAAGATAACCTTGTCGCCGGATTTTACATCCAGTGGGCGAACATCGCCGTTATCGTTCACGTGACCGGAACCGGTTGAGACGATTTCGCCTTCCATCGGTTTTTCCTGCACCGAGTCCGGGATGATGATCCCACCACTGGTTTTCTCATCTGCTTCAACGAGGCGAACCAATACGCGATCATGCAGCGGGCGGAATTTTACTTTTGCCATTTCTTTTTTCTCCTGAAAGTTAGAATTACTCTCGCTTTGCGCGCAATTGGCGCTCCTTTTTAGACGAGTGCTAGACACTTATCGCACAGCAGCAGTAATTTCAAGCCTTTTCACATAGTTTTTTGTCCGCCAGCACGCCCCAAAACTGTTGATAATTAAGGGTTTAACAAAATTTACTGCCATTATGGCATGTAAATTTGGTATAATAAGAGAGCGGGAATGCTTTAAAAACAGGAGGTTAGACTATGGCCGAGCTGGACAAACAACTGACGGATTACAGACTAACAACGGCAAAGATCGTTTATCACATGCCTGATTATACCAAGCTTTTGCAGGAATATATCTGGCAGGATTACGACGTTGCGCCGAAATTCCCGGTTCTTGGTAAATTTCTTGATTTCTGGACCCGCGAGATTGAAGGCAAACTTCATTCTGTCTATGTCGCGAAAAAAGAGCTGATCACTCCCGGTGATTACCGCTTCGCCGATTGGGAAGGCACGTTGCAGTAACTCACCCTTCACTTGTTCGTTTTATCCTCATTCATCATCGTTTGCACGCCATGCGCAATGGCAATTGTTGCCGCGGTCATTGCCAAAAAGTTAAAGACGATTCCTGCTGCCGTCATCACAAATTGATACGTCTCAGGCAGCTGGCCGGATTCGAGCGGAAAAAGATAAAGAGCAATATCAGATACAAGCATAAGAACCAGAAACAGCGGCGTATAACAAATCACCCAGGTCCCGGCCATATAGACAGAGGTGATATAACCCCTGGCCTTGTGCATGAATGCGGGAATTGAATATCCCATTGTGACCGGGATATAAAGCCAAAACAGCCGGAACAACCACATAAGAAGAATAAAAACGACGGTGACAGCCAGATAAGTTTCCAAACTCGGCTCTGGAATTTCTTCAACCTCATAAGGCGCATGGTTCTTGGCCAGACCGCCTAAGAAAGACAGCACCAGCCATATCAAAACATAAACGGCCGTGCCCGCCCGTATCATGCGCCAGCGCCCTGAACTGGCAGTTGTACTTGTCTTTTTTGCCGTGCGCGACTGGAACGGCAAAGCCTCATTATACAAAGCCCGCCGGATAAAATGCGCCAGCAACCATCCTTCTGCAAAAAACGTCGGTAAAAGAATAAGACCGTGCCGCAGGAAATTGTGCTGCATCTCCGGAGAGCTGGTCATCAGAACAAAGCTCACAAGCTTGATAAGAACAACAGGAAAACCAAGACGCACAATCGCGCGCTTCTCATCCCAGAGAAACTTGTAACCTTTTGCAGCGGAATCTATAAAGTCGAATGTAGCCATGCTTTGTTACTTTTTAACACAGGCTAAAATCACAAGATAGGCACAACATAGCAAATGAACGGACATCAAAGAACACATGCCCCGGCGCTGGCCCACTGGCTTTTTGGATGCTGCGCCCTGGTTGTGGCCATGATCATTGTCGGCGCGATCACAAGATTAACCGATTCCGGTCTGTCCATGGTTGAATGGCGGCCGCTGATGGGCGCATTGCCGCCTTTAAGCGAAGCAGAATGGCAAAGGGTCTTTGCGCTGTATCAGGATAGCCCGGAATACTTAAAGAAAAACACCTGGATGCAAATCGGTGATTTTAAAATGATCTTCTTCTGGGAATGGTCGCACCGGTTTCTGGGGCGCTTCATCGGGCTGGCCTACGCCCTGCCTATGCTCTGGTTTCTGGTAAAAAAGCAAATCCCGCAAGGCTACACGCTTAAGCTTTTTGGTATTTTGCTGCTTGGCGGGGCGCAAGGCTTTATGGGCTGGTACATGGTACAAAGCGGTCTGGTCGACCACCCAGCGGTCAGTCATTACCGCCTTGCCGCCCATCTGGGGCTGGCACTATTGATTTTATGCCTGATGTTCTGGCTGGGCCTGACATTCCTTGGGGCAAAGCAGAATCCGGATACGGCGCTCTACACCCATGGCTGGATCGTGCTCGGCCTGCTTATTATGACGATCTTCTGGGGTGCCTGTACGGCCGGGCTTGATGCCGGGTTTGTCTATAACGAAACTTTTCCAAAAATGGGAGAGCACCTTATCCCGCCCGAGCTTTGGCAATTGCACCCCGCCTGGGTGAATTTCTTCGAAAATCATGTTGGCGTACAATTTGCGCATCGCTGGCTGGCCATGGCAACACTAGCGGCCGTCCTCAGCCTGTTTGCACACGCGCTTAAAAAGAAAACGAAACGCTTCGTATTTTATTTTTTGGGTATTGCAGTTTGTATACAGGTCGCCCTTGGGATTTCTACGCTGTTATCGGGAATCTCTCTGCCGCTGGCGGTGCTCCATCAAACCGGCGCCGTTGCCCTGCTACTGTTGCTGATTGCCTGCCTTTATTCTACGCGGCCGGAAGCAAAATGATTAAACAACATTTTGATCGGCGGCGCATTTTGCGTTGAGGGCGCAGGCAGATCACTGGTTTCCTCAGAAGATGGCCCCGTCTTTAAAGGCGGGGCCGGCGGATCCGTTGCTGTTTCCATACCAAAAGACGGCGCCTTAAGGCTTTCATCTTCTACCTCCGTTGCGGCCTTCAGCAAGTCATTATAGGAAATCGGCTGGGAATGAATAAAATCGACCTGAATGATATTTCTTTTCGTGCCCAGATCCAGACCGGACCCGCTTTTACCTGGCGGTGGCACGTCTTCGACAGACGGTACGGATGTTTCGATCGGCTTGATATCATCATCAGGCGCTAGCGCAGAAGACATATCAATGGGCTGCACTTCATCTGCAGGTGGCGTCGGCGCCAGCAAATCCTCGGACTGAATGTCCTGCTCCGTATTTTCCTGCACGCTCTCTTCCGGCGCAGCCTCTTCCACCGGCTCTTCGCCGGGCTCGGGCGGAATAATGTTATCGACCACATGCGGCGTATATATATAAAGTGAGAGTTTCCGGCCCAGTTCATGAATGATGCCTGAAGCATATTCGGCCTGCAGCGAGCCATGATAGATGCTGTTTTCTTCAACATCTTCCAAACGCTCCACCAACGTGATCCGTTTTTGATCGGCCTCATCCTCCAGCACCGCCCTGTGCTCTTTATCCGGCGCACCGTCCTCGTCATATTTTATAAGCTCAGCGCCAAAAATATGCTCTGCCACAGCGGGCCAGGCCTCACGGAAATGAACGCGGCCGCTTAAATTGCCGCTGATATAAAGACTTTCCAGCGCATCGATAAATTCCGCAAAGCGCTCGGCAAAAGGCGATTGCTCGGGCGACTCTTCTTCCTGCGGTATGGGTGGTGGCGGTGTATCGGGCATCGACGGCTCTTTGTTTGATGGACAGATATCCTAAAAAACAGGATATAGGCTTGTGCGAAAGCTGCAAGGGGGAATCACAGAGCGAGAATCATGGGGTATCTTTAACCAGTCGAGCCAGAGTCACCGAAACCAAAATAATCTTTAGTACTTTCTATGGACTTCGTAACATCAGCCTCAACCTGAGCCATATCACGACGGTTGCCCGCAAAAATACCCCATAGATTAGTCTGCCACACACCCGGCTCCTGATCCGTGGCGTCACAGGCGTTTTCGTTAAACTCATCACATTTGGGGTTGTGGTCTGCGGCATGAAGGCTCCCGGCAACGCGACCGTTGAAATTATTCGCAAGACGCCGCCTATCCCTGGCTGCCACATGAAAGTCTTGTACATATGCACCTGTAGCTTTGCGCACTTCATTAAAATCGCTCCCGATCTTGCTGGGCGGAAGAAATGTATTGACCCTTACTTCTCCGTCCTCAGGATTAACATCAACATGCCGCCAATGTGTGAAATTGCGCCCTGACCGGTCATCAATGTCGGTCGAATTGCCAAACGCGACAATACCTTTGGGATCAAGGGGCGTAGAAAAAATACCAATGCCCTTTTCTGTAATGTCGCTAAGCTTCACAATACGAGTCTGCCACTCGCCGCCAACCAGAGCCGATACCAGTGCATTTCCAGCCAGGAGAGTTTCGCCAATTTTTGGATTCCCCTCTGTCAGCATCCTTTGTGTTTCCGGTGTCGTGCCAAAAACGTAAACGGACTTGCTGTGGTGAGCAATTTTTTGAAAATGGCTGCCGTCTCTTGGGTGAAACATCTGCGGGTCGTATCCTTTATCCGGAAGTGCCGCGTATTTTACTTTCGCCGATAATTCTTTTATCCCGTCATCCGTCAGACGTGGATAGCGGTCCCACAACGAATATGCATTCGGATCGCCGCCAACGGTGAATTTCAACAATTCTCTCTTAAAATGCGGCCTTAGATTCTTCATGTGGTGTTCAACACTCAGTAGATTGGTGGGAACACCGATTTTAAAATCAATCCCGGAAAGGGTTTTAAACTCCTGGGCACTCATCTTTCCGGTGACGTCACGAACCTGAATATGATGTGTAGATTTACCGGACTTAATATCACCGGTTACCAAAAATGTTTGACCGCCGCCTGTCATCAGAACCAAATCCTCTGACTTAAAATGACCCTTGCCAGCCAGCTGTACATACATCTGGGAAACATCATAATTCATCTGTGATCCCGCCATATATGCGCGGCTTCTTCCCAGCACATACTGTTTACTAGGATCTTCTTGCGCCTCCAGATCAGCAAGGATTGTTGGCAGGGTTAGTAACTTCGCCAGCGCCGTCGCAGGAGGAAGAGGTTCAACCTTGCCTTCGAAGGCACCAGTCAGGGCCCCTGCCGTTCTCCCAATACCACCAGCCCCATAAGAAACGGTCTGTACCTTGGCAACATCTTCACCTTGTCCGCCCTGCAATACAGCAGCGCTTGCCACAGCGCCGCTCGTATCACCGTCTGATGATGCCTGCGATGCGGATGCTGCAGGAGCACCGCTGCCTTGTTTTTGATTGACCTCTTCTGCGGGGGGAGTGGCGTCTTTACCAAACGCCCCGGAACGATAGAAACTGGCTGCTTCATTCATGGCACCAACGAAAAACTTCGCACCACTTCCTTCGGCTTTGAGCTCCTCCTTGGCGGCTATATCCAGCGCTTTCGTCACCGCCCTTTCCAGCCTTTCCCTTACTCTTCCAAACTTACTAAAGAATTCAACAAAAGCGTTTCCCTCGCCTTTTGTGTGGAGCACCTTCAATATTTCACTTTTCATTTTGGCAGTGTCACCCCCGGCCTTTGCCAATGCCTCTTTATAAACGGTTTCAAGCCGCGCATTGGTATTCATGCCTTCTTCGTGTTCAAAGTGCCTCTTACCATCTTTATCAGTACCCAGAAGCTTGCTCAGCGGAATGCCTAAGAACAGCTCAATCATGGCGGCAATAAACTGGTCAAACTCGGAGCCCTTCAGGAAACTACCAATCCAGCTTTTTGCGCTATCCGGCAACCATTCCGACAGCTTAAGCACCATAACAAGCGCATCGTCGGCCTTAATTTCTGCGCCTTTTGTATTATCAATGTATTTGCCTAGATGGCCCGGATCGGACAGTTCATCCAGGGCATCGAAAAGACGATTCATGTTCTCTTCGCCACCGAACTGCTTATAAAACGCGGCTTTCTTTTTCTCAGGGAGCTTGTCAATGGCTTCTTTGATGTAAACTCTTGTATAGTCTTTGACCCAGGTGCCGTCGTAAGGGCCGCCATATTTATCTTTACCCTCACCCTCCGCAAGCAGGGCCACCTTCAGGCCTTCAATAGCGTGCGGCAGCGCAACCTTTGATGCTGCTTCAAAAACATTCTTTGTTAAATCTTTGTTAGCCTCGCCGGGCCGTGGCATGCCCGGCATTTCACCACTGTGATAAAGTTTGTTTAGCGCTGTTTCGACAACCGCAACATGAAAAGCCAATGGCGCATCTGTTGCCGGTACATCCACCTTTTTGTCCAGCGCGCTGGCAGCTTTGAGCATATCCAGATCGGCAACCATCTTTTTAATGTCACCACCATAAGGAACCAAAAGCGTGTCGAGGTTTTCTTTATTTTTGTCGCCGTCCTTAAGCGCCTTATAGCCTTGTTCATAGGCTTTGATTAAGTCCTGGCCGAATGCCTTCGTATAAACACCATTTTCGGGCGCCTTTAACCCTGTCTCTTTAAAGGCTTCATTTTTAGGAAGCTCGATCAGCGCTTCCTTCACGGCTTCTTTAAATTCTTTGGGGTCTGTCTTGATTACTTTCTGACTACGCAGCATTGCCAGAACCAAGCTAAGGCGGAAGTGAGCCTCCTGTTGCGCTGGATTAAGTTTCACAACGCCGGTTGATGATTCTGCTTGATCCGCTTCGCCGCTAACACCGGAATTTGGAGCTTGTGTAGCCCCTTCTGCCCGGCTTTCAGCATCCCTCCGGGCTGCGGCTTTACCGGCAGCCCGGCTAGAGGAAGGTTGGTCAGAAACCTTCGCCTCCGGCGTTGGCGCACCCACCTCAAGATTCAGCTTCCCGGATTCAACGAGCGTATTGACCGTATCGACGACCTTGCTAGTACCCGCAATACCACCCAGCGGTCCCAATCTCTTTTCAAGCGCTTGTCTGGATTTATTCGGTAGGTCGTCATGGGTGATCACCGCCAGCATTTTACGGCCAATTTCCGACGTGTAGTTCTGATCCTCCGTACCGTCGTCATAAACGATATCGTCCCCTGTATTAGCAATAGCATACGCCTTCACCAGCGGTTTGATTTCACCGATGATTTCATTCACCACCGCCTTAATGTTGTCATTGGGGGTTCCGTTAATCTCCTCCAAGGTAATGCGCCCCGGCTTTGCCTTACTGGCCAGCAATCCCAGCGTCACACCTTTGGCCAAAAGCACTTTTGGATCATTTTCGGCAAGTCTATCCGGTCCCTTTATCTCTGCCCGCGGTGAAGGGATATCGGGCGCAGCTGTGACAGCGGCAAAATTGCTTGCTCTTAAATCATCAATCCCCTGAAACAGATTTTTTGCTTCACCCGTTAATAGAAAAAGAAGCCGGGGATCCTCGATATAGCCGGAACGCATAGCATCTTTAGTACGGCCACTGGTCAGAAACTCCCGCATCGCCTGTATTTTGACGTCCTCGGCGACATTAGGCTCGGCAACATTAGGAAGGTCCCTTAGCGTTACCAGAGTTTGATAAACCGGGCTTTGAATAAAATGATCGAGGGCGGAAAGAGTTTCACTCTCTAAAGACTTTCCAAATTGCTCAACGAAAGTTTTGTTTGAGTCGTAATTTTTAATCGGGTTGGTCGGATCAGCTGCCCGGACTAGTTTGACAAAATTATCAGCCGCCTCTTTGAGTGTTGCCTCATTAATATCACCACTTTTTTTAATGCTCTCGGAATAAAGCGGTGTCCACGCCAGCACCACTTCCAGATCGGGATCAACCGTTGTTGTAGGCTCTGGTTCAGCTTCCGGAGCTGGCTCTGCAAAAAAATTATTATCTCTGGCTGTTCTTAAAGCACCGGCAAAAGCCTCCCTGTCATTAAGCAAGTCAAAAAGCAGGACAGGATTTTTTTTAATGGCGTCAGGAATGAATGCCGCTTGTTCATGCGCAGTAAGTGCAGCACTAAGGGTATTTATGGCCATAGTCTTCAATTTAGCCGGAACACCTTCTAATTCATAAGTAGGCTTGGCCACAGCAACCAGATGATTTTTCTCAAGAGCCTTCGCCCCTTCCACAAACGCAGTAATTAAATCGTCTGTAATCTCATCGCCGGGATTAAAGGATATTTTTTGTGCTTCTGTATCAGCACTCACGTTCAGCAAGCCGACAATTTTGCCGACCATCAGCCCAACATCTTTGCGGAAATCACCTGATGGGGTGATATCCATACTGACCATATGTTTTTGGAGTAATCCCTTTTCGGATTCAAAATCCGCCATCAATATACACCCTCGTTTTAAGCCATTGTTTTGGCTTTGTTATTACACACTTACCGTCTTGCCTTTTTCTTGTTTTGGTCTTTTTTCTTACGTTCTATTAAGACGTAATTTTGTTAATTTTAGGCTAAGATATGGTAATTATGTCACATTGGAGGGGGTTTATGCAAATTTTAGGACGTGTTTTTAGCTCTAGGCCGCTTCGGATAAGCCTTCGCGGGATTTTATCTCTTCGAAAAACGCCAGATAAGCGGCAACGGATTTTTCTTTGGTAAACTCGCTTACATAGCGCTGATAGCCGTTTTCCACCAGATTCGCTGCCAAATTATCGTTTTCAATCAAGCGCTTAATGGCGCTGGCCATGGCATTTTTATCATCCACAGCCACCACAAGCCCGTCTTGCTCATGCCGCACGAACTGGCGCGGGCCATCGGAATCACTGGTCACCAGCGGCGTTTTCTGCGCCCAGGCCTGAACAAAAACAGTGCCAAAGGGCTCATAGCGCGAAGAAAAAACGCAAATATCTGCCGCCTGTAAAAGCGCGGCCCGGTCTTCGCGCCAACCCAACAATTTCACTCTATCTTCAACACCAAGCTCACGAATAAGCGCTTCCAACTCTGATCGCTGCGGGCCTTCGCCGGCGATCCATAAATGCACACCATCCAGCGCCGCAGCCACCTTAATCAGCGTGTCGAAAGCCTTGCTTGGGTGCAGCCGTCCAAGCCCTAGTAAAATTTTCACATCTTCCGGCGTGTTCATATCCGCACGATTGACAGGTGTTTGTACTTCTTCGACATCTGCAAAATTATTGATCTGGCGCACGCGATCGCCGGGCACGCCATGATCGATTAAATGCCGACGAAGATCCGGCGTAAGAACGGCGAAGTAATCAGAGCTTTTGAAATATTTAATTTTGTAATACCCGCCCAGACGCGACACCACCAGATAACGCGGCAGGTTCATAGAAGGATTCCACGCGGGCGTTTTCATTGCTGCGCGCGCCATCCACGTTTGCACAATATCGGGCTGAAAACCTTCAATGATTTTGGTCATTTTCCACGGCGTGTAAAAATCAAGGGCGCCGCCGAAAGGAAGCCTGTGCACCCGCAAGCCCGCATTTTCCAGGACCGGAACGCGTATATCATTGGCGCGCGTCACCACCACGATTTTCTGCCCGGCGCCGTGCATAGCCAGACACATATCGACAAAAGCAGTTTCCGCACCGCCATGTTTTGCTCCGGCCATGACCTGAAGAATTTTCATGGAATCTAGGTCCTTGAACTATAAATCTTTGCCTGATGACGGAGCCGCCGATTGCGGATAGGAAATCAACGTCGCCCGTAAGAGCGAAAGCATGCTTTCCTGCGTATCGTTCATCTTGTTCAAAAGGAACTGGCATGCCTCGGCTGAGGTTACCGGAACTTTTTTAAGTTTAGCGGCAGTCTCAATGCGCGTTGCATCGACCAGACCGAAAATATGCCTGATGTCTTTTGGCGGCGCATAGCTTTGCGCAAAGACCATATTGTTGATATTCGCTTCGGCCTCTTTCATAGCCGGTTCAATCGCATCAGCCCATTGACGAAAACGGCTATCGAGCTTTCCCTTCATCTCCGGGTTGTTTTCACCGCAGGCGTTAATCGCGTTTGAAACATCGGTGCGAACCGTTTTAACCGTATTCACAAGATTATAATTGTTATAGACGAAATAAAAATGCCTCATCTGCTCAGGCTCCAGCTGTTTGGATAAATCCTCAATCGCCTTAAACATTGTTGCGGCTGTATCAGATTCTTCCTGCTGTGCTTTCGGGGCTTCATCCAATTCCTGTGCCTGGACCATTGCCGGCATAAAAGAAATCAGAAAACAGCAGATAAACAGGCAATATAAACGTGAAAACATGGGTCAAACCTTATCATTCATTTTGGAGCTACATAGTGTTTAGCATGTTTAGCAAAAAAAACCGCCGGGATATACCCGGCGGTAAGAGATAACCTGCTAATTTATAACTGGGTCTTCATTTACTTTGCGGGGCAACGAAGAAACCCAAAATCAGACAGGTCAGGCACATGACATAAGAGATAAAAATGTAAACCTAACTTCTAACTTTATCGTATTGCTTATTTAAGAGCCTTCCCCTGCTCTATTATAGACTTTTTGCTTTCCCTCAAGCGCTGGTCCGGTCGTAAACTGGCTTGCAACCCCTAAGCACAAGCCCAAAACCCCAAACAATGCGACTATAAACCCTATAAACATTCTTTCGATCCAACTTAAATATTAATCACCCAACCTATTATTTAACATAACATGCAATAAGTAAAAACAAAGTAAATAAAATTAAAAATTAATTTATTCAGGATTTATTGACTGTTTTTATTTGATAAAATCTAAGTAAAATAAGTATAAAATTTATATAAAATTTTATCTACTTGACCAATACTAAAAAACCTCTATCTTTACAATGATTTAGGCTTGATTCAGTGTTTGATTTATGTTTGTTAGAATGCTTGGTGAATACTGGAGACAACCCCAATGGCTTTTAAAGCTTCAAACCGCTCTGACATCCCGATGTTTCGGGCCCTGGATATTCTACGCCAGGCCAACGAAAAGGCCGCCCAAGGCGAAGAAATCATGCGTCTGGAGGCTGGTTTGCCCTGTTTCGGCCCACCTCCACAGGTGCTGGAATATGCCCGCGATCTCCTTAAAAATGATCCGCGCCAGACCTATACAGAGGCGCTGGGTATGTCGCTTTTGCGCGACCGCATTGCCGTTTATATCCGCGATCAATACGGTGTCGATCTGGACTACAGCCGCATTGCGCTTACTGTCGGTTCTTCCAGCGGCCTTGCTTTGGCTTTCCTAAGCGCGTTTGACGCCGGTGACAAGGTGGCTATTTTTTCCCCGACCTATCCGCCCTATCGCAATATTTTGAACACATTGAGCTTGCAAGTCGTGGAAATACAATCCACCCCGGAAACCGATTACCAGCCGACTTTAGAGCTTCTTGAAGCATGCGAGGAAGACCTCGACGGCCTTGTGATTTGCAGCCCGTCAAACCCGACCGGCACCATGATTGCCGATGATGAGCTGGAAAAGATTTGCAAGTGGTGCGATGAAAAAGGCGTGCGCATTGTGTCTGATCAAGCCTATCACGGCATTACCTATGAACAGCCGGCACAAACGGTTGTAAAATTTACCGATAATGCCATCGCGCTGAATACGTTCTCAAAATATTTTGCCATGACCGGATTCCGTTTGGGATGGATGGTTTTACCCGAAGAGCTAAAGGACCGCGTTAAAAAACTGTCTGAGAGCTTTTTTGTTTCGCCGCCGACACTATCGCAACATATGGCCTATAAAGTCTTTGACCACACAGATGTGCTGGATGGGTATGTTGCGCACTATAAAAAGAACCTCGATATTTTAAAAACAGAACTGCCAAAGGCTGGATTTGACAAAATCTCAAATGCCAAAGGGGCCTTTTACATTTATGCCGATGTCGCGCATCTTACCGATGATACGGAAGAATTTTGCAGCCGCATGCTGAGTGAGGCAAAAGTCTCCACCACACCGGGCGTGGACTTTGATGTCGCCAGAGGGCATTCTACTATTCGTATCTGTTATGCTGATGAAACCAAAGATATCGAGGAAGCCTGCCGCCGCCTTCAACAATGGCAGAAGTAAAGACTTGAAAGGAAATCCTATGAGCAGACAGCATGAAAACGGCAATGTTCTCTGGTTTATCCTTGTTGCCATTGTTCTTTTGGGCGCACTGACAGCCATTTTAAGCAGAGGCGGCAACTCCGTCGATCAAAGCGGTGATGTTGAGCAAAACCGCATCAAGGCCGGGCAAATCCTGCGCCATGTCAAAAGCTTTGAATCGGCCATTCAGCAGATGCAGCTTAGAGGCATCAGCGAAAATGAAATTAGTTTTGAAAATGCGACGACAGCCACCGACTACACCAATGCCAATTGCAGCGTCGATGACTGCAAGGTTTTTGATACTGGCGGCGGTTTGACCTACCAGGCTCCGCCAACAGGAGCCAATGACGGCAGCGAATGGATTTTTACGGCCGCCAATAATGTTGGAACTGCCGCTGGGCCAGTCGGCACGACAGCCGCCACAACCGGTAATGACCTTATTATGCTTTTGCCTAATGCCAACGCGTCTTTATGTATCTGGATCAACCAGGATTTAAATGTGGGAACGTCCGGAACCCTGCCGGTTGAAACGACGGGAATTGCAACAACAGCTTTTGTGGGAACTTTTCCTGGCGGCGGACCGACCATTCTTGATGGCGACCCCGCGCCGTTTGAACTCGACAACAAATCCGCAGGATGCTTTACCGACCTCGCGGCTTCACCTGATGTGACCTATCTCTATGCCGTGATTTTGGAGCGTTAAACGCCCCTCACCCGCCTCACTACGTTCGGCACCCTCTCCCATGGGGAGAGGGATGAAAAAGCTTAGTGAGCGTAGCAAACTTAGCTGGAGCTGGGTGAGGGGTCGGTGAGGCTGGCGCGGGGATGACGCTTTATCGACTAATCCGTCAGTTTATTCCACCAGCCGCTTTTCTTCTTTGCAGGTGTTTCATTGACCTTTTCATGGGTTCCTGGCGCTGCTTTTTTTGCAGACGATTTGGCGGGCGCAGCTTTTTTCCTGGCCTTAACAGGTTCGTCATTGGCCGCCTTAACATTGCCGTCAACATCGGACTTAGGCTCTTTTTTGGCGTTGCCTTCCTTAGCCTTAGCCGGTGCCTTCTTAGGCTTGGACTCTGATTTTTCGTCCTTCTTCTTGTCCTGGCTTTTAGACTTAGCTGCAGGCTTATCTTCTTTCTCTTTCTTATCTTGCTCTTTGGATTTGGCTACAGGCTTTTCCTCTTCCTTGTCCGCCTTATCTTTAGCGGGCGTGGAGGCTTCGCCTTGCGCCTTATCTTCACCACCACCGGAAGCAGACTCAGCGGGACGATTATTCCGCTTGCGGCCACCGCGGCGGCCACGACGACGGCCACTGGGTTTGCGCTCTGAAGAATCCGCAGAAGGCTTATCATCGCCAGCTTCCTTCTCGTTTTCTTCTTCGCCCTCTTTTGCATCTTTTGAAGGCTTGGACACTTCAATGCGGTAGCTTGACGGACCGACCGTTTCATCAACCCGTGTCAAAATCGTAAAGTTATAACGGGCTTCAATTTCGGCCAGATTGTTCTTCTTGTTATTGAGAATAAAAAGCGCCACATCATTGGAGACATGCACAATAATCTGCGCCGCACGGCCGCGCATACCTTCTTCTTCGATAGCACGCAACACCACGATCGACATCGCATCACAGGTGCGGGTGATCCCGGTTCCCTTGCAATGATCACACACATCGTACTGTGCTTCGGTCAAACTCGGGTTCAGCCTTTGGCGCGAAAGTTCCAGCAAACCAAACGATGATATTCGCCCAACCTGGATACGCGCACGGTCCGTTGACAGGGCCTCTTTCAATTTGCGTTCTACTTTTCCGTTATTGCGGCGGTCTTCCATATCGATAAAATCGATCACAATCAGCCCGCCCAAATCACGCAGTCGCAATTGCCGCGCCACTTCGGCTGCCGATTCCAGATTGGTTTTAAGTGCCGTTTCCTCGATATGACGTTCCTTGGTTGCCTTACCGGAGTTCACATCAACTGATACCAAAGCTTCCGTCGGATTAATCACCAGATAGCCGCCCGATTTTAAGGTCACCTGCGGCTCACCGATTTCATTGATCTGATCTTCGATCTTATAGCGGGTGAACAGCGGTTTTTTGGGCTCTTTGTACTGATTTATTTTCTTGATGTGCGATGGGATCATCATTTTCATGAATTGCTTGGCGGTCTTAAAGCCCTCCTCGCCGGAAACATGAATTTCTTCGATATCGCGCGTGTAAAGATCACGGATCGCGCGTTTAATGAGATCCGCCTCCTGATAAATCAGGGCAGGCGCACTGGATTGCAGCGTTTGGTCACGAATCGTATCCCAAAGCCGCACAAGATAATCGAGATCTCTTTTAATTTCTGCTTTGCTTCTTGCCACACCCGCGGTGCGCACAATCACAGACATGCCATCGGGGATTTTTAGCTCATCAAGAACCTCTTTCATCCGTGCACGGTCTTTGTAATTGGCGATCTTTCGGCTGACACCGCCGGCGCGCGGGCTATTGGGCATCAAAACGCAATAGCGGCCCGGCAATGATAAATAAGAACTCACAGCAGCGCCTTTATTGCCGCGCTCTTCTTTGGAAACCTGGATCAGCATAATCTGGCCGCGCTTGATCACTTCCTGAATTTTATATTTGCGCCTTAAATTAAAGCGGAATTGCCTTTCGCTTTCATAGAGATCGCCACCAACGGTTTCAACATTATTGCTGCTATAATTCGCCCGACTACCGCCGCCAGCGTTGCCACCGCGGCCTCCACGACCGCCCCGTTTGCCGCGCCCCCTGCCATAGCGGCCACGGCGCTTGTTATCCTTTGCGTCTCCACCTTCTTCATCAGCTTGTTTTTCTTCGCCCTCAGATTCATCTTCGGCTTGTTCCTTGTCAGACGCCTTGTCAGACTTGGAAACCTTTCCGTCGGATCCGCCGCCGACTTCCTCTATAACTTCTTCGTCCTCAATCTCTTCTATTTTAGCCGATTCGTCTTCTTCGGACTTTTCTTCCTGGTCGCCCTCTTCTGCTTTCTCTTCCTCTTCTTCCTCTTCATCATGCTGCTTAAGAAACGCCTCCTGCTCGGCCATCAAAGCCTCACGATCGGCAATCGGAATACGGAAGTAATCAGGGTGAATTTCAGAAAACGGCAGGAACCCATGACGGTTGCCGCCGAAATTAACAAAAGCTGCCTGAAGCGACGGCTCGACGCGCGTCACCTTGGCCAGGAAAATACTGCTTTTAAGGGGTTTGCGAAATTTACTTTCGTAATCGAATTCCGCCAGACGATTGCCGTCTATAACCGCAACCCTTGTTTCTTCTTCATGGGTTGCGTCGATTAGCATCTTTTTTGCCATTTTAATCTCCATCTCGCGCTTCTAGCCGCTGCCTGCCTTTTCGTAACACTTACAAAAAGCGGCGCGTCAGCGCGTGCAAAACTGTTAAAACCAGCCCTGTCTCAGCAACCACTCCGTTCTCCAAAATGGATAAACGCAGCTATTGCTTCCCCCGTACGGGATATTTACCAAACGGGGGCTAACAAAGCCTTCCCTATTCAGCGCTTGCAGTTTTGCGGAACTTGTATCTTGGCTTGATCCTCTGGATCACATAAACGCGAAAGCCGCATGCGCATAACGGGAGCCACCTTACACACTATACTTGCAATTCTCAACGATAAAGTGAGCCTTTCAGAAAAACCTTTGTTATTCAAAGCTTTATACCAGGATAGGCAATGCTCCTATTTTACAAAACACATAAATCTCTTCCCTGTCGTACCGAAAACCTTCCAGACCTTATAAGAACCTGCTTTACACGAAGACATCAGATTGTGGTATAAACGAGAAAGGTTCAGCGCCCATAGCCAGAGTATCGAATTTGCTGCCATTTCTAAAATATAAACTTTTAACGGTTTTTCTTGTTTGCCTTACCTTTGTTCTCGGGTTGGGACAAGCTTCTGCACTCACCGTCAACCAAATCCGCTTCGGCGAACACACCGATAAAACCCGCATGGTTCTGGATCTGAGCGAGACGGCAGATTTCCGTGTTTTTGTCCTATCCGATCCGTATCGTATGGTTATTGATCTGCCGCATTTCGACTGGGATGTCGGCACGGTCTACAAACCTGAAACTTCGGGTATCGCCGCCGTCAGACAGGGAAAGCTCGAACCCGGCATATCGCGGATTGTCTTTGATATGAAGAAGCCGGTCTCTGTGAATTCCGCTTTTCTGCTGCCTAAGCAAAGCGGTAAACCGGACCGCCTTGTTGTCGACTTTAACCCTGTCAACGGCGATGCCTTCCGGACCAACAAAGCAAGAATCCACGGCACGTTAACCGCCGGCACGTCAAAGAGCATGCAGCCGCCCACACAAACCCACAAGCAACCCCGCACAGCATCGGCAAAGACCATGGCACCGCCGCTTAAAAAACCACCCGGTAAAAAGCCACGTGGTAAAAAACCGCTTATTGTTATTGATGCCGGGCATGGCGGCAACGATCCCGGCGCTGTCGGCAAACGCAAGACACATGAGAAAACCGTGGTGCTGGCACTTGCCAAGGAGCTGAAAAAGCAGCTCGAATCAAGCGGTCGCTACCGCGTTATGCTGACACGTGACAATGACACTTATATACGTCTGCGCAATCGTGTGAACTTTGCCAGAACGCATGAAGCCGATCTCTTTATATCCCTGCATGCCGATTCTATCCAGAATTCCAAGGTGCGCGGCACCTCGATTTATACCTTGTCAGAAAAGGCCTCGGACGCCCAAACCGCCAAGCTGGCCGCGCGCGAGAACCGCTCTGACCTCATCGCCGGGCTGGATTTAAGCCATGAAGACGAAGACGTCGCCAATATTCTGGTCGATCTGGCGATGCGCGACACCATGAACCAGTCGAACTTTTTTACCAACCGACTGGTCGATCATTTGAAATCACGCGGGCTGCGCATTCTTGAAAATCCGCACCGTCACGCAGGTTTTGCCGTTCTTAAAGCACCCGATGTGCCGTCCGTTCTGATTGAGGCCGGTTTTATGTCGAATCCCAAGGAAGAAGAACTGCTTTCCAGCAAAAATCACCGCCGCAAACTGGCTTCCGCCATACAGGATGGTATCAACGCCTATTTCGATCAGGTCCGTAAGAACGAGCGCAGCTAAATCGTCGCAAGCGTTTTCCCTCGCCGTCTTCGAAAGAAAATCCAAAAAAACGCAAATAATTCTTGAAAAACGGTGTGCAATGATTAATCACTTGTGTATAAGGGATGAGGAATATGGATTCTGGCTCTTGAATAAGGGCTTATTCTTATTTCTTTTTAGTAGCCAAAATCAAACGGAATAAATGAGGACACAATGAAAAAGTTATTAGCTACAATATGCGTAATTGGATCTGCCTTTGCGCTTAATGCTTGCGAAACAGATGGAAGCGGTCATGTTGATACCGCAGCTCCATACTCACAATCACGCACAGCAGGTGCTGAAGAAGAAGCGGCTGTTCGTTCACGCCCGGCTCCAGCTCGTGCAGAACGGACTTTTTCTGCTTCACAAAGCAAGTAATAGCCGCGTTGGTAAGCGTTTTAAAAAGGCTGTCCGTTTAGCGGGCAGCCTTTTTATTATTTAAATACTAGATCCTGACTCTAAAGCTCAAGAAGCCATGAACAACGTTTCAAAAATTGTTCCGTTCCTCCTGATTAACTTGTTTGGGTTCTTTGCCGTCGGCATATGTTATGCGCTGGGGATTGTGCTCGGCGCGGCCACGCTTACCGATCCAGCTCTGAATGTCCATAGCATTCAGACATGGTTCTTTACCGGCACGATGGTAACCTGGCTGGTCTGCGCGCTGTTTTCGCTTTCTTATTTCTTTCTGGAGGGGAAAATAAAACTGGTGTTTCTATGGGCGCCGGTTTATGTGCCGTTTGCTTACGGGTTGAGCATTCTCTTCGTGCCCTGATCATCATCATCAATGGAAGCCGTCTTTTCTTCCCCGTCTTCGCCTTCATAAATTTCCTTTAGAGCTTCTTCGGCCGGTTTTTTCTCTGACTCTTTGTCGGCCTCTTCTTCCTCAGCCTCATCCTTTACCTCTATCACCGGTTCATCAACGATCGGTTTATCGGCAAAAGGCCGCCTGGCAATGGCCACCGGATAGCCGCGGCGATCTCTGATGGCCTTGCGAATGGTCGTCCAGTGCAGACGGCTTTTATGCTCTCCGGCGGCCTTAATAATCTGTTTCATATCATCATCGGTCAGCTTTTGCCGCGAAACCTGCCCGGTTTCTTCCATCTGAATTGCCTGATCCATGTCCGGGTGCGCTTCGAGAAAAAGCTGATCGTCAATCCAGGCCAGCTTGATCGGTTGGTTGACCACGCTCACCTTTGTCCCGACCGGAATCATCCCATAAAGCTGAATAATGTTTTCCGGATACATGCGCAGGCAGCCGCTGGATACGCGCCGCCCAATTCCAAAAGGCCGGTTGGTGCCGTGAATGGCATATTGCGGCCAGCCGAGATAAAGCGCATGGGTGCCCAGCGGATTTTCCGGGCCGGGCTGCACTACCGCTTCCAATTCCGGGTCTTCTTCGAGCATGCGTTTGGTCGGACGCCATACCGGCCCTTCCTTTTTACGCACGACTTTTGTCTGACCCGTAGGCGTATCCAGCCCCTCACGCCCGACACCAAGCGGAAATGTCGTCGGCGCGTCATCGCCATTGATAAAAGCATAAAGCCGCATCTCGGGCAGGTTGATCACAATCCCCTCGCGCCCCGCATCGGGCAGAATATGACGCAAAGGTAAAACAAGCTCTGTGCCCTCACCCGGGATCCACGGATCGGGCTCCGGGTTGGCCGCGCGTATTTCGACATAACCGAGATTGTAATCGCGCGCCAAATGGACAAAGGTGTCCTCATATTTGGCGGTATAGGTGGTCATCTCGCCGATATAGGGCTTGTCATAGGCCGCCCAGGCAGGGCTTATACCTGCAACAAAAAGAATGAGCGCTAAAACCGGATATTTCATACCGCAACCTTGTCCATAAACACTTCGTGCGTCAACCATTTACGGTTACTTCCATCTTTGCCTAAAGCAGACCTTCAATCTCCTGCTGCAGCTTCTCCAGCACCCTGTCGAAAACCCCGCTTTTGGCGATGCGGCCTTTTTTCAGGAGGTAGAGCTCATACATCATGGTGCGCGGGCCGACCTTGCGGATGATAAATTGCAAATAGGGCGGCTGGTTGTCTGACGTGTAATAAGTGTAACTCGCCACGCCTTCATCGAAATCGCATTCAACGCTGCGATAGGTCAGCGCTTTTTCTGCCGCCGCGCGCAAATACAGTGCATCAAGTTTCTTAAATTCGGCTTGTGTAAACCCTGAATTGCGCAGAAAGGCCGGGTTGTTTATGACTTCAAAGGACATATATATAGTATAGCATTTTAACCCTCCCCCGTCATCCTGAAGGGCTTGCCCTGAAGGATCTAGATTCTTCAGCACTAAAGTGCTTCAGAATGACAATAGAGATAGAAAGGAAAAATATATGGCCCTGCTTGAGACCCCGGAGAAACAAGACAACTTTTACGCCCCTGATTTTTCACTCAAAAACATTGACGACAACATGGTGAGCCTCGCCGATGTCAAAGGCGAAAACGGCACGCTGGTGATGTTTATCTGCAATCACTGCCCCTACGTGAAAGGCATCATGGACCGCCTGCCGCAAACCGCCAAAGCGCTGCAGGATAAAGGCATCGGCGTGGTCGCGATCATGGCCAATGATACCGAGAGCCACCCGGATGATTCCTTTGAGAACATGCAAAAATTTGCGCAAGCCAACAATTTCACCTTTCCCTATCTGATCGATGAAACGCAAGAGGTGGCCAAGGCCTATGATGCTGTCTGTACGCCCGACTTTTTCGGCTTTGACAAAGACGGCGCGCTGCAATATCGCGGCCGGCTGGATAGCTCTGGCAAAGCCCCGGCAGATGCCGATACCAGCCCTGAATTGTTCGAGGCCATGAGCCAGATTGCCGAAACCGGACGCGGCCCAGCCACCCAGACCCCCTCCATGGGCTGTTCTATTAAGTGGAAGGCGTAAAAACCACTGGAATCACAGCGAAATATGATTAAGATGGCCTCGAACCAAAGAGGAATGACTTAAATGGCCGACATATTTGCTGAAGTCGATGAAGCGATGAAAAGAGAGCGCCTGGAAAAGCTCTGGGCGCAGCATGGCAAATGGCTGATTGCTGCCATTGTCGCGATCATTCTCGGCACGGCGGGTTTTTCAGGTTGGAAAAGCTGGAACACCAATGTCCAGACCCACCAGACCAGTTTGCTTCTTCAGGCCATGGAATCCGATAACCCCGCACAGGCACTTGAAAAAATCAGCGGTGACATCCGTCCGGGCCTGCGCGGTATCGCCCTGCTCAGCGCCGGGGGCACACTGATCACCGACAAAAATGAAGACCGCGCCTATGCGGTTTTTAGAAAAGCGGCGCAGGATACATCTATCCCGGCGGAGTTTCGTGACCTGGCTATACTGATGAGCGTACGTCTTGGTGCCAGACAGGATACAGAGGGCAAAAGCAGCACAGAGTTTCTCTCTCAGCTTGAAACCATCCTGGCCAATGACAAAAGTCCGTGGCGCTATCATGCCATGCTGGAAACGGCTGTAATCCTCGCGCATATCTCACAGGATTACAAAGCGGCGCAGGAGCATCTCAACGTTATTCTCGAAGCGCCGAATTTGCCCGCCTCGCTTTACAGCAAAGCCCGGGCGCTCAAACATATTTACACACTCAAAAATTCAGACAAAAATCCAAACAAAAATTCAAAAACAAAAAACGCCAACACCGGGGGTGAGGGATAATGGGCCTGCTCAAAAAATTCTCTTTAATTGCTCTGGCCTGTCTTCTGACCAGCTGTGGAACGGTTTCTGACCTCATGGACTTTAGCGATAAGGAGGCCGCACCTTTGGAGGGCGAGCGCATTTCGGTGCTGGAGCTGGCGCAGTCTCTGGAGCCCGAAGACCCGGTACTGGAAGCCCAAGGACTGTTGGCACCATCGGCCTGGCGCAATGAATTCTGGCCGCAGGTCGGCGGCTACCCCAACCACTCCATGCAGCATCTTGAGCTGGCCCCGGGGCCGTTGGGCGAGGTTTGGAGCGTGGATATCGGCGATGGCTCAAGCGATAAGCTTCCTTTGACCGCTCAGCCCATCGTCGTAGATGGCCTTGTGTTCACCATGGATACGGATTCGCGCCTTTCCGCCTTTGATGTGGTAAGCGGCAAGCTGCTTTGGGATACCGATGTCGCCGATCCCGATGAAGACGACACGGTGATATCGGGCGGCATCGGTTATGCCAACGGCGTTCTGTTTGTCACCAACGGCTTTAACGAATTACTTTCCGTCAATCCGAAAAGCGGAGACATGAACTGGCGTAAAAAACTTCCCGCTCCTGCGCGCGCCGCGCCAACCATTATGGATGGACGTGTCTTTGTCACCACGCTCGACAATCGCCTGATAGCCCTGAGCGCCACGGACGGTGCCATGCTGTGGGAGCATAGAGGACTGAACGAAACCGCAGGCCTGCTTGGTGCTGCCAGCCCGGCCGCCAGCCGCGATATCGTTATCCCTGTTTTCTCATCCGGCGAAGTCACGGCTTTGCGCGTGGAAAACGGCTCGGTTGCCTGGTCGGATAATTTATCAAACTTACGCCGCTTTGGCGGGCTGTCGGGCCTGGCTGATATTAAGGGCCTTCCGGTGATCGACAAGGGTCTCGTCGTTGCGATTAGTTACAGCGGCCGCCTGGTTGCCATTGACGAGCGCAGCGGCACCCGTGTCTGGCAACGTGAAATCGGCGGTTCGCAAACACCATGGCTGGCGGGCAATCACGTTTTTGTCCTCTCCAGCGACAATGAACTTATCGCCATGGGCCGCGACAATGGTGTTATCCGCTGGGTTACCGATTTGCCGCGCTTTGAAGACGCAGATGACAAGGAAGGTCCGATTGTCTGGACCGGGCCTATTCTGGCTGGTGGACGTTTGATTCTTGCCGGAAGCCGTGGACGGATTCTTGAAATCATACCGGAAACCGGCAAGCCTTTGGGGCAATGGTCAGTGGGTGAAACCGTCTCCATCCCCCCCGTCATCGCCGGTGGTACGCTCTTTATACTGACCGAAGACGGTATGCTCTCGGCATTTAGATAATTCTCTCATATTTTTAGAAGGTTTTTCTCCTATTATACGTATTACTAGTATGGATCATAGCATGAGGGAGATAAACACATGAAATATATAGCTTTATTTTTGGCAATTTTTTTAATGGCTGCAACACCGGTCAAGGCAGAAACCTTTCAGGGGCGTGAGTATTTAATTCATATTTCTCAAGGTGTTAAGCAACCTGCGCCTTTAGCACTACTTCTTCATGGCGGTGGAGGTCGGGCAGATGAACTCCGCAAATACACCAAATTTCATAAACAAGCCAAGAAATACGGCATGTCCGTGGTTTACGCCAATGCCTCCGATGTCCGCATCTGGGGCGATGGCAAAAGCAGGCCGGACCTGGATAAAAAAATTGGACCCATGCCCGATGATACACTTTATCTTCTTGGTTTGATCGACCATCTGGCGGAGCAAGGTATCGTTGACCCCAACAAGGTTTTTGTTGCCGGTATCTCCAATGGAGGGACCATGTCAATGGCGCTGGCTTGTAAATACCCAGACCGCATTGCCGGTTTTGCCATGATTGCTACCAGCCAGCCACCGAACTTTCATTGCAGAGCCAGAGACGGACAAGGACCCGCCATTGGGGAAAATCCCCTCGCTGGAACGACCCCGGGAGCCCCCGCTGGAACCATCCCCTTTGGGTCAAGAACGCCTCCTGTTCCTGCGATTTTCTTTAATGGAACAGATGACCCGCTCGTTCCCTTTGAAGGGGGAAGAGTCAGCAATAAAAAACACGACAATATGGGTGCCGTTTTAGGAGCCAAAAGAACCCTGCGCCTTTGGTCAAAGCGAAACGGCTGTAAAAGTAAAACCGAGACAAACCTCCACAACCGCAGCCGAAATGACGGAACAACCGTAACGAAGGTTGATTATAACAACTGCGATGCACCATTGCAGCATTATATCGTTCACGGCGGCGGACACACATGGCTTGGCTTAAAGCAAAACCATATCCTTGATAAAATTTTTGGCAAAGCCTCAAGAGATTTCTCAACCAACAAGGCTATTCTCGAATTCTGGGCTGAAGAGGTTGGCCCAAGGAGAAGCCAGGGTCAATGGTAGCCTCAGGGAAAAGAAATAGACAGCAAAGCCTCGTCAGTGATAAGACACTGTAGCTTTCTTACAAGGAAACGAGGCTATGAGCTTTACACTGGCAATTATAGGCCGTCCCAATGTCGGCAAATCAACGATTTTTAACCGGCTGGCGGGCAAGCAGCTGGCGATCATTGACGACACGCCGGGCGTCACACGCGACTGGCGCGAAGCGGAAGGTAGCCTGTTCGACCAGGATTTTAAAATTATCGATACCGCCGGGCTGGAGGAGCATTTCGACGATTCAATTAAGGGACGCATGCGCAAGCAAACCGAAGCCGCGCTGGAGCAAACCGATGTTGTCCTGTTCGTGATTGACGGGCGCGAAGGCGTCACCCCGATTGACGAACATTTTGCGCAATGGCTGCGCAAACAAAAAAAGCCGGTTATTCTTGCCGTCAACAAATGTGAAAACGAAAAAATCACGGGCAGTGCGATCGGTGAAGCCTATGCCCTTGGCCTTGGTGAGCCGGTTTCGATTTCCGCCGCGCACGGCACCGGGATGGAGGAACTCTACCGCCTCCTGACACCCTACTTCCCCGAAGATGAAGAAGAGCCCGAAGACGAGGGCAAAGAAAAAGGCGAATTCGATGACCTTGATGCCATCGAAGGCGATGAGGATTTCGAATTCACGCAAGACGAAGACGACCCGGAAATACCAATTAAAATAGCGATTGTCGGGCGGCCCAATGTCGGAAAATCTACCCTGCTCAATTCGATCGTTGATGACAATCGCGTCATGGTCGGACCCGAAGCGGGTATCACCCGCGATGCCATCGCCGTTGACTGGTCCTATGAAGGCCGCGCCTTTAAGTTGGTGGATACCGCCGGGATGCGCCGCAAATCAAGAGTTCAAAACAATATTGAGAAAATGTCGGTCGAGGATTCCTTACGCGCCATTCGCCTGGCGCAGGTCGTCATTCTTGTTCTCGATGGCAATATGATTTTTGAAAAACAGGATTTGCAAATCGCCGAACATATCATTGAAGAAGGCCGCGCTCTGGTCGTCGCCGTCAACAAATGGGATGCGGTGAAGGACAAAAAACAAGCGCTGGAAACGCTTGAGGACAAGCTCGAATATTCACTGGCGCAAATCAAGGACGTAAATTTCGCGACCATCTCGGCGCTGAACGGCAAGAATATCGACAAGCTGCTCAAAACAGCGCTCGACACCTACGCGCTTTGGAACAAGCGCGTCCCCACCGGCGGGCTCAATCGCTGGCTCAGGGCGATGGAGAGCAGAAACCCGGCGCCTCTGGTATCAGGACGGCAAAACCGCGTCAAATACATCGCCCAGGTCAAAACCCGCCCGCCGACTTTCGTGCTCTGGGCCGCGCGGCCGAAAAAACTGCCGCAATCCTATCGCCGCTATATTATTAACGGCCTGCGCGCCGATTTCGACATCCCCGCCGTGCCGATAAGACTACTTGTCAGAGCATCCAAAAACCCTTATGTATAGCCCTTTATTAACAACCAACGTCATCCCGGCGGCGCGCCGATAGGCGCTTGCACAGCCGGGAACCAGAAAAGACAGCAGCTTTGCTGCTGACATATGGATCCCCGACGTTTAAGCCATGCTGCGCATGGCCTCGGGGATGACAATGAGAGAGAGGAGATAACATTATGGAATTTATGACAGATATACTTGCGGATATAACGCTGGCGGCAGTTATTCTTGGCGGCGGCTGGATCATCGGCAACTGGGCCGGCAAAGCGGTTGAAAAGGTCAAAAAAATCGACACCACGCTGCGCTCCTTTCTTGCGGGCCTGGCAAAATACGCAATTTATGTTGTTGCCATTATTACGGTTCTTACACAATTTGGCATCCAGACCACCAGCCTCATCGCTGTACTCGGTGCTGCCGGTCTGGCCATTGGTCTGGCATTGCAGGGCACGCTTTCCAATGTTTCCGCCGGAGTGATGCTGCTCTTCCTGCGTCCGTTTAGTGTCGGCGATACGATTTCTTTTGGCGACACAACGGCAACGGTCAAAACCCTCGGCCTGTTTGTCACCGAACTGACGACAGCCGATAATATTTTTATCTTCACCCCCAACAGCAATTTGTGGAACACAGAAATTCAAAACCTCTCGCGCAATGATACGCGGCGTCAGGATATCCCGGTCGGTATTAGTTACGACGACGACATCGACAAAGCGTTTAAAACGATTCATAAAGTGCTGGATAAGGAAGAACGCCTGCTGGACGCCAAAGGCAAGGAACCGCAAATCATGGTCAGCAATATGGGCGAGTCCTCCGTTGATCTGACGGTGCGCCTGTGGACCAAGTCTGCGGATTTATGGGGCGTGAAATGGGACCTTAACAAGGCGATCAAGGAAGCGCTCGACAAGGATGGAATTACGATCCCCTATCCGACACGCACCATTGAAACGGTTGATAGCAGCGCAAAAGCCAAGAAAAAAGCGGCCTGATTTTTTAACCAACCGCCGCCGTCGGCACCTGATACTGAGCAACAACTTCTGTCGAACGAGAAATCCCGAATTCATATCTCCGAGCCTCATAGCATTTACTCCCTTGTTACAAATATTGACGGCTCTATTGCCAGGGCGTTTGGGTGTCCCACTATAATCAGCGTTTTGTTTTATGTCAAAAATATATATTTGTGAAAGCTTTTTATTGAACCTAGTCTATTTCAGCTACATACGCCCGCAGCGGCTCAACCGGTATTTGATCTCTAACCAACTCTCGCTGTCTACCTTGACTCATCAACGCTTCCTCGTGCACAACGTCGGGTCCGAGAGTAATAATATTTCTAATTTCTTGATAAGTTTCCGGATACTGCTTGATACATTGAAACATAGCAATGCTGGGTATATGGATCATCCCGTAGGTAGGGTCTTCAGGTTTCGGCCCCCTGATACAGGCTAAGCCCTTTGCCCCATCGTACTCATATATGGCTCGCTCATGATCCTCTGCGGGCCATTGAAATTTCCCGAAAACCAGGTTGAGTTGCTCTGCCAACACAACATTGCGGCCTTCCAGGCCCTGAGCATAAAGCCAGTAACGGATACCCTTATTAGGTACATCATCGGGGTTTATGCTCTCCCATTCCTCATAATCCGCTCTCCAGTTTTTGCCTGTCACCTGTGTAAGATTTTGGGCCATAGATGCATGTTGTACAATATTAAATTGTGCCTGAATTCGTAAATCTAGAAATGAATTATCAGCAGTGGTTGGACGCAAGGCAGCTACTCCATTAACACTTTTTATCTATTGCCGGGCCGCTAACACTTAATACTGTAGCCAGAATCAATTTTTATGTCAAAACAGCTATGCCGCTATAATCTGGTCGTGCTGTTCGCATTCGGGCGATGCCAGCGCCAAGTAACTCTCTACAACATCTTCCGGTTTTTTTGTTTTGCCGTCAAACCCCCCGGGGTAGGCCTCCATTAGCAAATCCGTTTGTACGGCCCCGGGATAAACGACATTGACCTTTATATTGGTTTGTTGCGTTTCCTGTGCATAAATCTGCGCCATCATTTCAACGGCTGCCTTGCTGGCCCTGTACGCCCCCCAATAAGCCCGCGGCCTATGCGCCGTTTCAGACCCCGTAAAAATCACCCGCCCAGCCTCCGCCGCACGTAACAGAGGATCAAGCGTACGAATCAGCCGAACATTGGCATGAAAATTAATATCCATCACCTTTTGCCAGTCTTTGGGGTCAAGCTGATGCACCGGGGTGAGCGGCCCCAGAATTCCGGCATTGCCAACAAAAATATCGAGCCCGCCAAATTTTTCTAAAATAGCCGGGCCGAGTTTGTCGACCTCATCCAGTTTGCGCAGATCCAACTTTATAATCGTTGCGCTACCACCCGCACTTTCGATGGAATCGTAAACCTCCTCCAGCGCGCCTTGCGTGCGCGCCAGCAAAATCACATGCGCTCCGGCTTTGGCATAAGCACATGCCACCGCCGCACCAATCCCGCGCGAGGCACCGGTCACCAGTGTAATTTTTCCGGATAGATTCATTGTTTCTTTTTTTCCCGCCGTTCGCGCAGATCGGTAATCTTGGCGCTGTCATTTTTGTTTTCATGATCGGTCAGCTCTGCCGGATACTCGCCGGTAAAACAGGCATCGCAATATTGCGGGCTTTTGGCATTGCGCCTTGTTTCGCCAACCGCGCGGTAAAGTCCGTCAAAGGAAATATAGGACAGCGAATCCGCGCCAATAAAGTTGCAAATCTCTTCCACCGATTTTTGATGGGCGAGCAGCTCTTCCGATGACGGCGTATCAATACCGTAAAAACAGCTATGCTTGCTCGGCGGCGATGAAATACGCATATGCACCTCTTCCGCCCCGGCGGCGCGCACCATCTCGACAATTTTTTTCGACGTCGTGCCGCGTACGATGGAATCATCGACCAGCACAACCTTCTTGCCCTTAATATACGCCTTATTGGCATTGTGTTTCAGCTTGACGCCCAGATGGCGAATTTTATCGCTCGGTTCAATAAATGTCCGCCCGACATAATGATTGCGGATGATGCCAAGCTCAAATGGAATACCCGCTTCCTGCGCAAAACCAATCGCCGCCGGCGTGCCGCTATCGGGCACCGGAACCACCAGATCAGCATCGACCGGCGCTTCACGTGCCAGCTCCGCACCGATATTTTTACGCGTTTCATAAACGGATTTACCTTCCATGAAACTGTCGGGCCGCGCGAAATAAATATATTCGAAAATACAAAACCGCTCGGGCTTTTTAGCCAGCGGGTATGAGCTTTGCACGCCCTTACCGTTCAGCACCACCATCTCGCCCGGCTCGATATCGCGGACAAAATCCGCACCGATAATATCCAGCGCGCAGCTTTCCGAGGCCAGAATATAGCTCTCAGCCAGACGCCCCAGCACCAGCGGTCGAATGCCGTGTGGGTCGCGCACCCCTATTATCTGCCCCTGCGCAAACGCCACCAGAGAATACGCGCCTTTGATTTTTTTCAAGGCATCGGTCAGACGTTCCGTCACCGATTTTTTTTGCGACAGCGCCACCAGGTGGACAATCACTTCGGTATCGCTGGTCGATTGAAAAATGGCACCGCGTTTCACCAAATCTTTGCGCAGCGTATGCGAATTGGTCAAATTGCCGTTATGCGCCACGGCAAAACCGCCAAAATCCATATCGGCATAAAGCGGCTGGATGTTACGAATGCCGGACTCGCCGGTTGTAGAATAGCGGTTATGCCCGATCGCCGCCTGCCCCTGCAGCTGATCAATAACGCTCGCCTCACCAAAGGTGCTATCGACCAGACCCAGTGCTTTTTTGGAATGAAAATTCTCGCCGTCAAAACTGACAATGCCGCAGGCTTCCTGGCCCCTGTGCTGCAAGGCATGTAAGCCAAGCGCGGTTAACGCCGCCGCGTCATCATGGCCGTAAATGCCGAAAACACCGCATTCGTCGTGGAACTTATCGTCATCTATGTGTGGCTCAGCCATCTCTAACCCTAACAGCGGCTAATCGTTGTAATTTTTGTCTGACTTGTTCTCAAACAAATGGTCCATATCTTCACGGAAATCTTCGGTGTAACCGTTCTTGCCGTCTTTCTTTTCCGCGCCATCCGCGCCGTCTTCTTTTTGCAGAACGTCAATATTTTGCAGTTTTTCCCGTGTGCTCTGTGCGCCCTCCACGACCTTTTGTTCGATATCCTTCACGGTGGAATCGGGCAAGGCTTTGGCCAACAGAGCCGATGTTTTCTCGAGATAAAAATGTGTCTTGCTTTCAGCAAACCAGGATTCCTTGGTCTCAACCGGGGCCATCAGATAAACCGGAAGATACAAAAGCCCCAAAAGCACAATCCCGCGCAGCAGGCCGAAAATCACGCCAAAGGTCCGGTCCACCGCGCCCAGACCCAATGACTTGGCGGTTTCGGCCAGAACATGACTGATCAGGGAAAGAACAATAACAACGACAAGGAAAATCGAGCCATAGGAGATAAGATCGGCCAGCAGGCTATAAGGCAAAACCCCGAATAATTTCTTAGGCGCTTCGTCGGGCACAACACCCAGCCAACCTCTGGCCGTGGGAGACAGGATGGGCCCGCCGAAAAAAGCAGCGACAAACGCGCCAAGCGTGCCGAAAATCGTCAGAACTTCTCTGATAAATCCTCTGAGGAAAGCAATCAGCGCCGAAATAAGCAAAACGGCTATAACAATAATATCAGCAATCATAGCAACCTATGCGTGGCTGGGCGTTACCGGAACCTGAATACATAGGCAATAAGGGCCGAAAAATCAAGGATTATAAACACCTTTTGTCATCCCGGCGGCGTGCCGTTAGGCGTATTTCCTATTCATATCATCGGCGCCGGAAAACAGATCGGCGATGTCCTGAACATGAGTGACCGTATCAATCTCGATCATCTCTTTAATCGATTTGCTGAAGCCCTTCTTGGCTTTTGGCACGGTGGCACGCTCAAAACCGAGCTTGGAGGCCTCCTTTAGCCGCAGATCCGGCTGCGCCACCTGGCGGATCTCCCCGGCCAGGCCGACTTCCCCGAAAAACACCGTATGGGCGGGCAATGCCTGTCCGCTCAGCGCACTGATCAGCGCCGCCGCAACCGCCAGATCCGCCGCCGGTTCGTTAATCCTGATCCCACCGGCGATGTTCAAGAAAATATCATTGCCCGAGAGCCGCAAACCGCATCGTGATTCCAGCACCGCGACAATCATCGCCAGCCGGTTCGGATCCCAGCCAATCACCGCCCGCCTCGGTGCGGCCATATTCGACGGCGCGACCAAAGCCTGCACCTCGACCAAAATGGGCCGCGTGCCTTCGAGCGCGGCGAGCACCGCGCTGCCCGCGACATCGCCATGGCGCTGCGATAAAAACAGCGCCGACGGATTATCGACCTCAACCAATCCCTGATGCGCCATCTCGAAAACCCCGATCTCATCGGTCGGACCGAAGCGGTTTTTTACGCTACGCAAAATGCGGAAGTGATGACTGCGGTCGCCTTCAAAATACAAAACCGTATCCACCAGATGTTCCAGCACGCGCGGCCCGGCGATCTGCCCGTCCTTGGTGACATGACCGACAAAAATCACGGCGATGTTTTTCGTCTTGGCCATGCGGATGATTTCCTGCGCGCTTGTGCGCACTTGCGTCACCGTGCCCGGTGCGCTTTCGACCGTATCGACGAACATGGTCTGGATGGAATCAATCACCAACAACCCAACAGGCCGATCCGCTTGCTCTACGGACGTAATAATGTCGCGCACATTGGTCGCAGACGCCAGTTCAACCGGCGCATTGCCAAGGCCCAAACGAATGGCGCGCATGCGCACCTGATCAATCGCTTCTTCCCCGGAGACATACAAGCACGACACGTCTTTTTGCGACAGCGCACAGACAGCTTGTAACAACAACGTCGATTTACCGATCCCCGGATCGCCGCCAATTAAAATCGCCGAACCCGGCACCAGCCCCCCACCGGTCACGCGGTCGAATTCTTTGATGCCGGTAATATGGCGCGGGTAATTCTTATTGGCTTCGCCCTGCAGCGGCACGAATTCAATCCGCCGCCCTTTTTTCTTGACACCCAGCCCCCTGGGCGCGCTTTCCGTGATTTCCTCAGCAATGCAGTTCCACTCATTGCACGAATCGCATTTGCCCGACCATTTCCGCGAAACAGCGCCACAGGACTGACAAACATAGGATGCATTGGACTTTGCCATGGTCTAACCATGCCTGAAAGATAAGAACATTTCAAGAACAAAATTATGTGGGGCTTACAGGAGGGGCGTCCAAACCTTGGTGCCTGTTCATATAACGCTGCACCCAACCGAGTACAGGCGCACCGTAAGCTTCCTTAATCGCTTGCCTGTCTCTTTCTAAATCGAGCCAGCCTTTTTGCGCCAGCAAAACGACAAACAAGCCAAGCTGATCCAGATTTGTCTGGCTTAAAATCTGCCCGTTGGGTAACTGTTCCGGCTTGATATTGGGAACGAACATCACAAGCTGCCCAAACCGGTATGTTTTATCTTTTTCACGTAAATAATGTTCGAATAACCCCGTCTTGCAGCCGTATTTGGCGAACTCCTCTTTAATATCATGCGCGGTTTCCATCATATCCAGATGATAATCCCGCCAAAACTTTTTTTGGTTTTCTTTGGGTGGGACAGAGGGGAAACCCAGTTTTTCATTAAGAACCAAGTGGCTACATGGGACTGGAGAATCATAATTATAACCTTCTATTTCTGAAAAAGAAGTCGAATTGCTTGGAGTATGATAGGGGTTAAACTGGCTGTCAGCTATGCTTACAGAAAGATATAGCTCTCCCATTTTAGGTAAAGCTTCGCCGATTTGTTGCTCTATTTTTTGGCGTAGCTCAGCGTGAAGTTTGTTCTTAAGCAAAAGCTCAATATGGCTCATAAACCCGCTCCCTATTTTGAATACGAGCTGGTTTATAGCCTATTATAATTATTACGTCAAATAAAACCGCCATCCCGAACGCGTAAGCGGAGGGATCTGAGCCAGTTGAAGCTTGATAAGATTCCTCACATTCGTTCGGAATGACAAAATAGAAACGTCATTGCGAACCGAAGGCGAAGCAATCCAGGAAATCGCTGGATTGCCGCGTCAGCCTAACGGCTTCCTCGCAATGACAATTTAGGATATGAACGCGCTGTGTCCGCTGTGGTTCAAAAATTTCTTTGTTATATTGCCTATGGGTCCCGGCTTTCGCCGGGATGACGACAACGGAAAAACCTCTGCGCTCTCCCTGTCCGCCGTAACCTTGGCGAAGGCGGATGCGTACTCTGTAGTTTAAATTCTGGATTGCTTCGGCCTAACAGCCTCGCAATGACGACACAGATATAACTATCCCGTCGCTTCTTCTTTAGGACTCTGCTTTTTTGCCAGCTCTTCCCACTCCTGCGCAAACACCTCGCGCGTTGGCAGATACAGCCCCTGGACATACTGGATATCGGGATAATCGCTGTGAATTTGCATCGCGTGCTGCGTTGTTTTCACCCCTTCGGCGATCACCACCGCGCCGGGTAGTAATGACCTTACCAGTGACATCACCTGCGCCAGAGATTGCGGGTCTTCCGGGTGGGCGCAAACACTATGCCGATCGATTTTGATATAATCGGCGATCCCTTCAAATTCAGAAATGCGAAACACGTCCTTGATGGTGAGGCCAACATCATCAATTGCAAAAGACGCGCCGAATTTTTGAAACAGCTCAAGCACATGCCGGCTCATCACCTCCGATGTGCTTTCATGAATCTCGATGATGATTTTTTCCGGCTTGTTCGGCGCCAGCCCCATCGCCTCGAGCGCCGCCAAAACGGTTTTGATGAAATCGCTGGACTGCAGGCTTTTGGCCGAGATATTGATCGAAACCTGTTTTTCATCGTCGCGTTCAAATTGCCGCAGACCGCATAAAAACAAAACCGTATCAAGCTCCGCCGTTAGACCGTGATCATAAAAATACATGATCGCCGGATAGGGCGGCAACGCCTCGCCGTTTTCATCATTGAGCCGCAGTAAATATTCACACGGCGACAGCACGCTGCCATGACCGGCCATCGGATGCCAGGGCTCGATGCCGAATATCAGATCATTTTTGTCGGTTGCTATATAAAGGGACTCAAGACAGGCCAGCGCGTAATTGGCTTTGCCTTCGAGCTGCTGGCTCTCACTTTTGATTTTTTGCTGAAGATCTTCGATCCTTGAGAGCAGATCACCTGCATCCATGCATTGTCATCCTTCTTGTCACCCTTCGCGCTGCAAAGCCCACTTGACCAATGCATAATCCTGCTCCATCCGACCGTAAATTACCAATTGTTTCGTTTTGCGCGGCTCACAGCCGGTGCCGAGATAGATGCTGTCTTCCAGCGCCAGCGCACCGCTCAAATGGCGAAAACGCCAACCGGTGCCACCGGGCATCCTGAGAAGCGCCTCTTCCCCGCCCTGAATAAGCGACACCTTCACACGCGGATGAATGTGAAAGCGCATGGCAATGTCATGTGGTTTGCTGATGCCGACGCTGCAGGTAAAGCTGTCTTCGCCGCGCAGATCCTGCCCTTTTTCGGTCAAGAACAAACGCCGTCCATGGGTAATACCGCTGAGCGCTCCATAGCCGTCATGCGAGGCTTCAACCAGCGCCGATTGTTTTGATTCCTCGCGCAGGGAGACAATGGTTTTGACCTTGCGGCCGAAATGGCCGTCTTCGCGAATTTCACATGTGTTGCGGTGATCGATCACGGCCGTGTTATGCGCGGCACTGGCCCGCAGCGCTTCATTCCAATCCTCGGATGTCGGATGCACGCCGCAATTCACGAACAGCCGCTCCTTGCCGTAGGAAAATTCAAACGCCAGCGGCGAAGCATGGGCCAGCGCATCATAGGGCCGCTCTGGCGGTTTGCCGGTATCGATCATCATCATGGAGCGCCCCTGCGCCACCCGCTCATAACCACTGCACGGCAGACTTTGCAGCGCCTTGCCGCGCGCATTGGCCTGGGCCAGCACAGAATCGATCAGCGCCCGGTTGCCTTCCTGCGCACCGTTAAACACGCCGAATCCCTTATCGCCATAGCGGAAGAACCGAACAGCCGGCCCCATCTTGTCAATGGCATGCTGGATTTTCTCCGGCAGCGGATACCCGCCCGCCATCAGCGCGGTGCGTATGTCCAAAATAATCTGCAACGCTTCCAGTAACTGCGCCGGGCTGCGCGAAACATGCCCGCCATCGGCCAGAATTTGCCTGCCCAGCTCCTTGTCTAAAATGCCAAGCCCCTGCTCGATCCAGCCCTCGCGCCCTTCAAGCGCCAGCCCGGCATAGATCAGCCCCTTGGCGCCCTGCAACAGCGAAATACCGCATAAATCACCCGGCACCGACCGTGCCAGATGCCGCGCCTGACGTATTAATGATTCAAAAAACAAATCCTGGAAATCTTCATTGGCGCTGGCACCGAAACATTCATAATGCGAAATCCACATCGCTAGCCGCTTTGCCGTCACATCGGGAGCCCAGGCGATTTTATGCCAGTGGCGGTAATTTTCAATCCAGCTCAGAATCAGATCGCGGCCCTGCCGCCTTGCCGCCTCGCCGCCCAGCGCCCGGAGGTCGCGCAGCCATTCAAACCCGTGCATATGAATTAGCCAAATTTGGCTAACTCCGAACGGTTCCCAGCACTCACCATGGATTTCCAGCTGATCGCCATCGATGGAAAAAGCGCCGCTGCACAGCCATCTTCCTTTTTCCGTATCACCCGGCCACGGGTCGACCGGCTTCACAATAAGCCGCTCGGGAATGCCGCCACTCAGGCTCCAGTCGTACAAAACGCTATTGCAGGCCATCTGGCCGGCGGCTTTGCGAATATGGCTGAGAACGCGCAGCGGCATGGCTTACCCCCACACCTTGTCATCGCCTGAATTCGTGTAACGAATTCTAAGGCGATCCATGAATTGATGAATGGATTCCCTTAGAATTTTTGTCCGCAAAAATTCAGGGAATGACGATCTAAATATCCAGTTATTATTTGAAAATGTTTTAAAATCAAACATACTCACCCCCTCAACGCTTTGATGTTCTTGGCATATTTATCCGGCCCGTCCTTGAACACAGACGTCCCGGCGACCAGCAGATCAGCCCCGGCATCAATACAGATTTTTGCGGTCTCCACGTTAATGCCGCCATCGACCTCAAGATCGATCGCACGGTCGGTTTCATCAATCATGCCGCGCGCCTTTTTAATTTTATCGCTCATATCCATGAAGCCCTGACCGCCGAAACCCGGCTCCACCGTCATGATCAGGATAAGATCGAGAATATCCATCAGCGGCTCTATAACCTCAATCCCGGTCCCCGGCTTCACCGAAATCCCGCACTTCACGCCGTGGCCCTTAATCTGCTCCAGCGTCGCACGTACATCCTCGGCAATCTCCGCATGCGCGGTGATGATATCGGCCCCGGCGCCGACGAAATCCTCGACCAGCGGCGCCACCGGATCGATCATCAAATGAACATCAAAGGTCTTTTTTGTGGTTTTGCGCAGGGATTTGACCACCGGCGCACCAAACGTAAGATTGGGCACGAAATGCCCGTCCATCACGTCGATATGGATGTAATCAGCGCCCGCCGCGTCAATGGCAGCGACTTCCGCCCCCAAAATCGAGAAATCAGCGGATAATATAGACGGAGCAATGCGAATTTGGCGATTTTCAGACATAGGTCAAGCGCAGTTGTGAACAAACCTGTGAACAAAAGAAAATGTTATAGCTAAAGCTATCCTTAAGTTTTAGCAGGTTTTTTTGCTGAATGCACTAATCTTATGGCGTTACCTCTGCCCTAAGTTGTCATCCCTGCGAAAGCAGGGACCTATTGGAATTTTAACCGCAGAGCGGTAATCTGATAAAAGCGCGGCAAAAAAGATAGTTTAATTTTTCATAATTATGTTATTACGCTATAGGGCAGACGCTGTAAAAAGTCAGCTATCGGCCAATAGCGGACGTTCTACCAAATTCACCAAGTAACCCTTGTAGTTTTTCCCTTTAAGCTACACTACGTGCATCTTCCATAATAATATATGTCTTTTAACTTGCCTGGCCCTATAAGAGCTTCACTAACCAATACTACCTTTCTTTCTTCAATAACATAACCACCAGCACAGATATTGTTATCTGTGAGATATGTCTCTAGCCAATCCATTCTTATTTTTTCTGCTCCTTCTGAATCTTCTGGATAAATCAGATCTGATTTAGATTTGAACTTAAAGCTTTTTTTAGGCAACGGCTCAAATTCTGACATGAGTGTTCGGTCAAAACTTGAACACGATGATAAAATAAATATTGAAGAAAAAATAAGAAAATATTTCATTGTTTTGCTTCCTTTTCTAAGACCCATCTTATCCTGTTATTATATGCATAGCTTATCAAGCTAGAATATTAGGTTCAACATTAAACCCTTCTCAGCGGGCACCAAATGGAGTAAGTAAATATCCGCTTTGGGTCGAAAACGGTCATTCATTCATTTTACTATTTAGGTAGTTTATAGGGATATACTTACACGCACCAGTAGAGAGCGGAATTTTCCTGAATGACGGTTATCACACGACAAAACTACGGCTTTCGCCGGGATGACGATGAAGAGAATCTCTGTCTATCTCTGCGCACTCTGTAGTTTAAACTCTTCGTCTCTTCGGTTCTTCGCTTTAAAAAGATGAGATCCCTCGACTGCGCTCGGGATGACAAGGGAGAGTCTCCGCAGTTCAAACCCTAAAAGCCTTGACTTTTTATGACTTTTTTCCTATACTGTCCCACATGGAAATCGCGTATCAAACCACCCCGAACGGCAAAAACCACGCCACCAGCCACCGAAGAAAACGCGGCGGCAGCCTCTCCATCACACGTACGAATTATGAAAAAATGAACAGCTCCGCCGCAAGCAGCGGGGTTTCCCGTCATTGCGAGCCGAAGGCGAAGCAATCCAGAAGGCCAGAAGGTAAAAGCTGGATTGCCGCGTCGCACGAAGCAACGTCGAAGACGTTGTTCGCTTTAAAAAGAAGCGAACAAACCTGCGGTTTGCTTCGCGTGCTCCTCGCAATGACGAACGCCCCAAGGGCCGGGGAATTAGACCCGAGGGAGATTAAAATCGCAGGCAAGGGTTACGGAAATGCAATATCCGCAGTTCAGACTAAATCATTCTTCCTTTTATATCAAAGACTTAGAGAGGTTCAAAAAAATTCAGGAAAACGAAATGGATGATCCGGGTTTTTTCCTTTTGGCTCAAAGGGTTATAGAGCAATTTCTACCCGGTTTTGGTCAGCCGCGAGATGAAAAACCCATCCATACCGCCATGTGGGGCGAGATGAAACGGCAGAATCCGCAAATCGCCATGGGGATCAATCAGCTCCTCATAATCGCCGATTTCCGCAGGCGCAACCGGCACGCGCTGCATATCGGGCCGCTCGGCCAGCAGACTCTCAATCTGGCGCTCGCCTTCATCGCGCTGCAGCGAGCAGGTGCAATAGATAAGCACGCCGCCAACGCCCAGCATATCCGCGGCGTTACGCAGCAGCCGGGTCTGCAGATTCACCAGGCTTTCAACGTCCTGCGCAGTTTTCAGACGCAGGATATCCGGGTGGCGGCGAATGGTGCCTGTGGCCGTACACGGCGCATCGAGCAGGATACGCTGCGGCGCCTGTTCCGGCCGCCATTGCGCCGCATCAAAGGCCAGCACATCAACATTGCCCTGCAGCTCAAGCCGCGCGAGATTCTCCTCCAGCCGCTTCAGGCGCTGCGCCGAGCGATCGACAGCGGTGACATGCGCGCCCATTGCCGCCATCTGCGCGGTTTTACCGCCGGGCGCGGCACACAAATCAACCACATGTTGACCATCGAGCGGGCCGAACAATTTCGCCGGCAACGCCGCCGCCGCATCCTGCACCCACCAGGCACCGGTATCGAAGCCTTCCATTTCATGGATCGCTCCACCGCCACTGACCCGGCGCAGCGTGCCCGTCGAAAGCTCGGAGGCCTTTAATGCGCTGCCCCAGTAATTCTTGGATTCCGGATCCTTCACGGTTATATCCAGCGGCGCTTCGGCCAGATTGGCTGTGGCAATCTCGGCGGCCAAACGCAAATCGTAATCGGCAATCCAGGTCTTCAGCAGCCATTCCGGCGTGTTTATCCGCGCCTCATCCTGGCGCGATGTCAGTTCTTTATAGGTGCGGGTGATGTTGCGCAAAACCGCGTTGACAAAGCCTTTCTGGCCTTCCATTCCGGCGGCCTGGGTCATGCGCACGGCGGTATCGACGCTGGCGTGGTCGGGCACTTCCATAAAGACGATTTGGGTGACAGCCAGGCGCAAAATATTGGTCAGCGTGTGGTTGTGCAGTGAATCCGGGCGATCAAGGCTGCGCGTGATCAGATCGTCAATCTGGCCGAGGCGGCGCAGCGTGGTTGTCACCACCATGCGGGTAAAAGCCCGGTCGCGCACCGGCAATGCCTTAAACTCGCGACTACCCTCCAGCGCATTGTCGAGCGCCTGTTTCTGGGTGAGCACCGATTCGAGCAAAGCCAGCGCAACCCTACGCGCCGCCATGTAGTCCTGTGTGTCTTTGTCTTGTGGGAGAGCTTCGGCGCTCATATCAAGATGCCTGCTTTTGGCGGCTGGCCTCAATGATATCATCTTCAAGATTGCAGCTATGCTCGATCAGCTGCGCATAAAGCCTGCGGATGAAATCTTCGTCCATGCCAAGCTCTGCAGCAATGCTCGCGGCACGCTCGCGCACTTCGTCAACACGGTCGGGCAAGGTGGCGTCAATACCTTCACGCGCCTTCAATGCGCCAACCTCTTCAATCACGTCATAGCGCTGCCTGAGAAGCTTTATAATCTCCTCATCCAGTGCATTAATCCGCGTGCGATAGGGTTTAAGTATTTCCATTGGGTCCCTTTTGCCCTAAATATGGGATATGAACAAGCAAAAGCCAAGGCCCGAAAAACCAAAACCTCAAAAAGCAGAGGACAAAACGCCACCAGAGAAAGAAAAGCCGAAGGAATTTGGTGGTTTCGAGGGCAAAAAGCTGCCCGAGCCGACACGCTATGGTGATTGGGAAGTTGGCGGGCGGTGCAGCGATTTTTAACCGCCTATAGGATCAATAACATGCATAGAATCAGCTCTGTCTTTCTGCTTTTGATTTGCATTGGAATTTTGACGAATGCTAATCCGGTCCGTGCCCAGCCCGTCGTGATTGAGCTGTTCACTTCACAAGGCTGCGGCGATGCACCGCCCGCCGATCAGCTGATCAAACGCTTATCCGAAAGCGATCCGGACACGGTCATTCTCACCTGTCATCTCCAACATTTTGACAGACGTGGCTGGGTCGATACGCTGGGGCAAAGTTTTTGCGGCGACAGACAAAGCGATTATTACCGGGCGTGGAATTTTACCACCATGGAAGCGCCGCAATTTGTGGTGAATGGATTTTATGATTCAAACGGCCTCGATGAAGACGCGCTTTTGCAAGAGATTAAAACGATACAGACAGACAGAAAGCTGATTAAGATTCCGGTCAGTATTCACGGCGGAAACCTGAACATTACCTTGCCCGAAACACTGCTGGAGCAACGTGCGGATATCTGGGTCTTTCCCTTTGATCGTCATCACAAGGTCGATATCCTTGCCGGAGCCAATGAGGGAACCACGATGGATTACATCAATGTGGCCAAGGACATGTTCAAGCTTCACAACTGGAAAGGCAAGGGTGAGAGCGTTTCCTACCCGCTTGCGGACATCCCCGTTCATGGCGAAGGCTATATGGTGTTTGCACAATATGAACGCCTTAGCGAGATCATTGGGGTCGGAAGTGTAATAACCGGCGCGGCTAAAACTTCAGATCAACCATAAGCGGCACATGGTCGGATGGTTTTTCCCAGTCGCGCGCTTCGGTCAAAATGGTTTGGGACTTAAGGCTCTTCTTCAAGGGCTGCGTCACCCAGATATGATCAAGCCGCCGTCCGCGATTTGATTTCTTCCAATCTTTGTTCCGATACGACCACCATGTGTAGCATTTCTCATCTTCAGGCACGAAATGGCGCGATACATCAACCCAGTCGAGAGACTTGCGCATCTTGTCCAGCCGGCTCACTTCCGGTTCGGTATGCGACACCACTTTGAGGAGCTGCTTATGCGACCAGACATCATGTTCCTGCGGCGCGATGTTGAAATCACCAACCGCGACAACGCTATCATTGGCGGCGCGGTTCTTTTTAAACCAGCGCGCCACTTCATCGACAAAATCGAGCTTATGGGCAAATTTGTCATTGATATTTACATCCGGTTCGTCACCACCGGCAGGAATATAAAGATTATGCAGCTCAAATTTATCTAGCTTCACGGCGATATGACGGCAATCCTCACGCCCAACACGGTGATGAATATCGGTGGCTTTAAACGGCTTGCGCGAGAGAATAGCCACGCCGTTATAGCCTTTCATGCCGTGAATATGGGTGTGCTTATACCCGGCATCAATAACGTCTTGCAGCGGGAATTTTTCATCCGGCGTTTTGGTTTCCTGCAGGCAGATAATATCGGGATCGCATTCTTTGGCCAGGCGCAACACGTGATTAATGCGCAAACGGACGGAGTTAATGTTCCAGGTGAGAATGCGCAAATTACATCCCCGGCAATTGCGTGCCTTCGGGCAGGCCGAGCTCTTCCATCATCGCCTGGGTTTCCGCCTTGATGCGCTCATCTTTGGCAGTATTGGCATTGTTGATGGCCGCCACAACCAGATCCTCCAGCGTTTCGGCATCACCCGGCGTAATGATTGTTGGGTCGATTTTGACGCTTTTGACGGTGCCGCTGCAAGCCATGACCACTTTGACCATGCCGCCGCCGGATTCAGCCTCGACATCAATTTCGGCCAGCTTCTCCTGCATTTCCTGCAGCTTGAATTGCATTTGCTGGGCCTGCTGCATCATTTTTTGAAAATTCATCATTGTTTTTGTTCCTTGGTTTTAATGTCCTTCAGTATCGCATCCGGAAACACTTCAAGAATATCCTGAATAACCGGAAGTTTCAAAACGTCTTCGAATTCTTTTTGCTGCGCGGCCTGGCCGATTTGCGCGAGTGTCGATTGCCCCCGCGCCCCGGAAACACTAACAATCCAGCGCTGACCGGACAAAGTGCTTAAACGCTGGCCCAAATCCTGTGCCAGTTTTGGCGGCGCTTCGGGCTCAAGATTAATCTCCAGCCGTCCTTGCTCCAGCTTAATCAGATGCACATGCTGGTACACATAACCGGCTAGTAAAATTTCCTGCCCTTCTTCGAGCAAAGCGACAATGTCTTCCAATGTGTTCAGCGCTTTTTCACTGACCGCATCGGTTTGCGGTACGGTATTGTGTTGAGGGGCCGGCGCGCTCGCCGCAGCGGCACCTCCCATAGACACGGGTGCCGGTTCTCTTGCGGGCTCTCTTGTCGGTGCATTTGATGGCGACGGAGCGCTTTGATTGCTTTGTGTTGTGGGTTGGTCTTTGAGCTTTTTGATTAAATCAGCCGGATCGGGCAAATCGGCGGCGTAAACCAGCCGGATCATCACCATCTCGGCGGCAATTTGCGGATTGGATGCGATATTCACTTCGCCCAGACCTTTGAGAAGGATTTGCCATGTCTTGCCCAGCGTTGGCATGCTCAGGCTATCAGCCAGTTCTTTGGCGCGTTTTAACTGTTCCCCGGATAAAGCCTGTTTTAATTCCTCGGCCCCCGGCACGGCCTTAAGCCGCGTTAACATGTGTGTGAGATCAAGAAGATCCTGGATAACCACCGCCGGATCACCGCCACCGGCATACAGATCATCAACAATCTCCAGCGCGCCCGGCATATCACCGGTCAGAGCCTTTTCCAGCAGATCAAGGCTTTTGGCCCTATCGGCAAGACCCAGCATATCGGCCACATCATTGGTGGCTATTTTATCACTGGCTAGCGCAATCGCCTGATCGAGTAGCGATAGCCCGTCACGCACCGAGCCATCTGCGGCTCTCGAAATCATCGCAATCGCTTCGTCTTCCACCTCTGTTTTTTCCTGCGCGCAGATGTTTTTGTAATGGGCGCTTAAAACCTGTTCCTCAACCCGGCGCAGATCAAAGCGTTGGCAACGCGATAGAACCGTGATCGGCACTTTGCGGATTTCGGTGGTGGCAAAGATAAACTTCACGTGGCTAGGCGGCTCTTCCAGCGTTTTCAGCAAAGCATTGAACGCCTGTTTCGAAAGCATATGCACTTCGTCAATGATATAAATCTTGTAGCGCGCTTCGCTTGGCGCATAACGCACGCCATCGAGAATTTCACGGATGTCGTCAACCCCGGTATGGGTGGCGGCATCCATTTCCAGCACATCCGGGTGGCGATCTTCGGAAATCGCCTGACAAAGCGGGCAATCATCCGTCGCGCCGGTTGTCGGCCCGGCCTTGCCATCTGCGCCGGTATAATTCAGCGCCTTGGCGATAATCCGCGCGGTTGTCGTCTTGCCCACTCCGCGCACCCCGGTCAGCATAAAGGCATGGGCCACCCGCCCCGATTCAATGGCATTTTTCAGGGTGCGGACCAGCGCATCCTGACCTATCAGCTCGTCAAAGTTCTGGGGGCGGTATTTACGCGCCAAAACGCGGTAAGGCTCTGGTTTTTCACTCATATACTTTATGTAGAATGATTCCCGGCGCGGGGCAAGCTGTAAGGGGTATTTCACGCCTGTCTTGACCGGTTTTTTGCGAGTCTTAACCAAGCTTGCACAGGTTAAACCAATAAAAGTCTTAACCAAGTTTACGCAGGTTAAACCAATAAATAAGTGGAAGGCCGGACACGACCCGGCAAAAAACGCTTACGGCTGCTGCCTTTCGGCCCTGACCGGGTTGGGCGAAGAGCCGCCCGCGCCGACCTTCCGATTAGGGATATAAGGGCTGGAGACTTTTCTTGCAAGTTTTTGATTGAAAAACCGTGTGATTTCACTGTATTCCATACATCTGGCGCCGCTGTAGCTCAGGGGTAGAGCAACGCATTCGTAATGCGTGGGTCGGGTGTTCAAATCACCCCAGCGGCACCAGCCTTCGCAGCTTATCAAGCGTAGCGAGATTAGCGAGAAGGCTGTCACGCCGTAGCTTTGAAAAAGCGAAGGCGGACTTGTCGGCTGCTACGGCCTGGCAAGCCATTCTTACTCTTCCCATCCTTCTTTCTCATCCGATACAACAAGAGTCGGCAGGATTAAATTTATATCAAGCTGAAGGGCTTCATCATTTGTGAGCTCAACAACTTTAGAAGGCATCTGCGATTCCTCTTCAGACCAGATTGGAAGCGCGCGCACTTCATAAGTGCCCAGGGGCAAGGCAGGAATCACATAATAGCCATCGAATTCGCTGTTCACTCTGTCCAGTTCCGCACCTGATGCCACGTCGATAGCAACAACATCAACACCAGGCATGGCTTTTTGCCCCTCCGCTGTCTGCATGTATATGAAACCGTCTATTTCGCCGAGCTGCCTGAAACCGAAATCGATGGTCGTTGTTGCCCCGCGGCGAGGAATAATATCGGCATATTCGTGATAAGGACTGAGATAAATGCTCGGCAGGCTGTCTTCTTCAACAAAGAACCGCGTTGGCCCTTCCACCAGCCCGCTCATAAAAATAGTGCCGTCTGCGTCCGTAGCACCTCTCGCATTGCCACGGCTGGCTACAAACTCAACATTCTCCAGCAGTTTCTCGCCATCATCAAAAATTTCATTGCCGTTGCTGTCAACATAGGCACGCAAACCGACGGAGCCCAAACCACCATCCTGCGCACTCACCAGCTTATATTGCCCTTTATTGTTTGGCTGCAGCGCCGTTCGCAATGTCAGACCAGCCTGATAGCTATTGGTAGTAGAGGCGCCGAGATTCACGTCAAAGGAAAAATTTTCAAAATTCTTGCTATAGCGAAGCTCCCCTGTGGACTGGCTTGAGAGAAAATCATGCAGCCCGTTGAGCCGCACGGTACTTCCCCTATCCAGTTTTTTGAGGGCAGAAAGCCGATAGGTACGAAATGTCTCGGGGGCCCTTGAATCCAGATCATAAACAAGGCTATTACGAAAGCGAATATCAAACATATCGACAAGCCCCGTTAACTCCCCTTCAAAAGATTCCTGTGTCTCACTGGGTGAAAAAACCCTTTCCAGAGAATTGGTAAGCTCCACACCAAACAAACCTGCGGACACGGTGCTATCGAGGGACAGTTCTTTTTCTCTTCTCTGAAAACTGCGGCTCTGCGCACTAAAGCTGACATTTGTAGAACCAAAACTACGGTTTGCAGCAAGAGTGCTACTGCGTTTCAAATCCTGATCATCAGCCGTAAATCCTGTGTATTCTGTATGGCCGGCACTGATATTGGCCTGAAGAAAACGCGTTCTGGTTTCAACGTCATAAGCGCGCCGGCCTTCATTGGCACTCATAAGCTGGAACTGCGTATTAAATCCGGCAAAAGATGTTATCGCCGACACCGAAGCCGCGCTTAATTCATCACTGGCCGCATTTTCATCATCCGGTCCGCGAAATACACTGCCCCCTACTGTAAGAAAGCGGTTCAACCCGTAAAAGGCCTGACCACTCAGCCCGAACGTATCGTCGTCCTCCGCATCTTTGGATAGCGGTAGAAAATCAGATTCCGGCTGGCCCAGAGAAACATCATAAGCAACCTCTCCTTCCCTTAGCATGTTGGGGCCGCGAAACACGCGCCGCGATGTGGTTTTTGTCTGACCTTCCGGCCCGTAAAGAATGATCTGGAACAGATTAAATCCAGTTAACAGCTCTACGCCTTCAAAACTAAAACGGCCATCATCGCCGACATCCTGAAAGGTGACAAAATGGCCGTTGCGGTAAAGCTCTGCATCCCAGCCAAGTGGAGCATCGCCGTCTATAATAAAATCCTCAGGCCCGTGGGAAAATGTAAAACCCAAAGACGGATCCGATGAAATCGCCAGACCGCGCCCGCGATCACGACCCTTAATCAGCGGGGCGTCCGGAAAATCAACATCACCCAGCGCAATTTTACCGGCCTTTAAAGGCCCCAACATCTGCGCATTAGGATCTCTTCTTTGAAACGTAAGCTGGGAAGTTTGAATTTCATCCTCGTCGCGGCTATCCATGATGCCGGTCAGAACAAGCCGCGTCCCAAGCCCCATAAAATCCATACTGCCCTCAAGAGACGTCGTGCTTTGATAGCGGTTGTTTTGCGGATTGCTTTGAACGTTCAGTGTTTGCTGCACAATAAAACCTGGAGGACTAAGAGCCTTATAGGGCAGCAGCTTACTGCCCCCGCCAGCCTGCCCACCTTCAAAGACATGGCGGTCCAGCAAAACAGAGGCATGCTTTTGACGCTCAATATCAAGCTCAAAAGGAACGGGCGCGTCAGTCGATATTTCAAGCCGCAAGGTACTTAAATCAAGTTCGATGTTCAGGCCGAACCAGTTTTGTAGAATATCCGCCCGCACATAGATATCTTCAAAATGCGCCTCAGCTTCTTGCGATGTAATTGGTGTTTCTACCCCGCCCAGAAAGACAATCTGGCGCTCCAGATCAAGCTGGAAAAGATTGCTTTCCTGCAGAAAAAATCCTTCCGCTATACCGTCGACCGGATTTACCTTGATGGCATAACTGAGCGCCTTGCTAAGGGCGCCCAACGGCACCAGCACCTGACTTGGGTTGGCTTGCTCCGGCAAATAGGCAATCGTGGCCCTGTCGCGGATGCGGCCATTGATCCGTAGCTCCAGGATCAGAAATTCGTTCTCGGGCCTTTCCGTGATTGTAACGGCCGCAAGAACGGGTCCGGCGACCACGGTGCCGAATACTAAGCTAGCGGTGATAATGCATAGGACCAGGATAGCGGTCCTGAGAGACAGAACGGACATAAATCCCTACTGATGGAAAGCCATACGGATATGGCGAAAAGAAAGTTCTGATAAAAAGTCTTAATTGAATGGCAAGGTAAGTTGTGTAGCCGGTTCTTTGCCAGCCTTATAATTATTGAACACAGTGATTTTTAGCTCTCCTCCTTTTTGCAATGTCTGTCCGTCGGGGACGTTTAAAACATATTCAAATGGGCGCTCATCGCGCTCGCGGTATATATAAACAGTGCGGCGCGTTGCCGCTTTTATCGTTTTGCCGTCCGGCCCGGTATAATCTGTATCAATAAAGGCCTCTCCCTGGCCATTTCCGCTGCGCTCCAGCATCAGTGACACAACATACTGGCCGTTTTTGTTTTGGCTAAGCTTGACGTCCCTTGCCCCAAGCGATACATCAATAGCGCCTTTGCGAATGGTAACGGGAATTCCCGTCGCATAAGACACGTGCGCCATCATCTTGGATTCAGTCTCACCACTACCTTCATTCAGTTCCTTGCGCTTGCTGATATCTTCCAAGAATTCCAGATGGCTGTGATATTCGCCGTCTGCCGTATCAGGGCGAATACGCCCCATGATCCTGACTACTTGCGTTTTGTTTGGTGCCAAATCAAATTGCCGCGGCACAAAACGGATCATCCGCTTGGCGGCGTAATCGAAATTATCGACCTGGGTCGTCGTACCGTTTGCGGTCATAATCAGATTTTGAAGACTGAGGTTATAAGACCGGGCAATGCTCGACATATTCGTCACCCTGATTTCCTCAACAGAATCCTTGTCGCTCAAATTAACGCGAGTGGGGGTAATAAACAAAACTGTATCGGCCAGACTGACACGCGCTGGAATCAATAAAGCAACAACCAGAATAAGGGCAAATAATTTTCTCATAAGCAATTGATACACCTAACTTAAGTTACAAAAAACACCAGCTCTAAGATACCATAATTTATTGTACAACAATAGACAAGACGATCGGCTTCGCGCCACCACCACCTGTGGTTTCATAGCTTCTATCCGCCGGGAACGTTAAAGGACCCAAAACCTCAACTTCACCGCCGATGAAGATATCCGGGTCAACGCTGGCCGCCAAATCAATTAATAAAACCACAGGATCATTATTCTTGGTCCCCTGGCAAGGATCGCCGCTACCAAATGGCTGTGGCGTGTCTAAAACTATTTCCGTATTGATAATATCCAGAGTCGTCGCCGGTGGATCGGCAAGCTTTCCTGTTGTCTCACATTTTACTTCAATAAGACCTGTATCAGGGCTGGTAATAACCACATGGCCAGCCTGGGCATCATTGCCGGACGTCATACCAATACCGGTAATCTGGAGGATACCGTTCGTTCCGAGCTGTAAATTGCCGTTATGGGTCGTATCAAATGTGACGGTCCCAAAGCCCATAGCCGCCCTGTTATCGATCACCAGCTGCGCTTTCGCGGCATAGGGACAGGCCCATATGCCCAAAAACAAAAGACAGCAAAAAATATGGCAGCATCTACTCATGCCTGACTATTTACAGATTGCCTGGCTATTGCGCAAGGCCTGTCGGACTAATTGTGGTAAACAACAAATATTCGCTACGCCCAGCCATAAAAAAACGACGAATGACCAGGCCACCCGCCGTTTTTTGTAATATTTTCAATGTTTTAAATTATGGGAAGATAACCCGGAACGTAACGGGGTCACCGCCTGTTGTCGTGCTATAGGTCGGACCACCGGCCACAATCACACTACCGTTCAGGTCAAGTTCACCACCAATTAGAATTTGTGGGTTTGGAAGTGCCGTCGTATCAACACTAACAGGGCCGACACCAAGACCACCACATGTGTTGGCCATAGCGCCAAATGCCGCACCGGTATTCACGTCAAACCCAACACTCTGCAAGGTGATCGTGTTAGCAGAACCGTCATCCAACGTACCACCTACCTCACAAGTGACTTCAACTGTTCCGGCGGTATGGTTGATGGTTATATCACCAGCCGTAGAACCTGTCGCATCGAGCGTAAGACCGATCGGGGCGTTCAGCACGGGCGTACCGTTAGAGCCCAATTGAAGTGTACCTGAGTGAACAGCAGCATATTCAATCGTACCAAAATCCATATCCGTGTTTTTGGTTAAAGATACTGCCTCTCGTGTATTTAAAGTCGCGTCGACATCAATATCTGTTGCTTGGGCGGATATGGCGGTCATACCAACCAAACCACCGACAACAGCCGTTAACAAAAGTTTTTTGCTATTGAACATTATATTGCTCCTAACTTAGTACTGTAAAAATGAAAACAAATCTGGAACCGCAAAGGAATAGATTACTCATAATGCACATGTAGCGCCTCTGAACACGATTGCATGTTCCAACATACATATGCATGTTACAATGTAAACTATTACCGCCATGTTAACAACATCATTATTTCAGCAAAATAAATAGTTATGTATAATTATCTGTGGATAACTTGCCCTTCTAGTTTTTTACATAATTATTTACTTGGGCATTACTTCCCCCTTACACGAATCAAAAAAGAAACTGCACAGAGGCATAACATCATTATGTTCTTGAAAAGAATCGAATACAGGATGGTTTTATAATGTGCTTTTGCTATAAGTTAGTAATGTAAGTTCTCTTTGGCACAGCATAACCAATGACCTCCGACAATATTATTTCGAAAACGATTGAATACCTCTCTGTCCCTGCAGTCGTAGGGTTTGAGCAGCTTTTTTTGAATCATTTACGCGAAGATTTCACAAAGCTGGGTCTCAGCGCCTTTCTTCTTGATGGCTTGCTGGTTGTATCCGGTAAAAATCCCGGGTCCTCTATTATATGTGCGCATGTCGACCGCCATGGGCTTATCAGTCTGGGCAATGGAGAATATGCTTACGCCGCGCAATACATAAAGGAGATCAAATACGGCGAAAACAACAGATCGTCTTACGCCGCGCTCGAATCCATCAGTGAGCGTTTCGCCGATGAAATCGTTTTTGCCTACCATCCCGAAACCGGTCAAAAACTGGGGGAGGGCCGGATTGAGACCTGCCCATCCTGCATGGAAAACGGTGATTCGATTTTTTACGTCCACGATATGCCCCATATAGCATCCAACACACCACTGGCTTATGGCCGGACGGCAAGAGAAGAAGACGGCCATATTAAGGGGCAAATTGACAACGCCATGTCTTTGGGCGTTGTTTATGAGTTGTTTGCGAACGGTTTTGACGGCACCGCCCTACTGACCACGGAAGAGGAAATAGGCAAGAGTTGGCTGCATATCGTCAGTTATCTGGAAGAACATAATATTGAGAGCGATAAGCTGCTTGTTCTCGACACCAGCCCCTATAACAACAATCCGGAGCCAATAGAAGAAGGCATGGTGATATTCCGCAACCGCGACAAGAGCGAGCACTTCAACCCGGAACTGGTCAGCAAACTCATCGACAGATGCAAAAAGATCAAACTGCCGTTTCAGGTTAAGGATGAATATATATTGGGGCTGGGAAGAACGCCGGACGAGCTGGGCTCAACTGAGCTGGGACGTCTTATTCAGGGAGCAGAAGGAAGGTGGTCGGGCGCCACCATTCAGATCCCGACCCGCGCTTATCATACCAGTAATGAAATGACGACCCGCAAATCAATCGAAAATTATTACGCATTCCTGCATAATATTTTGATTGAAGATAAGCTGGCAGCTACTTCTTAAGGTCAATGACAATGCGTTCGCCTTCGCCGGACAAGGCCGGATATTTTCCCTGCGCCAAAATTTGCGTTGGCCCCTTAAGTTGCAAAACAAATATATTGCCCTGTCCGTTATTGAAGCTATCGACTTTATAGGATTTTAGAACCGGGATTTGCCGAAAGGATTCAAAATCTGTCGGTGTCTTCCAACGCGCATTGGGCATTTCAACAACGAGAATATTTTCGTTGTTATCAAGGTCAGCCGAGTAGGACGTATTTTTCTTCGTCACATCAAAAACGATACGTACCTTATCCGTATGCTCACCGGTGCGAATACCGCTAACAATCGTACTGCTTGAAGCATCCGCCATAAGCCTGGCACCCTGATGAACCGGGGTACCCGGCGGGGGTGAAGTCTGCTGCGGCATTCCTGTTGCAATAACTCGCATAGCAGGCTGCATTGGCGTGCCGGTGTCATCATGAAGCAAAGGCTGCGGTGCCTGCAGGGCAGATGTTTCCACCCTTCGTTTCATCGCCACTTCGATATCGGCCAAACGCTGAACCGCCGGGGCTAAAGTTTTTAGATCCTTGTGCATTGCCACCACGGCTTTTTCCAACCGCATGATCCGGTCGTCCTCATCCTTGAGCTCGCCGGCAAAATAAGTGTCGAGATTAACCCCAAAGCTACCCAGCGTGCCGCCGCCTTTCACTTCCAAAGGCTCTATATTTGTAAATATGTCGGGCGGCTCAACCGCCTCGGCCATTTTCTTTTCATTCTTGGCCTTGGGCGGACTGGACAGAAAAGCCAGAGGGTCCCGATCAAGAAACGAATTCTCGCCACAACCTGATAAAACCAGCCCCATAAAACAAAGGGCCGATACAGAAGTGAATGAGCTTTTATGTTTCTGAAAACGATATGGCAATTCTTGAACGCTCAAAGAGATAAGGTTGGTGAATATTCACAAGCCTATGGGGCAGCCAGATAAAGCGTCAATGATTCGCTGTCAAAGCCTGACGGAATCTATGGGATAGCTTTATTTGATTTTAAGGAAATCAGCATAGATCCGGTGCCCTCTGCCTTTTTCCGGCGGAATGGCTGTGTTGTAGAAAGTTTCTATCGGTGAGCGGGCATGCAGTCTCAGGCGTGAGCCGGTACCACCGTCGATTCCCAGAACTTCGCATTTTTCGAAAATCGGGTGTTTGCTCAGATCATGATATCTATCTGCATCCCAGGCTGTACTTGGCAGGTCAATGTTGATAATGTCTCCTCCATTCTCGGACGTAATTTTGTAATCGGACGGACCGGAGAGATCCAATACAAGGCGAACCTTGTATGGATGCTCCCCGATCCGAACCGCACTGACAACGGGTTGGAATCCGTCATCAGAAGGATATGGAGCAGGCTGTAACGTTCCATCGGCTACCGGAGCATTGTGGTATGTATGGGCTACTCTACCACTGCCTCCGTCTGCTTCTTTGGTAGCCGAAACTTCCTCAGCCTGCTCCAACAGGGTAAGATCCACGCCATAGGCGAAGATCTCTTCGGAAGTTACCGATACGGTTTTCGGCGGAACGTTAATCTGGTGTGAGGCTGAAACCTGTACGATGTAGATTCCGGGCCTCACGAATTCGAAGACATAGAAACCGTCAGAAAGTGTAGGTACTTCCTGAAGGACCAGTCCGTCCGAGCTAACCAGCTGGACTATGAGACCGGGTATCGGCGCGCCATCCTCAAAGCGGATAACGCCGTCGATAGAGCCGGTGTCAATTAGTGCAAAATCAATGAAAGGCTTGCTTCTTAAGCGCAGTACTGTGCTGTAGCCTTCCTTGATAGATGTTAGGAATGGGTTGGGCAGTGATTCCTGATCAACCCTGACATTCACCAGGCCGGGCGGACCGGCACCGAGAAGTTCTATAATTCCGTTGCTGTCCGAAGGCGTGGTTTTGTTTTGATTAACAAAAACCTTACCGCCCTCGACGGGCTCATCGCCCTCTCCATACTCACCATCGCTATCCTTATCGTGGAACAGCCTGATTTTCAGAGCCGTATTATGGCCTTTATAACTCGTGGTAAATATGTAGGAGCCATCCTCAGCATCCGGACCGAGCGTCGTGCTGGCACGCAGCATCAGATCAAACCCGATATCACTGTCCCAATCGACATCGGCGCTTCCCAGGAATTTATCGAAGTCATAATTGGCGCTAACGCCAAGCTGGGTCGTACCCTCTTCTTTAAGGCCCTGGCGTGCTTCCAGAGAAGCTGAGAACTTGTTGTTATCGTCGTAACTTAAGTCAAAGCGCGATAATTCAAGATCTGCTTTCGGGTGAATATTGTAATCAAGTGAAGAACGGAGCTTCCACTGATTAGAAATATGCGTATTGACACTGAACGTTCCATCGGAGGTCTGATGCTTGCCGTCTATGTGGTTTGTTGAAAACGCGTTACTCGCACCAAAGCCGTTGGTCGATAGTGACTGTGAAAAACCGCTGCGGGTTGTGCGTGTATCATTCGCCCGCCTCGTATGACGGGTGTCTAAGTTAAGCCCCAGACTTCCGAAACCCAGGTTAAAGGATTTGGCCGCACGGAATTCTCCCTCGAACGTTTTTCTGTTCTGGCCGAAGCTGGCTTCCGTGCTTTCAAAGTCATTGAGGAATGTGCTTCTAAAGCCTGTGTTGATTCCGGCAAATTGCGTGCTAAAGCGTGCATCATAAACAGTGCCACCATCGGCTTCTTTATAGAGCTCGACCTGACCTGTTCCGCCCAGCGCATTAAACTCACCGCCCAATGTTACAAATGTATTGTCTTCCGTCGTATTGGGTTCGGGTGTTCGCGTCAGGGTCGCAAAGCCGGTCAACCAGTGGGTAAGGCCCCGGTTGACGCGAATAAACTTTGTACTGTTTTTAAATTTTTTGGGTTTATTTTCTCTGACATCGATTAAGGGCCGACCAAGGTCAAGAACGCTGGCTTCGTATGTGGTTTCACCAGGCCTAAGCTGAGTTCTTTTGATCTGATAGGTTTTAACCTGTTCCTCTATTTGTCCCTGAGGTCCATAGAGCACAACTTTAATTTCGTTTTTACCAAAGTTAAGGGGGATATTGTCAAACTGGTAACGGCCTGTCTCGTCGACAAACCCAAAATCGATTAATTGCGTGCCGCGGTAAAGTTCTGTTTCCCATCCCGGCTGCGCCGTGCCATCAACTGTTATTTCATCAAATCTTTGATTGGTCGGCCTTGTTGATGTCGATAGATAAGCACCGCGGCCGGAGAAGAACTTGCTTATCAAAGGGGAGGGCTTGGCGGCAACGTCGCCCAGCTGAACCATTTTGAGCCCGAAAGGAAGCGAGCCGTCACCCAGATTCTGACGGGTAAGGCGCAAACGGGCATTGGTAAGGTCATACCCCTCCTCGCTGTCATAAATTGTGTTGGTCGTGTAATCGGCGCTGGTCCCGAAGACATCGCCCCGGCCCGACACATTTATACTGCTTAGAAATTTGGAGTTATCTTCGCTCCAGGACGTAGCCTCGGATATGTTGAAAATTGGCTTGCCGAGAAGTTTGTAATTATTCGGTATGAATTCAAACTGCGGACCCGCATCTTCTCCTTCCCGGCCTTCCAGCCTGTCTTGCCTTTTCTTCCTCTCTATCTCCAGTTCATAAGGAAGGAGCTTTACGGTCTTTATAATAATAGCCAGTTCGGAAAAATCGATCTCAGCATCGATCGGCCAAAGCTGATTGATAATTTCAGGCGTTACATATATGTCGCCAATGTTTTGGCCAAGGTCCTTAATAAAGTAACTGCCCTCGGGCAGATCGAAGGTTTCACCCCTGACGGTGAACGTGCCTCTGTTCGCATCAACACTATAAGTATTTTGATTATTAAAGAAGGTACCGCTAACCGTACCTTGTGCAAGATTGGCTTCTGTCGGGAATTTAATAACCTGGGCAAATCCACGAACCGGAAGATAATAGGTAAAGCCTTTTTGAAAACCTATAATTTCCTGGGAGATAATTTCGCCTTTGCGGCGAACAGCAAGGATAAGGTCATATGTCTCATCATCTTCGAAAGCATATAAATCTGCTTGCGCTTGCTCTAATGTCTTTGTTTCGAGATGAGAGGATGGGTCGGTGACTTCGTCTTTTTCTTCAGACGGTTCCGTTTCGGGTGCGCCCAAGGGTTCGGCGACTTTTTGCGACGCCACCGTTTGGACAATATTCGACAGTTCGGACGCAACACCTTCTGCGACCGGTTCTAACGCTGCTGTTCCAGTGCTTTCAGCAGCAAAAGCTGGGTTAGCAATAAAGAGACTTGCAAATAACGCATACGCGATTGCAAGACGCAATTTGCGCCCGATTACATACCAACAATGATGATCGCTCATGAAATAGAGCAGAGATTAAGTAATAGAATAGCCCACCAGAATCATAGCACGCCTTAGTTGAAAAGAATCAAAATGCAAAGGGTACGAATCGTTTATCCACAGCGTTTTTCATGAACGTTGCACAGACTTATCCACACGCGGGGCTGCCTGGGCTATTGTCGGGCCGCATAAAAAAGGCCCGGTACAAAAAAACCGGGCCTTTTGGTTTTATCAATCAGGAAGCTTTATCTGGTAACAGGAATGGTCGCCAAAACCTTATGCTGGTGCTCGAAGTCATCGGTCCCGCTTAGCTTGAAATCAAGGCTGGTACATTTATCCAAAGTAAAAGTCTTCGGTATAGAGAACTGATTATCCGTCCCCGGCGCTTCCGCATACAACTTCACACTCTGTATCAAAGTCGTGGTCACGGTTCCATCGGCGGCTTTGCAATCGAGCTCAGATTTAAGGTAAACACTGCGCGTACTGTTGTTGGCCGTTTTAACGTGCACATAATTTACACCTTCCTTATTGAAGAGACGGGCCTCCTGCAATGTAAAATCAACATTGGTTTTTCCATGACGCAAAAAGACAGGAATTGATACATTGGCTTTAACGCGCAATATCCCTGAAATCTTCTGGTTACTAGTCGGTTGCTCAACAGGTTTTTCATCACCAATAGGTTCCGTTTTGATAAGAAAATGCGAGTGGTATTCACCTTCCGCCAAATCCGCGGGGCGGCGCACAAGAAATCTAATTTTCTGGTGTTCTTTCGGCTTAAGAATAACCTGGCGCGGCGAAAACTGCACCATACCGTTCAGGGGATTATAGCCGGGACTTGTTGCGCCCTCTTCAAGCAGCACCACTTTTCCCTCAGCGTTTTGTGCACGATTTTCCCATGCAAAGCGATAAACCAGTGGGTACTCACTGGTATTCAAGATTGTCAAGCTTGCTGTTCTTTCCCTGGTTTCAATCATGACACGCTTGGGAGAAATAAAAGTTGCCCAGGCACTAACAGCCGGCAGAACCATCAAAAAACAAAGCAAGAGAACGATAGTCGCTTTATGAGAGAGATATCTAAATTGTACTTTCATTTTTTCCTCTAATTCACTTATGGATCAGAAACCTTATACACGCGACCACACCATTTTTCTAGTTTGCATTAATAGTAATATTTCCAGTGTAATTTCCTATTGCCTGGTTATCATTATAATTCATCCTTGCCCCAACATTTAATGTCACAGTATTTGTTACTTGCGTTGGACTAAAAGTAGCTTTTGCTGCCGATTTTGTGCCAGTCGTAGCCCGCATCTGAAAACTATCAATTTTTACGTTCGAGGTACCATTGGTAATATTGATAAAATTGACAGCAAAACTAACTTTGACACTTTTTGAAGGCCCCGGCCCCAAAGTTGAGAGAATACATTGACCGGGCTGTGCGGCAGTTATTGTAACCAGACAGCCTAAATTACTTGTTGAACCATTAGGCTGAACTGTTAGTTTTCCATTTGAACACGCATCGTATGCTCCAAACCTGATGGCTTGTGAGCAGGTAATCTGGAGCTGCGCAAATACAGGGCCTCCATAAGCAGCGCTCAAGGCCAGAGCCGAAACGGCCACTAATGTCTTTTTTTGCTTTTTCTTGTTTTTTCTTTTCATAGTGTGAAAATCATTTTTATAATGAAAAATTCAGTTTATTGATTCTGAGTACTCAGTTATATAAGCATTTCTAATGCAATTCTTAGTCCAAGAAAAGGATATACAGACGCTTCATGGCTATTATTAAAACAGACAACCCGGAAATTGAAAAACAGCTACAAAAGCTCGAAAAATTAGTCGAGGAAGGTGGCGGCGGAACGCATTCTGAGCTTGTCATTCATGACAGGGGAGGAAGCCTGAGCATTGAAACCAAGGAGCCTATGGCTATAGGCAAAGAAATTATAAGGCTTTCAAGAGATATACTTTTGCCCGCTGATCAATATGAGGTCACCGTAAAAAATGGTGAGTTTATCGTCGATTTCCCTAAGCATAGCAATCTTAGCACATTACAAAAAAAGCTTACGGAATGCATGATGGCTCTTTATAGCCTGACTGATAAAGTTTCCCTGCACCAGGAATTGTCTTTTTTGTTATCGATTGCACCCTACCCGAATCTTTTAGAATTACTTGGCCAGGGACGTTTTTTTGGAAAACGGTTTAACGAATCATCCGAAAAAGTAAAGAAAGGGCTCGAGGGAGAAGCACTTAATCATTTTATTAGTGACACTTTCCTGAAAACCAGACATCTGGGTTATGAAGACCATATCCGCGCCTCGTCTGTCAGTATTTTGATGCCGATCGTTGATTTTCTCAACCATCACTGGAGCGGGGCCACATTCAATGTCGGTATTGGTGTAAGGCCCGGCGATCTATCCGTTCTAGCCCAGCAGGTGGTTGAAGGGAGCCTGGAATGCTATGCCTTTTACGGTATTATGGACGCCTTCGATACCCTTATACGCTATGACTTTGTCGATACAAATGCGCCAATTATACGCTCCATACCGATGGAGCTGGAGGTGCCGGATATTGGCCTTATTAGAATTAACAGCCTTCAAGGTGCACTAAAACAAAAGAAACTGGGCAAAGAAGTGGCGGATCTCAGTCGCTTTATGCCGGCCATGACTTTAAATAAAAAAGAAAAAACACTAAGCGTCACGCATCTGATAATTCCGGTCGGTAGCTCCCCCAAAGCGCTCAGGCGCGTTCTTTATCTATTTCTTTATAACCTTATCGGCGAAGAACCGGAAAAGGGTCTGTTTATGACATGGGTGAGAGAAGCCGAACGGCAGATCATTGAAGAAAATAAAGACTATTATGAAGATATTTTAAAAATGGTGAAAAAACTGGAGACAGAAAAAGGGACTTCAGACGGTCTAGAGCGCGTTGGCCATCTAGCCGAAACACAACTTGAGAAATTAAGTACATATATATTTATGGATGAATTCATCGATAATGTGGAAGAACCGATAAGCTTGGAGAGCCGGAAAAACGGTAAGGAATCCGCATAATATAGTCATTTGAATTAAAAATCATGCATTCCGTCATCCCGGAAGAGCGCCTTGTCCTCCGAAGCCTTGGCGAAGGAGGAAGCGATATCCGGGGTGACAGTAATTGTAAGATTCTTATTTAGAAGCAGGCGCATAAGAAAAACCCCGGAAATTCCGGGGTTTTTTTAAAACTTTTAACTTTGCGTATTTTAGTACGCCATGGTCAGGGTAATCTGCTGCGTAAAAGCACCAATTGGCTGAACAGCACCCCATGTTACCTGCGCACCGACTTTGATCGGGCCAACAAGGGCGTTGATGTCATAACCGGCTTTTTGAGCGGTTGTACCACCACCAGATAACAGGTTTGTTACCGCAGCACCAATACCACCAAGGGTAATCTTGGCAAGCTTCATGGTACCGACAGGACCACCACCACCACCTGTTGCAACAAGGGTAAGAGCACCCAATTTAGCAACGGTAATATCAACGTTCGGGACAGTACTAACAGCTGTAAAGGCAAATGACCCGGCTTGCACCGCACCACCAATCTTAACAGCTTTTGAAACCGCCAAAACACCGGCCGTACTAATTGTAGCCTTACCGTTTACATCCGTCACAGCGTTTGAACCGAACTGCGCGTTTTTACCAGCGGCCAAGGTAATACCTGTTTTAAAACTTCCTGTAACACTGATTTTTGCAGATGCAGCATGCGCGCTGCTGATCAGCGGCTGTGGCACGGCACCACTTAAGACAACAACGGCTGCACCTGCCACCGCCGCCGCTTTTGTTTTGATATGGGACTTCTTATAAGACATAGCTAAGCTCCTTACTTTCCTAGTTTGGCATTAATTTAACTCAGTCAGCGTAGCGTAAAAATCCTTTTACACTTTTGTATTTGCAAACCTCTAAGTATGCACGGTATCACACAAAACACCTTTTGAAAACCCACTATCTGCTCTATCGAACAGACTCTATTCAGGGGCTTTCCTCGTGTTACAACAAACCATTTGCTGTACTTACTATAATAAAGCGTTTTGGTTAAAATATTATTTAATTTATATGGCAAACTTAAATTTAAGCCGCCACATTTCTTATTTACTAGCTGAGGGTAAACACATAATATGCATGGCCTCAAGGTCGAAAATATTTTTATACACGAAAAACAACAACAAATAGAGTGGCGGAGAAAAGCAGCATGACATCGGATATTAATGAAGCGCAGGATAAACAAGAGGAAGAAAAACATGAAGTAACCCTTGACGAGGCTCTGCAGCTGGCACAAGGGCACCATCAATCTGAAAATTATATTCTGGCCGAACGCACTTACCGCGATATTTTACGCAGCGTGCCTGATCATTTTCCAACAACGCAATTTCTGGGCGTTCTTCTATTTCAATCTGGCAATTATGATGAAGCCAAACATTTCCTTGAATTGGCTCTTAAAACAGAACCCAAGGACCATAACTGCTGGAATAACTATGGCGGTGTTTTAACAGCTATTCATGAATACGATGATGCACTCGAAGCCTATAGCAAAGCCCTGGAAACAGAGCCGGAATACATCGACGCGCTTAATAACAAATCTTATACGCTCTGGCTTTTAGAACGCTATGAAGAAGCGGAAGAAATCTGCCGTAAAGCGCTGGAAATTGAACCGGAAAATATCGTCGCACTCAACAATCTGGGAATCATTCTGGCCAAACGTATCAAGTACGAGGAATCGCTAGATGTTTGGAAAAAGGCGAGCGAGATCAAAGAAGACGAACCCATGATCTGGATCAACTGGGGCAATGCCCTGCGTGAAATGGGACGGCTGGTAAGGTCTGAGGAAAAATGTCGCAAGGCCGTTGAGCTTGCCCCGGAAAACCCGGAGGCCCTTAACAATCTTGCCAATGCTTTGCGCGATCTTGGTAAAGGCGATGAAGCCATCGAGCTCTACAAGAAGGCAACTGATATAAAGCCAGATTATCATGAAGCACACAGCAACATGTCAGTTGCGTACGCAGATAACTGCCATTTCGAGGAAGCGGCTGTGGCAGCACGTTACGCCGTTGCCTTCAAAGAGGATTTTTGTGATGGTTATACAAATCTCAGTAAAGCACTTTGTGAACTGGGGAAATATGAGCAAGCACACAGGGCCGCCCAAAGATCCATTCACCTTGATCCGGAAAACGCTACCACCTATCTCAGCCTGGCCGATGTTTTATTGCGGGCCGATCAGTTTGATGATGGCGAAGCTATCTTACAGGAAGCTTTAAAGCGTGAGCCAAACTCGGCACGTTCTTATATGAAGCTCGCTGAAATCCGTGAAAGGATGAATAACTTCGAGTTAGCTCATGAAGCCGCCGATACCGCCATCAAAATAAGCCCGGATATGTCCCAGGCGTGGCTGCGCAAGGCAATGGTCTACTACGCTGAAGGGGAAATGGAGAAGGGAATTGAAACCATGGATCAAGCCCTGCGGATTACGCCGGAATGGCCCCTTGCCATACAATACCAGGCTGAAATGCTGATTTCCCTCAATCGTAATGAAGAAGCCGAAAAGCTGGTTAACAAGGTCTTGTCAATGACCAAAAACCTGCCGGGTCCTTATTCGACAATGACAAGTCTGAAAAAGTTCAAATCGGAAGACGACCCGATGTTCCAGGACATGCTGGAGCTGGAAAAGAAAATTGAAACATACGGACTGGAACTCACAGCCGTACTTCTATACGCCATCTCTGATGCTTATGAACACATGGGCAAATATGATCAGTCTTTTGAATATCTGGAGCGCGCCAATGACCTGAGACGCAAAGTTGTTGCGAACGATGCCTGGAAAGAATGGGATATCAATGAGTTGTTAAAAAAGCAGTATTCGCCCGAATTCATAAAAAAGTATGAAGGCAAAGGCTGCGATTCAGACGTCCCGGTTTTTATTGTCGGCATGCCGCGCTCCGGAACAACTTTGACGGAACAGATTCTGGCATCGCACCCTGATATATACGGTGCCGGGGAACTCCCCTATTTGGGTAAGGTTCATAAAATGTCAGGCGCAGAGGGAATTGACGACACAAAACTTCTGGGCGAAAAATATATCGAAATGGTTCAGGGCAGGGTCAAAGATAATAACGCAAAGCGCATTGTCGACAAAATGCCTGGTAACTATATCTATATCGGCTTTATCCATTGCCTGTTCCCAAATGCAAAAATCATACATTCACGCCGCAGTGCGATGGATACATGCCTGTCATGCTACAAGCAGAACTTCGCCCGTGGGCAGTACTGGTCCTATGACCTGGAAGAGCTGGCCGAAAACTATAAGCGGTACCGGGGTATGATAGATCACTGGAACAAGGTGCTGCCCGGACGTTTCCTGGAGATCGATTACGAAGACACGGTCAATGACTTTGAAAACCAGGCCCGCAAACTGATCGACTTTGTCGGGCTGGAATGGGATGATGCCTGCTTGGAACCACACAAACAAAAACGTACCGTCTTGACCGCCAGCAAAGCGCAGGTGACACAGCCGATTTATAAAACTTCCGTTGAAAAATGGAAGCGGTATGAAAAACAGCTCCAACCACTTGTTGAAGCACTTAACAGCCGGGGCATAAAAACATAGCATCCACGCGCAATTAATTTTAAACTGTTCGGACGAACAACCTGCCCTCGCGGAATAACATCCCGTAACAAGCGAAGAACAACGTATATGTCCGATATAATTACCCAAGCTTTAAAGTCCCTTCCTGCCAAAGCCAGCGCCGAACAAAAGAATTTTTTAAATACCATTTGCGCAGATATTCCGGAGGAAGACCTGGCCTTGTTCGAGCCGGCACTCCTGACAAAAATGGCTATTTCACACTATGAGCTGGCTCAGAAAAAACGCAAAGAACCCAAACTCCGTATTTATTGCCCGACGATAAAAGGACAGACCAAAAGAACGACGGTCGTAGATATTGTTAGTGATGACCTGGCTTTTCTTATTGATTCGGTTGCTGCCGAAATAAACAAGCACAACCTTCTTATTCATCTCCTCATACATCCGATCGTATATGTGCAACATGATAAATCAAGCCGGCTGAAGAATATCAGTGCAGAGCCGGAAAAGGGATATCAGCAACAATCTCATATTCATGTTCAAATTCACGAGACTTTATCCAAAGAGGCACTGAAAAACCTGGAAGAAGGTCTTTATACGGCGATTGATGACGTCTTCACGGCCAATAAAGACTGGAAAGACATGCTTGAAAAACTCAGGCAATCCCGGGAAGAGCTCGCAGGTGCAAAAACCAAACGCTCCCTCAAGGACATAGAAAAACACTGCGCTTTCCTTGATTACCTCCACAGCAATAATTTTACCCTGCTGGGCTATCGCGAATATGACTTTGTTGAAAAAAGCGGGCAACTAAAGAGCAAAACGGTAAAAGGGTCGAGCCTGGGCCTTTTACATGATGAAGTCAGGCCGGCCTATATCAGCGAAAGTGAAGAGGGGCTGCCGCGTAACCTTCAGGAGCTAAGGCGGAATCTACCACCAGTTTCTATTTCTAAAACGAATCGCCTGTCGACCGTTCACAGGCGCGTTCCTATGGATGCTATAGCCGTAAAGACCTACGACAAGAACGGAAATATCAAAGGCGAAAAGCTATTCCTTGGCCTGTTTACATCCGTAACCTATTCACGAAGCGTTAGTGACGTCCCTTATTTAAGAGAAAAGGTAGAGGACACAATCCATGCCTCGCGCTTTATTCAGGGCAGCCACGACCGCAAAGCGCTGCGTCATATTCTTGAGAAATACCCGCGCGATGAGCTGTTCCAGATAGAGGTCAACGAGCTGCTTAAAATCGCTCTCAATATATTGCGCTTGCAGGAACGCCAGCGCATTGCCCTGTTTATGCGCCGTGATCCCTTTGGCCGTTATATCTCCTGCCTGGTTTATGTCCCCAGGGACCGCTTCGGCACCAAGCTGAGAAAATCAATGGTGACCATACTGGAGGAAGAGCTGAACGGAACCTGCACGGATTTTTATACAACGATGGATGATTCCGTTTATGCGCGGGTTATGTGCATCGTCAATGTCGATCAAAACAATCCGCCAAAATTCAACCCTTCCCACATCGAAAAACTTTTACAGGAAACCGGGCAAACCTGGCCGGAGCTTCTCTCAGATGCGTTGGTTGCCGCGTTGGAAGACGAAGAGAAGATCACCGCTCTCACGCTCAAATATTCAGATGCCTTTCCGGTTGCCTATACATCGCGTTTCCTTGCCAAGCACGCTGTGTTCGATATCGACAAAATTGAACAGGCCCTGGAGACGGACAAAATTATACTGCACCTCTACCGGCTCGATGGCATGGAAGCAAACCAGCTCCGAATGAAGGTATATCATCCCGGCTCCCCTCTGACCTTATCGGATGTCATGCCAATTCTCGGGAATATGGGGCTCAAGGCCATTTCCGAGCTACCTTTTGAAATCAAACCGGCAAAATCAAGCCAGGCTGTGTGGATTCATGACTTCCTGCTCGAAATGCCTGATATCAACAACGCGGTTGTAATCAAGGATGTGAAGGAAAACTTCGAAACCGCTTTCACCAAAATCTGGTACAACGAGATGGAAAGCGATGGGCTGAATGAACTGATCCTTGGTGCCCGCGCAAACTGGAGGGAAATCACTATTCTGCGTGCTTATGTACGTTATATGCGGCAAATCCGTTATCCGTTCAGCCGTCCCTATATACAAAAAGCGCTCACCGATCATCCTGATATCAGTCGTAGCATTGTCGATCTGTTTAAAGCCTTGCACGATCCGGCCAATGGCAAGAATGCGGAAAAACTGGCCAAAGCCTGTGAAAAGAATTTCAATGCGGCTCTCGATGCCGTCGAATCACTGGACCAGGACCGCATCCTTCGCAATATCGCCGCCCTTGTACAAGCAACCATGCGCACCAATTTCTTCCAGAAAAACAAGGACGGTAGTGAAAAACCCTGCCTTTCACTTAAACTGAATTCCAAATTGGTCCCTGATCTGCCGGAACCAAAACCATTTGTAGAGGTGTTTGTCTATTCAACCCGCGTAGAGGCCATCCATTTGCGCGGCGATATGATCGCGCGCGGCGGGCTACGCTGGTCCGACCGTCACGAAGATTTCCGCACCGAAGTTCTTGGTCTGATGAAGGCACAGATGGTGAAAAACGCCGTCATCGTCCCCATGGGGGCCAAAGGCGGGTTCGTCGTTAAATCCGATATTAAAGACCGGGATAAATTCTTTAAAGAAGGCGTGGAATGTTACAAAATCTTTATTCGCGGCCTTCTCGATATTACCGACAATCGCAAGGGCAATAAAATTATTCCGCCGAAAAATGTCGTGCGCCGCGACGGCAATGACCCTTATCTTGTCGTTGCCGCCGATAAAGGTACAGCAACCTTTTCCGATATTGCCAATGGCATTTCCGAGGAATACGGCCACTGGCTTGATGATGCTTTTGCCTCTGGCGGCTCGGCGGGTTACGACCACAAGAAGATGGGTATTACGGCCAAAGGAGCCTGGGAATCGGTCAAGCTGCATTTCCGCCAGCTCAATCACGATACGCAAAGCAAGGACTTTGATGCGATCGGAGTCGGCGATATGGGCGGCGATGTGTTTGGCAATGGGATGCTGCTGTCGGAACACATCCGCCTGATCGGTGCTTTTAACCATTTGCATATTTTCTGTGATCCTGACCCCGATCCCGCCAGCACCTTTAAAGAGCGTAAACGCCTGTTCGATGCGGTTAAAGGCTGGGATCATTATGACACGAAGAAGCTGTCAAAGGGCGGACGCATCTTTTCCCGCACAGACAAAACCCTGACCCTCACGCCTGAAATCCGCAAACGTTTTGATATTGAGAAAGAAAAAGTCGCGCCCAATGAGTTGATGCTAGCCATGTTAAAATCACGCACTGACCTTTTGTGGTTCGGCGGCATAGGCACCTATATTAAATCTACGAGCGAAACCGATGCTGATGCCGGAGACAAAACAAACGATGCGTTGCGTATTAATGGAAATGAGCTGCGCGCCAAAGTCATAGGGGAAGGCGCTAACCTTGGCGTAACACAGCGCGGACGTATCGAATTTGCCGAAAATGGCGGCAAGATCAACACCGACTTCATTGATAATTCCGGCGGTGTTGATTCCTCCGACCATGAGGTCAATATCAAGATTTTGATGACTGATATCCTTGCCAGTAAAAATCATAAACTGGACGTCAAATCACGCAACAAGCTATTGGAGAAGATGACGGGTGAAATCGCCGATCATGTGCTGCGCAATAACTACCAGCAGGCCCAGGCCATCAGCCTGAGTGAGTTCCAAGCCAAGGAAAACCTACAAATTCAGGACGAGTACATTCAGGACATGGAACGTGAACACGGCCTCAGTCGCGAGATTGAAGGCCTGCCGAATGAGGAAACCATTGAGCAACGCCTGCGCAGTGGCAAAGGTATGACCCGGCCGGAACTTTGTGTTTTGCTGGCTTATGCCAAGATTAACTTTGCCCAGGATCTTTTAAACAGCGATATTCCTGACAATCCCGACATGCAGGGATGGCTGATGAATTACTTCCCGGTACCTTTGCGCGAAGAATACAAAAAAGAAATACACGACCACCGACTGAAACGGGAAATTGTTGCCACGGTCATGGCCAATTCGCTTGTGAACCGTTTGGGACCAACCTTCATCAAATCGAAGATGAACAAAACCGGCGCCAGCCCGGCCGATATTGCCAAGGCCTATATCATCGTTCGTGAGGCTTTCGGACTGCGAGCTTTATGGGATAAAATCGAAGCACTCGATAACAAAGTTCCCGCCGAAGTACAGATGAAAGCCATGCACGAAATTGCGCAGCTGGCCGAACACGCAGTGGCCTGGTTTTTAACCCAGCTTGGCCGCAACCCGGATATCAGTAAAGACATTAAGGATTATGGCGAAGGCGTTACCGAACTCAAACAAAACCTCAATGATTTGGTCACAAGCGAGCTGAAAGCCTCTATTCAGCAACGCATGCAGGCCGAGATGCGCGACGGACTGCCCAAAGGCCTCGCAAACCAGGTTGCGTTGCTACCCGCTTTGTCATCTTCCTGCGATATCATTCGCATCTCACTCGAGCAAAAGACCAATTTGATTAATACGGCGCGGGCCTATTTTGAAATCGGTGAGCGGTTCCACCTGACATGGCTGCGCCAGCAAGCCCGCTTCCTGCCCAGCGACGATCACTGGAGCGCGGAAGCAACCGCAGGGCTTGTCGATCAGCTCTTTGGCTGTCAAGCCGGGCTAACGGTTCGAATCCTGAAAGATGCCAATGGCAAGGCCGGTAAGGATCATTCGCTGGTAGAAAAATGGCTGAAAAAACATGAAAACCGGGCCAAACAGCTTGACCCGCTCTTTGCCGAATTGCGGCGGAGCGGTACAATTGATCTCTCGATGCTGATTATTGCCGAGCAGCGTTTGCGGAATTTATACGGCGGCTGATTAGCTCAGGCACGCGGCTATCAAAACCAGCAGGCCAAAATCCCTATTCGCTCTGAAAATCTTTAAACTGCTCCCGGCATCCTCTGGATTCCATGACTTGAGTTGCCAATAAAAATGCAGCGCCAACGGCAAAATAAAAACCGGTACGAGCCAAATCGTAAAAGCGCCGATAAAAACCTTCAGCAGACAAACGAGCGCCAAGCCGTAAAAACCTGTTACCCATTTTTTGCTGTTTTCTCCGAACTTCAGGGCGGTTGATTTAATCCCGGCCAACAAATCGTCTTCCTTATCCTGATGCGCGTAAATCGTGTCATAACCCAGCGTCCAGAAAATCCCGGCCAGGTAGAGAAAGAACGCATCGAGGCTGACAATACCGCTCACCGCCGCCCAGCCCATTAAAGCGCCGAAATTAAACGTAATGCCCAAAAACGCCTGCGGCCACCAGGTAAAGCGTTTCATCAGCGGATAGGTGACAATGAAAGGGATCGTTAGAACCCCCAAAAGAACCGTGGTAATATTCATCTGCAACAAAATGAACAGCCCCACCAATAAAAGTCCGGTCAGGAACGCTATGGCCTGCCCCGGTGAAACTTCACCCGAAGCCAGTGGCCGGTTTTGCGTCCGCTGCACTTTTTGATCTATCTTACGGTCCCATAAATCATTGATCACGCAACCCGCAGAGCGCATAACAACCGCTCCCACGCCGAACAGAGCCATCAAGCGCCAGTCCGTCATGTTCATCGACGCAATGCCGCCAGCGGCCAGCACGATTGCCCACCAGCCAGGCAGCAACAAAAGCCAGATGCCGATGGGACGGTCCAGCCGCGCCAGATAGACGTAAGGGTGCACGGGATCTGGCAAAAATTTGTCGATCCACTCATATCGCTTGATATCGGTATGTGCTTTCGTGTTCACTGGCTCTATGAATTTCTCTTGTTTCACCAAAAACGCCCGCCTTTATGTCCAACAGGACTTAAGCAAAAATGCAAGCCCAAGGCTTGAAAGTGGGCAAGCTCATTATTTGAAGAACGTTCTTAGACTAAAACCCGGCGATTTCATACGGCTTTTTAACGGCCGGGATGGCGAGTGGCTGGGCGAAATTGCATCGCTGGACAAAAAAGAGGCGCTCATACAGCTTCAGGAGCAGACGAAACCCCAGCCGACAGAGTCTGGCAGCGTTCACCTTCTTTTGGCGCCTATCAAGAAGCAGCGCCTCGATTTTCTGATTGAAAAGGCCATTGAGCTGCGGGTTACCGACCTCCACCCTGTTCTGACCGGCCGTACACAGGTCAGAAAAATCAATGCAGAGCGAATCAGGGCGCAGATCACGGAAGCTGCCGAGCAATGCGAAAGACTGGAAATTCCAACCCTGCACGAACTTACAAAATTGCCGGATAAGCTGGCTGCGTGGGATCAAAAAATTCCAATCATCGCTGCCCTTGAATATTTTGATGCGCCGCATATCTCGCAAATTGAGCTGGGGAACGACAAAGCCTTTCTCATCGGACCGGAAGGCGGCTTTGAAGACGAGGAAAAAGATTTGATAACCGGGTTTGATTTCGTGCAACCCGCAAGTCTGGGCGAATCCTTGCTCAGAGCCGAAACGGCGGCCCTGAAATGCCTCAGCCTGATTGACAGAAAAACCTGACCCTAACAGGGATAACATTCAGGCGCATGCCCTTAGGTCTTGCATTCATATTGTTATATTTTAGTGTATCCATGAGAAGAATTCGGGCATATTATAATTTGTTGAAGGATCAACAAGATCAAAGATTTACCTATGAAAATTCCATTTAAAAGACTTATATCGGCCCTCATTATTGTCGGCCTTGGCCTGTGGGCAGCGCCTGTTTTGGCTGGTGAGCCTGTCGACTGGCAAATGGGTTTTCAACCTCCCGCCTCATCTTCCGCCGAACGCCTGCAGGACTTCCACAATCTGCTACTCTGGATTATTTCCGGGATCGTGCTGTTTGTTTTTATCCTGTTGGTTATCGTAATTATTCGCTTTAATGCCAAAGCCAATCCGAAACCGGCCGAATTTTCTCACAATCTTATAATTGAGATTCTCTGGACCGTTGTTCCGGTCATCATTTTGATCATTATCGTTATCCCGTCTTTCCATACACTATACGAAAACGACCGTATCGAAAATCCGGATATGACCCTGAAAGTCACCGGCTATCAATGGTATTGGGGCTATGAATACCCGGATCATGACGGCCTGAATTTTCTGTCTTATATGATCCCGGATGACGAGATTGACGAATCCAAAAACCAGCGCCGCCTGCTCTCCACCGATAATGTTGTTGTGCTGCCGATTGATACCAATATCGCCATTCACGTTACGGCCGCCGATGTCCTTCATGCCTTTGCGGTTCCGGCTTTTGGCGTCAAAATCGATGCTGTGCCGGGGCGTCTCAATGAGACTTGGGTCAACATCAACAAGCCAGGTGTTTATTACGGACAATGCTCTGAGCTCTGCGGTAAGGATCATTCCTATATGCCGGTTGAAATTCATGCCGTCAGCAAAAAAGAATTCCAGGTCTGGCTTAGAAAAGCAAAAAAAGAATTTGCCGGGCTTGAAAACAAAACCGACGTAGAATTTGCATTTCTGGAGGGACGTTAAGATGGCCGATCATAAGCCGGGATTTTTCACACGCTGGTTCTGTTCGACCAACCACAAGGATATCGGCACGCTCTATATCATCTTTTCGATTTGCGCCGGGCTGGTTGGCGGTGCCTTTTCGATGGTCATGCGGATGGAGCTGCAGGACCCGGGTGTCCAGTTTCTCATGGATAGCGCCGGCAGCCCGGATGGACATTTGTGGAATGTTATTATTACAGCCCATGGCCTGATCATGGTGTTCTTTGTTGTTATGCCCGGGCTTATCGGCGGGTTTGGCAACTGGTTCTTACCATTAATGATAGGTGCGCCCGATATGGCGTTTCCGCGCCTGAACAATATTTCTTTCTGGCTGTTGGTACCCGCTCTGCTCCTTCTGGTTGGCTCGGCCGTTGTCGGCGGGGGTGCCGGAACGGGATGGACGGTTTATCCGCCGCTATCAGGAATTATAGGCCATCCGAATATGGCAGTGGATATGGCGATCTTCTCGCTGCATCTGGCCGGGGCCAGTTCGATTCTCGGCGCAGCCAACTTTATCACCACCATTTTAAACATGCGCGCGCCGGGCATGACGCTGCACAAAATGCCGCTATTTGTCTGGTCGATGCTGGTCACGGCCTTTTTGCTGGTGCTGTCCCTGCCGGTTCTGGGCGGCGCGATTACCATGCTGCTGACCGATCGTAATTTCGGCTCTTCCTTTTTCGATCCGGCAGGCGGCGGCGACCCGCTTTTGTTCCAGCATCTGTTCTGGTTCTTCGGTCACCCGGAAGTGTACATCATGATTCTCCCGGCCTTTGGAATTATCAGCCATATCGTTTCAACATTTTCAAAAAAACCGATTTTTGGTTATCTCGGTATGGCCTATGCGATGGTTGCCATCGGCGTTGTCGGCTTTATCGTCTGGGCGCACCATATGTACACCGTAGGCATGGGCGTCGATACCCGCGCCTATTTCACCGCTGCGACCCTGATTATTGCCGTACCGACGGGGATCAAGATTTTCTCCTGGATCGCGACGATGTGGGGCGGCTCTATCGAATTTAAAACGCCCATGCTCTGGGCGATCGGCTTTATCTTCCTGTTCACCGTCGGCGGCGTCACCGGCGTGGTGCTTGCCAATGCCGGGATGGATGTTGCCTTTCACGACACCTATTATGTTGTGGCGCATTTCCATTATGTACTCAGTCTCGGCGCTGTCTTTGCCCTGTTTGCCGGATATTATTACTGGATCGGCAAAATGTCGGGCCGTATGTATCCTGAATGGATGGGACAGGTTCATTTCTGGGTGACGTTTGTTGGCGTCAATCTGATTTTCTTCCCGCAGCATTTCCTCGGCCTTGCCGGGATGCCGCGCCGCTATATCGACTACCCCGATGCCTATGCGGGCTGGAATGAGGTTTCCTCCTATGGCGCCTATCTGACAGGGGCGGCAACGCTGTGGTTTATTGGCGTTGTTTTCTACACCATGTTCTTTGGCCGTAAGGCCGAGGGCAATTACTGGAACGTCCAGCCGCAATCTATGACGCTGGAATGGACGCTGCCCTCCCCGCCACCATTCCACCAGTTTGAGATCCAACCCAAAGTGAAATAGCACCCAAATTTGCTAAATTTCCCATAAATGTGGTATTTTGTGGCATGGATTACGTACCAAAATTGCCGTTTTTCATTAGTCGTGACTTCTGGGACACAAGCTTCCAAGAGTCTACTGAGCTATCAAATCAGGAGGATCCGGCTGTTCGCGAAGTTGTGGAATGTCTGGAAAAAGGTGAGGTTTCAAAAGCACTTACGATCCTCAACGATCCTAAATTATCTTATGAAACATGGGTTAAAGCTCTGGAAGAAGCAGTAGACTTCTTTAACCAAAACTCTCAGAGATTGCCGCAAGCGGACAGAAACCGCCTTTATTATGGGCTTGGCTATCATCTGGCACATTACAGCCTAAAGAAAAAAGAAGAAGACAATTTACCGCATTTGGTGCCTCTAGCCGCCTGATTTTCTTACATATTTCCTCTCAAATTTGCTTTCTTACCCTAACCTTGCTATGCATTATATATGCAGAATTCTGCCCAAAATGTGCTGGAATACCCTGGCAAAGCGTCGGCTTTTGAAAAGAAAGCTGGATTCGCTAATAATGCCTTTGATCGTGCCGTTTCCTATATTCATCCCAACCTGGTTTCCAGCCAATCCTATGCAGAGAACCAGAATGTCGATTCAGAGAAGGAAGATTCGCTTGATTTAAATTACAATACGCCCGAAGACTTTATTAAGGCGATGGTCCAGAGCATCAGCTATCTGATGGATACAGGGCAATTCCTGCGCGCCGCCGAGCTCATGGAAACACTGTCTACGGAGGATTTATTTGAGGTCGCCTATCTGTTGGGGCAAGACGACTATCTTTCGAACGTTGCAGAATTTATGTATGCCTTTGAACAGGCTGAAATATCGGCAAAGATTGCACCTTTGTTTGGTAACACAGATGATTATGCACAAGGAAGCCCTGCAGGTTCCGCCATAGCCGGAGAGGTGGCCAAGCTCGAAGCCGGTGGTGAAGAAGAAGATCCAATGGCCGTGGCTATGCTTAAGATGCACGCACAGTTGCTCGCAAAGGAGGCCGAGAAAAACGAGGCTTCGAAGAAAGAGGCTCCTGTGCCATCCCCACCACAAATGGACCTTTCACGAAAAAGAGAACTTTTTACCAAACAAGGCTTTGTTCCCAAACCAAGCTTCGGTTAAATTCCTTTTTAGATTATTTCTAATTTTTCGATCTGTGCTATACAGACCCTATGAACACAGCACAGGCATCCACCACACCCATCACCGAAAGCGAAGCCACGGTTTCCGATTTCTTTTCGCTGCTCAAACCCAGGGTGATGAGCCTTGTCGTATTTACCGGGTTTGCTGGCCTTTGGGTCGCACCGGGCGCAGCGGAGCTTCACCCTTTTCTTGCCGTTGTTGCCATGCTCTGCCTGGCCGTTGGTGCGGGCGCGGCGGGGGCGATTAATATGTGGTATGACCGCGATATTGACGCCATCATGAAACGCACACAGATGCGCGCCATTCCGCAAGGCCGCGTGATCCCGGCGGAAGGACTGGCCTTTGGCATTATCCTATCAATAATTTCCGTTATGATTATGGGGATGGCGCTGAACTGGCTGGCGGCAGCATTACTGGCCGTAGCGAATTTATTTTACGTGTTTGTCTATACCATCTGGCTAAAACGCAGCACGCCGCAAAATATTGTGATTGGCGGCGCAGCGGGGGCCTTCCCGCCGCTGATCGGCTGGGCCGCCGTGACGGGTGACATTACGCTTTATCCGGTGATCTTGTTTGCGATTATCTTTTTCTGGACCCCGCCACATTTCTGGGCCTTATCGCTGTTTGCCAATGAAGATTACAAGCGCGCCAACATTCCTATGCTGACCGTCACGTCGGGAGAACACGCTGCCAAAATTCAAATGCTTATCTATACGCTGGTTTTGCTGCCCATCACCCTGGCGCCCTGGTTTATGGGTTTTGCCGGCGCGGTCTATGGCATAAGCGCAGCGATTCTTAGCGGATTTTTTGTCTATACCGCCATCCGCGTTTTTCTAAGCAAAGATCTAAAAAACGCCCGGCTGATGTTCGGCTATTCGGTTTTTTATCTTTTTGCCCTGTTTCTGGCCCTGATAATTGATAAGGTGTAAAAGGGTCCAAACTCATAGTTTTCATACAATTCTGTGACAAAATAAAAGGAAAGGAGCAAGTTTTGACAATGATGTACATGCCAAAGCATATTCGAATTGGCAAAACGCCGCAATTTTCCTTTTATTTTGTCACCCTGCGAAGCAAGGCGACGCCTTGTTCGCATTTTTTAAAATACAAACAAACCCTTTGGGTTTGCTTTGTGGGCGCGGCAAATTTTTGCGTCTGTTTGCTCAAAGCGCTTGACCGTAGCGTCGGCTATGCCCTACGCACTTTTTACAAACATCCATCAAAAATTTGCTGGCGCAGAATGGATAAAAACTATGAGTTTGGACCCTTACATGCCCCATAGCGAACTGCATAAGAAAAAACTGAAGAAAAACCTGGCAGTTCTGGGCCTGATTTTTGGTTTCTGCGCCCTGGTCTGGGCGATTACGATGATAAAAATAGTACAAAACGGCTCATTGTAGTATCCTATAGGCTCAAATTCGTTTTCTCCGCAAACGAGGCCTATCATGAAAAAATATGTTCTTCCTTTCCTGCTTGTTGTTCTTTCTTTTTGCCTGAGCGCGCCCGCACACGCGCAGGCACAGGTTGTACAATGCGGCGCGCCGATTGATTCGGAGCTGGGTACGGAAACGGCGGATTACTGCAATATCTATGATCGTCAGTTTGCCTATGAAAAGAAGCGTAAGCATTTTCGTGAACTGATAGATCAGCGCCGGGAAAATTACGAAGCACCACGAAAACGCGCCGTCGAGGCATATGGCCGCAATGTTGAGGGCCGCCATTACCCCAAAGGCGAAGAAGACCCGGGCGAATAGCTCGAGTAGTCACTCAAGCCATAACTGTGATATAACAAGCGCAGTATGAACAAAGACCACCGTCCAGATTCCAGGCCCGCCGATTCCGACCTAATTCGCAAGAACAAGATCGTCGGTGGCATCGTTGTTTTGGCCGTGATCGGCATGATCGGCTTGTCTTTTGCTTCTGTGCCGCTCTATAGACTCTTTTGTCAGGTTACGGGCTTTGGCGGCACCACGCAGGTCGCACAAAACCTGCCTGATACCGTTCTGGAACGTCGCGTAAAGGTCCAGTTTAACGCCGACACCGACCGCAATCTGCCCTGGTCTTTTCATCCGGAGCAGCGCAGTGTTGAGGTTCAAATCGGGGCGCGCGCGCTTATTTCTTATAAGGCGCATAACAAGGCCGGGGCGCCGACCGCCGGAACCGCGATTTATAACGTCACCCCGCTCAAAGCCGGGAAATATTTCCACAAAATCCAGTGTTTTTGCTTTGACGAGCAGGTTTTGGGGCCAGGACAAGCGGTTTCAATGCCGGTTATGTTCTATATAGACCCGGCGATGGATGAAGACCCGGGTATGAACGATGTTTCGGTAATCACATTATCGTATACTTTTTTCAAGGCCAACTCATCAGCGCTTGAACAAGCGCTCGAGGGCTTTTACAATGAAGATGACAACACTGCGCAAAACACCCGTTTTTAATTCCTTTTCTCCCAAGGGTCTATAAACCACACAGGACAAAGCACATGGCCGGAATTCTCAAATATTCAAGCTCAGGAAAAGCGCATCCCTTTCATATAGTCAGACCCAGCATCTGGCCGATCATCGGCGCGATAGCGGGCGGTATACTGGCCATGGGCGCTATCATGTACATGCATGATGTCAAAATCGCCGGGACCGCTATCGGGCTGAAAGGTGTTGTCATCGGCTTGTTATCCGTTTTGATGGTGATGTTCTTCTGGTGGAAGGATGTGATTTACGAGGCTGTCGTCGAAAAGGCGCATTCGCCCGAGGCGCGGATTGGTTTGCGCTATGGTATGGGTTTGTTTATCGCCTCGGAAGTGATGTTCTTCTTCGCCTTTTTCTGGGCGTTTTTTAATGCCTCGCTGTTCCCGGTTGAAGCCATAGGGTTTGTCTGGCCACCAGAAGCAATAGAGATCATAAAGCCGTTTGGCCTGCCCCTTTTGATGACTATGATATTGCTGCTTTCGGGCTGCACCGTGACATGGGCGCATCACGCCATCTTGGACGGCAAGAACGACGAAGCCAAGCAGGCGCTGGGCATTACCGTAGTTTTGGGAATTATCTTCCTCGGTTTTCAGGTCTTTGAATACGCTCATGCCGCTTTTGGCTTTACCGAAGGGATTTACCCCTCGGCCTTCTTTATGGCCACGGGCTTTCACGGCTTTCATGTGTTTGTTGGAACCGTATTCCTGTTCGTGTGCTGGCGCCGCGCGCATAAGGGCCATTTCACTCCGAAATCTCATTTCGGCTTTGAGGCCGCCGCGTGGTACTGGCATTTTGTCGATGCGGTCTGGTTGTTCCTGTTCTTGGCTATTTACTGGTGGGGCAATACCATCGGCGTGGATTTAAGGCCGCAATAGGCACTGGCAAACATGACCCCCGATATGGAGATGCTCAAACTAGGGCTGGCGTGCAAATGCCCAAGCTGCAAAAAAGGCAGTCTTTATAAGCCGGGTATTACACTGACTCTCAGAGATAAATGCGAAGGCTGCGGGCTTGATCTGGCGAAAAACGACAGCGCCGACGGCCCGGCTGTTTTCCTTATTTTCATTCTCGGCTTTGCCCTGGTGCCGCTGGCTTTGCTGGTGGATGCGCTGGTTCACCCGTCGTTATGGGTGCACGGGATTTTGTGGAGTGTTGTTGCGCTCGGCATTACACTTGGAACGCTGCGGCCACTGAAATCCTACATCATCGCCCTGCAATTCAAATACCGGCCGGAGGATTGGGAATGAGCGTGAAGCTGCCGTTTTGGGCCACCATTTTTACCCTGTTGGGGATTGCTGTTTTGTGCACGCTGGGAAACTGGCAGTTGCAACGACTGGAATGGAAGAGCGCTATCATAGCCAAGCTCGATGCGGCGTATGAAAGCGATCATTCTCAACCCCTTAATACCGAAAATTTTGAAGCAGGCGATTTTCGCTACGGCGCGATTGAAGGTATTTTTCAGCCCGGCAAAGCCATCCTGCTTGGCCCCAAAACCAAAGACAAGGAAATCGGTTATGACCTTATTGTGCCACTTAAAACCAAAGAGGGCACTCTGCTGGTGAATATGGGCTGGACCGAATACGCGATCAAAGACCTTCCGATTCATCATGTGAAGGGCCGCAATATTCGCTTCGAGGGTCTGGCCCGCGTGCCGCGCTGGAACGCTTTTACGCCCGCGAATGAGCCAGAGGAAGAGCTGTGGTTCAAGCCAGATATCGCCGAAATCACCACCGTGAAGGCACTTAAAAACCCGCTGCCATTTATGCTGTTTGCCGAAAGCGCATCGTATAAATTCGATGCCGCTTTTCCCAATAATCAGCGCTGGAATCCCAACAACAACCACCTGCAATACGCGATTTTCTGGTTTGCCATGGCGGGGGTTCTGGCTATTATTTATGGCTTGCGGTTTTTACCACGCAACTAGTTTATGAGCTTGTTTGGAATTCATGGGAGCGAACGGCACTAACGCAGCGTCTTGGAGTCTTTCGTATCGCGGTGAGCGAATTTGACGCCCTCTACCATTGCAACATATTGTTTTTCAAAACCGCGCATTTTCTTTTTAAAGTTCTCCAGGTCCTTGCCCTTGAGCTTTTCACCCGTCGGCAAATCGACCTTTGACGGATTGACCTGGCGGCCTTTTTCCAGCACCTCATAATGCAGATGCGGACCCGTCGAGCGCCCGGTGGTGCCGACATAGCCAATGACATCGCCTTGTTTGACGCGCTTGCCGGTGCGCGCCTTTTTCGAAAATTTGTTCATATGGGCATAGGCGGTTTTCAGGGTTGAATTGTGCCGGATGCGTACATAATTACCGTAACCGCCTTTGCGCCCGGCCAGCTCAATCGTACCGTCACCGGCGGCATAAATAGGCGTTCCCGTCGGCGCGGCAAAATCGGCGCCTTTATGCATTTTGTTATAGCCAAGAACCGGATGCCTGCGCATACCAAAACCCGATGACAGACGCGCACCGTCAATCGGCGTTTTCATCAGCGCCTTACGGATGGAGCGGCCATCGGCCTCGAAATAATCAACATCGCCATTTTGCATTTCATAGCGGTAAACCGGGATATCGGTGCCACCGACGCTTAAGTTAGCGAACTGAACATCGCCATAACGGGCGATATCACCGTCTTTGGTTTCATAGGTGGTATAGAGAATTTCGATCTTGTCGCCCTGGCGTATGTCGCGCTGGAAATCGACATCCCAGGAGTAAACCCGGATGAGCTCGGCCACAATCGGCGCCGGAATGCCCGCCTTTAAAGCCGAACCGTATAAAGAGGTTTCAATCACCGCATAATGGCCATTGGTGCGCTCCTCAACTTTTTTCTTATCGAGCACTGCTTTAAAAGTTTCGGTTTCTTCCTGTTTGTTAACCACAACAGAGGTGATGGGATCGATTTTTACTCTGATTTCAGCCAGCGCCATATCCTCTTCTTCACCGACAGGATCAAAGCGCAGCGCAATCTGCTGGCCGGGTTTGACCTGGCGCGGATCATAATGTTCGGTAAGGGCCTTAACGGCATAATAGGCTTCGGTGCCGCTGACTCCGGCTTTTTGTAAAACGCCGGCCACCGTATCACCATTGCCGAGCTTGATGCTGCGCTCTTCGGGCTTGCGTGGCGCTTTGACAGCCAATGCAGCCTGTTGCACACCAGCGGCAAGGCTATCGCGCAAGGGGCCGATGAAATCCCCGGCATTACGGGCAAAGCTGGAAGGGTTGCTCCGCACATCATAAGCGGCGCTGACATAGGCTTCGGAAACGCCGGAAGTGCCCAATATCACGACAACGGCCGCCATAAGGCTGGCCGTGGCGGGCAAAACGTAGCGCAGCCTTACTTTGTTGCTTTTTGTTAGAATATAACGCTGGCGCAAAGGTATAAATTTATGAATCGCTAATTGTTTTTGTATCGACGCTTTGACGCGCATCCCGGCAAACTCCAAACTCTTCCATGAATACACAATGGCAAGTCGCCATATACGGCCAAAGCTTATGTGCTTCATTTTTGAAAAAAATGATGTTTGTTCGAGTAGCACAGCGCGAATGTGATTCCAACTGTTTACAAACATGTTTCCCCGAAAGAGCTCTGGATAAACCGGGACTATATTGCCTCTTTAGTCGGCATAAAACCCGGTATATTCATAAAAACTATACTCCGCATTCCTTCGATATGGCGTCATAGGCAGCTGTCGAGCCTTTCAAGCCAAAAATATCCTTGGTTTCAGTACCCCTGGACGAGGTGCCTTCGACAATCATTTTCGAGCCAGCCTTGATGGTTTTGGCCAGTTTATTATCGGTTTCCGCATCCGGCGCCCAGGCCGTATCATCCTGGGTAAACAGGGCAAAGCGCTTACCATCTATTTTAATGGTGGCATCGCCGCCTGCCTTGTAGGTATAGCCGGTGATATAGCTAAAAACATTTTTGGTGCCTTCAGCCGGTCTGTGCGTAACCAGCGCAAATGGTTCATCACGGCGGCTGTAATTGCCTTCCGACTTTTTCGGCTGGCTGGCCATATAGCAAACCTTGTTGCCGTCTTCAATAAATACAAAAGCCGACCAGTCGCCATGCGTACCGATCAGGCGTGGCTCTCCGGCCTGTGCAGCCTGGCCTAGAGAAAAAACAAGCGTAAAGACAGTAATCAGACTCAGAACCTTGTTCATGGCGTTTCCCTTAAGATTATTATTTACAGAATTACATTGCACGTGAAGAAATCACACCGGAGACTTATTATACACACCCGCGCAAAGAGATGTCGAGGATATTGTAAAGCGTTATCAAGAGCTGCCTTTAGACTTTATTTTTCGGCGATGGCCGTGCTTATGGGCCTGTAAATCCTCTGTTGGCCCGCCGGCCCGCACCGGACGCTGCGCAAAGCGGCCCCCAATACCCCCATGGGATAGCTGGCGGTCATACATAACAAGCGCCCCGGCGACACCAACATTAATGCAAAATTTCATCGGGATTTTGACGATATGATCGCAGCGCTCCATCAATTCCGGCGACAGCGAGCCCATTTCCGGGCCCAAAACATAGGCGGCGCGGGTTGGATGGCGAAAGCTGGGGAGCTCTATGGATTCTTCTGTAAATTCAATTCCGACCAGCGTGCATTCCTTCGGCAAATCCATGGCCGCCACGCTTTCATATTGATAATAGGGCACGTGGTCGAAGGCATCAGAGGTGTCGGAAACCCGCATCGCCTCGATATCCACATCGGGGGCGATGGCGAAGAAAAAGCTGGCGCCGAAAGCATGGGAAGAGCGCACAAGATTGCCGACATTGGCTTCCTTGCTAATCCCTTCAACACCAATGCCAAAATAACCACGCATGTTTTTACTCCTCAAAAGCTATCTTCAATGCTTCCTCAACATGAATTTTCGTCGTATCAAAAACCGGAATGCTCACATCGCCAGCACCAATCAGCATCGTAATTTCTGTGCAGCCAAGTATAACGCCCTGCGCGCCCTCTGCCTCAAGCCGGGCTATAATGGCCTTATACTGCGCGCGCGATTCATCTTTCACGATACCCTTACAAAGTTCATCATAAATAATCGTGCTGATAACTTCCTGATCCTTTTCATTTGGAACCAATGCCTCGATACCGTGCGCTTCAAGACGGTCTTTGTAGAAACCCTCGGCCATCGTGTAGATGGTACCGAGTAGCGCAATTTTTGTGAACCCTGCTTCTTTAATCCGCGCGGCCGTCGCATCGGCCAGATGCAAAAACGGAATGTCGATCGCCGCCTCTATCTGGTCAGCCATTTTATGCATGGTGTTGGTGGCGAGGGTAATAAAATCTGCTCCGGCGCGTTGCAAATTGGCCGCTTCCTTCGCCAAAATTGCCCCTTGTGTCTCCCAATCGCCTTTTTGTTTGAGATCATAAAATTCCTGAAAATCGACGGAGGAAATAATCGTCTTAGCGTTGTGGTTGCCACCCAATCGCTCGCGTGTGCCCTCATTCAACCACCTATAGTAAGTCATGGTGGATTCAGGACTAAGGCCGCCAATGATGCCAGTTGTTTTCATGGCTTAGCTCTTGAGCTCTTCCAGGCCTTTATAAAGTTCTAACGCTTCCGGATTGGCCAGGGCCTCGACGTTCTTGACCTTGCGGCCCATGATGACGTCACGCACGGCGAGCTCGGTAATTTTGCCGCTTTTGGTGCGCGGAATATCGGTAACCTGGATCACCTTGGCGGGCATGTGGCGGGGCGAGGCACCGGTGCGGATGCGGGTTTTGATGTCTTTTATAAGGTCATCATCCAGGCTCTTGCCTTCCTTCAGCACCACAAATAAAATGACCCGCACATCGCCGTCCCAGTCTTGACCCACCGCAATGCTCTCAGTGACTTGCTCCACCTGCTCAACCTGGCGGTAAATCTCTGACGTGCCGATGCGCACCCCACCGGGATTGAGCGTCGCATCCGAGCGGCCGTGAATAATGAAACCGTTATGTGCCGTTTTTTCGACCCAGTCACCATGGCACCAAATATCGTCGAAGCGCTCGAAGTAAGCGCCTTTATATTTGGCATCACCTTCGTCATTCCAAAAGCTCACCGGCATGCACGGAAACGGCTTGGTGCAGACCAGCTCGCCGCTTGACCCTTCCGCCGATGTGCCGTCCTCGTCAAACACGTCGACCGCCATGCCAAGGCCCGGTCCCTGAATCTCGCCGCGCCAGACCGGCGAGAGTGGATTGCCGAGCATGAAGCAGGACACAATATCCGTGCCACCCGAAATCGAGGCCAGATGCAAATCAGATTTAATCGAACCGTAAACATAGTCGAAACTTTCATGCACCAGCGGCGATCCGGTCGATGCCATGGTACGAAGGGCCGAGAGATCATGCGCCTCCCCCGGCTTGAGGCCGTTTACCTTCAGCGCATCAATATATTTCGCACTCGTCCCAAAAAATGTGCAGTCGTGTTCGCTGGTATATTCCCACAGTGCGTTGCCGTCGGGATAAAACGGCGAGCCATCAAAGAGCAACAATGTCGCCTCACAGGCCAGCGCGCTGACCAGCCAGTTCCACATCATCCAGCCGCAGGTGGTGAAATAAAACACCTTGTCGCCCGGCTTGATGTCGCAGTGCAGTTTGTGCTCCTTGAGGTGCTGGATCAGCGTACCGCCATGACCGTGGACAATACATTTCGGCACGCCGGTGGTGCCGCTGGAAAACATAATGAACAGCGGGTGGTTAAAAGGAACGCGGTTGAATTCGATGTCGCCGGGCTCATAATCGCTTAAAAACTCTTCCTGCGAAGTTGCGCCTTCAAGAGCTCCTTTCCCGAGGAAGGGAACGATAATCGTCTTTTCCAAACCTTTTAATTGCGGCTGAACTTCCTTAATTTTCGCAAGGCAATCAACTTCTTTGCCGTTGTAGTAATAGCCATCGACGCTGACCAGAATCTTCGGCTCGATCTGGCCAAAGCGATCCAGCACGCCCTGCACACCGAAATCAGGCGAAGCTGAAGACCAGATCGCGCCGAGCGAAGAAGCCGCCAGCATAGCAATGATGGTTTCCGGGATATTGGGCATATAGCCGGCAACGCGGTCGCCTTCGGTAATGCCAGCCGCTTTAAATGCCTGCTGCCACAAAGATGTTTGCTCATAGAGTTCTTTAAAAGTAAGCGAGTGCTCTTCGCCTTTTTCATTGCGGAAGATAATCGCTGTATCGCCATCTTTTTTACGCAGCAAATTCTCGGCAAAATTGACGCGGCCTTGCGGGAAGAATTGCGTCCCGAACATTTTGTCCTTATCGGAAATAACGGCATCACCCTTTTCGCCAATCACACCGCAAAAATCCCAGACTTTGTCCCAGAAATCTTCCTTATTCTCCACCGACCATTGCCACAGAGATTGATAGTCCGGAAAACTCTGCCCGGTTTCCTGCTCCATTTTCTTGCTAAAATCGCCAAGAATGTTCTGCCCGCCTGACGGGCTCCAGAGTGGCTGGCCCTGCATCTCTGTATCCGGCGCTGGCTGTGACATAATAAAATCCTCCTGTTTGTGCCTCACCATGGCAAGGGCTGTAACCTATTGTCAAGAAATGACGAATTTTTCTATATGTTTGAGACAATTTTCGTTAGAGTATTGGCTATGAAATTGATTAAATTTCTTTCTGTTCTTGTATTGAGCCTGTCTGTCCTGAGCCCCGCTTTGGCCCAAGAAAGCAAGCCGGATCAATATGTTAAAATCCGGCTGCTGCCCGAGCGCAATGTCGTGCGCGGCGGCGATGACATCATGATCGGCATAGAGCAAAGCATCTATCCGGGCTGGCACACATACTGGATCAATCCCGGCGATTCTGGTGCTGCGCCGCGCATTGAATGGGCTTTGCCGGATGGATCATCCATTGGTGACATTCACTGGCCCGCCCCGGATAAAATCCCCTATGGCCCTTTGATGAATTTCGGCTATAGCGACAATGTTATTTTGCTGCAAAAACTAAGCCTGCCGAAAGATATTCCGGTCGGGCCGATTACCCTCACCGCGAGGGTTGAAATTCTGGTCTGCAAGGATATCTGCATCCCGGAATTTGGCGAATATGAGCTGGTCCTGAACGACCCCCTGGCACCGAAAGAGGACAACAACGCCTATTTGATGGCGGCGCAAAGAAAGCTGCCCGTGCCGGTGCCGTGGAATGCCGCTTATGATGTGCAGGGCGAGAATGTCGTTTTAAAGCTTGAAACCGGCAGCGCTGCGATCCTGGAAAATATCGAGCCCGGCAGTTTTGATTTCTTCCCGGTGGAATGGGGGCTGATCAGCAATCCAGGCAAGATGAAGATGGAAATCCGTGGCGGCGATTTAATTCTGACGCAGCTCAAGGGTGAGCGCAGCTTAAACGAGCTTAACAGCGTGCCCAGCGTGCTGGCTTTCACCAACAGTGCCGGTGAGCGGCAGGCAGTGTCGTTTATCGCCGCGCATGGTGATATTGCCAGGGTAAAAACGGCAAGCGCCGCATCGGGGCTGGTCAAGGCGCTGTTGCTGGCACTGCTAGGCGGGTTGATTTTGAATCTCATGCCCTGCGTGTTTCCGGTGCTTTCGATCAAAGCCTTATCGCTCGCCAAGGCGGCCGAAAAAGAAGCCGCCCATGTCCGGCTTAGCGGCTTGTCCTATACCGCCGGGGTTGTGCTGAGCTTTGTAGCCATTGCCGCCGGGCTAATCGCGCTCAAAAGCGCAGGGGCCGGAATCGGCTGGGGATTTCAGCTCCAGGACCCGCTGGTGGTGGCGCTGCTGGCTTATCTGCTTTTTATCATTGGCCTCAATCTGACCGGCGTGTTTGAGATCAGCGGTCATTTCGGCACGCTTGGCGATCGCCTGACACAGGGCACCGGCCTGACCAGTGCCTTTTTCACCGGTGTGCTGGCGACCCTTGTGGCCACACCGTGCACCGCGCCGTTTATGGCTGCAGCGGTCGGTTATGCGCTGATCCAGCCCGCTTTTGTTGCTTTAAGCATTTTTGCTGCGCTTGGGCTCGGCCTGGCTCTGCCTTATCTGATCCTGTCTTTCGTCCCGGCGCTACAGCGCGTATTGCCCAAGCCGGGTGCGTGGATGGAAACCTTCCGCCAGTTCCTCGCCTTTCCGATGTTTGCCTCTTCTGTTTGGCTGGTCTGGGTGTTGTCGCAGCAAACCGATGCGATGGGGCTTTTGCATATATTGATCGGGCTGGTAATGCTGGCCTTTGGATTTTGGCTGCTCAATCACAGCCCCGGCAAAATCACCGCGCGCAGCATTGTACAAATTTTGGCGGCGCTGGCCTTCTTAAGTGCCGCCGCGCTTTTGCCCTTTGGCGACAAGAAAAACGAACCAGCACGCGTTGAAAGCCTGTCCTTTGGCGAAGAATACTCACCCGCAAGGCTGGCCAATCTTTTGCTGAGCGATGAGCCGGTCTTTGTCGAGATGACCGCGGCCTGGTGTATTACCTGTAAGGTCAATCACGCGGTGGCCATTAATACGCAGGAGATCAAAAGCTTGTTTGCGAAAAAAAATATCCGCTATCTCGTTGGTGACTGGACGAATTACGACGAATCTATTACCGATTATCTCAATTCCTATGGACGCAGCGGTGTTCCGATCTATGTGTATTACGGGCCGCGCGATATTGTAACCGGAGAGCGTCCCGAGGCGAAGTTATTACCACAGATTTTAACGCCAGGTATCGTCGCAGAAGCCGTGAACAGTTATTAAAGGAGACCCAAAATGTCCAGTAAGATCGCTTATTTTCTCGTTGCCATGACGCTGGCCATTATGCTGGCTTTGCCGGTTTATGCCGCGCCGCAAATCGGAGCGCCCGCCCCGGATTTCACCGCCACCGACATTGAGGGCAATGAATTCAGCTTAAGCGCCCATAAAGGCAAGAAGGTCATTCTTGAATGGACCAATCACCAATGCCCGTTCGTGGTCAAGCATTACGACTCTGGCAACATGCAGGCCACGCAAAAAGCGGCGGCTGAAAAAGGCGTGGTCTGGGTCACACTTGTATCTTCCGGCGAAGGCAAACAAGGCAATGTCGATGCGGCCAAAGCCAAAGCGATTGTCGAAGACGAAGGCGCGAAAGTAAGTGCCAAAATTTTAGATTCCAGCGGCGAAATCGGCCATCTTTACGGTGCCAGCACCACGCCGCATATGTTTGTGATTGATGAGCAGGGCGCGCTGGCCTATGCGGGCGCGATTGACAGCAATTCCAGCCCAAACCCAAAAACCATAGATGGGGCGACGAATTATGTTCTCGCCGCGCTGGATGATCTGGAAGCCGGGCGCGCCGTACAAACCGCCCAAAGCCAGCCTTACGGTTGTGCGGTGAAGTACGGAAAATAAGCTTGTCACGATCATGGGTTTTAGATTATGGTATTCATAGGGTGTTTCGCCCTGTTCTCTTACCGTGATCGTCTCTGATGGCACTCAAAACGCAAAAAAAACCAAAAGCTAAAGCGCCCTCTTCCTCTGTAGAAGAGCAGGAGGCGCTGCACCGTTTTATGGACATGTCCTATGACGTGATGATTATCGCCGAAGGGGACGGCAGTATCGGCTTTGCCAATGCGGCTTTCGAGACCGTGTTTGGATATGCACGCGGCGAGCTGGAAGCTTTACGCTTTTTTGATTTGTTCGAAACCAAGCCTGATCCCGGCAAGTTGGAAAACTTTACCGCGCGCATGCATACCAAAGATGGACATGCGCATTGGATGGAATGGCATTGTGAGACAAAAGGCAGCCGGCTGTATTGTGTCGGCCGCGACCTAACTGGCAGCAAGAGACATGAAGCCGCGTTGATCAAACAGCAAAAACAATTATCCGAAGCCGAATCCATCGGCCGTATGGGTCATTGGCACTGGACCATCGGTCAGGACGATATCGAATGGTCGGCAGAAATCTTCCGCATTTTTGGCGTGAGCGGAGATGAATTTTCCCCGTCCATTCATGCGCTGAATCAGTTGGTGCATAAGCGCGATGTCGGCCGCGTCATTCAGGGATTTCAACGCGCCATCATCGAAGAGCAGAATTACGACATGGAATTTCGCATCATGCGCCCGGACGGCGATGCGCGGTATATCCATTGCGAGGGACGCTGCGAAAAGGACGAGCATGGCGAGGTGGTTGCGCTTTTCGGTATTATGCAGGACATGACCGAGCGTATGCTGTATGAGCGTGAATTGCGCGAGGCCAAGGAATCGGCTGAGCGCGCCTATGCCGCCAAATCACAATTCCTTACCAATATGAGCCATGAGCTGCGCACACCGCTTAATGCCGTGATCGGTTTTTCAGAGATGATGCAGCAGCAGCTTTTGGGGCCAATCGGCAACGATAAGTATCTTGAATATATCAACGGCATCCATGAAAGCGGCGAACATCTTTTGGATCTCATCAGCGACATCCTCAACATGTCAAAAATTGAAGCCGGGAAGTATGAACTTGATCTGGAGCAGCTGGGTGTTGTGAAAATCATCCAGGCGGCCTGTCATATGATTGAAATGCGCGCGCAAGAATCCAATATCACTATTTCGCTGGATCAAATGAAAAATAAAAAGCTGCAGATCATCGCCGATCGCCGTGCCTTGATGCAGATGCTTTTGAATTTGTTATCCAACGCGGTGAAATTTACCAAAGATGGCGGATCAATCTCAGTCGAGTGCCATGAGCGCAAAGATTTTATCTCGATCAAAATCATAGATAACGGCATCGGCATTCCGGCCAATAAGCTTGCCTCGATCACCAGGCCGTTTGAACAGGTCTCGCTATCTTATGCGCGCGATCATGAGGGCTCGGGCCTGGGGCTGGCGATTACCAAAGAGCTGGCTGAGCTGCATGGTGGTTCGTTTTTGATTGATTCCACCCTTGGAGTCGGTACCACCGCAACTATGCGCCTGCCTTATGATGCAAGCAAAACGGCTCCATAAAAACACCTTAAGAAAAAGGCTGCCAGGTTTTGCCGCCTGTTGATCCATCACCGCCACCGAACAGGGACAGCGCATATTCTTCCGCATCGAGACAGGCCTGCAGGCCCTGGCGAAAATCTTTGTATTTTAAATCAACGCCCAGCTCGGTTTTAATGCGCTCGTTTTTCACACGCTTGTTGTCGGAATAAAAACTGAGCGCCATCGGCGCAAGATCAGCGGTTTCAAATGGGATCAGTGGCGGCGACACCTGCCCCAAAAGTTCACAGGCGCATTCGATCACCTCATGGCTTGGCGCCGGGTGATCGTCGCACACATTATAGGCTTCTCCCGGGTTGGGTCGTGCCATCGATGCGCGCAGGACCTGGACTATATCTTCGACATGGATGCGGGAAAAAGCGTGGCCAGGCTTGTCAATGCGGCGCGCAACACCGGCCCGCACTGAATCGAGCGCGCTGCGTCCGGGGCCGTAAATACCGGCCAGGCGGAAGATATGAACCGGCAGACCACGCTCATGAAACAGCGACATCCATTGACTTTCCGCGCGGGCGCGACGTGAACCCCTTTTGGTATCAGGACGTATTTCTGCATTTTCATCGACCCAGTCTCCGCTGCGATCGCCATAAACGCCGGTGGTGGAAAGATAGCCGACCCATTTGAGAGATTGTAAATCAAGTATATCCTGTGCATGCATGAGAAATGTCGGATCACCCTCATCATCGGGCGGGGTGGAGATGAGCAAATGAGTGGTGTCTTTGAGAAACTTAACGGGGTTATCCAGCGAGCGCCTATAATCGAAAAGATGGGCTTCGATGCCGCGCGCTTTGAGCGCTTCCTGTTTTTCCGGATCGCGGGTGGTGCCGGCAACAGACCATATCTCTCCGCCCTGCTCCTGCTCTTTGTGCAGAGCATGGCCTAGATAATCGCAGCTATAACCATAGCCGAAACAAAAAAGACGGCTTTGTCCTGTCATCCTGTTCTTTCGTCCCTCTTTATCTATCTACCACACAGTTTTATTTTTTTATGACTTTAAAAGTCTACGTTCTCGTAATGCCCGGCCGGCATAAAACCCGGGATACGGTCATCAAGGAGCGGTTTGAAACTCGGTCTGGACTTCACTTTGGCATACCATTCACGCGCGGCTTCATGTTCTTCCCAGGGAACATCGCCGATGTAATCGATTGCCGATAAATGCGCCGCTGCCGCGATATCGGCCAGCGAGAAATTATCCCCGGCCAGCCATTTGCGCTTTTCGGTCAAAAAACCGATATAATCGAGGTGGTAATGGATGTTGGCGTGTCCGGCACGAATGGACGGCCCGTGTGGCTCACCTAATTTAAGAAAACGCTTCATCAGCTTTTCACCGACCAGATTATCGGTCACTTCGCGGTTGAATTTGACGTCAAACCAGCTGACCAGCCGCCTGGTTTCTGCGCGCTGTACCGGGTCGAGGCCAATGAGGTTGGTTTCGGGGTAAACCTCTTCGAGGTACTCACAAATCACCTGTGAATTGGCAAGAATTGTTCCGTCCTGTTCAATCAGCACCGGCACATCACCGGCGGGGTTCAGGGCCAGAAACTCAGTGCGCCGCTCCCATACCTTTTCAATCTTGAGTTCAAACTCAAGCTGCTTCTCGGCAAGGGCGATGCGCACCTTCCGCGAGTAAGGATGAAGCCACAAATGGAACAATGTTCTCATGAGATAACCTCAGGGTCTAAACTCATAGCTATCATCCATTCTGCGCCAGTCAAATTTTTGACAGGTGGGCTTGAAAACTGTGCAGGTACTAGCCGGAGGCTAATGCCAAGCGGTTTGAAAGTCCAGATGCAAAAATTTACAGCGCCCTTCGGGTGGCCAAATAAGAGGAAATGAGACCACGTTTTGCCAATTCGAATATGCTTTGGCATGTACATCATTGTCAAAACTTGCTTCTTTCTTCTTATTACGCCACAGAATTGTATAAAAGCTGTGAGTTTGGACCCTAGCTCTGGCCGACAATAATACCGTAGCGTTCTGCCGCTTCGACCAAACC
>JAJFGU010000023.1 GCA_021775955.1 Alphaproteobacteria bacterium | reverse complement strand
CGTTTTGCCAATTCGAATATGCTTTGGCATGTACATCATTGTCAAAACTTGCTCCTTTCCTCTTATTTGGCCACAGAATTGTATGATAGCTATGAGTTTAGACCCTAAACCAGAGATTTCACGAAAAATAGTCCCTAATGGTTTGGTCTTATCATTTTCTGGAAATATTTTGCAGGTAATATCATGGCTTAACAAGAACAGCCGCGGAGTTTCAGCGAATTGTTTACAGAAAGCAAATTGCCTCGAGTCGTGTAAATTTTAATAAAAGTAGGTGCGCAAAGAGATTTATACGTCGCTGAAATCGCGAATCAGTACGTCGCGCTTGCCTGTTGCACTGGCCTGGCTGATGATTCCCTGCCGCTCCATTTCCTCAATAATGCGCGCCGCGCGGTTATAGCCGATCTGTAAATGCCGCTGAACAAAGCTGGTCGAGGCTTTCCCCTCGCGCGCAACAATGGCGACAGCCTGATCATAAAGCTCGTCTATGGCTGATGAAGCGCCGCCCGGATCACCGAACAAGGCACTCATAACCTCACTATCGCCGAAATCCGAGCCGTCAGTAACATTATCGATATAGGCCGGTTCCCCTTGCGCTTTCAGCGCGCTGACGACCTGTTCGACATCTTTGTCGGATACAAAGGGACCGTGAACCCGCGTAATACGCCCGCCCGGCGCCATATACAGCATATCGCCCATCCCCAAAAGCTGCTCGGCGCCACCATCACCCAAAATGGTGCGGCTGTCGATTTTGGACGTAACCTGAAAGCTGATCCGGGTCGGGAAATTGGCTTTGATGACGCCGGTGATAACATCAACGGAGGGTCTTTGTGTGGCCATGATAAGGTGAATACCGGCTGCTCTGGCCATCTGCGCCAGACGTTGTATCGCATTTTCAACATCCTTGCCGGCGACCAGCATAAGGTCGGCAAATTCATCAACGATAATGACTATGTAAGGCAATTCCGTCAGATCCATAGGCTGCTCTTCATAAACCGGCTTGCCGGTTTCGGAATCAAAGCCGGTCTGGACTTTATGAGATAAAACGTCGCCTTTCTTGCGGGCGATGGCCAGGCGCTCGTTATAGCCCTCAATGTTACGCACGCCGAGCTTTGACATGACGCGGTAGCGCTCTTCCATTTCCTGCACTGCCCATTTCAAAGCCACAATCGCCTTGTTGGGCTCCGTCACCACGGGGGAGAGAAGATGCGGAATACCGTCATAAACCGAAAGCTCCAGCATTTTTGGGTCAATCATAATCAGGCGGCATTTTTCCGGCGGCAAACGATATAGCAGCGACAACAACATGGTATTGACCGCCACCGATTTTCCCGATCCTGTCGTCCCGGCGACAAGAAGGTGCGGCATCTTCGCTAAATCGGCTAAAATCGGCTGACCGCTGATGTCCTTTCCAAGGATGAGCGGGAGTTTTGCCTTGGTTTTTTCGAACAGGCGCGAAGCAAGAAGTTCCTGCATATAGACAATCTGGCGCGTCTTGTTCGGCAGCTCAATGCCGATGACGTTGCGCCCGGCCACGACGGCACAACGCACCGATACCGCTGACATCGAGCGGGCGATATCGTCGCTGAGTGAAATAACGCGTGATGTTTTGGTGCCCGGCGCTGGCTCCAGCTCATACAGCGTGACCACAGGGCCGGGGTGAATACTGACGATATCTCCCTGGACATTGAAATCGCTAAGGACATTTTGCAAAAGCTCTGCGTTTTTGCGCAAGGCGCCCTCGCTCGGCATGGAATCGTGAATTTCGGCGGGTGCTTCCTGAAGCAGAGACAGCGACGGTAGCTCCCATTCCCCAGTATCGGACAGGGCAAAACGCTGTTGTGTGTCTGCAGATGGCGCCGTAGGCGGGGATGATGCTTTTGCAGCCGTAACCACCGGGATGGTCGGCTCTCTTTTAACCGGCGTGGGCGTTGGTGGTGGGGCGTACGCCTCAGGTTCTGCCCCCATCGGCGCAGAAATCACCGGCTCTCTTCTAAGCTTTATGCTGGAGATGCCTTCAAAAAATTTTATTTCCGGGCCTTTGAACTTGGGATCGTTGTAATGGCGCAGCCAGGCATAAAAGTGACGGCAAACCCCGAGCGTGAGCAAAATAATCTGAAGCGCCCAGTATTGAACATTGTGCAGAACAAAAAACATTTCCTGCCTGTCAACTGCGGCAGCATGCAAACAAGTAACAAAAGCAATAGCCCCGGCAATCAGGGCAATGGCGGCAGAGCCCCAGCCGGATCCCAGGCTTTGCACCAGGGAGACAGCATGGCTCATGATGATTGTTCCGGCGCTACTGCCCAGATAAGGATGCACCATCCACTCTCCGGCCGGTATCTGTGCAAGTGCGATGGCCGTGCAAACCGATGCAATCATAAGGCTGATCGCCCGCGTCCATAAGGGAAACAAACTATGGCGCCTGAACATGCGGATGCCCCAGGTGGCAAAAACGATACCGATGATAAAACCACCACCGCCCAGGGTCTGTAGCAACAGGTCAGATATCCAGGCACCCGGCAACCCGGCCCAGTTGGCGATGTTCTGGTCTCCGGCATCGGCGCTGGCCGTATTCCAGGACGGATCAAGATGGCTGTAGCTGATCAGCGCAAGAAGGATAAAAGCACCGGCCACAAACAAGGTACTGGCAGCAATATCAACAAAACGCCGCGCGGCAAAAGCCTGAACGACATCAGGCAAAAATGACAGCGAGGGATTTTTCCGCCCCCTGCCGCGAGTCGTCTTTCTTCGGGTTCTGTGTTTTATCGTGCGGGCTTGCGCCATGGATTTACCTGTTCAGATACGTAGAAAATGAAAAACGAGGTGGAGCCATATGAGGATAAAGGCCCCTGGGGATAACTATAGTCCCTCTACAGTACAAATCTTTGGACATAAAAACAAGAAAACCGTGCATTTAATATTTGAGGCATAGTTTGTTAACGATTTGTTAACCTTTTGAGCGCTATATAGCGGCAGTGAAAACTATGAGTCAGGCACAACTAAAGCGTAATGAACCGGGTGATTCCGTGCAAAAGTCCCCAGAGGACAAAACGGCGGAATACGATATCTATGTCTATTTTCGTCCCGAAGATTATGGTGACGGCGATCATTACTGGGAAAAGGTCAAGACCACCAGAAACATCCATAGGGCCATAAAAACAGCCGAAAAGCTTTATGCGTGTAATAAATATGAAAAAGTAGAGGTAAAAAAGAAAATTGTCGAAAACAACCGCACTATCGGTAGCACACTAAGAGTCTACGGCAATAACACAAACCATACCGCATTTCCCCTCCTGACATTTCTATTTATTATTATTGGTGGTTTTCTAGCTTTTGCAGCTGGTTATTTTTTGAATTTTTAGGGTTTTACTGCTGCTCGCCCAGCTCACCCTGCGGATCATTCATCACAAGATCGCCGATCTGATTGTATACGGCGGCGTTCTCACCCATCTGTTCTTTGATAGGCTCGTTTTGCTCGGCCAGCGTCGTAAAGAAGGTCGAGGCATCCTTTAAGAGTTTGCCTGCCAGCTCCGAATGCGACGTGCCGTCGAGATCGCCAGCCGGGTTTTGCGAAAGCAGTGCAGCCATTTGCTCGAAAACATTGGCATTTTCGCTCATCTGCTCTTTGAGAGGCTCATTCTGTTCAGCCAGCGTGCGGAAAAAACCGGCGGCATCAACCAAAAGCTTGGCGGCAAGTTCGGAATGTGTCGGCATAGAAAACTCCTTGGATTTTAAAACGTCCCTAGTACCCTAGCATGCGTGCGCTTGTATAAATCAAGCCCAAATATGGTTTTTTGCAGTTTTTACGAGCGGCTACGGAATTCATGCGCCGGGTAGGTGCCGAGATATTTGACATCCCTGGCATAGAAGCCAAGCTCTTCCAGCGCCAGTTGTAGCGGTCTGCTTTCCGGGTGGCCTTCGACATCGGTATAAAAGCTGGCGGCCTGGAATTGCGGATCAACATAGGATTCCAGCTTCAGCATATTGATCCCGTTGGTGGCAAACCCCCCCAGAGATTTATACAGCGCCGCTGGAATGTTTCTGACCCCGAAAATGAGGCTGGTAATGACTTTGACATCATCACCCAGTTCCGGTACCTGCGGCTCGGGCGAAAGAACCAGGAACCGCGTTGTGTTGTGCTCCTCGTCCTGAATGTCCTCTTCCAGAATATCCAGCCCGTAAATCTCCGCCGCCAGGCTTGAGGCAATCGCGCCATGTTCGCTTTCACCGCGCTCTGCCACTTCCTTTGCCGCGCCAGCGGTATCGGCATGAACATGCGCCTGTACGTCAAGCTGGGCAATGAGCTTTCGGCATTGCGGAATGGCGTGAACATGGCTGTGAATATGCTTTATATCCTCTTTTTTGGAGCCTTTGACCCCCAGCAACATATGACGGATCGGCTGGAAATGCTCGCCAATGATAAAAAGGTCACTATCCGGGATCAGGTGATGCACATCGGCCACGCGCCCTGCGATTGTATTGTCAACCGGGATCATCGCCAGATCGGCTTTTTCGCTCTGGACAGCCTGAAAGGCCGCCTGAAATGTCTCGCAGGGGATCGTCGCCAAATCGGGGAAAACCGTGCGACAGGCCAGATCGGAATAGGCGCCGAGCTCTCCCTGAAAAGCGATATGTTTATACTGGCCTGACATAATTACCTTCATATATGTTTTTAGCTGAATGAATATACGCTAAACAGAATATCTATGTCGACAAAACTCAGTTCCATCGGTATATTTTCTTTAGAAAAGGATTTTCACAAAACCAAAGCCGAATATTTCCATGTCCAGTTTCGAATTGAATAAAATTTTTGCCGCCGTCCTTGTTGCCGGGATTACCGCTATGTTTGCCGGTTTTGTCGCGGAACATACGATCCATGCGCATGCGCTGGAAAAGGATGCCGTCGAAATTGAAGGCGCGGAAAGCGTTGGCGGCGGCCCTGCAATTGAGAAGAAAGCAGAGCCGGTCTTGCATCTGATGGCGTCCGCCGATGTGGCGAAAGGCCAGAAACTTTCCAAAGCCTGCGCCGCCTGCCATTCTTTTGAAAAAGGCGGCCCCGTCAAAACCGGTCCCAATTTGTGGAATATGGTTGGCGGTAAAAAAGGCGGCAAATCAGGATTTAGCTATTCTTCTGATATGGGCGGTATGGGAGGCAGCTGGACTTATGCCGATCTCAACAAATTCCTCTGGAAGCCAAAGAAATTCGTATCCGGCACAAAAATGAATTTCATTGGCTTAAAAAAACCTGAAGACCGCGCGGCGATGATTGCCTGGCTGCGCACGCTGGCCGACAGCCCGAAATCTTTGCCCGGTGCTTCTGATATAGCAGCTGAGGCAGCTGAACTGAGTCCGGCAGCAGAGGTGGCTGAAATTATGCCGGAAGCGGGTGATGACGAGAGCGAAGAAGCGTCTGGAGAAATGGACAGGGAAAGCATTGTGCAGGTCCCACCGACCAAACCTGCCCCGCCTAAAAACACACCAGACCAGAACTAACCCTTATTCTTTCTTGATGGCCTTGTTGAAATACGGCTTCCACAGCTTGATTGTCACCGGCACGCAGACATTGAGCCAGAAGGCGGTAAACATCAGGGTGTAAAATACTTCCGTGCTGAAGATCTGATTCTGGACATAGGCGATATCCATGACAACAAAAGCAAGCTCGGCCCGACCCAGCATACCAAAGCCGATCATCAACGCCTCTTCCATTTTAAATTTTCCGATGTAACGAGCGGCAAGCGAAGCAAAAACAATTTGCGCGAGCATGATTCCACCTGTCATCACGGCTGTCTGTGGCATAACAGCCACAAAAATATCCCAGTCAAAAATGATTTTGGTGCCGAGCTCGACGAAAAATACCGGGCCAATCCAGGAAAACGCCACGGAATCGATAATTCGTTTGGTACTCTCATAGTAATCCTTGTTGGGATCGCTCACCGAATGGAAATACTCCTCCTTTAAAATGAGCCCGGCTATATAAGCTCCAACCGCAGGATGAAAGCCAAACTCATGCGCAAGCAATCCCGAGAGCAGAGCAATTAACAGCACCGTCAGGACAGATTGTTCTCCTTCGCCAAAATTCAGGACATGTTTGATACCGTAATGGCCAATCACGGGTATACGAGAAAGCCAGTGCGGCCTTTCATGCGGCAAAACCCATTTTGCCACGAACAGGACAATGACAAAAAACCCTATAGCCTTGGCAATGATCAGACCAATACCGGCAACACTTGCTATTGTCTGTCCTGTTGCCAGCGGCACAAGCAGGGCGACAAGGATAAGGGAGGAAATATTGTCAACGACAGCCGACGTCATAATACCGCGCGCTGCGGGTGTGTTTTGTAGGCCTTCGCTCTTTAACGAAACCATGGTCAGGGAAACGGTGGTCGAGGCCATTGCCAACCCACACATCATTGAGACATTGGTCGTATCCCAGAAATATTCGGCAATGCTATAGGACGTGATGAAAGGCCCCAATGCTCCGAACAGAGCAATTCCCCAGGCACGTTTGATGCTTTTAATGAAGTTGCTGGTATTTTCCTCAAACCCCAGCGCAAACATGATAATGATAATGCCGATTTCGGCAAAGTTGCGGATGAAAGGGTCTTCTTCTTTCGGCAATATGCCCGTATTAATAAGCAAAAACCCCATAAACAGAAAAAACAATACGGGCGTCAGCCGGGTCTTATGCGCCAAAACGGCGGCGATAAAAACCGAAACCCAGATGATCGCAAGATAAAAAAGCGGTTCCATTTTAGCTTATGCCTTCTCTTCCTGGCCTTTTTCTTCCCAGGCGCCGCGTTCGCTTTGTTGCCAGTAGGTAACACTATGACCGGATTCTTTGTAAGCCTTCCAGCGCGTCCGCGCCGCTTTGACCGCATCATCATTCCGGCCGTCGAGCATTTCACAGCAAAGTGCAAAACCTCCGGTCATTTCCGTTTCCGCTGTTTGCGTGAGGATGAGCACATCGGCGCTGTTTGGGTTTTCTTCATCGGCTGTAATCCAGACCGGTTGCAATTCGGGAGTGCCATCCTTTTTGCTGCCATGGGGCAGGAAGGAATCGGGGCGGTAGGTCCAGAGATGTTCGTTAAGGCGCTCAGATTCCTTGTCATCAGATGTTTTAACAACAACGCGGTGCCCGCCTTCCAGCGCCTTGGCAAGCAGCACAGGCAAAACCTGTTCTTCGCTCTGGCGTTGTAAATGATAAAAACGAATGTCGGCCATTTTTAATCTTTCGGTGGGTAATGATGTTGACAGCCCTGGTAATCTTCGACGATGTAGGCTTCCCCGTCAATTTCATTTAAGTAGCATGGCGTCAAAGGCACTTTTCCGTAGCCGTCCGGAATATCGAGCATGTATGCAGGCTGGGCGATGCCGGATAGCCGCCCCAATAACTCTTTCATGATTCGCTGACCCTTTTTGATCGAGCCGCGAAAATGGCTGGTCCCCGGGGCGAGATCGGGATGGTGCAGGTAGTATGGTTTGACACCCAGCGCCGTCAGCTTGCGGAACAAATCTTCCAGCGTATTGGCATTGTCATTCACACCTTGCAGCAAAACCGATTGCGAGAGTAAAATACAGCCGGCTTTTTGTAATCTCTTCAGAGCCGTTTTTACTTCGGGTGTGATTTCCTGCGCGTGGTTAATATGAAGCGCGACATAAACCGCCTTGTCCCGGGTCAACGTTTTGCAAAGCTCCTCCGTAACCCTTTCCGGATCGGCAATGGGCACGCGGGTGTGAATGCGCACGACCTGCACGTGTTCAATCGCGCAAAGATTATCGATGATGGCGGAAAGCTGACGCGGCGATAAGATCAGCGGATCACCACCGGTTAAAATCACTTCCCAGATATCGGAATGGCTGCGGATGTAACCCAAAGCTGTTTCAATTTCATTTTGTGACAGGGTTTTTGTGCCGGGACCGATCATTTCCTTGCGAAAACAATAGCGGCAATACACGGCGCAGACATTGGCCACCTTAAACAGCACGCGGTCGGGATAGCGGTGAACGATTCCCTTGACCGGTGTATGCGTGTCATCGCCGATCGGATCACGGCGCTCAACGGGCAAGATGTGCAACTCCTCATCCTGCGGAATATATTGCTTTGCGACGGGGTCACTTGATACCGGGCCTTTGATGGTTTTCTTCACGGCCTCCGTCAGACGCACAGCGTGGCTTTGTAATAGCTTACTCATTTCTTCTCGTAGTTCTGCGCGACAAAGGCATCAAGGACACGCACGCCAAAGCCTGTGCCGAATTTCGGCACGGTCGGCTTGTCTGATTTGCGCCAGGCGGTGCCGGCGATATCCATATGCGCCCACGGCGTTTTGCCTTCGATGAAATGCTCGAGAAATCCGGCGGCGGTGCAGGCCCCGGCATAACGCCCACCCCGGCCGAGATTTTGTAAATCGGCGGTCGGGCTTTCCATGTCCTTTTTCCAGGCCTCGTCCAACGGCATACGCCATAATTTTTCGCCTGTGTCATTGCTGGCCTTTTCAAGCTTGGCCCAAAGCTTGTCGTCATTGGCAAAGGTGCCGCAATATTCATGGCCCAGCGCCACCATCATCGCGCCGGTTAAGGTCGCCAGATCGATAATCATTTTCGGTTTGTATGTTTGCTGTACGTAAGTCAAACAATCGGCAAGAACAAGTCTCCCTTCGGCGTCGGTATTAATCACCTCAATGGTTTTGCCGGAAAGCGATTTTATAATATCACCGGGCCTGTATGCACGCGCGGAGGGCATGTTTTCAGCCAAACCTACGATACCAACGACATTGGCTTTTGATTTCCTAAGCGCCAAAGATTTCATCAGACCGACAACAGCGGCGGAACCACCCATATCCATTTTCATGTCTTCCATACCGGCACCCGGCTTCAGGGAAATGCCTCCTGTGTCAAAGGTCACGCCCTTGCCGACAAAGGCCACTGGCGGGGTTTTGTCACTCTTATTTCCTTTCCAACGCATAATGACCATTCTTGGTGGTCTGTCCGAGCCCATACCAACGGCCAATATGGCTCCCATACCAAGCTTTTGCATTTTCTTTTCGTCAAGAACTTCAACTTCGACACCCAGAGGTTTCAGTTCACTTTGAAGTGTTTTGGCATAATATTCCGGGTGGAGCGTATTGGGCGGCTCATTGACCAGATCGCGGGCGATAAACACACCCTCGGAAATACTATCGAGCCTTTTATACAAAGCGGAGCCTTTGGCGTGCAGTTTGGTAATAATCCCGACCGATTTCAGGCTTGGTTTCTTACTTTTCGATTTGTAGGTATCAAATCTGTAGGAACGCAGCTTCAGCCCTAGTGCAAGGTGAGCGGCGATTTCCTCCTCTTTGGCCAATTTTAGCCGTTTATGGCCATCGGCAAAAACCACCGCATTGCTGGCTCCGGCTTGCGTGAGCGCAAGAAAAAGTCTTCCGCCCGCCTCTTCGCTTCCCAGTGCGTTGAGCTTGCCGGGAGCGCCCAGACCGAGCAAAACCGCCTGATTATATCCGGCTTTGGCAGGCAGGGACAAAACCAGCGTTTCGCCGCGTTTACCGGTGAATTTATTGTGGTTTTTTAGGCTTTGCTTTATAAAACCGCCTATCTTGGTATCAAGGGTCTTGGCAGAAGCAGAAAGTTCTTTCTTTTCATAAATTAAAACCACTGCTGTATCAGTGGATTTACGAGGGGTTTTTAAAAAACTGACATTGAGAGTCATGGCATTTCCCGGTGGTTTTAAGGGTGTTGTATTGATATACACTATGGTCGAGTGGAAGTGAAAGACAACCAAAACAATGAAGATTTTTGATATTTATCTGCTGAAAAATCTGTCTGTGGCAACGGCTTTCGTTTCCATCACGCTCGCTGTTGTTATTTTTCTGACTCAATCCTTGAAGTTTCTCGAGCTTGTCATGAACTCAGGCACCTCCAGTTTTTCCTTTCTGATTTTGACAATGCTTGCCCTTCCGCGCTTTTTTGAAATTATTTTGCCTCTGGCTTTGATGGCGGCCACCGTCTTTACCTATAACCGTATGACGGTGGATTCCGAATTGGTGGCGATGCGCGCAATAGGGTATTCGCCTTTGTCCTTGGCCAAGCCGGCGCTGGTTCTGGCTTTGCTGGTAACAGTTATTTTGTGGGGTATCACGATGTGGGCCGCACCGAAATCGCTTAACAGCATGCAGCAAATGCGCCAGGTGATAAAATCGCAATTCTCGGCCCTTCTGTTTCGTGAAAATGTTTTTAATTCAGTCATACCCGGCCTGACGATTTATATGCGCGAACGTACCTCTGGCGGAGAAATGCACGGCCTGATGATCCATGACAGCAGAGAAAAGAATAAGAACCCATCGACAATTCTGGCGCAGCGTGGCGTCGTCATGGCCACTGATGAAGGACACCAGGTCCTCGTTTATGATGGCTCACGCCAGGAATACGACGCCAAGCTTGATACGCTGCATCGTTTGAATTTCGAGCGCTACACCATTGATCTTCCCGACAGCGCCCCGGTACGTCAGCGCTGGCGGCAGCCGGATGAAAGAACGATTATAGAATTGGCTCATCCTGACCGCGCAAATGCAAGAGATCTGGAGAGCCTGCGTGACTTCCGGGTTGAAATTCACCGCCGCACTGCCAGTCCCCTTTTGGCACTGGTTTTTACCTTGATCGCCCTGAATGCGCTTTTGCTCGGCCCGGTAGACCGGCGAGGACAAGGCTGGCGCATTGCTTTGGCCATAGGCAGTGTTGTGTTCATACAAGGTTTGTTTCTGGCGGCCTATAACGTATCAAGGCAGAGCGATATAGGGCTGGTTTTAATGCATGCTCTGGTCCTTTTTCCGCTCTTTTTGAGCATGTTTTTTCTGACAGGCGCCAGTGAAAAACTGAGGCGCAGACTTTTATACAAGACATCAGGGGGCATAGCATGAAAATTACAGCAACGCTTAGCCGTTACCTAGCACGAACCTACTTTATAAACATGCTGCTCTTGTTGCTTGCGTTGCTGGCGGTTATTTACCTTTTTGATACCGTGGAGCTGATAAGAAGAGCCAGCAAGCGCCCGGACATTCCAATATCTCTCATTTTACAGATGGGGTTGCTGAAATTGCCGGAAGTGGGGCAAATGCTCTTTCCTTTCGCAGTGCTCTTCAGCGCCATGTTTACCTTTTGGCAGTTAACACGGCGCCATGAGCTGGTTGTGGTAAGGGCTGCAGGGTTTTCCGTCTGGCAGTTCCTGGCCCCTGTTATGGGTGTGGCTGTGTTTGTCGGCATTTTGCAGATTACAGCCCTGAACCCGGTAGGATCACTACTCGTCGGCAAGTTTGAACAGCTCGAGAGCACCTATCTCAACCGTCAGGAAAATCAGATCGCCGTTTTCAAAGAAGGGCTGTGGTTACGTCAGAAAACAACCGAGGAGCAGGGATATGTCATTCTCCACGCCGCAAAGATTGAGCAACCTGGCTGGATACTGAAGAAGGTCAGCGCGCTGTATTTCAATGACGATGACAGCTTTAAAGGCCGTGTGGATTCGAAACAGGCCACTTTAGAAAAAGGGCGCTGGCTGTTTCGCGACGTCATTATCTATCAGCCGAATGAAAAGGAGCAGAAAGAGGATTTTTATGCTCTGCCGACGCAGCTGACGCCTGAGGATATCGAAGAGAGCTTTGCGTCCCCGGAAACCATGTCGTTCTGGCATCTGCCGGGCTATATACAAACTCTGGAAGAAACCGGTTTCGATGCGACACGCCTGCGTGTTCATTACCAAAGCCTTTTGTCACAGCCCCTCATGTTTGCCGCTATGGTTTTACTGGCTGCCGTAGTTTCCATGCGCCCGCCAAGATTTAGGGGCGCCATGGCTTTGTTTGCAATCGGTATATTTATAGGTTTTCTGGTTTTCTTTATGTCGAGTTTTCTTCAGGCACTCGGGGCATCGGGGCAAATACCCACAATTCTGGCGGCCTGGTCCCCGGCTCTTATCTGCTTTCTGCTGGGTTTGGGCGTGATGATGACTTTGGAAGATGGATAAGTTCTGCTTTCTATGCACTTTTCGTTTTGAATCATGGCCTCAAGGCTCTATATTTAGAGACTGGAGAATCTATAAAACTTGACCAAAATTCGGTTTTATTTCTGTAACATTTTAACCTTCTGGTAATGCAAAACTGATTTACTTGACGTGGGGAAAGTTTAAATAAAGGATTTATGGGGCACACTATGTTGAATTCTACGGCGATAGCAATACCATTGGGTAAAAATATCAATCTGGCGCTGGTCATGGCGATTTTGGCCAGCTTCGTTCTGGCGTCTTGTTCGAGCACGTCCGAGCACCCGGTAATGGCGGGTGATATCATTATTAGTGACCCGTTGGAGGAAAATAACCGCAGGGTATTTGCCTTTAATTCGGCTGTCGATAAAGCCGTTATTCACCCTGTTGTAAAAGGGTATAGGACCGTTGTGCCTAAGCCGGCCCGCTCAGGCTTAACCAATTTCCTCAGAAACCTTAAAAGCCCGATTACTTTTGCCAATCAAGTTCTTCAGGGCGATGTTGAAGGAGCAACGAATGTTGTTCTAAGAGCTGTGGTAAACACACTGGTCGGCGTTGGCGGACTTTTTGATGTGGCCGGTTATGAGGGCATCGAATATGAACCGGAAGATTTCGGACAAACTCTGGCAGTTTGGGGTGTCGACCATGGTCCATACCTCGTTGTTCCGTTTTTAGGACCTTCATCCATGCGCGATTATGCTGGTTATGCCGTTGATTCCTTTGCCGACCCTGTGCGCTGGTATCTTCATAATATTGAGAAGGAAAGCCTGTACTATGCCAAAGCCGGTGCAGATTATCTTGACTTAAGGCATTCATTTATGGATGTTCTTGAAGACTTGGAAGCAAGCTCTATTGATTATTACGCGGCTGTACGTGCGACTTATTACCAACGTCGTGAGGCACTTGTAAATGACGAAGACCCCAGTGCCGCACCCGCTTTCCCAAGTTATGATGATTTTTAGGGTCTAAACTTAGGCAAGGAGTTGGTATTTTGCGCAGGAAATTTTCTCTCATCTTGATGGCTCTGGTTTTTTTGAGCCCGCTCTGTGTTCATCACCAGGCCAAAGCCGATGACAATAAAGTTGTTGCCGGCGCTGAAGCTTTTATAAACAGCATGGCACAAAGGGCTATCGATTTTTTAGCCGATGAAGAGCTGACGCCAGATCAGAGAACAGCCAAATTCAAAAAGCTTCTTCAGACCAGTTTTGACATGAAAACAATTGGCCGCTTTGCATTGGGGCGTTACTGGCGCACATCCAATGAAAAACAACGTGCGGAATACCTCAAATTATTTGAGAAAATGGTCATTGATGTCTATTCGCAGCGTTTTGGTGAGTATAAAGGCCAAAAAGTTGAGGTGCGCGGCGGCCGAAAGGATGGATCTACGGATTCAATCATAAGCTCGTTTATTCTACCCACCAATGGCGGACAGGAAATAGAGGTTGAATGGCGGGTGCGCTACAAAAACAACCGCTATAAGGTTATCGATGTCATCGTTGAAGGTGTCAGTATGGGTGTAACACAGCGCTCTGACTTTGCCTCCGTTATTCAAAGAGGTGGCGGAGAACTAAAAGTTCTTCTTGCTCACTTACGCGACAAATAATCCAGAAATATTTTATAAGCCTCCCTGCACTAGGAGGTAAGCAAAGCAAGGTTTCCTTTTACCGAACCGGCTGCCTGGTTAACGGTGAGGGAACCGCCTTTGTAAACCTGACTACTCAGGTCCCCGGCCGGATCTCCAGCCCCTTCCTGGAAGGTTGAAACCGTAATGCCTATCCAGCGCAATATATTATTGGGTATTTGATCTATCAGTTTAAAAATGGATTGTGCAATCATATAGACAATAACGACATAGATAACCGTGAAGAAAAACTCATCAACGGATGAGCGGTAAAACGCCATTCTGTTCGGTGAGGCGCTTAAAGCTTCCCTTTCCTTATTAAACCCGGCAACATTGCCGACAACAATATCAAAAGTATGATTCAGTACATTTACCAATGCAGCAAAAATAGAGATGCTTGCTAAAAGACCAAACACAATCAGAGTGGGTCTAATAAGAATTTCAAGAAGCAGATAATACCCGGCAGAAGCATCCTTACCAGGAAGCCCCTCACCATCAATTCTTATATGAGCCAGTGCCCAAAGCGGCATAGCCACGACGGCTTCAAAGATACTTTTGATCCAGCCGCTTACGGCAAAAATGAAATAGATAAAAGGCAGGAAGGGCAGAACATAATATAACAATACACCCATAACGATCGTTACCTGGACAAAGGTTATAAACATTGAACTGCCAATTTGTGCCATGGCTTTGCCGGTCTGCATTTTAAACAAATCTGCAATACCGGTTCCTACAACAGAGGCCCCGGCAATCAATGCATTCCTGACGGCTGCTTCAATCATAGCTTTTCCCAACGAACTTAGTTGCGCCAGGGGATGCGTGGTTGGGTTATTGCGCATATCATAAATACCGCTGGTGCCGAAAATAGTGTTAATCGTGTCGATAATTATATTGTCCGTTTTTTTCATATCCGGACCACTAAAAACGCTGTCCTCTTCCCAAATTTTATAACCCGCATAAAGGGCAGCTGCTATGTACTGATCACCTTTACGAGGCAGGTCCGCAAGCTTGCCATTGGGCAGGCTGGGGTTAAACTTCTCTGCACCGTTAAGCGTTTCACTTGCCTGTTTCTGCTGGGCATGAATTTCTTCCATCACAAACGGATATTGGGACGGTCTGGGGATGTTCAGGAGTGCAGTTGTTACGGCACCATTCATCTGTGCTATACGATTATACCAAATAGCAGCTCCGGCCCATCCTTTTTCAAGCAATTCATTCGGAACAGTCCAGTTTCCGGCTGCAATTTGTGTATTTATATTTGTCCCCAGGGTTGCAATAAGGTCATTGAAGTAATCCTTCTGAAGGTTCAAAAATTCCTGGTCAGGATAATAATTATCGGCAGGGTTTATGCTTGCGCATGTTAAGCCCTCTTGTTCAATTGGGGAAATATGTCGAAGCACACAATCACCATAGGCAGCATTCAGCCCATCGAACCACATACTCCAAACGAGTTCATAATATTCTTCCTGAATTCCCAAAGAGCCAGGCTCGGCAATGTCCGACGGCTGGATTTTTATTTCTCCGCACCAGGGAAAAACATACCCTTTCTGATTGCTGTATTCCGAAGGTTCGCTCCCTCCTGCGGCAATAGCCGGGTCCAGCTCTCCAAACCGGATGGTAATGTTGCCTTTGCGGGAAAAATCCAATGCCGTCTGTAAATCAGTAGGCTCAAAATCCATATAGTTCGGCCCGGCATCATCCTTCTTTTCCCTTATCAGATAGGCGCGAATGGGCTTTCTTTGTACAGAGCCTTCTGCGATCTGGCACATTTTAGCAACGAAGAAAAACTGATTAAGAGAGCCAATTTCAGGCATATTGGGCGTGGCAATAAGGTTACCAACCTCTCCCAGGTAAGAGCCGGTCAAAACGTCGTTAAAGCGCCCCCAGGTGTTGCTCGCCATATTAGAGCCCCACTTGGCAGTGTGAAAAGTAATAAGCTGGGCTGCATTTAACCCCTGATTCTTTTTGTCTACGCCCTTGCTGTCCTGACCTATGTTTAACGGCACAATCAGTGCAAAGAATAAAATAATCCGAACCGGTACCCAGGCCTTGTTATAACGCTGTCCGAAAGGTGTGCCGCTGGTAACCGTTTCCCCGATAATTGTGGTAACAAAATAGAGCAACACAAAAACACCGATAAAGGCTATGCCGAGAGAATAAAACCGCAAAAGCTGATGCAATGCAGAATGCATCGGAGACGGGTAACCCCCATAATCCGGTAACGGATCACCACGCACATCGACACATACGGATATAAGATTTGATATGCAGGAGTTATAAATTCCCTGCAGCCCGAAAACGCGATCCAGCAATATAAAGGCGAGGTCCTGACCAGGGCCTAAGGAGTATCCAGCTGGGCTTGGATTTTGAAACCAATCCGCAAAAGGGGTTAGCCCAATGGCCATAGCAGGCTGGTTCATCAGCGCTACAATCAGCAGGACAAACTGCATCACAAGCAAAATCAGGCCGGCCAGGATGGTAAAAAAAACAATAATCTGGTCAATATTCTTCCTGCTGAAAACAAGATTGTTTGCAGCTTCAGCAACCACATGGCGGATTCCATAGCGTCCCATGTTCTGTGGATTGAGATAAGGGTGTTCCGGTGGCAACAGGCGCACATTCTGATAGATGACAGCCATGAAATAGGCAATATGGACAAAGCCGGAGCTAAAGATTGCGCCAATACGCGGCAAAAACCCCGGTAATATTGCGTGCTTTACAATTTTTCCCTTTGTTATCGTCATTTTTGATTACTGCCATTTGGATTCATTAAAAAAATAATGATCACTCTTTCCCGATACTTTGGCTCAGCTTGCCGCCAATAGAGCCGATTGCCTGCTGCGCACCCACCGACGTTGTGCCGACCATGCTCTCTGCAGGATTTTCTTGCGAATCATTAAAGGTTGCCGTGCTTTGCCCCATCCATCTCAGAATGTTGTTGGGAATAAGGTCAATGAGCTTAAATGAAGACATTCCCATCAGATAAACAATAATGGTGTAGATAACGGTAAAGAAAAACTCATCTACCGGAGCGCGATAATATGCTATATCTGTTGGGCTGGCATTGGTCGCTATAGAGCTGGCTTCAAACCCTGTCAGGTTGCTTGTTATAAGATCAAAGCTCTGGTTCAGGACCGTAATGAGTGCCCCAAAAATCGATATGCTGGCAAGTAATCCAAATATAATCAAAATCGGTCTTAAAAATATTTCAAAAATCAGGAAATACCCACCTACAGCAGCTTGCCCGGACAATCCGTTTCCATCAATACGCAAATGCGCCAGAGCCCAAAGCGGTGCACCCACCATGGCTTCGAAGATACCTTTAATCCACCCCCCCACAGCAAAGAAGAAATAGACGAAAGGTAAAAACGGTATGACATAGTACAAAATAAACCCGATCGTCAGGCCAATCATTCCAATCGCGACCAGAAACTTTGCGGCCACAGCGGTAAGCTTGCCTGCGAAAGGCGACATTACGCCTACAACGGAGCCGGCAGCACCACCCAAAGTGGCCACACCAAGATTTCGGATCGAACTTTCAACAAGAGATCGCCCGACCCCGACCAGTTGCGCCAAAGGATGCACGTCCGTATTTTTCTTCATCGAATACAATCCGTCAGTACCAAAAATAAGGTTAATCACATCAACAATGATATTTCCTGTTGGTGCCGTATGCGACGTACTCATACCGTCATCGCTTTGCCAGTAATCATAGGCTGCGTTTAACACCCTCATCATCGGCAGGTCTTCCAGCTTCTCCGCAGGAATAACTTTGTCGTCTGCCGATATCGGCGTATACATTTTACTGATCGGAACTTCGTTTTGGCCGTCATTTTTCAATGCCACATATTCCATGACGAAAGGATATTTGGAAACAGCCGGAATATTAAAGATAGCCGTTGTAACCGCCCCGTTCATTTCTGCAACGCGGTTATACCAGATGCCGGCACCGGCCCAGCCTTTTCTATACTGTTCTACCGGCATAGCCCATTTGTCGGATTTTATCATCGCGGGAATAACGCCATCAGGATTTATAAAATTCGGCCCTGACATAACATTTGAAAGCTCCAGCGTAAGAAGCTTTCTTAAATATTGCTTGAGTTCATTATTAGGCTGTTCTGCCTCAGGTTTTGGCTTGCTGTTTATATTGGCCAGTGCTGTATTCAAAGGAAATTGATCAAACCAGGCACTCTGGGTATCAAACCATAAATCCTTTAGCAGGAACCAGTAATAGCGCTGCATATAGGTAAGGGCTTCCTTAGATTCACCGGGGCCGCGCGGATCGGTCAATGTCATGGTAACCTCTCCGCAAATTGGTTTCACGAAACCCTTGTAATAGCCGTACATACTTTTATCATATGATCCAAATACAAGTGTCAGAACCGTTTCACCATCAGCAAAATTCATCGCATCGGCGTAGGATGTGCCGCTTGTTATTGGCAGGGCATGGACCGTCTCCGTTGCACTTTTGACCAGATAAGGTTTGATTTCGAGCCGGCCTTTCTCGGCTTGTATTTTCGTGGCCTCTTGACACGTCCTTGCAATATAATAGAACTGCAGCAACGTACTCACTTCCGGGACATTAGGCGTTGTCACCAGCCTTTTCGTTTCCCCGAGATAACCCCCCGATAGCGTACCATTAAACAGTTCCCAGCCATTTGTTGCAAAGCCGGAACCGTATTTGGCAGCATGTAGAACGATATATTGCGAAGAATTAAGCCCGTAGCCGACGGGGACCAGCAAACCAAACGCGACAACCAGACGGATCGGCGCCCAGACTTTGTTAAAGCGCTTGCCGAAAGGCGTCCCGGATTGTGCCGTTTCGGCAAGGATGGTCACAATAAAATAGCAGGTAATCATCACAGCCACGACCAAAAGGCCGATGCTGTATACCTGAAACATCTGATGCAAACCGTGATGCAGCGGAAAAGGAAATATCGTATAAGCAAGAGGTGACATGGGCCCAACCGTATTGAAAGGGGCAACATCACCAATCAGATCACCGTTCATATCTTCACAAAACTCTGCCGTCGAAATACAGGAATTGAATATTTCAGGCACGCCAAAGACCATATCCATCATCATCATAGCAATATCATTGGCCGGGAATTCTGTGATAAAAAAATCTGAAAAACTTGTCGGAAATAATGTTGCCGCCATCACCGGCTGAAAGAAGAAGGACATACCCAGAAGGCAAAGCTGAACAAACACAATTCCCATCCCGATCAGAATACAGATAAATAAAATAATCTGATCGATGTTGTTTTTGTTAACAACCAGGTTATTGGCAGCTTCACCGACAACATGACGGATACCGAAGCGCCCCATATTCGCTGCATCGCCGTAAGGATGGTTGGCCGGCAAAAGTCTGACGGCCATATAAACCAGAGCCATAAAATACGGAATATAATGAAAACCGGACGCAAACAAGTCAGCCAGACGCGGCCTGATCTGAGGCAGGACGGCATAGCTTATAAACTGTTTACGCGTTATCGGTATATTCATTCCTTATTGTCTTTCTTATCTTCCTCTAATTATTTTGCCCGTTCCTTCATCAACTCTGATCGCAAGGCGTTTATTTCGTCTTTTTGGTGTTTGATTGTTTCCTGTGGTGATCCACCGGAACCGGCACCGCCTACAGCCCTTCCGGCACCTGCGGCAGCCTGCTGGACTGCACCGGTAAATTGCTGGCCGATGGTATAGCCGCCAATCGCCGCGTATTTGGTAAGACTTTCCGTCGCATCCTGGTTAATGTCACCAAAGGCCGATATACCCTGGCCCATCCAGCGCAAAATATTGTCCGGAATTTTATCAATCAGCTTAAAAGAAGCTGTCGCCATCATGTAAACAACGATGGTGTAAAGGACGGTGAAGAAAAACTGGTCGATAATCGCGCGTTTGAATTCGATATTTGCGACAACATTATAGACAGAGGATGTATCATTGTAGCCGGCCAAATTGTTGGTCACGAGATCCCAGATAACATTAAGAATGCGCACCTGCGCCGTAAAGATAGTCATCCCGGCTATAAGCCCAAACACTGTCAAGATCGGCCGGATAAAAATTTCAAAAATCAGAAAATAACCGTTTTGCGCAGAGTCTCCCGGAAGACCGTTCCCGTCAATTCTTAAATGTGCCAGCGCCCAAAGCGGAATACCAACCATGGCTTCAAATATCGTTTTGATCCATGACCCAACGGCAAAATAAAAATACACAAAGGGCAAAAACGGCAAGACATAGAACAATACGAACCCGGCTGTGAGACCTATGAAGGCCGTTGACAGGAAAAAGCCGCTAACCGCGCTCACAGCGCCGGAACCGTGCACACCCATAGCACCGCCCATACCGCCTAAAAACGCGGTGACTGTCGACGCAGCCATGTTTCTAATCGCGCTTTCCACCAATCCTTTTCCAACAGCAACCAACTGGGAAAGGGGGTGCGTATGGGCATTCTCACTGCGCATGGCAAACAGCCCTGACATACCAAATAACATGTTCATGGCATCTTCGAATACATTACCCTTGATTACTTTTTCTGAATCGGCCTGGTTGGCGCCATCTTTGTTCCAATAGTCATAGACTGCATACAATGCGCCTGCTGTTTCTAACGCATCCGCCCCACCGTCAATTTGGGAGGGTTCGCCGCTTGCACGGTTTGGCTTAAATTGGGTTATAAAATTAATTTTGGCGTTATGCTGAGCATTATCATCGCGCACATCTTCCATAACCTTCGGGTAGGTGGATAGCATGGGAACATTTAAGACGGATGTTATAAAAGCCCCATTCAGATTTGCAAGGCGATTATACCAGATGCCGGCACCAGCCCAGCCCCGGTCCATAATATCCGAGCCAATACCCATATCGGCACCATTGGTTGCATATAACAACCAGGCAATGGCAACCTCGGCATCAATATAGCCCTGATAGGTGTTCACCATATGCTGCTTCCAGTCGGCAGCCGGCATGACAGACGCACAATCAGGAAAAGATCCCGCACAAGAGGGTAAACGACTACCATTTTCACAGCCAACATTACATGCCCGAGCGGTGCCGCCATCACCGCTGTTTGTGTTTACTTCCACCATTCGAACGGCAAAGTCACGGAACTTTTTGTCGGCAAACCACATTTCTTTGACCATATCAAAATAGCGCATCAGCATATAATCGGAGCCGCCCTTTTCAAGGCCTTGGCCCTTATAGGTCAAATCACTCACACTAATTTTAATTTCGCCACATGTTGGAAAAACATTCCCCGTTTCATTGGGATATTTTTGTAAATCATATTTTCCAAATCGAATGATAATATTGCCATCATCATAAAAACGTAGGCCTTCTGTATAGTCCGAAGTCTCCGTGAAACTTTCCTCATTAACCTGATATTTCGACCAGGGAAGAACCCTCTTAACAAAATAAGGCTGGACGGGGGCATCGGCGTCTTCGACATACTCATAGGTCTCCCAGCCGCCCTGTATGGTCCTCTTTTTAATTCTGTGAGCATAGGCGCAGGCATGGACGAGCGACATAGCCTGTACCAGCGAACTAATATCCTGCGCCTTTGGCTGTGCAACCAGCGACAGTCGCTCCCCGGTCGGATTGGGTTGATCTACAACACCAACCGAGCCACCGGCAAAATCACCCTTGTAACCACCATAAAATGAATCAAATTTGGCCGCTCTTTCTTGTGCTTGCTGACTGGTGATACTGTCTTTTGCTCCCTTATAAGTAACACTACCAGCTCCAAGAGCAACTGAATCGGCAATCGTATTGTTAAATGTCAACCAGGCATTGGTCGCCATATTGGCGCCCATCTTGGCAGCATAAAGCGCAATGTACTGCCCGCTGTTCATACCGTAATTCAGCGGCAGCAAAAGCCCGATCGCAACAATCAGACGAACCGGCGCCCAGATGCTTTCAAAGCGCTGGCCAAAAGGTGTGCCGCTGACAGCTGTTTCAACAACAACGACAACCAGAAAGTACAAAAAGATCATCATGCCGATAAGCAAAAGTCCGATGGAGTAATACTGAAACAGTGAGTGCATCGCGACATGGAACGGTGATGGAAAAGTCGGAGCCGGCGCATCGGCTCCAGGGCAAATATCTTCCAGGGCTACACAGGAATTGAAAAATTCGGGTATGCCGAAAACATAATCAAGCAGGATATAAGATGTATCGCTGAACGCTGTGTTAATTTCAAAAATGGAATTTGCCATCGCCGGCTGAATAACCAGTGACCAGAGCAACATAAGAAATTGCATCAGCAATAAAATGATAGCGGCCAGCAGCGCTAAAAAAATAATAAGCTGATCAATATTTTCTTTTTTAACCACCAGATGATTGGCGGCCTCGGCAATCACATGGCGAATGCCGAATTGTCCGATATAGACAGGATTAAGATAAGGATGACCGGCGGGAAGCAAACGAACCATCGAATAGATACTGGCCATCAAAAACGCCAGATAGCCGAAGCCGGACGCAAAAAGATGTTTTGCCCTTGGCATAATGCCGGGCATTACCATATAACTTACAATTTTTTTCGCTTGTACGCCGTGCACCTGCTGCTCACCACACCTTATATACTACCGCATTATTATTATGTCGTATTTTAGACAAATACTTAGTTAATTTTACCATTTTTAGGGGTGGAAACACCACTTTTCCTGACACAATCATGCCATATTGTGGTTAACATATTGTTATGAAAAAGATTTTTGGTGTACTAAAAAAGGGCAAAATGCCCCTTTTTGGCCCTCAATGGCGAGAATATTGCCTATGCGTGTGAGGGGGAGCCTTTAGTTTCTTGTAAGGCCCCAAATGCGGCACAGCCTTTGCCTTTTGTTTGGGTTTGTGATTTTCTGCGTAGCCGTGTGTTTCAATACCCACTATGTAGACTGGCAAAAGTACCCCTGTAAATGCAAGATAGACTGCATTATTTGGGTCCTCTTTGATTAAGTTTGCTGTCGTGCAGCCACCAAGCATGAATATACTAAGCATCAAGCACACTATCAAAACCGTTGTTTTTCTTATCTTTTTCTTCCTTAATTAAACACTGTTCAATTAATACAGTAGCACTGTTATGAACAATGTTCAATAATAATATTGAATGCCGTTTAAAATCAGTATATTATCCAGCACAAAGCCACATGACGACAAAGGGAGCTAGCCCATGGCCCGCCGCAGCGATCACACCCGCGAAGAACTGAAAGATCTTATTCTTGATACAGCCTGGACAATCGTCGGTAAAAAAGGTGCTGAAGGATTAACAGCAAGAAATCTGGCCACGCAAATTGGCTATACCCCCGGTACGATTTACAACATTTTTAAATCGATGGATGATTTGTACCTGCAGGTTAATGTACGAACGCTGGATAAACTGCTCGAGGTTTTAAACAGCAAAGATTGTAACGACCCCAAAAAATCACCTGCCCAAAACATAAAGAAAGTTTTGGGTTTATATATGGAGTTTGCCCGTGAATATCGGCCGTACTGGCTTATGATGTTTTTACATCCTTTGCCCGAAGGAAGAAAAAAGATGGGCTGGTATCAAGAAAAAATAGATCGGCTTTTTGAACCGTTGGAAAATCTTTTAGAACCGTTTTTCTCCGGGCGCGAAAAGCAAAAAAGAAAGATGGCTGCGCGCGTGTTATGGTCTTCCATACATGGCCTGTGTTTGTTACAGGAAACAGGCCGGATTTCTCTTGTTGCAGATAAGGTGCCCGAAGCAGAAATGGTGTCGTATCTTGTCGATACATTCGTCGCGGGAATCAAAGACAATAAATAATATCTGCCCATACGCCCTGGGATTAGAAATATTCTACCCTGCTTTTCTAAGTGGTTTGTACTTAATGCGTTGCGGAGTATCAGCGTCGTGACCCTTGCGTCGGCGGTAGTCAGCCTCATAATCTTCGTAATTGCCTTCAAACCACACCACTTCGGAATTGCCTTCAAAAGCCAGAATATGGGTGGCCAGACGGTCCAAAAACCAGCGATCGTGGGAAATGACCACGGCGCAACCCGGATAGCGCTCCAGCGCTTCTTCCAGTGCGGCCAGGGTTTCCGTATCCAAATCATTGGTCGGCTCATCAAGCAGTAAAACATTCGCCTCTTCGCGCAGCATCTTGGCCAGATGAACGCGGTTACGTTGTCCACCCGACAGATTGCCAACCAGTTGCTGCTGATCGGCGCTTCTGAAATTAAAAGCGGAGACATAAGCGCGGCTTTGCATTTCAATTTTGCCAAGCGCAATCATATCGGTGCCGCCGGAAATTTCTTCCCAGACATTTTTGCTACCATCCAGAGAATCCCTGCTCTGATCGACATAGCCAAGCTTCACCGTATCACCGACTTGAAACTCGCCTTCATCCGGTTTTTCAACACCGGTGATCATTTTAAACAGCGTTGTCTTTCCCGCTCCGTTCGGACCAATCACACCGACAATGCCGCCCGGCGGTAATTTAAATGACAAATCTTCCATCAGAAGATGATCGCCAAAGCCTTTCTTGACGCCCTTTGCCTCAATCACCAGATCACCCAGACGCGGCGGCGTTGGAATAACAATCTGACAGCCGCGCTTGTCGAGCTTTTCCGATTCCGCGAGCAGCTCATGATACGCATTAATACGCGCCTTTGATTTGGTACGGCGGGCCGAAGCGCTCTGCCCCATCCAGGCCAGTTCGCGGTCCAGCGTTTTCTGCCGCGTTTTTTCCTCGCGTTTTTCCTGCTCCATACGCTTGCGCTTGACCTCGAGATAGGCCGAATAATTCCCCTCATAGGGAATGCCGTTGCCATGGGCGATCTCGAGAATCCACCCCGTAACATTGTCGAGGAAATAACGATCATGCGTCACCATGATAACAGCGCCTGCATATTCAGAGAGGAATCGTTGCAGCCACGCCACGCTTTCGGCATCCAGATGGTTGGTCGGCTCATCCAGCAAAAGAAGATCAGGTTTTTCCAGCAGCAGCTTACACAAAGCCACCCGCCTCATTTCGCCACCGGAGAGATTGTCTATTTTGGAATCGCCGGGCGGACAGCGCAGCGCATCCATCGCCATTTGAATGGTGCGATCCAGCTCCCATCCATCCACCGCATCAATTTCTTCCTGCAAATCACCCATCTCTTCGGTCAGGGCTTCGAAATCGGCATCGGGCTCAGCCATCGCGGCAGCGACTTCGTTATAGCGATCAACCATCGCCTTCACATCGCCCAGGCCCTCCATCACATTTTCCTGCACGGTTTTGGTTTTGTCTAATTGCGGTTCCTGCTCCAGATACCCCACCCGCGCGCCTTTGGCCGCCCAGGCTTCGCCTGTATAATCCTTATCAGTACCGGCCATAATCCGCAGCAGCGTTGACTTACCCGCGCCGTTGGGGCCCAGCACGCCGATCTTGGCACCGGGAAGAAAACTTAAGGTCACATCTTCAAGAACTTTCTTCCCGCCGCCATAGGCTTTGGTGAGGCCGTTCATCGTAAAAATATATTCGTAAGAGGCCATGTCTTTCGATTTCCTTGCAAAATTTTTGTTAGTGCCTACATTTACCGCATGAAAGACGGTTTAATCAAGGGCGAAGACGGATTACAGCGTTGCTGGTGGCATGGCGATGATCCGCTCTATCGTGATTATCACGATCAGGAATGGGGCCGACCATGCAATGATGACATCAAACTCTACGAAAAAGTTTGCCTTGAGGGGTTCCAGGCGGGGCTGTCCTGGCTCACCATTTTGCGCAAACGCGAAAGTTTTAGAAAGGCGTTTGCCGGGTTTAACTTTGAAAAAGTGGCGCGCTTCACGGACAAAGATATCGAGCGGCTCGTCACTGATGCCGGTATCATCCGCCATCGCGGCAAGATTGAGGCGGCGATTAACAACGCCCAAAAAGCTCATGACATTATTGATGAGCTTGGCTCACTCGGCGCGTATTTCTGGTCTTTTGAGCCGGAGCCAAAAAACCGCCCACAAAAAATTGATTACAACGCTCTGACAGCCATGCCGGAAACGCCGGAATCAAAAGCGCTGTCCAAAGACCTCAAAAAACGCGGCTTTAAATTCGTCGGTCCCACCACCATGTATGCCCATATGCAGGCCATGGGTATGGTCAATGACCATCTTGAGGGTTGCTGCATGCGTGAGACGGTCGAAAAAGAAAGACAGGCATTTCAACGCCCTTCGTTTTGATTTTCTCAAAAGAAGATGGTAGTTTCCCCTTATGAGCGAAGAACAAAAAAATGCCTCGGCCAATGCCATGATCGAAGCCACCCGCAGCCGGGCGAGCTTTTCCGGCCACGGCACGGCGCTGGGCGCGGGTGGCTACCGCAACCGGGATGAAAATGATTACGGCGATACCTGTGAATTTCTCGACGATCCTGGTGAAAGCATCGCGATCAACCCGGGCGAGGATGGCCTTCAATCCATTCTGATCGGTGTAACCTGGGAGAATATAAAAGCGCAAAAGGCCGGGCTATTTAGTGGTCTTCTCAAGAAAACCACACATGTCGGCGTTGATCTTGATGTCGGCTGTTTATACGAGCTCAAAGATGGAACCCGCGGTGCCATCCAGGCTTTTGGCGAAAAATTCGGGAATTTTGAAGAATCCCCCTATATTGCCCTGTCCGGCGACGACCGCACAGGAAACAAGGAAGGCTATGACGAATTTATTTTAGTGAACGGCGATCACTGGAACAAAATCAAGCGTATCCTTATCTATATCTATATATATGAAGGCGCCCCCAGCTGGTCAGACATCAAGCCGCAGATTATCGTCGATGTTCCCGGTGAGCAGGATCTGATCGTCACGCTGGGTGCGCATAATGATGCACTAAGCCTGTGCGCCGTCGGAGAGCTGGAAAATGCGCGCGGCGGCATCAAACTCACCAATCAAACCGAATATTTCCCCGGCCACGAAGAGATGGACCGCGCCTTCGGTTTCGGGTTAGAATGGGGCGACGGGAAGAAGTGAGTGGTTCATAGTTACAAGTTAATAGTAACCGTTCATTTCCTCTAACCCTTAACTTCTGGCTTCTAACTTTCATGATGGAATTTACCAATACCGAAGCCTTTGTCCTGGCCATAGGTGCCATGGGTCTGGGCATTGTTATGCTGATCCGCGGCGGCAACTGGACTGTTGATTCATCGGTTTATATTGCCGAGCGCTACGGTGTTTCCCCGTTAATTGTTGGCTTTACAATTGTCGCTTTCGGCACTTCTTTGCCGGAGCTGATTGTTTCCGTACTCGCGAACTTGCAAGGCTCACCTGGAATCGCAATCGGTAATGTTCTGGGCTCCAACATTGCCAACATTCTTCTGGTCATTGGCTTAACCGCTATCTTTGTTACATTAAAAACCGTTTCCCGCGCCGTGGTAAAAGACCTGCTTATGATGATCGTCTGTACGCTATTGCTGCTGGTTTTTATGCTCTATGGAGAGATTGGCCGCATCGCCGGCTTCGTGATGATCCTGATGCTGGCTTCTTATATTTTCATGCAATACCGCATGGGCAAAAAAGGGGAAATGCCGGATGAAGAAGAGGAGATGCCATCTTTTTCAAACAAATATGCGCCTTATATTTTTCTGTTGATCGGACTTGTTTGTATTGCCCTCGGCGCTGAATTTCTGGTGCGTGGTGCCAAGATAAGCGCTTCCGTCATCGGCGTTCCTGAAGCCGTCATTGCCTTAAGCATTATTGCTTTTGGAACCTCCTTGCCCGAACTTTCAACCAGCCTGATCGCGGCCCGCAAAGGCCATAGCGAAATCGTGCTGGGCAATATTATCGGCTCCAACGTGTTTAATATTTTAATGATTATGGGGGTCACGGCGCTGGTTAAACCTATGGTCCAGGGCTCTTTCGCACCGCAGCTTGTCAATTTCGATGTCTGGCTGGTGCTGGCGGTGAGCTTAATTTTTACTCTGCTCCTTATTTTTTACAAGAAAATTACACGCCCCATCGGCCTCGTTTTCTTCAGTGGCTATATTGCCTATAACATATACATCTATACCATTTATATGGGATCGTAATACGCACTATAAATGTGCTAAACTAAACAGGTTTGTTAAACAAAGGACATAGCTTCGATGCCCGATATCTTTGATACTGAATTTGAAGGCAAAGACATAGAGATTGAAGACAATCGCATAGAAAAAGGCGCTGATATCAATCTCACTGCCAAAGACCCGACGCTGCAACGTCTTCATATCGGTTTTGGCTGGGATATTAATTCATTTGATGCCGACACGCTGGACATGGATGTAAGCGCTTTTCTGCTCGATAAAGAAGGGCAGACCAGGGCTGACGAAGATTTTGTTTTCTACAACAACATGGAAGCCTGTGAAGGTGGTATCAGGCATGATGGAGATAGTCGTACCGGCGCCGGAGAAGGCGATGATGAATCAATCGCCATCGATTTGCACAGCATTCCTTTTGACATTGTGCGCGTTCTTTTTATTATTTCCATCTATCAGGGTAACTTTAAGGAACAAAATATCGGCATGGTTCGCAACTCTTACATCCGGGTGATTAATGCCGACACAACGCATGAGATTTTGCGCTACGAGCTAAAGGAAGAACTGGAAGGTAAAAAAGATATAGGGTTAATTGTTGGCGCTTTGGACCGGGAAGGTCCGAAATGGCATTTTAAATCACTGGGCGAGCCTGTTGCCGGTGGTTTGGTCGAAGCGGCAGAACGCTACGGTATTATTGTCGGCCAGAGCTAGGGTCCAAACTCACAGCTTTTATACAATTCTGTGGCGTAATAAGAAGAAAGAAGCAAGTTTTGACAATGATGTACATGCCAAAGCATATTC
>JAJFGU010000022.1 GCA_021775955.1 Alphaproteobacteria bacterium | reverse complement strand
TGGTGATGCCCGGCGATAACATCAACAATGTTGAAGTGACGCTGATCGCACCGATTGCGATGACCGAAGGTCTGCGCTTTGCGATCCGCGAAGGCGGCCGCACGGTTGGTGCCGGCGTTGTTTCGAAGATTATTGAATAGGGCTTAGGAAAATGGACACGCAAAGTATACGGATCACATTAAAGGCCTTTGACCACCGCATCTTGGATGTTGCGGCGGCAGAGATTTTGAATACGGCCAAGCGCACCGGCGCAGAGGTCCGTGGTCCGGTGCCGTTGCCCAACAGGATCAAAAAGTTTTGTGTGATCCGCAGCCCGCATGTCGACAAATGTTCGCAGGAACAGTTCGAGATGCGCACACATAAAAGACTGCTTGATATACAAGACCCGACGCCACAGACGATTGATGCGCTGATGAAGCTCGATCTGCCTGCCGGTGTGGATGTTGAAATTAAAATTGGCCAATTACAAGCCGCTTAAGGAAGTAAAGAAGAGATGAGAACCGGATTGATTGCACGCAAAGAAGGAATGACCCGCATCTTCGATGAAGATGGGCGCCATATCCCCGTGAGCGTACTAAAAATTGATGAATGCCAGGTGGTGGCGATCCGCTCCGAGGAAAAGGACGGCTACACGGCTGTACAGCTCGGTTCTGGCAAAGCCAAGGTCAAGCGCACAAGCAAAGCCAATCGCGGTCACTTCGCCAAATCCAAGGTTGAGCCGAAGAAAAAGCTCGCTGAATTTCGTGTCTCAAATGAAAATGTTCTTGAGATCGGTGCAGAGCTTGGTCCTAACCATTTTGTCAAAGGCCAGTATGTCGATGTCACAGGCACATCAAAGGGTAAGGGTTTTGCCGGAGCGATGAAACGCCATAATTTCTCTGGCTTGCGCGCTTCGCATGGTATTTCGGTTTCGCACCGTTCGCATGGTTCAACCGGTCAATGTCAGGATCCGGGTCGGGTCTTTAAAGGCAAGAAAATGGCCGGGCAAATGGGTAATGAGCAGGTAACGACGCAAAGCCTTGAGATTGTCGGCGTTGATCTTGAGCATGGTTTGGTTCTTATAAAGGGCGCTGTGCCCGGTCCTACAAGCGGCTGGGTTTATATCAATGACGCGGTAAAAAAACCGCGTCATGAAGATGCGCCATTGCCGGCCGGTCTGAAAATTAGTGAAAAAGAGCTGGCGGAAGCGCGGGCGCAGCGTGATGCTGCAGACGCAGCGGCTTTGGCCGAGAAAGACGCGGAAGAGAAAGCAGCCGCAGAAGAACAAGAGGCGGCTCTTGCGAAAAAAGCTGAAGAGAATGCTGCCGCGGCAGCTGCTGAAGCTGACGCTCCAAAAGAAGAAAAGCCTGCTGAAGAAGCTCCTGCAGAAGAAGCTAAAGAAGAAGAGAAAAAGGATTAAACGATGAAAGTCGCTGTTAAAACAATAGATAACAAGGCCGCCGGCGATATCACGCTGGATGATGCGGTGTTTGGCGTGGAAGTGCGTCAGGATCTTTTGCATGCCATGGTGAATTACCAGCTGGCCAAGCGCCGCTCCGGTAATCACAAGGTCAAGCAGCGCCATGAAATTAAAGGCACAGGTAAAAAGCCCTGGGCGCAAAAAGGAACGGGCCGCGCGCGCGCCGGCGACCTGAAACGTAATATCGACCGTGGCGGCGCGACTGTGCATGGCCCGGTGGTGCGTGATCATTCTAAGGATATGCCGAAAAAGGCACGCCTTTTGGCTCTGAAGACGGCGCTTTCGGCCAAGGCCAAAGAAGGCAAGCTGATCGTGATTGACGAAGCCAAGGCAAAAGATCACAAGACCAAACCAATGGCGGCGGCGCTGGGCAAGTTCGGATTTGAATCCGCGCTGATTGTTGGCGGCGCTGAAGTGGATGCTAATTTCGCACGCGCAACGGCCAATCTGCCGCGCATTGATGTGCTGCCAAGTAAAGGCGCGAATGTGTACGATATTTTACGCCGCGACGTTTTGGTGCTGACCAAGGATGCCGTAAATGATCTGACGGAAAGACTTAAGGGATAAGAAAAATGGCTGCTAAGAAGAAAGAAAAAGTTGAAGTGCAGGAGTGGATGTATGAAATCATCCGCCAGCCGCATATGACAGAAAAAGCAACGCTGGGCTCCGAGCATGGCCAGGTGACGTTCCGCGTGCCGCTAACTGCGACCAAGCCGCAAGTGAAGCAGGCTGTGGAAACGTTGTTCGGTGTCAAGGTCAAGGGCGTGAATACGCTGATCCAGAAGGGTAAGACCAAGCGCTTTAAAGGTATTGTAGGCAAGCGCGGCAGTATAAAGAAAGCGATTGTGACCCTTGAAGAGGGTCAATCCATCGATGTTGGAACAGGGGTTTAAGGGTAAAAGAAAATGGCACTGAAAAAATTTAAACCGAGAACTCCAGGCACGCGTCAATTGGTAAAAATTGATCGCACCGGCCTATGGAAGGGCAAGCCGGAAAAGACTCTGACCGAGGGTTTGACCAAATCCGGCGGACGCAACAACCATGGCCGCATGACATCGCGTCATATCGGTGGCGGGCACAAACGCAGCTACCGCTTCATCGATTGGAAGCGTGATAAATGGGATGTTGAAGGCACGGTTGAGCGCATCGAATATGATCCGAACCGCACGGGCTTTATTGCGCTGATCCAGTACCCGGATGGTGACAAGCGTTATATTCTGGCGCCGCAGCGTCTGGCCGTTGGTGACAAAGTGATTGCCGGTGAAAAGACTGATGTGAAGCCCGGCAATGCGATGAAGCTTAGCAAAATGCCGGTGGGAACGATTATTCACAATGTCGAGATGAAGCCCGGCAAGGGCGCGCAGATGGTGCGCAGCGCCGGAACTTTTGCCCAGCTTGTGGGTCGTGATCAGGGCTATGCGCAGATTAAACTGACATCGGGTGAGCTTCGTATTGTATCCGGTGAATGCATGGCAACGGTGGGTGCGGTGTCCAACCCGGATCACATGAACACCAATATGGGTAAAGCCGGCCGCAATCGCTGGAAAGGCCGCAGGCCTTCCGTGCGCGGCGTGGCGATGAACCCGGTTGATCACCCGCTTGGTGGTGGTGAAGGTAAATCCGCCGGTGGCCGTCACCCTTGTACGCCATGGGGTAAGCCCACGATGGGGTATAAGACCCGTAAAAAAGGCAAGGCCAGTGATAAATATATTATTCGCAGAAGGAAGAAGAAATAATGGCACGTAGCGTTTGGAAAGGTCCGTTTGTAGAAAAGAGCCTCCTCAAAAAAGTGGATGAGGCGCGCAATTCCGGCAAGAACATGGTGATCAAAACATGGTCACGACGTTCAACAATTTTGCCGAATTTTGTCGGCTTAACGTTCGGCGTGCATAACGGCAAAAAGTTTATACCAGTGATCGTGAGTGATCAGATGATCGGGCACAAGCTGGGCGAATTCGCCCCGACCCGGACCTATCACGGTCATGGCAGCGATAAAAAAGCGAAGAGAGCTTAAGGAATAAGGATTATGGGACAAAAGGCAAACGAGAGCAGAACCAAAGACAATGAGGCGCGGGCCTACGCGAAACATGTTCGCACGTCACCGCAAAAGCTCAATCTCGTGGCGCAGACTATTCGCGGCAAGAAGGCTGGTACGGCTCTGACCGATCTGGATTTCAGCAAGCGCCGCATCGCGCAGGATGTAAAAAAGGTTCTGCAATCGGCTGTGGCTAATGCTGAGAACAATCACGGTCTTGATGTTGACCGTTTGGTGGTGGCTGAGGCGACCGTCGGCAAGACCTTAACGATGAAGCGTTTTCGTGCCCGTGCCAGAGGCCGCGCCGCACGGATTGAAAAGAAATTTTCCAACCTGACGATTATCGTCAGGGAACAGGATGAGGAAGCATAAAGTATGGGACAGAAGATTAATCCAATAGGCCTTCGGGTCGGTATTAACCGCACATGGGACAGCCGCTGGTATGCGGGCCGCGACTATGCGAAGAAGCTGGTCGAGGATCTCAAGCTGCGTGAATATATTACCGAGCGTTTGAAGCCTGCTGGAATCTCGAAAGTGATTATTGAGCGTGCCGCCAAAAGCACCAAAGTGACGGTCCATACGGCGCGTCCCGGTGTGATTATCGGCAAGAAGGGCGCGGATATCGAAACCCTGCGCCAGGAATTATCGCGCCGCGCCGGTGGTGAGGTCTCGCTGAATATTGTTGAGATCCGCAAGCCGGAGCTGGATGCGCAGCTGGTTGCCGAAGGTGTTTGCCAGCAGCTTGAGCGCCGTGTGTCTTTTCGCCGTGCGATGAAGCGTGCAGTACAATCTGCGCAGCGTCTGGGCGCGCCGGGTATTCGGTTGAATGTTTCGGGCCGTCTTGGCGGTGCCGATATTGCGCGGACCGAATGGTACCGCGAAGGTCGCGTGCCGTTGCACACATTGCGCGCCGATATGGATTACGGTTTTGCCGAAGCGCTGACGACCTACGGGATTATCGGCGTGAAGGTCTGGATTTACAAAGGCGACATCATGGAACACGACCCGATGGCGCGCGACAAGAAAATGGCCGACGCTCAGGGCGGGATGCCGAATAGGAATTAGGTTTTAGGAACTAGGAATTAGGAAATGTTAAGTCCAAAAAAGTTTAAACATCGCAAGCAACACAAGGGCCGCATTCATGGTAATGCGAAAGGCGGTACATCGCTTGCTTTTGGTGCGTATGGTTTGAAGGCGTTGACGCCGGATCGTGTGACTTCGCGCCAGATTGAGGCCGCGCGGCGTGCGATTACCCGCCACATGAAAAGGCAGGGTAAGGTCTGGATCCGGATTTTCCCGGATGTGCCTGTGACCTCCAAACCTTTGGAAGTGCGTCAGGGTAAGGGTAAAGGATCGCCGGAATACTGGGCGGCGCGTGTTAAGCCTGGCCGGATTATGTTCGAGATTGACGGTGTGTCACGTGAAGTGGCGCAGGAGGCTTTTGATCTGGCGGCGATGAAATTGCCAGTGAAAACAAAATTTATCACCCGTGTTGGTGAGGAGGCAGCGTAGAGATGAAAGCTGAAGATTTAAAAACAAAGACCATAGACGAGCTGAAAAAGGCTTTGCTGGATTTGCGTAAGGAGCAGTTCAATCTGCGCTTTCAAAAATCCGGTGGCACGCTGGACAATACGGCGCAGGTTCGTAAAACCCGCCGCAATATTGCGCGCGTTAAAACATTTTTAGAGAAAAAAACCCGCGAAGAAGCCCCTAAGGGCGAGAAAAAAGCGGCTTAAGGATAAGGAAGTAAGGATATGCCAAAACGTGTATTAGAAGGCGCTGTCGTGAGCGACAAAATGGACAAGACCATTACGGTTCTTGTCGAGCGTCGTTATCGGCACCCGGTTTACAAGAAATACGTGAAGCGCACGGATAAATATGCCGCGCATGACGAGGCCAATACTTATAAAACTGGTGATCGCGTGCAGATTATTGAATGTCGCCCGATTTCCAAGCGCAAGACCTGGACGGTTGTCACGGATGGCGCTGCGGCGAAGCCTTCAGAGGCTAAAAAAATAGAGGCCAAGAAGGACGCGCCAAAGAAAGAAGCACCACAGGCACAAGAAAAGAAAGCCGAGAAAAAGCCGGCCGCCAAAAAGGCAGCAGCGAAGAAGGATAAAAAGTAATGATACAGATGCAATCACGCATAGAAGTGGCTGATAACAGCGGGGCCCGTCAGGTTCAGTGCATCAAGGTGCTGGGCGGATCGCACCGTCGCACGGCCAATATCGGTGACGTTGTCATTGTGTCCGTGAAGGAAGCAATTCCACGCGGCCGTGTGAAAAAAGGAACGGTTCAGCGCGCAGTTGTAGTGCGCTCACGTTTTGGGCTGCAACGTAAATATGGTGAGAAAATCCGTTTTGACACCAATGCCTGTGTTTTGATTAATGCACAGGGCGAGCCGGTGGGAACGCGTATTTTTGGCCCTGTTACGCGGGAGCTGCGCGGCAGAGGCTACATGAAAATTATTTCACTCGCTTCGGAGGTGCTCTAGTCATGACACAAGTGAGCTTGAAAATTAAAAAAGGTGACCAGGTTGTCGTGCTGACCGGCAAGGACAAGGGCGCCAAAGGTGAGGTGCTGAAGGTTCTGAGCGAGAAGAGCAAGGTTCTGGTGGCCGGCATCAATACGGTGACCAAGCATGAAAAGCCAACGCAAACGTCACCGGGTGGAAAACAGAAAAAAGAGCTACCCATTCATATTTCGAATGTGGCAATTGCCGATCCGAAAACCGGGGAAGCAAGCCGTGTTGGTTATAAAACACTCAAAGACGGAAAGAAGGTCCGCGTGGCCCGTAAATCCGGCGAGACAATAGGATAAGTGAGAAGAGCGATGATACCGCGTTATAAAGAAATATACGATAAAGAGATCATACCGGCTTTGGATAAGAAGTTCGGGTATAAGAATCCGCATGAGCGCCCAAAGATCACCAAGATCGTCATCAATATGGGTGTCGGTGAAGCGACGCAGGACCGCAAGCACATGGAAAATGCAACCAATGATCTTGGCCTGATTGCCGGTCAGAAGCCGATTGTGACCAAGGCGCGCCAGTCCAATGCATCGTTCAAAATTCGTGACGGGCAGGCAATTGGCACGAAGGTCACGCTGCGCCGCGCGCAAATGTATGAATTCCTCGATCGTCTAATCACGATTGCCCTGCCAAGGGTGCGCGATTTTCGTGGCGTGAATGGAAAAAGTTTTGATGGGCGCGGGAATTACGCGCTGGGTCTGACCGAACATATTGTGTTCCCGGAAATTGACTACGACAAAGTCGATAAAATCCGCGGGATGGACATTGTGATTTGTACGTCAGCCAAGAGCGACGAAGAGGCAAAAGAATTACTGCGCGGCTTTAAGATGCCGTTCAAGAGTTAAGTAGAGAAGGAAAGACCAAAAATGGCAAAGACTTGTATGATAGAACGCAATGAAAAACGCCGCAAAATGGCCAAAAGCCTGGAGAACAAGCGTGCGGAACTGAAGGCGCTTATTCGCGACCGAAAAGCACCGCAGGAAGAGCGTTTTGCTGCTGTTCTCAAACTGGCGGAATTGCCGCGCAATTCTTCCAAGACACGTATCCGCAATCGCTGTGCTTTAAGCGGTCGGCCGCGTGCTTACTATCGTAAATTTAATCTTTCTCGCATTGCATTGCGGGACCTGGCTTCTCGTGGTGAGTTGCCCGGTGTAACGAAATCAAGCTGGTAGGAAAGGAGGATATCGCAACATGACAATGAGTGATCCCCTTGGTGATATGCTGACCCGTATTCGTAACGGACAGCAGGCAAATAAGACAGTGATTGAATGCCCGAATTCGCGCCTGCGTGAATCCGTGTGTAATGTGCTGCAAGATGAAGGTTTTATCCGCGGCTTTAAAGCTGAAGAGCGCGAGAACAACAAAAAGGTTCTGCTGATCGATCTGAAATATTCGGAAGGTCAGGGCGCTATCCGTCAGATAGACCGTGTGTCAAAGCCCGGCTGCCGTGTTTATTCCGGCGTGAAGGACTTGCCACGTTTTTATAACGGACTTGGTATTTTGGTTGTCTCAACGCCGCAGGGCGTGATGGCCGACCACAAAGCCCGCGCCGAGAATATCGGCGGCGAAATTTTATGCCAGGTGTTTTAGGCTAGGTATTTTAGGAAAGTAAGAAGATGTCACGTATTGGAAGTAAAGCAGTCGAAATTCCTGAAGGTGTTGAACTTAGCATCGACGGTCAGGATGTGAAAGCCAAGGGCAAGCTTGGTGAGCTGTCCTTGCGCGTGCATGACGAAGTGTCTATCGCGATTGAAGAGGTTGCCAATGATGACGGCGCATCTTCGAAGGTTGTGAATTTGAAGCCGAAATCAAACAGCCGTTTCGCCCAGCAGATCTGGCCGACGATGCGGACGCTGGTGGATAATATCGTGGTTGGTGTGAGTGAAGGTTACAGCAAAAAGCTGGAGATCAAAGGCGTTGGTTACCGTGGCAATTTGCAGGGACAGATTCTTGTGCTCTCTTTGGGTTTTTCGCATGAGGTTAGGTTCGAAGTGCCAGAAGGAATCAAGCTTGAAATGGATGGTCAGACCGGGATTACAGTGTCCGGCATTGATAAACAAAAAGTCGGACAGACAGCGGCCAATATCCGCAGCTATCGCCCGCCCGAGCCTTATAAGGGCAAAGGTATACGCTATGCTGATGAATATGTCCTGCGTAAGGAAGGCAAGAAGAAGTAAGGAATAAGAATATGCCAGTGAAAAAAATGAAAACAACAGCCGCGCAAAGACGCAGCTACCGGACCAGAAACAAGATTCGTCGTGTGAACATAGAGCGCAGCGCCGTGCGTGAAACGCGCCCGCGTCTGTCTGTGTTCCGCTCGGGCAAACAGATTTATGCGCAGGTCATTAATGATCTGGACGGCAAGACTCTGGCCGCGGCCTCTACGCTTGATAAAGAGCTGAAAGAAAAGCTGAAATCAGGTGCTAATACCGAAGCCGCGCAGGAAGTTGGCAAGTTGATCGCCGCGCGTGCAAAGAAATCAGGAGTTTCCAAGGTTGTTTTTGACCGTGGTCGCTATATTTATCATGGCCGTGTGAAAGCACTGGCCGAGGGCGCGCGCGAAGGCGGCCTTGAGTTTTAATTTAAGGAAGGACTAAAAATGGCTCGTAGAGCAGAAGGAAAGCACCAAAGGGAAGACGGCGACGAATTGGTCGAACGCCTGGTTGGTATCAACCGTGTGGCCAAAGTGGTCAAAGGCGGGCGCCGTTTTGGGTTTGCCGCTTTGATGATTGTTGGCGACGGCAAGGGCCGCGTCGGTCATGGTCACGGCAAAGCGCGTGAGGTGCCTGAGGCAATTAAGAAAGCCACGGACCAGGCCAAACGTAATATGATCCGTGTTCCTTTGCGTGAAGGCCGGACATTGCACCATGATGTGCATGGTAAGCACGGCGCCGGGAAGGTTTTTCTGCGCTCGGCTCCTGCCGGTACCGGAATTATTGCTGGTGGCCCGATGCGTGCGGTTTTTGAAGCGATTGGTGTGCAGGATGTTGTGGCCAAGGCGATTGGCTCGAACAATCCGTATTCCATGGTGAATGCGACATTTGCGGCACTGAAAAATATTCAGAGCCCGCGCCATGTGGCCTCGCGCCGCAGTAAAAATGTAAAGGAAATTGTTTCCAGCCGCGAAGCGGGCCGCTCTCATGCGGAAGCGGCAACGGATACAGCGGAAGACGATAAAGGTTAAGATTATGGCTGAAGACAAAGACGAAAAAAAAGCAGCACCAGCGAAGAAGGCTCCGGCCAAAAAGCCGGCAGCGAAGACGGATGCTGTGAAAAAAGAGCCTGCGAAAGCGGCTGAGAAAAAGGTCGAGGCCCCTAAGGAAGCTGCGAAGGCTGCTCCTAAAAAGGCTCCTGCAAAGAAACCAGCGGCCAAGAAGCCGTCCGGCAAGACGGTTGTTGTGACGCAAATCGGCTCACCAATCGGGCGTAAAGGTTACCAGAAAGCGACATTGATCGGGCTGGGCCTGAACAAAATGCATAAAACCCGTGAGTTGGAAGATACACCATCGGTGCGCGGCATGATTAACAAGGTAAAACATCTGGTACGTGTCGAAGAAGATGCGGCCTAAGGAATAAAGCGATGAAACTGAATGAATTAAAGCCGCAAGACGGCTCCAAAACAAAAAGAACGATTGTTGGTCGCGGCATTGGCTCGGGTAAGGGCAAGACCAGTGGCCACGGTCAAAAGGGTCAGAAGTCGCGCTCCGGCGTGGCTATTAACGGTTTTGAAGGCGGACAAATGCCGCTTTACCGCCGCATGCCCAAGCTTGGCTTTAACAATATCTTCCGCAAGGAAATGGCTGAGTTGAGCCTTGGCAAGCTGCAGGAAGCCATTGATGCCAAACAAATTGATGCCAAGAAGGCTATCGATGAGGATACGCTGGTTAAGGCAGGTGTGGTGCGCCGCAAAAAAGACGGCATCAAGCTGCTTGGCAATGGCACTTTGAAAGATAAGGTGGAGCTTAGTCTCTCCGGTGCTTCAAAAAGTGCGACGGCTGCGGTTGAAAAAGCAGGCGGTAAGGTCACGATTGTTAAGAAAAAAGTGGCTCCGGTTGGTGAGAAAAAAGAGAAAAAAGAAAAATCCGGTCGTCCGAAAAAATCCGGCTCCAAAAAAGCTGAGAAGAAAACCGCCGAAAAGAAGTAATTGGCTCTAAAGATTTTGAATGAAACCCCGCCTTATACGCGGGGTTTTTTCATGTTTGCTAAAAAGCACGCGATCTTTCACAATAGCGGCAAGGGGATATGTGCTGTTTATGCGCCTTTTAATACTCATTGTTGCTTTGTTCACGCTTTTTGCCTCAGACGCGCGGGCGCTGACTTGCGATGATGAAGAGACGAAGGTTACGCTCGACACTATTCTCAAGCCAACGCAATATATCAGGACCAGTTCATCCCGCAATCTCACGGAAATGCATGCGGTTCGCGGTGATGATGACAAACAGATACTGGGTCTGGGCGGCGGCGAAATGCAATTAAGAGGCAAGACGGAATTCACCGTAACCACCCAATGGAAAAAGGCCTGTGTGTCTTTGAAAGCCGTGACGCTCACATTTTATGCCCGCCCGCAGATTCATATCGCCAGCAATTTCAAAAAAGGCAGCTGTCACTATGCCAGTGTGCTTGAACATGAGCAAAAGCACGCCAAAGCCTTAAAAAACTTCCACCGCGAATATGGGCAGGAACTACGGAAAGAGCTGCAAAAATACGCCAACAAGATTAAGGTCAAAGGGCCTGTTTCCAAGGGTAAAGCTACGGATATTCAGCAGAAAATGAGCGATCTTTTATCGGAGATGATCAGCAGGCAATCAGATGAGATGGCTGATATTCTGGAAGAAAGGCAGGTGGCAATAGACACACCCGAAGAGTATAAGCGCGTTGCGGCTAAATGTAAGAAATGGGATCAGGACCTTGAGGAAGAATAGAATAAAGAGTGCTTGTTATATACTGGTGGCGATTGCGCTTTTGGTTGTTGTAAGCAGCGCTCCGGCTTTGGCGGCCTCGTCCTGCCCGGAGATAAAGCCGAAGGTGATGGTGAAATCCCTGACCAAGAAAACCAAGAAACATCACAACCAATCGGCGTTTAATCTCACCACGCTGCATAATGACGACCCGCGTAAAATTCAGGGAACGACGCTGGGTCTACATATTTCGCCGTTTTATATGACGGCGGAATATTTGTTTAAGGAAACGGATGTGGGGGCAAGAACCTGTGTGTCGCTCAGCGGGATTAAGGTCAAGTTCTATACCCAGCCGGTTTTGCTGGTGGCCAGTAATTTTCCCAAGAAAAGCTGCGAGTTTAAAGCGGTTTACGCCCATGAAAAGGGCCATGATCGAATCCTGCGCGGTGTGCAGCGTAAATACAGTCTCAAAGCCAAAAAGGATATGACGAAATTTATAAGGCGCTTTGGCGGGGCCACGTCTGTTTCAAAGGATCGGGTGCATGTCATTCAGGGGCGCATCGAGGAACAGATCAACCGGAAAATGGATCAAATCGTGCTGGAGGCCGGTAATGTCGTGAACAATCGGCAAAGCGCCCATGACAGCCCCACAGAATATAGGCGCGTCAGCGATATGTGCGATGGCTGGGACAGGCAGCTGAACGGCGAATAAATCTTGCTTAGGGCTTGTCGTAGGGGCATATTTTCTCTATCTATTCAGGGTTGGTAATAATCATTTAAAGGATACATTTATATGGCATCTGCCGTTGAACAGCTGGCTAAAAACGCCAATTGGGGCGCTCTGGCCAAAGCCTCGGAATTAAAGCAACGCCTGCTGTTTGTGCTGGGTGCGCTTCTTGTCTACCGCCTCGGGACCTATATTCCGGTGCCCGGCATCGATCCGGTGGTGTGGAACGAGATTTTCACGCAAAAAGGCGGCGGAATCCTTGATATGTTCAATATGTTCTCCGGCGGCGCGCTGCAGCGTATGACGATCTTTGCGCTGAATATCATGCCCTATATTTCCGCTTCGATTATTATGCAGCTGGCCTCGGCCATGTCGCCCAAGCTCGAAGCCCTGAAGAAAGAGGGTGAAGGCGGGCGGATGAAGATCAATCAATATACGCGCTATTTCACCGTGCTTTTGGCGGCTATTCAGGCCTATGGCCTGGCGGTCGGGCTGGAAAGCATGCAGGGCACCGGTGGTCCGGCGGTGATTGATCCAGGCCTTTTCTTCCGCATTTCAACCGTGATTACCATTGTCGGCGGGACGATTTTCCTGATGTGGCTGGGTGAACAAATCACAGCGCGCGGCGTTGGCAACGGAATATCGCTGATTATCTTTGCCGGGATTGTGGCCGAGCTTCCGCGTGCGATTGCGTCGACGTTAGAGCTGGGGCGCCAGGGCCAGTTTAACTTCCTTGAATTGCTGTTTCTGACCGGTATGGTGATGGGCGTGATCGCCTTTATTGTGTTTATGGAGCGGGCGCAAAGGCGCGTGGTGGTGCAATATCCCAAAAGGCAGGTTGGCAACCGCATGATGGGCGGCGAATCCAATCATATTCCTCTCAAGATGAATACGTCTGGAGTAATTCCGCCGATTTTTGCTTCGTCCCTGCTGCTCTTGCCGCTGACTATTGTCGGGTTTACCGGGGCCAGCGGCGGTGACTTTACATCATCGATAGCGCAATTCCTTCAGCATGGCCAACCGGCTTATATGCTGCTTTATGGTGGCCTGATCGTATTTTTTGCCTTTTTCTATACGGCGATTGTTTTCAATCCAGAGGAAAACGCCGATATGCTGCGTAAATATGGCGGTTTTATTCCCGGCATTCGTCCCGGCAAGAACACGGCGGATTATCTTGATTTTGTGCTGACACGCATTACGACGATTGGCGCGCTGTATCTGGTGTTTATCTGTTTGCTGCCGGAATTCCTGATAGCCAAATTTTCCATGCCGTTTTATTTTGGCGGGACCAGCCTTTTGATTGTGGTTACGGTCACCATGGATACGGTGGCGCAAATTCATTCGCATCTGATTGCTCATCAATATGAAGGCTTGATCAAGAAATCAAAACTGCGCGGCAGGCGCGGATAGGAGAAACATCATGAACTTTATTATATTCGGCCCGCCCGGTGCAGGAAAAGGAACACAGGCCAAGCGTCTTGAGGAAAAATATAATTCACGGCAGCTTTCCACCGGCGATATGTTGCGCGCCGAATGCGAAAGCGGCAGCGATCTTGGCCAGATTTTAAAGGCTATTCTCGATGGTGGGCAGCTGGTCCCTGATGATGTGATGATTGAACTTGTTGCGCATGCGATTGAAGATGAGGCTTGTGCGGGTGGTTTTATTCTTGATGGGTTCCCCAGAACTTTGCCCCAGGCGGAAGCGTTGGATGAGATGCTGAACAAAGCCGGCAAGCAGATCGAGCATGTGATCGTTCTTGAAGTGGATGACGGTGTTTTGCTGGATCGTATTAAGGCCAGAGCCGCGGAAACCGGTGGCGCGCGTAGCGATGACAACGAAGAAACGCTCAAAAAACGCCTCGATGTTTATCATGAACAAACCGCGCCGGTGCTGCCTTTTTACGAGGCAAAGGGCCTTTTGCGCAAAGTTGACGGCATGGCTCCTATTGATGAGGTCACGCAGCAGATTAATGCGGCGATGGGCTCAAAAGCGGCGGCCTAATGGCTAAAGATTTGACTGAAGATTTAAAAAGTACAATAGACTTTAAAAATAATTACGCGTGTCCTAAATGCGGGTATAAAAATCATGAAATGGGTGAGATACGTTGTGCGGGTGGCCATCTGTCTTCCTGGCTAAATTTAGGAACAGAGAAATTTACGTATGTTAGTTGCCTTCAATGCTCATATACTGAGTTTTTTAAACGCCCGGTGGGAAGTATGCATGTGGTGATGGATTTCCTCACAGGTTAGGCATCGTGATCTTGGCAATAAAGTTCTTGACGAACCCGCACAAATCCCTATAATTCGGCCATCTTCAAGGATTTGGGCCTGTTTTGGCCCTCGTAATGCCCTTTAAAAGGGCGTTTTTTCTTGAAGATCGCGAAGCAAAACAGCGTTTTGTTCGCATTTTAAAGTTTTAATTTACAAACCGGCCAGTGAAAGCTTAACGCGCGGAGCTGTTTACGGTTTGGCCTCGGGCAATAAAGCCCGAGATAAATTGGAGAGAATGATAATGGCACGTATTGCCGGTGTTAACGTACCCGATAAAAAGCGCGTTCCGATCGCGCTGACTTATATTCACGGCATTGGCCGGACCACAGCTTTCAGAATTTGTGCGATTCTAGGTATTGATGTCAGTCTTCGTATGGCTGAGATTGATGAAGATACGCTCAACCGTATTCGCGCGGAAATCGATCAGGATGATTACAAGATCGAAGGTGACCTGCGCCGTGACACCTCTATGAATATCAAGCGCCTTCTGGACATGAAATGCTATCGTGGCCTGCGTCATCGCTCTGGTTTGCCTGTGCGCGGCCAGCGCACCAAAACAAATGCCCGTACGCGCAAAGGCCCGGCCAAACCAATCGCCGGTAAAAAGCCGGTCGGTAAGCATTAGAGGGGGATGAAAAATGGCTAAGCCAAAGACAAAAGCAAAAAGAAAAGAGAAGAAGAATATTGTATCCGGTGTGGCGCATGTGAATGCGACATTCAACAATACGATCATTACCATTACCGATGCACAGGGCAATGTTGTGGCCTGGTCCACAGCCGGTGCGATGGGCTTTAAGGGCTCGCGTAAATCAACGCCTTATGCCGCGCAGATTGCCGCCGAAGAGGCTGGCCGCAAGGCGCAGGAGCACGGTATGAAGGAGCTGGATGTAAAGGTTAAGGGGCCGGGGTCTGGCCGCGAATCAGCTTTGCGTGGCTTGCAGTCCGCCGGTTTCACGATCAAAGCGATCAGCGATATTACGCCGATACCGCATAACGGATGCCGTCCGCCGAAAAGGCGCAGAGTTTAATTAGAAGATCACTTTAGAGAGAAAGAGGAGCAGAGCCTTGATACATAAAAACTGGCAGGAATTGATTAAGCCTTCAAAACTGGATATTTCCCACGGCGATATGCCCAATACCGGGAAAGTCATAGCCGAGCCTTTAGAGCGCGGCTTTGGTTTGACACTGGGCAATGCGCTGCGCCGCATTTTGCTCTCTTCGCTGCAGGGCGCGGCGGTAACAGCCGTTCAGATTGACGGCGTGTTGCACGAGTTTTCTTCCATAGAAGGTGTGCGCGAAGATGTCACGGATATCATCCTGAACATCAAGGCGCTGGCCGTTCGTATGCATGCGGAAGGACCGAAAAGAATGCGCCTGTCCGCTGAAGGGCCATGTGTTGTGACCGCGGCGATGATTGAAGCCGGCGCGGATATCGAGATCATGAACCCCGAGCTTGAGATATGTACGCTCGATAAAGGCGCGAAGATCAGCATTGAAATGACGGTTGATACCGGCAAGGGCTACCGCCCGTCGGCGCAAAACCGCCCTGAAGAGGCCCCTGTTGGTCTTATTCCGGTCGATAGCGTGTTCTCACCCGTGCGTAAGGTTACCTATGAAGTGACTGATACAAGGGTTGGTCAGATCACCGACTACGACAAGCTGACCATCGCTGTGGAAACCAATGGCGTGATTTCGCCGGAAGATTCTGTGGCTTTTGCCGCTCGCATCATGCAGGACCAGCTCAATGTCTTTGTAAACTTTGAAGAGCCTGAAGAAGTCAAAGCCCAGGAAGAATCACAGGAACTTCCGTTCAACAAGAACCTGTTGCGCAAAGTTGATGAACTTGAATTGTCCGTGCGCTCCGCCAATTGCCTGAAAAACGACAATATCGTTTACATCGGCGATCTGGTGCAAAAGAGCGAGAGCGACATGCTGCGTACGCCGAACTTTGGCCGCAAATCGCTGAACGAGATCAAGGAAGTTTTGACCGTGATGGGTCTGCATCTTGGTATGCAGGTCGAAGGCTGGCCGCCTGAAAATATTGAGGACATGGCCAAGAAGGTTGATGAACCCTTTTAGGAACGTAAGATGAAACACCGTATTAAACAAAGAAAACTGAACCGTAGTTCTACGCACCGCAAAGCGATGCTGGCCAATATGGCTGCGGCGCTGGTCAAGCATGAGCAAATCGTGACCACGCTGCCCAAGGCGAAGGAATTGCGTCCCTATGTCGAGAAGCTGATTACCATGGGCAAGCAAGCCAATGACAATCCGGACAGGGCGCTGGCCAAACGCCGTCAGGCAATTTCCAGGATGGGTGATGAAACACAAGTAGCCAAAATCTTTGATGTGCTGGCCGAGCGTTATTCCGGCAGAGCCGGTGGTTATACACGTGTTCTGAAAGCCGGTTTCCGTTATGGCGATAGCGCACCGATGGCGGTGATTGAGCTGGTTGACCGTGATGTCGATGCCAAAGGCAAAGATAGCGGCCCCGTGCAGTTTAGCGAGGATGGAGAATTTACGCCCGGTCCTTCAGAAGAGACGAAGGAAAAGCAGACTGAAAAGGCGGCGGAAAAAGCCAAGGACAAGGAAGAAAAGCCGAAAGCGAAAAAAGCGCCAGCCAAGCCGAAAACTGACCCCAAAGGTCCTAAAGGCGGTGGTGGCAAAAAAGAAGCTGCTAAAATGGCCCCGCCCAAGACAGGTTCCAAACGCGGCGGTTAAGAAAATCAGAAGGAAAGCGGCTTACAGGCTGCTTTTTTTATAACGAAACAACGGCTGCACTAAAGCGTTCTATACCTATTTCGCCGCTATCAAGAAGCTGTTGTGTACTAAGTCTTCCTTTGGCTTTGGGGTCACCGGTACGGAACAGTTCAGCTTTGCCATCTTTTTTCCACTCACGTTCTAGTCCTGGAAGTTCGGCTTGATTGACGTTGCACACATGGATCCATTGTTGATTTATTTTCACTATTTTATCTCCACATTATCAATTAAGCGTGTTTTACCGATCCATGCGGCGGCGAGGAGGCGGCTCCAGCGCGGTTCGATGTAATCGATTTTGTTGAAACCGGCTTCGAGAAGTTGTTCTTTTGCTTTATCCGTCATTGCGAGGAGGTCTTTGGGCCGACGCGGCAATCCAGAGTCTGGATTGCTTCGCTGCGCTCGCAATGACGAGGCTGTTTCACGCAGGACCTTATTCAGTTGCCGGGCGGTTTGTAATTCATCTTCCGACAAATAGGCGTTGCGGGAGGACAGGGCCAAACCTTCGTCGTCGCGCATGGTTGGGCCGCCGATAATGTCGATCGGCATATTCTGCGCCGCGACCATTTCCCGGATCACCTGCAATTGCTGGAAATCCTTTTCACCGAAGACGGCGCTATCGGGCTGCACTTGTTCAAACAGGCGGTTTACAGCCGTGGCCACGCCGTCAAAGAAATGCGGGCGGAAATCAGTCTCTAGTCCTTGTCCCGCTTCGCCTGCCTTGATGTTGCTGGCTGCGCCTTCCGGATAGATTTCCTCTGTCTGCGGCAGGTAAATCAAATGGGTGCCGCGCTGCTCCAGCCGCGTGATATCGTGCGCTTCCTTACGCGGATAGGTGTCGAAATCTTCATGCGGGGCGAACTGGGCCGGGTTGACGAAAATACTGGCGATCACGCGATCGGCTTTTTTCAGCGCTATATCGACCAGCGATAAATGACCCTCATGCAGCGCACCCATGGTTGGGACAAAACCGATTTTCAGCCCCTGCGCGCGCCAGCCATCAATGATCGCCGAAAGCTCATCTTTGGTCGTGGCGGTCAGGGTAGGCTCTTCTTTTCGGGCTGCTTGCGTCACGATGCTTTCTTTTTATAGAGATTGGCTTCGCCCGGAAATGTGCGGGTGCGAACCTCATCAGCATAAAGGGCGACGGCTTTTTCAATATCTTCGGACACATGCGCATATTGCTTGACGAATTTGGGTACGTGATCGCCGGTAATGCCAAGCATATCCTCAGTCACCAGAATTTGCCCGTCACAAGCGGCAGAGGCGCCAATACCGATGGTCGGGATCGAAACCGCGCGGGTAATCAATGCCGATACGCTGTCGATTGTAGCTTCAATGACGATGGCCGATGCGCCGGCCTCCTCCAGCGATTTGGCGTCTTTTAAGAGCTGCTGCTGGTCGTTATCTGTTTTGCCCTGAACTTTGAAGCCGCTGGCATCCTCCACCGATTGCGGTAACAGGCCGATATGAGCGACAACCGGAATGCCGTGAGATACAAGCCGCTCTATTGTCGCCGCAAAATCCGCTCCGCCCTCTAGTTTCACGCCATTTGCGCCGGTTTCATCCATGACCATCTGCGCATTTTTTAACGCCTGATCCGGGCTGTGTTCATATGTGCCAAAGGGCATGTCAATAATCACGCATGTGTTTTGCGCGCCGCGCACCACCGCTTTGCCGTGATTGATCATCATATCCAGCGTTACACCGCGCGTATTGTCCATGCCATACAGGATCATACCCATGGTGTCGCCAACCAGCAGGAGATCGCAATGCCGGTCCAGAATTTGCGCAATGCGCGCTGTATAGGCCGTTAAACACACCAAAGGTGCGCTTTGGTTCTTATATTGCTTTATATCTTCAATGGTTTTCATCATTGTGCCCTTGAGATTTCCCGATTTGTGCCCTAAATTCCATTCCATGCTTATCAGAATTCTTTTGCTGTTTCTAGTCATTGCGCTGGCCACGCCGGTATTGGCACAATCTCGTAATGTGCCCGCCAGCCGGGAGCAGGTGCAATTATCCTTCGCCCCGCTGGTCAAACAGGTATCCCCTGCGGTTGTTAATATTTATACGAAACGAACCGTATCACAGAGGGTTAAGCACCCGTTTCTGGATGATCCGTTCTTCGGCCAGATGTTTGGCAATGAGCGTTTTGGCGGGCGCATGCGTCGGCAGCTTGAAAGCGCGCTTGGCTCTGGTGTGATTATTGAGCCCGAAGGGCTGGTCGTGACCAATGCGCACGTCATTAAGGGGGCCGATGAAATCACGGTGGTGCTGGCCGATGGACGCGAGTTTGATGCGGTGCTGGCGCTCACTGATGAGCCGTCGGATCTGGCGCTGTTGCGGGTGGTGAACCCGGGGGGCGAAAAGCTGCCTTATGCCAGCCTCAAGCCCAGTGAATCGCTGGAGGTCGGCGATCTGGTTCTGGCCATTGGCAACCCGTTCGGGGTTGGCCAGACGGTGACCAGCGGCATCGTTTCGGCGCTCGCACGCTCCAGCCTCAATATCAGTGATTTCAACTTTTTTATCCAGACCGATGCTGCGGTCAATCCTGGAAACTCAGGCGGGCCGCTGGTTTCGCTGGATGGCGGGGTGGTCGGGATTAACACCGCGATCTATTCGCGCGGCGGTGGTTCGCTGGGGATTAGCTTTGCTATTCCGTCGGAAATGGTGGCCAGTGTGGTGGCTGCGGAGAAGATGGGCCAGAGCGGGCAAGATGGCGTCGTGCGGCCGTGGATGGGTGTGAGCGCGCAGAAGGTGAACGCTGATATTGCCGCTTCGCTGGGTCTTGAAAAGCCCGGCGGCGCATTGATCGCAAGGCTGCATCCGGCAAGTCCGCTGAAGAAAGCCGGGCTGGCGGTTGGTGATGTTGTGCTCACGCTGAACGGCAAGGAAATACGTGATCCGTCCGAGATGAAATTTCGTATGGCGACCGTGCCGCTGGGGGAAAAGGCGGCAATCGAGGCCTATAAAAATGGGCGTAAGGGTCAATATATGGTCACGGCGATAGCGCCGCCGGATGAGCCGCCACGCGCCGAAACCAGGCTGGAAGGCGCGCATCCTTTGAATGGCGCCAGTATTGCCAATCTCAACCCGGCGGTGGCGGTGGAGCTTGGCCTGCGCACCAGCGAAGAGAAAGGCGTGGTGGTGCTGAAAGTGCCGCGCGGGTCTTATGCCACAAGGGTGGTTGATCCCGGCGATATCGTGTTGGAGATCAATGGCAAGGCGATTAAAAATATTGGCGATGCCGAAAAAGCTTTACGTAAAAAACCAGCTGCCGGCTGGTCACTGGTAATTCGTAGTCAGGGTCGCATTCGTAAGCTTTTGGTGCGGTAGTTTACGTTATATATCAATTGGTTACAGCCCGCCTATATCCCGGAATCCTATGCTAAACCTTTGATATTAAAAGGAAAAATACAGTCCTTCAGTCTGTTGTGCAGGAATTTTACTATTATGTCAACTGTTTAAATGGCTTTATTTTACATAATTCAAAGCGGTTGTTTATGTGATGTTGTGCCATGGCTGTCTGTTTTAAACCCATCTCTTGTATTTATCCTCTTTCTTGATCAGCATGTTTTTCACCTGGCCCAGTATAGGAAAATATTCATTGATTGTCAAGGCGGGTGCTTATAGTCATTCCGATTAATAATAATATACTTTCCTACATCGTCATCCCGGCGCAGGCCGGGATCTTGTACATTTTAGCAAGAAGATCCCGCTCTACAGCGGGATGACAGATATGTATTATTCTTAATCGGAATGACAAAACAACAAAGGCGCCAGGATTTCCCAGCGCCTTGTTTCTTTAGAGTAATGCGGCTTAAGCGTGGCGATAAGCCAGGTCTTCCAATCCCAACAGGTCTTCAGGCGTTAGGTCTAGCTTGCCGATAAGATTTTTGGGGAGAGGTATCGCCTCTGTTCCAACGGTGTAGCCTAGTTTTTCTATATCGCGTATAGGGCCTCCGACCCCAGGATATCGCATGGATGTGCTACCATCGGCCCACCATATTAGTATGGTGGGCAGCCCTATACCTTTTAACAGGAGTTCTTCGAGCCAATCTTTTTCCCCTTCTTTCTTTTTTCCGAGCATGCCGTTCTGGAACTGGCGGTAGGCCACACTTGCAAGAATGATACCTTTGAAATTTCCGTTTTTGTCACGGACTACTAAAAAAGCGGATGCGTCTTTAACACTACCAACATCAATGGAACTGGTTCCGGTAAACATGACATATTCCCTTTCTGCGTTATGGTTATAATGCAGTGATTCTCAAATAAAGTCAAGAAACACTGAGGTAAAACACAAGAGTATATGAGTTCTATGCTTAAATAAAAAAGGTTAACAAACAGTTAAGATTTGATTAATGCACGAAAAAATGCAAGTAAACACTATAATAAGTACAATTTTTACTTATTTATTCAGTTTTTTGATCCGGAATTGGTTTTTATGGTATTTTTGGATAAAAACGACGTTTTCATTATAAATATAGCGATTTGAATTAAGAATCTTACATCCGGAAAGGTCCGGATTCTTATTTGACGTGAGTATATCTTCGCATAAAGCCGCCTGGCTCAGTTCTCAGCGACCAAATTTGTTGGTAAAGGTATTTGCCCCTTCTATAAACTGATTTACGCCCAGGTCCTCCGCCACCTTAGCTACGCCCGCAAACGGGTTTCCTTCCGGCAAGCCCTGTGAAAAATCACCAGCATTCAGTCCGATCTGTAACGGCTTCTGTGCTAGGTCTGCAAGGAATTCTGGTATTTTGGCCATGCTGTCCATTAGGGAAGCTACTTCGTTCAGGCTCGGATCAAGTCTTCGTATTGCAGTTGCGCTGTCATGTAAAGCATGGGTCCCATTATAAAATAGGGGTGATATATCATTGGCCAGAACGTTGGTCGCTTTGTCCAATCCGTCGTTAATGCCTATTCTGAGATCAGTCTGAAGAATCTTGCTGGGCTCTTCTTGATTAATGAGGTGGACCCGGCCGCTGTTGAGGAAGCTATGCTCAAAGTTTGACCAGCCGTCCGAGAGCGTGCCGCTTAGATCAAAATCAATATCAGTATCAAAACTAAAGTTCGTTGCGCTCCAGCCGTCCGAAATCATGTCGAGTGGATTACGTTCCAAGCCAAAACTAATATCAGTATCAAAATTTGCCGCTGACATGCTATTTTGGACTGTATGCCTGAGGTCGACACAAGTTTGATAAAAGTCAGGGTGCTCGGTTGACATATAGTCCACCGCATAATCAAACATATCATTAAATACTTCAGAAAGACCCATAATCCTGCCGTTTTACCCCTCTAATTACCTGTAGAAATTATACAATTATGGAATTAATATTTTATTAAGGGGGAGGGGCAAAGCCTTGAAAACAAAGGCTTGTGTTTGCTCTCTGGGCGTTTCATTATGGCTTTTGGCAATTTGGAGCGAGCATGACCATCGACATGAAAGACATCGTAGCCCTTTGTAAACGCAGGGGTTTTATCTTCCCGGCCTCGGATATCTATGGCGGGCTTAACGGATTTTGGGATTACGGGCCGCTGGGCGTGGAACTCAAGAATAATCTGCGCGATTTATGGTGGAAAGCGATGGTTGTGACCCCCCCCATAGGCCCCGATGGCACGCCGGTGCAAATTGTCGGGCTGGACAGCGCGATCATCCAAAACCCGAAAGCCTGGGTGGCCAGCGGGCATGTAGGCGGTTTTAGTGATCCGATGGTCGATTGTAAGGAAACCAAGAAGCGGTATCGGGCAGATCACATTTACGTTTATATTTTGAAGCGTCCGGATGATAAAAGGGATGTACTAGAAAATATCGAGGAATTTTTTTCAGAAATGCCTGTCTATTTGGGCTTTGTTGAAGGTACAGAGCCTGAAGTAATTGCAAAAAAGTATGACAAAATTTATCAGAAGACATTTGAAAACTTTGAGAAGATAGATAAGCCGCGACAAGAAAAAGAATACCATCCGGTTGAGCTTAGTAAAATTTCTTCAAAGTTTCTTTCTCAAATTGTAGGCCCTGATACGAAGAGTCCGGGCACACTTACCGAACCAAAAGAATTTAACCTGATGTTTGACACTTATGTCGGTGCGACGCAGAGCGAAGACTCCAAAGCGTACCTCCGTCCCGAAACGGCGCAGGGGATTTTTCTCAACTATAAGAACGTGCTGGATTCTTCCCGCGTCAAAATGCCGTTCGGGATTGCACAAATCGGCAAGGCATTTCGCAATGAAGTGAACCCACGCAATTTCATTTTCCGCAGTCGCGAGTTTGAACAAATGGAAATGGAATGGTTTTGTCACCCGGAAGAAGTCGAAAAGTGGCGCGATTTCTGGTTTGACGAGCGGGTGAAGTTCTGGCGCGCTGTCGGGCTGGCCAGCGATAACTTACAGATGCGCAAACACGGCGATGATGAGCTGTCACACTATGCTAAGGAAGGCCTCGGCACGTCGGATATTGAATACAAGTTCCCGTTTACCGATCCGGATTTTGGCGAGCTGGAAGGCATTGCGCATCGCTGCGATTTTGACCTCACCGCGCATCAGGAACATTCGGGGCAGAAGCTGGAATATCTCGATCCGGCGCGTGATAATGAACGCTATATGCCGCATGTGATTGAACCGGCGGCGGGTCTGACGCGCGGCACGTTGGCGCTGATTTGTGAGGCGTATACGGTGGATGAGGCGCGGCCTTCGGGTGTGTATTTGAATTTCCATCCGGCGCTCGCGCCGAAGAAGGCGGCGATTTTGCCCTTAACCGCGAAGGAAGAGCACGCAGCTCCGGCGACAAAATTGTATCTGGAATTGCGCGAAGAATTTGCGGTGGATCTCGATATTAAACAAAATATCGGCAAGCGTTATGCGCGCCAGGATGAGATCGGCACGCCGTATTGTTTCACCATCGATAACGACACGCTGGAGGACGGCACCGTTACGGTGCGTGATCGCAACACCATGGCGCAGGAGCGTATTTCAATGGATAAGGTGGCGGAATATTTGCGTGAGAAGATGAAGGCGAATGCGGGCGGTCTTAAGGCGGCGGCCTAGGCTTTAGCCTTCGACATCTAATTCCCATCCTGCTGGATCTGTTAAAGGTTTTTTCCTGGGTGTGCTTTCAGTATTGCTGTCTGCGTCAGAATGGTCCGATCTTGTGTTCTGAGTGGGGCCTGGGTCCTTGTTGGTGCGGCCTTGCATTTCCGGGTCGATTGGAACGGTGGGATCGACTTTTCTTCGTGGGTTCTTATTTGTAAAAAACCTGGAAACACTATCAAAAGCCTGATTGACCAAAGGGAACATTCTGTAAGTTACCACATTGCTTACAGAATAGGCAAAGACTGGCGTAAAATCCCTTCCGCCTCATCCGTATAATCGCCATTTTCTTTATGCAGGACAATGCCCGGATGGATTGTCGCCGGGGAACGGCTGTCGCGGTAACTGCGGATAATGACGCGCTTGGCGGGGGTGTCTTGCCTGGGCCAGAGCGGAATGATTTCTGTGCCGCCGAAACGATTTTCGAGACGCTGAATAATTTTATCGGTTTGATCGGCGCGATGAATAATGGTGAGCGAGCCTTTTGATTTTAAATTGCGCACGGCGGTATCGATCCAGTCCTGCAGGCTGACATTATCCTGATGCGCATGTGCGGTTTCCTTGGCCGGTGAGGGAGAGGATATGCGCTCGTCTGGATTTTGGTAGGGCGGATTGCAGATAACATGATCGAATTTTCCGTCTTTATAGTCGCGAATGTCGGAAGTCGTGAAAGTTGCGCGGTCTTTCATCTCGTTTTGCGCGGCGTTTTCTTGCGCGAGGGTGATTTGCTCCTCCTGAATATCGATGCCGGTCAGGGTCGTGCCGGGAACGCGCGATAGCACACACAGCCCCGCGCCGCCAACACCGCAGCCGAGATCGAGAATGCTCTGGCCTTCCTGTGCCGGGCAGGCAGCCGCCAGCATCACGGAATCAAGCCCGGTGCGAAAACCATCTGCGGTGTGGTGCAGGGTTAAGCGCTTATCGAGGACAGAAATTTCTTCGGCGGTATTCATAGATTGGTTATAACGTTAGTTGGCTGTGCGGGGAAAGAGCTGCTTTGTTTATGCCCATTCTTTGAAGGTATTCTGATATTTCGCCATTATTGGTGATCATTTGTCTTGCGATTATTCCTAGAATGGCAGATACCATGATTCCTGTGCCTTTCAGACTGGAAACCCTTAGACACGGAGGCTTTTTCTGGTCAAACCATACGATCGGGCGGGCATTCTCACCCTCATGACCCGGTGCGTAACTTCTTATTCCGGCCCAGGAATTTGTAACTTTACCAAGCGGAAAACCAAGGGTAGGTTGAATTTTCTGTCTTGTCTCTTCTATACGCTCTTCCTTTATTTTAACATCATGCGGGTGGGTTTCATCTTCATCCATCGGCGAGGCAATAATACGCCCGTTCCGGAACCTGAAAAAGTACCCATCATTTTCTCCAAGGACAAAGGCAAGCTTGCTAATGTTTATATTGCTCGGAACTGCAAATTCAACGACACTACGGCTCGTGTTTATCAGCCCAATAGGATCTATACCAGCCAGAGCGGCTACTTCATCGCTCCAGGCTCCGGCAGCATTGACGACGACGTCGGCAGTAAACGTTCCTTGTTCGGCGGTTTTGATTACCCAACTTTCATTATCTTGCCGAATTTCTTTGATATCGGAGCCATAGAAAATATTCTCATCCTGTTTAAAGTTTTGTAGATAGGCATCATGAAGTCTTGTAACATCTATGTCACAAGCAAACTCTTCCCAGATACTTGCGCCTATATACTCTTTCCTAAGATGCTTAGCCTGTAGCAATGCCATTGTTTCATTTCGATCTCGAAATTCTAGTCCTGGAAGAGTGTCGGAGACACGGTGGAATGTGTCACTTAAAGACGCAACTTGTTCATCTGAGGCAATGATAAGTCCCCCGCGAGGTGACAGTATTGGCTTAGAAGAAAATGATGGGTCTCTTAGTTTGTCCAGGCTGGCTTGTGCCAGGATACGTTCAAAGAGGCTTTTGTTGGCCAGAACGTTTGCGGCCGCCGTGCGGCCGGAAGTATGTATGTCGTGGCTATATTCCTTTTCAAGGATGATGACATCACAATCGTGATTATAGAGCTCATGCGCAACAGAGGCGCCGGCAATGCCGCCCCCAATCACGATAACCTTCTTACGTTGTGTAGGCATTATCAGCCCTCTCCCCTGGTCCCTTATAATATTTTTCTGTATTATATGGAAAAATATTATGAATACAAGAGTTTTTAGAAAAGAGGGTTTTTACTGTTTTTACCGCTTAGGGGGACATCGAGCTGGGTTAGGAGCATGAGCTCGACCGGGTTGGCGAGCATGCGCTGGAACGGGACGCGGTTATAATCGGTGCTGAAATTAGAGCGCGGCGGGCGGCCAAGAATTTCCAGCGCCATATGATGACTTCCTCTCATATTTGATTTTACATGATTCAAACTCTCTAAAGGAGAGGCTGTGCTTTCTGGCTTCTGCTTTTGGGCGGTCACAATGGATGGGGCTGAATTGGTTGTCGTGTTTTCAGTGTCGAATTTTTTATCAAAATAATTGTAAACTTCCTGCAGGGTTTTGGGTCGTCCCGAAGCGCTGTCGTAGAACACATTGCGGTTGGCGCCGGCAGCCTTGGGGAATAAAAGGGCGGCTTCCTGTAGCGGGTTTTCTTTGAGGCCGTTCAAAAAAGATGCAGCTTTTGGCGCGCCGAGGAAATGGGCGAAGTATAATTCAGTGGAGCCGATCTCGCCGTTCGTATGAGATTTAAGGAATTTTTCGTTTTCTGATGCAAATTCCGCGGCCATGAAAGAGGCAGCCTTGGGGTCCTTGCGCAGCTCTAAAATTTCATCGCGGGATTTTCCCGCCGTGGCAATGCCGTGCTTGTCGCCGTGCTTTTCGACCATATTCAGCCAGGTGCTTTCGATGAATTGATATAGCCCGGTGGCCGAGCTGGTCTTGGCTTTGATGTCGGGGTTAAAGCTGCTCTCGGCGGCGGCCTGCTTGACCAGATAGGCAAAATTCACCCCTGTGCGGGTGCTGGCCTGTTTTATGGCATTGACAACACCGCGCGAGGCCCCGCCGGTGAGCGAGGCTAACACATTGTTCTGCATAACATTTTCTAAATTGGCCATAGGATATACCGCTTGAGGACAAAATACTCTATCCTGATATTTGCAACGGCCATGCCAAACCCGAGGACTTTCCCATGCCAGACTATAATCCCCCCGTTCAGGACATGCATTTTCTACTGACCGAAGTGCTGGGCTTTGCCCATGACGAGCTGGATAGCGAAACCATCGAGGCGGTTTTGGGGGAGGCGGCGAAGCTGGCCTCGGAAGTTCTGGCGCCGCTGAATAAGGTGGGTGATGAGAATGGAGCCAAGCTGGACGGCGATGCGGTGACCACCGCGCCGGGGTTCAAAGATGCGTATCAGCAATATTGTGAGGGCGGCTGGAACGCCGTGCCGTTTGATCCCGAATATGGCGGGCAGGGTTTGCCCTGGGCGCTCGCGTTTCCGGTGCAGGAAATGTGGCAGGGGGCAAATATGTCGTTTGGTCTGTGCCCGCTTTTGAACCAGGGCGCGATTAAGGCGATTTCTTTTCACGGCTCTCAAGAGCAGAAGGATTTTTATCTGCCGAAATTGATTTCCGGGGAGTGGACCGGGACGATGAATTTAACCGAGCCGCAGGCAGGTAGTGATTTGGGTTTGCTGCGGAGCAAGGCTGAACCGCAAGGTGATGGCACCTATAAAATTTCCGGACAGAAAATTTTTATTACCTATGGCGAGCATGATTACACCGAGAACATTATTCATCTGGTGCTGGCGCGCCTTCCCGATGCGCCGGATGATGTGAAGGGAATTTCACTGTTTATTGTGCCGAAGGTTCTGGAGGACGGCAGCCGCAATGCGGTGCAGTGTATCGGGCTGGAGCATAAGCTGGGTATTCATGCGTCACCGACCTGCACCATGGAATTTGATGGCGCGACTGGGTATCTGATCGGTGCGGAGAATGAGGGTTTGAAATGCATGTTCACGATGATGAACAATGCGCGGCTCTCGGTTGGGCTGCAGGGCGTGGCGATTGCGGAAGCCGCGTATCAGGCGGCGCGTGATTTTGCGGCTGAGCGCGTGCAGGGGAAATCTTTCGCCGGTGGCGAGCGCGTGGCGATTGCCGAGCATGCCGATGTAAAGCGCATGTTATTATTGATGCGGGCGCAAGTGGAAGCCGGACGGGCGCTGACTTATGAAGCAGCGATTGCTTTGGATAAGGCGATGGCGGGTGATGTGGTTGCGCAGGCCAAGGTTGATTTGCTGACGCCGATTGTAAAGTCCTGGTGCACCGATATGGCGTGCGAAGTCACTTCGACGGGTGTGCAGGTGTTTGGCGGTATGGGATTTATCGAAGAAACCGGCGCGGCGCAGTTTATGCGTGATGCACGTATTTTGCCGATTTATGAAGGCACGAACGGGATTCAGGCGCTGGATCTTGTGTTTCGAAAAATTCTGCGCGATGGCGGGGCGGGCGCGAAAGCCTATCTGGATGAATTGCAGAACTTGATACCAGCTTCCAACAAAGACAGCTTTACCACTCCCATTTCTATTCTACACAATACAGCAGAAGGGTTGGTAGAGGCTGCATCTTCGGGGGAGGCTGGGGATATGGATAAGATCGCAGCGCTGGCTGTTCCTTATCTCAACGGCTTTGGTATTATCGCCGGGGGTGCTTTGCTGGCGCGTGCGGCGGGAGTTGCGGAAGGAAAAGGCGACGATTTTTCCAAAGAGAAAATAGAAACGGCGCAATTCTATGTCACCAATATTTTACCACATGCCAAAAGCTGGCTCGAGATTGCAGGCTGTTAGGGCCTTTCCGTTACATTCGGGAATTTCACGCCGCCGGGAAGTTTGGTACACATGAGCCTGGTCTGGGTTTTGAGAGCGGTGAAATGCTGTGAGCCCGGCGTGACTTTTGCGTTCTTGTATAATTTTGCAAAGGTATTGGCGTAGCATTCGCAGTATTCCTCGATCGGCTGGTAGAGTGACATCATAGTGCCTTGCCGCAGGCATTCCGTATAGGCGAACCCGGCGGCGCCCACTGTGTTCGGGCATTCTTTCTGAATGGAGAGGAGAACGCTGCCGGCGGCGCTATCCGGTCCCCGCTCTATGCGTTCATCAAGATATTTGACCGAGAGGCATTGGCAATCATAGTTGGAATTCATGTTGAAATCCGCCTCACAATTATCATAGAATTTTTGCGCTTCTTCGATGTATTCGTCAGGAATCTCTTCCATATCTTCGGTTGTAATAATGCCTTCTTCGCCCTTCTCAAAGAAGCAGGCGCTTTTCTCCATGGTCTTCATAATCTCTGCAGATTTAACGCCCGGTCCGTCTTCTATACGTTGCCGGATATAGCTTTTGCCCATGCAGCGGCAGTCATAGGTGCCATTCATGTAGCTATCCTTTAGGCAATATTCGTAGAAACCTCTCATCTCCTTGATGTATTTTTCAGGGATTTTTTTGCCAGTGGTTTGTGGAGCGGTTTGTGTGGTGGTTTCTTCTTCGGCAGAGATTTCAGGAACTGGTGTCGCCAGCTCCTGCGCCGGAACGGGAGCAGAAGAGAAAATTACAAACAAAAGGACCATTAGGATGAAAACGCGCATCATCCTTCTATGATAACATTTTGCGGTGTGAACTGGAATTTTTGAGTTAGCGGCCTTTTACTTTTCGCCACAGGCCCTGAAACCCGCCAGCTTCAGCATGGGCGCTGTCGTCCTGGGCGTTTTGGTTTTGCGGGTTCAGCTTTTGCATTTTTTCATCGAGCATTTGCTGTCTGCGGGCTTTGGCGCGACGCTCGCGCTCTTTAAGCTCGGCGCGTAGTTCTTCAGCCTGTTTCTGGCTGTACTGGCTGGTGATCAGAACCTGTGTGGCCTGTTTTTGCCATTTATCACGCTGTTCCTTGAGGTCAGAAATGGTCTCATTGGAGGCATCAATCTGATCTTCCAGCATTTTGATACGCATATTCATACGTTCTTTTTCCAGCAGGGAAGATGCTTTTTCCAGCTCTTGTTCAACCGGGCTTGCTACAGCCTGCCCTTGTTGCTGCAGACCAAACGCTCGATCAAGTTCGGAAACATCAATCACCCGGCGCCCATTGGCATCAAGCTCAAAAGAAAGTTTGCCGCCATTCATGGCGCGCTGAATTGTCGATTTGGATTTGCCGGTAAGCTCGGCAGCTCTTTGGGCTCCAACTTTAGCCATCCCATGATCCCCTACATCAAATTTTTAAAGATAAAAAGACTCGTATCACGCTCTTTGACCAGGATCAAGGAACTATGACAAGAAAACTTATATATCCACAAAGTGCAGGGTTTATGCCGCTTCTTTTTCCAGACGCTCATTCAGAAGCTTGGTCAGGCGTTGCCATTGCGCGCCGGAGAATAGATGGGCGTAGATAAACGGCAACCAGCCTTTTTTGTGCCACTCGAGGAGGGTTTTGTCATCCATTTCAGCAAGCTTTTTCTCATCGACGATTTTAAAGCCGGAGAAATTAATGCGCTTGCCCTCGGACACGTTAATCTGGGCTTCACGGTCAACCAAAAGGCCGCTATCGGCCAGCGCTTTGGCGAACTCGACCGTTTGTTGGGCCGCAGCGTGATAGGATTTGCAGAATTCCAGAGCGTTATTGGACAGATCGCTTGCCTTTCCTTCTTCATTAAAGAAAAGTTGGTCACCACCTTCACCGACAACGTCCTTGTTGTTATCAATGCAAAGGGTGAGCTGATCGCCTTCTGGTAGTTCTGAGAAAATAAATGGGTAGCGGCGGATATAGGCCGGGATATAGGCGTTTTCTTCCCAGTCTTTGTTGTTTGTTTTCAGGAACAGGTTTTCATTATCGCGCAGGCCGAGAATAGCGACCGGGGTCGCATTGCCGTCCGGTGAAAAAGCGATCGGGTAGTAATGGCAGATTTGCGGCATTTCAATCAGGTTGACAGGAACGGCATTGACGCCTTCGGTAAAGCCAAAGCCGAAATTCTTATTGAGGCCAAGCTTGGCATGTGCTTTGGCGTCCAAAGGGACCGGGGTCTTGTAAAACAAAGGAAGATTGGCAGCTGCGGGCATTTTTGGCTCTTTTTCAGCCTTGTTGTTGCCTTTATTCTTGTCCTGTTTTTTGGAGTCTTTCTTAGCCATTGTCTGTTCCTTGCTGTTCCTAAAGTTTTCTGTGATGGAAGTTAACCAAATTTCCCCTGTATTTGCAACGGTTTTCAGTAAAAAGGTCAACCACTGTATCAATATATGGAAATATTACAATGTTTTCAATAAATAAATGATTTCAGGGTTTAAATTCGGGCCAAAATCATATAGTGTCCTGCCCGTAAAGTCTTGGTCTATAAGGAGTTGGCGCTATGCGTATCGGAATGGTTGGAACGGGTTATGTCGGGTTGGTGTCAGGCACTTGTTTTGCTGAATTCGGCATTGATGTGGTCTGTCTGGATAAGGACAAGGCCAAGATCGCCCGGTTGAAAAAGGGCGAGATCCCGATTTATGAGCCGGGTCTTGAGGATTTGGTCACCAAACAGGCCAAAACCGGGCGTTTGTCCTTTACCACCAGCCTTGAAGAGGCGGTAAAGGGTGCGGACGCCGTGTTTATTGCGGTCGGCACGCCGCCGGGCGAGGACGGGCAGGCTGATCTTACCCATGTGCGTGAAGCGGCAAAGGAAATTGCCAGCGCGATGGATGGTTATACGGTGGTGGTCACCAAATCGACAGTGCCGGTTGGTACGGCGCGCGAGGTTGAGCGGATCATCCGTGAAGAAAACCCGGGTGCTGAATTTGATGTTTGCTCCAATCCTGAATTTTTACGTGAGGGCGCTGCGGTGAATGATTTCATGCGGCCCGACCGTGTGGTCATCGGTACCGATAGCGAACGCGCCGCCGATATTATGAAGGCTTTGTACCGTCCGCTTTATATCAATGAAACGCCGATGGTGGTTACATCTCCGGAAACATCGGAGATTATCAAATATGCGAGCAATGCTTTTCTGGCGACAAAAATCAGTTTCATCAATGAGATCGCCAATCTGTGCGAACAGGCAGGCGGCAATGTGCAGGAAGTATCAAAGGCGATGGGGCTGGACGGGCGCATCGGTGCCAAGTTTTTGCATGCCGGGCCGGGTTATGGCGGTTCCTGTTTTCCCAAGGATACGATGGCGTTGACCCAAATCGGACAGGGTCACGGCGCGCCGCAAAATATTGTCGAGACGGTTGTCTGGGTCAATGAAGAACGGCAAAAATCGATGGCGCTGCGCATTATTGAGGCGTGCGGCGGGGATATAGACGGCAAGCGCGTGGGTGTTCTCGGCGTTGCGTTTAAGCCCAATACTGATGATGTGCGTGAAGCGCCGAGCCTGCAGATTATCCCGCTGCTCCAGGAAGAGGGCGCAAAAATTGCCGCCTATGATCCGGCGGCGATGGAAGAGGCGGAAAAATATCTGGAGAATGTAAAATGGTGTCAGGAGCCTTATGAGGTCGCCAAAGACGCCGATGTGCTGGTGATTATAACCGAGTGGAACGAGTTTCGCGCCTTGAGTCTGGAAAAGCTGGGCGAGATGATGAAAACAAAAACTCTTGTCGACCTTCGCAATATTTATAACCCTGACGATATGATGGGCAGCGGCTTTCATTATATATCCATCGGACGGCCGGAAGTAAAACCGGAGAGCAAGGCAAATTTAAGGGCCGTTTCCGGGAACTAGGGTCAGGACTTATTAATTATGATTAATTCTGTTTCAAATAAACCATTCAGATGCCAGGAAAGCAGGGTTTTGCGATGCCGAAGTATCGGAAGTTCCGGCTTGACGCTGCAGATGGGTGGTTTATTTGAAACCCGAAGGGCGCTGCAAATTTTTGTGCCTGTTTGTTCAAACCGCTTGACCTTAGCTACGGCTAGGGCCGTGCGCGGTTTTTACAAACATTCATCAAAAATTTGCTGGCGCAGAATAAACAAAATTAATAAGTCCTGACCCTGGGAAACCCAAATGCACGATTATCTCGACGATCTGGAAGCAAAAAGCATTTACATCATCCGGGAGGCGTATAACCGCCTGCATCCGATGGCGATGCTGTGGTCGATCGGCAAGGATTCCACAGCGCTTTTGTGGATGGTGCGCAAGGCATTTTTTGGCCGTGTGCCGTTTCCTGTTGTGCTGCTCGATACCGGTATGGAATTGGATGAGGTTTATGATTTCCGCGACATGCTGATCAAGGAATGGGGTCTGGATTGCATCACCCATATGTGCCCGCCGGAAGAGGAAATGGATAAGACCCTGCCACCGGCAACGCGCGCGGCGATGCGCAAGACCGAAGGGCTGAAGACGCTTCTGACAGAGCAGCAATATAAAGGTGTGGTCCTGGGCATCCGGCGCGATGAGCAGGGTTTGCGGGCCAAAGAGCGCGTGTTTTCACCGCGTAGCATCGATGGTGAGTGGGATTTCAAGGACCAGCCGCCGGAGTTTTGGGATCAGTACAAGACGGAATTTCCTGAAGGTGCGCATTTAAGAATTCATCCGATCCTGCACTGGACGGAAGTCGATATCTGGCGCTATATCCAGCGCGAAAATATTCCCTGCTGCGATCTTTATTTTGCGCGCAAGGATGAGGAGAGCGGCAAGATGATGCGCTATCGTTCGCTCGGCGAAAAGAACATTACGTTCCCCGTTGAGAGTAGCGCATCGAACATTGTAGAAATTATTGAGGAGCTGGAAACCACGAATACTTCCGAGCGTGCCGGACGGTCGATGGATAAAGAGACTGAGGATTCATTCGAGAAGTTGAGGGCAAGGGGGTATATGTGAACGATGTCTTGGTTTTCGCGTAGCGAAAGCCTTAGACGAGGTCATCCCGAACGCGAAGCGGAGGGATCTCATGAGATTTCTCACATGCGTTCGAAATGACAAAAGGGTTTAAATGCGAAGAACCGAAGAAGGGAGTTTAAAGATGGAAGGTAAATATATAAAAAAGGCCGGATCCTTACAGGCTGAAGTGAAATCAAGCGAATATGATCATATACAACATTACGAAGATGAAGAGGTAAGAATGGCTATTGTTCATGCAAGGCAGGATATTGTCTTGCTTGTTTCTCATCTTTGTTCACTAAATGGTCAGCTAAGAATAATGACATGGCTTTTGGGTGCCATTTTAATAGCTATAGTTTTGCATGCATAATGTTAGATGGGAATGCCGCAGTAAAATTGTTTCTTGAAGTTTGTGAGTTTCAGAAATGGGATGCCAACAAAATAGAAGAAACGGATAAAAGGACTCCTGATTATCAGGTTGTTACACCGTCCGGTGGATTTATTGCCGAGGTTAAGCAACTGAATGCTGAAGGGTATAAAACAGGCCAAGTGTTTTCCTACACACCTGCTACAAGAGTTAGAAATGCTATAGGTAAAGCAAAAGGCCAGTTACAGAACCATGATATTCCTACCATGCTTGTTATATGTGATGTAAGAAGAGTTGGTTACACAAGGTTTGAATTTATGACTGCTGGTATGTACGGCGACTTAACTATGTCAATTAACAAAAAAACAGGTCAATCAAGCGAAATTTTTTGCGGGCGAAGCGCCAAAATGAACGAAGATATAAACACAAGTATAAGCGCCGTGGCTGATATTTGTTATGATTGTAGTAATACTCCGTTAAAACCACACATAAATATATATCATAATATGTATGCCAAGAAGCCTTTTGAGAGAGGCTTTTTTAAGGATGGTGGCGGTATAGCTCAATATTGGTTTACAGCGGAAGAAAACTTCGAATCTTCGCGTTTAAAAATGAGATCCCTCGACTGCGCTCGGGATGACAATGTTAGAGAATTGAAAGATGAGTGAGAAAAGCAAAAAAACAAAAATCTCCGCCCCATCTCACCAGCAGCTACGCGTGGTGATTGTCGGGCATGTCGATCACGGCAAGAGCACGCTGATCGGGCGTTTGCTGTATGACACGGACTCTCTACCCGAGGGGAAATATGAGGAGTTGCAGGAGATTTGCAAGCGCCGCGGCACGGATGCGCTGGAATGGTCGTTTGTGCTGGATGCGTTTCAGGCCGAGCGCGATCAGGCGGTCACAATTGACACGACGCAAATCTGGTTTTCGACGCAGGCGCGCGATTACGTGATTATCGATGCGCCGGGTCACCGCGAGTTCCTCAAGAATATGATTTCCGGCGCTGCGGCGGCTGATGCGGCGATTTTGGTGGTCGATGCCACTGAAGGCGTGCAGGAACAAACCAGGCGGCACGCGTATCTGCTTTCACTGCTCGGGTTGCAGCAAATCGGCGTGGTGATCAACAAAATGGATATGGTCGGGCACGACCCGGAGGCGTTTGAAAAAGTCAGCCGTGACGTTAGCGCCTATCTCAAGTCCATCAATATCAATCCTTTTTATATTATTCCAATTTCTGCGAGGGAGGGGGATGGTATTGCAGAGCGTGGCGACAAGATGGAATGGTACGAAGGAAAAACGCTGGTTGAGGCGCTGGATAGTTTTGAGGTTGCCGGTTCGCCGGTGGCGCGGCCTTTAAGGTTCCCGGTGCAGGATGTCTACCGCTACGGCGAGAAACGCATCATCGTCGGGCGGATTGAAACAGGAATCTTGCGCAAAGGTGATAAGGTTTTATTTTCCCCCGCCAATGAAGAAGCGGAAGTGACCTCGATTGAGGTTTGGCCGCAAGATGAAGACAAGGTGGAGGCGCATGCAGGCGAGTCTATCGGACTGACTTTGGATGAGCGGATATTTGTTGAGCGCGGTCATATTGGCTCGCACACCAAGAACCCGCCGATGTTGTCCAATGTATTTCGCGCCAATATTTTCTGGCTCTCGCATAATCCGCTGAAAATCGGTGACTCTTATAAAGTGCGCTACGGTACCCATGAAGCCATGGTCACGGTGCAATCGATCGACAAGGTGATCGATACGGAGGACCTTGGCGAATCCGAAAAGGCTGGCGAGGTCGGACGCAATGCGGTCGCAGAGGTGACTTTGCGCGCGCGGGATTTGCTGCCCGTTGATCCGTATCTCGATAATTTTCGGCTGGGACGGTTGGTGTTGTATGAAGGCTATGACATTGCCGGCGGCGGCACGATTAATATGGATGGCTATCCGGATCAGCGCGCCTCGGCCAAGCCGAAATCGGAAAATATTTACACGGTGAATTATCTGGTTGATCAGCAAATGCGCGCCGAGCGCAATGGCCATTATGGTGGCGTGTTCTGGTTTACCGGGCTGTCGGGCGCGGGGAAATCAACGCTGGCAATGGCGGTAGAGCAGGCGCTGTTTGACAAGGGCTATCATACTTATGTGCTGGACGGCGACAATGTGCGCCATGGTCTGAACGCCGATCTTGGGTTTTCGCCGGAAGATCGCACGGAAAATATCCGCCGGGTCGGTGAGGTGGCGGCACTGCAGGCCGATAGCGGTTTGATTGTCGTGAGTGCGTTTATTTCGCCCTACCGCGCCGACCGTGATCGCGCACGCAGGGCAGCGCCCAGTCATTTCCATGAGATTTTTGTCAGCGCCGATCTGGCAACATGCGAAAAGCGTGATCCGAAGGGACTTTATAAGAAGGCGCGCGCCGGGAAGATTGCCGAATTCACCGGGATCGACAGCCCGTATGAGGCGCCGGAAAACCCGGAAATGGTGGTCGATACGCAAAACAACGAGATTGATACCTGCGTTGAGCAGATCGTCAAATATATTAAAGTGCAGATGAAGTACAAAAAGCAGGCTGCCAATCAAAAAGGAAAAAAGGAAAAAGCCATTGCCGTCTAGCAAAATTCTCGACCATCCCAAAGCGCTGTGTAATCAAATTCGGCGCGTGGCGTTAGAGGCCGGGGAAATCACGCTTAAATATTTTGATGATGTTGAGGGTCAGGGTGTTGAGGTCAAGGCGGATGGCTCGCCCGTTACCATTGCCGACCAGGAAGCCGAAGCCTTGATTGAAAAGGCGTTGGCCGAGATTGCGCCGGATGTGCCGATGATTGGCGAAGAGGCGACAGCCGCCGGGCGCATTCCGGATTTGTCGCAAAGTGAATATTCATGGCGGGTTGATGCGCTGGATGGAACGCGGGAATTTATCCGTGGTGGCAGTGATTTCACGGTGAATATTGCGCTTATTCATAAGGGTCAGCCCGTTCTTGGTGTGGTTTACGCCCCGGCGAAGGGTGAGCTTTATGCGGGCCACGGGGAAGGCACGGCTGTGCGCTGGCTCGAAGAAACCGATAACGAAAAGTCCATTCATGTGCGTACGCCGCCGAAGGAAGGGTTAACCATTGCTGCCAGCAAAAGCCATGGTAGTGGGCAAAAGCTGGAAGCGTTTTTGGGAGAACATAAGATAGCAAAGATATTAAAGTGCGGCAGCTCGCTTAAGATATGTGTGATTGCTGCCGGTAAGGCCGATATTTATCCGCGCTTTGGCCCGACTTGTGAATGGGATACGGCTGCGGGTGATGCGGTGTTGCGGGCTGCGGGCGGGGTGATCACGGATACCGACGGCAAGGCTTTGCGCTATGACGGCGCTGACCCGAAGTTCTTAAACCCGGAGTTTATCGCCTGGGGCGACAAAGCTTTTGTTGATGATGCGGTCTAAAGCCATTGCAGCTTGGCAATCACGCGGCCGATAATGTGAAATTCTCCGAACTCTAAAATTTGCGACTGGAAATCTTTTTGCGAAGCAGAAATTTGTACTTTTGGCGGCTCTGACCCTGTCATAAGTTCACATTGCCGTATCAGGTGGCCATAGCCATCGGTGATAATAAAGGTTCCCGGCGGCGAAGGCGTTTGATCGGAAAGATCGACAATCACATTGTCGCCAAGCCTGAATTGCGGCGCCATGGTGTTTTCAAGAACCTTGAAGGTTTTAATTTTATCGGGCGGTGTTGTTGTTCGTTCGGTTAATAAGTCAGCCGGGATATGCCATTGTGAGTCCCCGTTGTTGTCGCCCTCTTCTTCAAGAGTGTTTTTGAGGTTCATGGGGTTACTGTCGCGGTGGCCATGGCTTACCGCTTTTTCTCCGTCTGAAGGCAGCCCGAAGAAATTACGCATCATGACATATTCACTGGCTTTAATCTGGCGTTTGCCACCAATGATTTTACTTATCGCCGGGGGTTCCAGACCGATGAGATGTGCCAGCGCGGATTTGGTTTTCTTGGGATTGAGGGTGAACTGTGCCTTTAACCATTCTGCATCCATGAAATGAGTATTGCATGTATAAGACAATCAAAATATTTCCATTTTGGAAAAAATAGCTTGAAAATTACTAAAAAAGAAACCCTAATGCAACCTATGGTATAAATTTGATGCTAAAAATGTCTAGAAAGGAAAAGTGAGTTGAAGAAACGTGTGCCTCCCGAAGCAAAAATCATTGGACAAAATTTACGTAATTTGCGGATGGAAATGAATTTGTCGCAGCATGATGTTGCTACTCATTTGGGTGTTAGCTCTCAACAAGTCCAAAAATACGAATCAGGTCAAAATCGTTTTCCTATAGACAGGCTCTATACGCTCAAAAAATATCTTGGCATTTCTTATGAGCATTTTTTTGAAGGGATGGTGTCTCAGGATTCTGACAATTTTAAATTGGCGTCGCAAAAAGATAAAGTGGCGTATGAAGCCTATATGAAGCTGCTAAACTTACGCGATAACGCTCTCAAACATAAAATATGCCTTGTGGTGGATATCCTGTCTGATTAACCTTACTGGCAAGTCTTACTGATTTCTGAGTCTAGAAGAATGCCACTGTAGGGGTTTTGTTTGTATATGTTTTTTTGACAAACATTATCTGTCACAGTCATAATAGTACTTGGGCCGCATTTATTAACATGGAGAGGATGACCATGAATAAACTAAAAGCAGGGAAGAAACAGGACCAAGAGGGTACTAAAAAGGCTAAAGTTAAAGGGAAAGAAAAGGGTAAGAAAAAAACAAAATCAAAAGAGAAAAACGGTCCTGGGTTTTTTGACCTTCTTAGTATTAAAGTAAAGTTATCGATTTTATCCGGTTTTCTTCTTCTTGCCTTGGTCTGCACCAATTTATTCAGCGGTTATAATACTATAAGTCTTCATCGTACCATGCTCGACATGCAGACCGACATTGAGGGTATGAGAGATGTATCTATAGAAATACAAAGTGTTATTAAAGAAGAAGGGGGTGCCGCCCACCGTCTTGAGTCCATTGAAAATGCACAACTATTTTTTGGTGAATTAAGATACTGGCTGACTGATTTGTCGGCCAGTTGGCTCAACGAGTCCGAAAGCAATGCAGAGGAGAGTAAGGCGGAGCTTGAGAAGACGCTTAAAAAGGTTTCGACTTATGCACCTGAAGAGGTTTTAAAGATTCAAGCCCATGTAGAAAAAATCTACGACCTTTCCATTCAGGCCGTTGATTCCTTTGTCGATGAAAATCGGGTTCAGGGCAATGCGCTGTTAGCGGAAGCGCGCCGGGAGGCTTTGGCGGCGACAGCTATTTTCGAACATCTTGTAGAGCAGCAAAAGGAGTATGCAAAAATAGCAGCAGAAAAAGCTTTGTCTACCGCTGATCAAACCATAGCCAATGCAAATGAGGTGATTGCCAAAACCGAAGAGGCAGCGAAAACAGCAGAAGGCAATATTGCAAAAGCGACACTTGTTATGGTGATGGCGATGATTGCGGCAGTTGTTATTACGCTGTCTAGCATCACATCGTTGATTGTTCCTATTAATAGGATTGTTGCCTCGATGAAAGAGTTGGCCGAGGGCAATGTAGATATACAGGTGCCACCAGTTACGAAGACCGAAATGGGGCGTCTTGCCGAGGCGCTTCAAGTGTTTAAAGATAACAGAATCGAAACAAACAAGTTGAGTGCCGAGAGAGATGAGCAGACAGGCAAGATTGAAGCACGAAATAAAGAGCTCGAAAAATTAACGGATAATTTTGATATTAATGTATCTGGATTTATCGAAGAGTTATCTTCATCGCTTGGTAGTTTGCAGGGCACTGCGGGCGATCTTTCAAAATTAGCAGAAAACGGAGCGCAGCAATCGACCGAGTTGGCTGCGGCGTCAGAGAGCGCAACCAGTAATGTCAATGTCGTATCATCAACAACCGAAGAGCTGTCAGCATCAATTGCCGAGATCAATACGCAGTTAACCAATTCCAACAGGATTGCAAAAGAAGCGGTCGAGAAATCGGATATAGCCGGCAAAGGGATGGAAACTCTGAGGCAAAAATCAGAAAGTATTGGTGATGTTATTAGTCTTATTTCGGATATTGCAGAGCAGACCAATTTGCTTGCTCTCAATGCTACAATTGAAGCTGCGCGGGCCGGGGAAATGGGTAAGGGTTTTGCTGTTGTGGCAACGGAAGTAAAGAATCTGGCGACGCAAACGGCCAATGCCACGGCTGATATTGGTGAGCAGATAACACAGATACAGCAGGAAACGATCAAGAACGTCCAGGGCATTGAAGATGTATCAAGCACCATTCATGAAATGGAACAAATTATGACCGCTGTTTCTGCAGGTATGGAAGAGCAGGGGGCGGCCGTGCAGGAAATTGTTCGCTCGATGCAAAGCGCGCTGGATAGTACAACGACGGTATCGGAAACATCTTCTCATATTAAGACTGCTTCTGGTGATACTGATAAGGCCGCGTCCGTTTTGAAAGAAGCTGCCAATGATCTTTTGAGTAAGAACACTGCTTTGCGTGACGAGGTTGAGGTCTTCCTTGCAAATATTAAGGCCAATTAACAGCTGTTAAAGGGGAACGAAAATGAAAACATGCCTTGTTGTCGATGATGTTAAGATGTCGCGCTATACCAGCGGTTTATATTTGAACGAGCTGGGTTTTGAGATGATAGAAGCACAAAACGGTGAAGAAACTATTGATCTCATTAAACGTAAGCCTGTCGATGCCATCTTGTTAGACTGGCATCTAAAAAAAGAAGACGGTCTGGAGTTGATGAAAGAGATCAGAGAGACCGAGAATGGGAAGTCTGCGCGAATTATTATTTTTAGTGGTGTAGAGGGGGAAGACAAAAAGTCTGAGGCTATCAGTGCTGGGGCTGATGGTTTTATTCTCAAACCGACAAAAAAAGATAAGCTGGAGTCAATTTTTAGAAGAAATGGCTTATTAAGCTGACGGTTGAATATGCTCAGTCAGGTTTTGTTTGACTGTCTTAAAGCTGTCGCAAAGCTCGCTGTATAGCTTTTCTATATCTTTGAAGTGGCCATCTTTCCCTTTTGTTTCCAGAGCAAGGGCGGTTTCACCCATTTTCATGGCACCTATCTGGCGAACCACAGATTTCAGAGCGTGGGCTTCGAGCCCTAATGATTCTAAATCTTTTTCTTTCAGGGCCTTTTCAATTTCATTCATACATTTCTCGGCATCCTCCAGACCAATCTGGATGACGGTAGTGGCTTTGTCACCAAAAGAGGAGAAGAGGCCCTCCAGGACGTCCTGGTCGATCTGAGGGCCAGGTTTTTTCTTGGCCGTACTTTTTTTGACAGGTTTTCTTTTCCTGAGTTTCGGCTTTGTCTTTTTTTCAGCGAGAGCTAATATGTTATCCTCCTGGAGCATGAGTTGTAGCAGAGCATGTTGATCGATGGGTTTTATCAAAACATCATTCATTCCCACTTCAAGACATCTATCCTTATCTTCTTTTAAGATATTGGCCGTCAGGGCAACGATGGGCGTGGCCTTGTTTTTCTTGCTGTCTTTTCGAATTTTTTCTGTTGCTTCATAGCCGTCCATCACAGGCATATGGCAGTCCATAAGGACCAGGTCGTATTTTTTCTTTTGTGCTTTTTCGACGGCTTGCTTGCCGTTTTCAGCTAAATCTACGCTGCATCCAATGTTCTTCAAGGTTTCCGTGGCAACAAATTGATTGGTTTTCATATCTTCAACCAGCAGGACGCAGGCGTTTACTTTAATATCGGTTTGAGGTGGCTTTTGCCTTTCTACGGCTTGTTCAATGGCTTTTTGTGTGGGAAGTGGAACAGAAATTGTAAAACAGAACGTTGATCCTTGTCCTTTCTGGCTTGTGAGATCAAGTTGACCGCCCATCATTTCGACAAAGGATTTGCAAAGGCTGAGTCCCAGTCCGGTGCCACCAGCTTTGCGTATTGTGGAGCTATCAAGCTGGGTGAATGTTTCAAAAACCTTGTCCAGTTTGTCTTCGGCAATGCCTATGCCGGTGTCTATAACTGAAAATTCTATATCTGTTTTCTTCTTCGTTGTTTTTTTCAGGTGAACATTCAGCGTGACACTGCCGCGCTCGGTAAATTTAACAGCATTATTGATGAGGTTGGTCAGTATTTGTCGAATGCGCCCCTCATCGCCAATAATGTAGACGGGCAGGTTGTTGTCTCTCTTAAGTTCAAAGAGGAGGCCTTTTTCCGAGGCTACCGGGGCAAACAAGCTGTGTATGTCATCCAGGCAGTGATAAAAATTGAATGCTTCTGGTGCAAGCGAAAGCATGCCCGATTCGATTTTAGAGAAATCCAGGATCTCATTCACAATGTGAAGCAGCATTTCACCGGATCGCACGACTGTAGAGACGTAGGTTTGTTGTTTTTTATTCAGTCTTGTGCCCGTAAGAAGGTTGGCGGTTCCAATAATGCCGTTCATAGGTGTACGGATTTCATGGCTCATTGTCGCAAGGAACTGGCTTTTGGCCAAAGTGGCTTCTTCTGCCTTTTCTTTGGCGGACACCAGTTCACGTGCGTATTTTTCGAGCTTTTCTTCTGCCTTTTTGCGCTGCGTTATGTCTGTCCCATATATATTGACATAGCGGTCTTGCTGGAAAGGCACAAAATCAAGCGAGAACACCTTGCTTTCTGTTTCGACTTCAATCGTTTCGGGTGTGTTTTGCTTAATGACCTTGGCCAGGTTATCCAATAAAATTGACTGGATATCATCCCCTGTCTTTTGGTTTCTGTAAGCCAGAAGATCCTGTGAGGCAATGTTGCCGTACATAAATTCATTGTCATAGGAAAATTGAAGAATAGGGTGCGGGCTTTCTTCAGGGATTTTTATAATATCAAAATGTTCGCGCTCTAAAGTCTTTGGGTCGCCCACGATTTCACCCTAACGTATATTAAATTTTATAGATCCTGCCTCTGCTATTGTGACAACCCCCCCTTTGTTTCGCAAGATATCCGAGAGTAATGAACCAAGCGCATACGAGAGCATATCGCAGGCATATTTTTTCGGTCTTGCAGTTTTATGCTATGTAGTACTATCCTAACAGTTCACTCGTGTTGCGTTTCTTGTCTTACATCCCAGAACCCAGAGAGGGAGTTTCGAAATATGTTTATCAAATTAAGAACCTTACACGGTTTGTTTTTTGTTTCTGCATTGGCGCTGGTTATTAGCGCCCACGGCGTATCTACAGCTATGGCTGAAGAGGAGCCTGCGGTGGAAGCTGCAACAACTGCAGAGGCTCCGGCCGTTGAAGAAGCGGTGGCTGAACCGGCTGCAGAAGAATCTGTTGCTGAAGCGGTTGCAGAAGAGGCAGAGGCTCCGGCCGAACCTGTCGCCGAAGCACCTGCCCCGGCAGCCGAAGCGAGCAATGAAGATCTTGCCAAAGATATGGCAACATTATTCAGATCGGCGCGTGCTGTTATCTCCAAGCATCAGGCAAAGATCAACGATCCTGAGCTTGGCGATAAAGGGTTAACGGCTGATTTCGTTGTTAATGAGGCCAAAGCCAATTATAAAGCGGCGACCGGCCATGATCTGGCTGTTGATACAGGCACCAAGCAGGGGCAGTTCCTGCAGGCACAACTGGATGCTATTGGTTCTGTGATGAATGATGCGCAGGGTCTGATCAATGAAAAAGGAAAAGGTCTGAAAGGGTTTTTGCCCGCTATTTTTGCTGCTCAGGTTGCATCGAAGACATCAGAATCTCTTGCCGGTAAGGCGAAGATCAAACTGACGGCTCCGAAAGAATATGTGCGCAACAGAAAGAACCGTCCTGATAAATGGGAGCATAATGTCATTGAGACAATGTTCAAATCTGAAGGCTACGAAAAGGATAAGACCTTTTCGGAAGACGTGACAGAAGGGGACAAGACAGCGTTCCGTTTTATTCTTCCTGAATATTATAAGGAAGGTTGCTTAGGCTGCCACGGTGACCCTAAGGGTGAGCTTGATATTACCGGCGGCAAAAAAGAAGGCGGTAAGCTCGGTGAGCTGGGCGGCGCGATCAGCGTCACCATCTTCGAATAACAAAGTTCGATAAATGGCCTGCAAACCTTAAATTTCTGCGCTTCCACTTCTCAAATACGCCAAAGTATTCTGCGATGCGGTTCTCGAAATTCAAGGTTTTCGCCGCATTTCTCTTTCTTTGTTGGTGGTTTTAAAAATACCGGGCGAAGCGAATTTGAATATAGTCATCCTTTTCCAATGGAAAAGAGGCTTCGCCCGGATCGCCGCCGCTAAAAAAGCGCGCGCGTAGTTCCAGTTCATAATTGTTGCCGATGCGGCGCTGGGCTTCCAGATTATAAAAAACTTCGTCACTATCTGGGTCGATGGAAAATCCGGCCAGGACTTCCGTGTCCTGAATATCGTTCATGGCCAGGCGCGCGCCGATAAAGATATCGCTGTCAAAGCCTGTGGCGGGTGCGTCCGCATGCCGCCCGTCATAATGATATTCCGTGAGCACGCCGATATCAGCGGCGCTTTCAAAGACCTGATAAAAAGTGTATTCAAACCCGCCTGTGGCGGCGGCGAAGGCCTCGCCCTGGCCTTCGCGAAAGATGCCTTCAAACTTCCACAGCCACGCATTCATGGTGTATTGGATGTCGGTGCCGGTCTGGTTGATGATGTCGTAATGTGGCTCGAGTGCTGTGCCGGCTGTGTTTAAAACAAGGCGCGGTTCGCGGCCCGTGCCGTAAAAATGCGACAGCCCCACATCCCAGTCACCGAAATAATGGGAATAGCGCGCCGCAAAATCGACATGTTTTTCCTTCTCGCCGGATTCATAGCGGGCGTTGTCGGTGTCAACCAGTAAGGGCCCACGAAACCGACCATCAGAGCCGGGGAATGTGCGCTCACGAAAGCCGGGCAGAGCAAAGATGCTGACCTGACCCCAATCGTTGTATTTGGTCACGGACACCATCGGCTGGCCCAGCTTGTCTTCTCCGTCGAGGTCTTCAACCGTATCGGTTTGGTTGATGATGTCGACCAAATGGCGGGACTCGGCCACGCCCCAGAAGATTTTATTAATCCCGGTTAGAAATTCCCAGTCATCATCAACATAAAGCCAATAGGCTTCGCGGACGTCAAAATGGGAGCGCTCTTCATCGCGGCTGTCACGGCGGTAAAAAGGGATGAAGCTGAATTGATGGTCGCCGTTGCGGTAGCGAAATTCAGGATTGAAGATGGCGGATACTTCCGGGTTGCTTTCCTGATCGGTGTGCTGCGGGCTTTGGGTAAAGACGCGGGTCTCTAAACCGACAAAGCCCGAAACGTCGATCTCCCCGGCCATTGCTGACACGGGGAGAATGATGAGGAGGGAGCTTAGTAAAAACCTAGCGAACACGTTTTAAGACACCTTTTTCAAAATCGTTATTATTCATACCGGTTTTGAATTTGTAATCGGAATAAATGAGGTCTGTGCTTTTTCCGGTCTGTTTGTTTTCCATGTGCATTTTATGGGTGCGCCAGATACCGCCGTCATATTCACGGTAATCGGTGAGGTCCAGAACTTTCAACAGACCGCCGCGGCGGTCGTAAAACTCAACCTTACGGACCTGATAGACGCTCTGGTCGATCCAGGAAAGCTGTTTGCTATAGCCGGAATGTTCGTATTTCGGTGTGCGCTCAAGCACGTCGCAGGTCATATCACCGCAAGGCTCTTCTTTGATATATTTGTAATCATACTTGCCAAGCTCAAGCGCGGTGAAGTCTTCAAAGGCGAATTCGCTGCCGACAAACGGACCGGATTTATTCACGGATGAAATACGCTTGATGCGCTTTAGCGCCGGGAGGTAAAGCCACTGATTGTCCGGGTCAAGAATCCGCGCATGAGATAAAAGCGCGGTGCCGGATATATCGGCCGGGCTTTCAAAAACAACAACGCTCTTATCGCCCAGTGATTCATCGGGCACTTCGAGGGTTTTGGTCTTGAGGCTGCGGCTGGTTTCCTGTCCATGGGCGTTGTGCAGGATCATGGTCATGTCGACAATGCTGTCGTTAAAACCGCGATCGGAGCGGTCAGAACGCGCGGCCACGGCAAAGCCTTTTTCTTCCGGTGTTTCGGCTGCAGCGGGAACAGAGGAAAATAAAGTGAGCGATACCAGCCCCAAAACAAGAGCTGTTCCCAATACCCTCCATTTTATTTTCCATAATTCAAACTTTGAGGAAGAAGGCATGTCCTTCTTTTGGGATTCAAGGTTGGGCTGCAGGTTGCGCCCTTTACTCAGCGGCTTGAGCGATAACATTTTCATCTTTCTTAGCTCCTTCTTTGGTTTTTTCTTTATAGCCGATCAGCAATATGGCCGGTAGCAGGGTAAAGTCCATGAACAGGGCAATGACGATCACCATGGCGGTGAGCTGTCCCATCTGGAAGTTAATCAGGAAGGTCGAGGCCATGAGCACGGAAAAGCCTATGGTCAGGATAAAAGTAGTAACGACCAGGGCCATGCCGACGGTTTCAAAGGCGTATTTAATCGCTTCGGGCCGCTCCAGTCCTTTTTCGCGGCGCGCGCGCAGATATTTGGTCAGGAAATGCACCGTGTCGTCGACAACAATGCCGAGCGAGGTTGTGGTGACCGTAGCCGCCGCCATACCGAGCTTACCAACCAGAATGGCCCAGAAGCCAAACGCCATCAAAATCGGCAACCCGTTGGGAATGAGACTCAGCATGCCCATATTGAAGCTGCGCAGGCTGATGATAAGGATAATGGCGATGGCGGTGATCGCGACCAGATTGCCCCAGAGCATGCTTTTGATATTGCGCTCGGAAATAAAGGAAAACATCACGGTGGCGCCGGTGGGCATGGACCACATATATTGCGGCGTGTTTTCTTTCAGCCAGTTTTCGGAGCGGTCCAGAAATGAGCGCACTTCGCGTGTGGTGTAATTGCCGAGCGATGCCGTGACGCGCGTTGCTGATTTATCAATATTGATCCGATCATTCAGATCCAGTCCGTAAGGCAAGGACAATTCATAGAGAAGTAAATACTGCGCCGCCAGCTCACGTTCTTCCGGGATTTTATACCAGCTCTCATCATCGCCGTGCATGTTCTTGTTCAGGCGCTTGATGATGTCGCTATAGGTGAAAACATGAGTAACCTCGGGTTGCTGTTTCAGCCAGTTGCTGTAGCGCTCCAGGTTTTCAAGGTATTCGGGGTTGCTGATACCGCCGGGCTCTCCGGCCTCGACAGAGTATTCAATGGTGTAAACACCGGTGAGATTGTCCATGCCAAACTCAGCATCCTGGCGGAAGACCATGCTTTCATCAAAATATTCGACCCACTGGTCGTTGAGCTCCACTTTTGGCACCAGGGCCAGCAGGAAAACAGCAAGCAAGACGGTGCCGAATAAAATTGGTTTACGCTGGGCAATGACAAAATCGGCGTAGATCGAAAGGAATTTTTGCAGGCCCTTATCGCCCTGGCCTTTTTTAACTTTCATCGGCAGCAGGCTGACAAACGCCGGCAGAAAGGTCAGGGAATAAATCCAGGCGAATATAATACCGACAGCCGTAATATTACCCATGTCGTGGAAGGGTGGAATCTCTGAAAAGTTCAAAGTTAAAAAGCCGATCACGGTGGTCAGGCTGGTCACGGTGACGGGCAGAAAATTAATGCGGATGCTGTCTTTCAGGGCGGTCATTTTATCCTGCCCTTCGCGCATCCCGGCAATCATCGAGATGAGGATATGAATGGAATCGGCAATGGCCAGCGTCATGATAATGGTCGGCGCCATGATCGACATCGGGGTGAGTTTAATGCCCGCGTAACCGGCCAGGCCCATGGCTGTGATCATCGAAAACATGATGACAAAAAAGGTGGTCAACGTTCCGGTAAAAGAACGCAGCGTAAAGATCATGATGACAATAAGAACCAGATACATGATTGGCATCAGGGTTCCGGCATCTTTCTGGCCGGATTCGGCAAAAGCGTTGTTCATCATGGATATGCCGGTGAGGGCAATATGAAGATCGGGGTATTTTTCAGTAAGCTGTGCCGTTATTTCGCGGGCCTTGGCGGCGGCCTCGGGCACTTCGGTGATGGTTTTTTCCGGGTATTGCAGGGTGACGTTAATGCCGGTGGTTTTTACATCGGGGGAGATGAGATTGTCGCGCAATATTGGTTCTTCAAGAGCAGCCTTTTGTTTTTGATTCAGCTGTCCGGGTGAAAGGGCAGGCCCGTCACGGATAAGGTCGTCAACGGTTAGATCATCACCATCGGCCCAGCTATACTGAAAATTGGTAATGGAATCGACGCGGATGGCGTAGGGAATTTGCCAGGCCGCTTCGGTCAGTTCTTCGAGCGCGCCGGTGATGTCACCGGAAAAGACTTTTTTGGTTTTGGGCTGGACGACAAACATGATGTTGTCGTTTTTGGTATAAGTGTTTTGAAATTCCTCAAAGGCGTTGAGTTCCGGGTTTTCGTCGCTGAAAAAGACGCGGTAGTTATTGGCAAATTCCAATCTTGGTGCGCCGGACCCGGCTGCAAAAACAGTAAGAAGTGTGAGCGCGATAACCGCCCAGCGCCAGCGAATAACAAAATCAGCATGGCGGATGGCGAATTTTTCAATTTTTGATTTCATGACAGGTTCCTGATCCTAGGGCTTTGTTATTTTATATTTGTACTAAATAGTACAAATATTCTCCTGTCAACCCCTCTACTCTATTTTGAAGGATTTCAAGTATATCAAAGCATGATCAATGCCGGTATTGAACGGATCCGTACTGCGCTCGACCTTTGACAGCAGGGCTGTGCCCTGTATCAGGCTGACACAAAACGTTGCCAGGCTTTCCGGGTCGGCTTCGGGCTTAAGCTTGTTCTGTGCTTTTTCTGCTGTAAAAAAAGCTCTGGGTTTTGTTTTGATGGTTTCAAAGATCAGCTGAATATCCTGGCGGATAAGCTCATCCTTTGGCGCCAGATTGGCTGCAATGGTGCCAACCGGGCAGCCGCGTTCGCAAGAACATGATTCCTGCATTTCACCGGGCCTTTTCAGCCATTGCTCCAGATCGCTCCAGCTGTTGATATCCGGATTAATGGTCAAATCACTCTTTAGACGCTGGTGCATCTGTTGCAACAGGGAATGGACGATGCCTTCCTTACTTTTAAAATAATGGTAGAACTGGCTTTTGCCGGTGCCGGAATGCTTGAGGATATCGTCGACGCTGGTGGCCTGGATGCCCTTTTCATGGAATAGGTCGAAGGCGGCGAAAAGTATCTTTTCGCGGGCAGGGACGTCTTTTTTTCGAGCAGCTTTCGAATCCATAGATGTACCATATAGTACATGGGGAGGCCTGATCAAGCGCTTTGGCGCGCCGTGAAGGGTGAATGCCCTTGCCCGGGCCTATATTTTATGGTTCAAGAGGGCGTTGGGAACGCTCGATAAATGTTTTGAAAACAAGAGAATTGCTGGATTTATGAGCCCTTATGATGAAATGCGTTCTGCTTTGTCTGAAAGCCCCCGGCGCTGGCTGGTGAGCGGCGCGGCGGGCTTTATCGGCTCGCATCTTGTGGAAGGGTTGCTGGGGCTTGGACAGGAAGTTGTGGGGCTTGATGACCTCTCAACCGGCAAGAAAGAGAATCTTCCACAGGCGGCTGACAAATTTACCTTTATTGAAGGTGATACCCGTGATGAGGATGTCTGTCTGAAGGCCTGTGAGGGTATTGATTTTATCTTGCATCACGCGGCTGTGGCGTCGGTGGTGAAATCTATTGAAGAGCCGGAGATGGTGCGGGCGGTCAATGTTGGCGGCTTTCGAAATATCTTGAAGGCCGCTGAGAAAACCGGTGTGAAGCGTGTTGTTTATGCCAGCTCCAGCGCTGTTTATGGCGATGGCGGCGCAGAGCCGCGCAAGGAAACGCATGAGTTGCAGCCGAAATCGCCCTATGCGGATGGGAAGATCAAAAATGAGCAGGATGCGCAAGATTCAGGTCTGGAAACCATAGGTCTGCGGTATTTCAATATCTACGGTCCGCGCCAAGACCCGAACGGGGCTTATGCCGCCGTTATTCCAAAATGGGTGGAGGCTATGGGTGAAGGTAGCGACGTTTGTATTTTTGGTGACGGTGAGACCGTGCGTGATTTTTGTCATGTCAGCGATGTGGTGCAGGCCAATGTTTTAGCGGCGATGACACAAAGTGACGAGGTGCCTGGTCAGGTTTATAATATCGGCTCCGGTCAGGCGACAACGCTGAATGAATTGTTTTCGATGATTCAGGACATCAAGGGCGGTAAGTCCGAGCCCTTGTACAGGGGCTTCCGCGAAGGTGATATCAGAATTTCCTGCGCCGATATTACCAAAGCAGAAGGCCTTTTTAATTTTGCGCCGCATATGAATTTGTATGAAGGATTGAAAAATATTGTTCAATTCACGAAACGGGCCGCCGCATGTTGAGAGCAGTGAAACAGGTTGTTAAAGAGTTTGTGTCGCCGAAATATGCTTATTTGCGCCGCTTTGATATCCGGCCGGGCGATGTGGTGATTGATCTGGGTGCCAATGTTGGCGAGGTGGCTGAATACTTCCTGCGCCGGGGGGCTAAAGTTTACGCTTATGAGCCGAATGATCATGCGTTTGAGGTGCTTAAGAAGCGGGTTGGCGGTAATGAGGATGTCACGCTGCATCAGGCGGCTGTGTCAAATTATTCGGGGAGCGCCAAATTATGGCTGCATGAAAATCACACAGATTCAGAGGTGATGTTTTCGCAGGCAGGGTCGTTGCAAGCGGAAAAAAGCAATGTCTCTGAAGAATATCTCGAGGTGGCAGTTTCCGATATTGCAGAGGTTCTGGCCGCGCATGAGTACATAAAACTGATAAAGATAGATATTGAGGGTGGCGAATACGACATCATGGATTGTGTTTTGGATAATGCGGATAAGATCGATCACATTTTGCTGGAAACGCATGGAGGAAAGCACAAAGGCTTTGCCGAGAAGGAGGTGCAGCTGCAGGAAAAAATAAGCCGCTCGCCACATAAAAATAAAATTTATACGGACTGGTTTTAAAGGCCATGAGCATGGATCGGGAAGCTGAAAAAAACAAATACCGCATGGCCCTGTTTTTTACATGGGATGTGTCGCTGGCGCTCTGGCAAGAAACAGGGTTGCTACAAAGAGAGGTGCGGATCTATGAGGAGTTGCGTGATAAGGGCGTTGAAATTGTCTTTTTGACGTGGGGCGGTGCGGAAGATGTAGAGATCGCTAAAACTCTCGCAGGTATAGAGGTGGTACCGCTTTATAATTATCTGCCGCGCCCGGATAACAAGGTTTTGCGAGCTTTTTGCTCTCTTTTGGTGCCGTGGAAGCTGCGCGATGTTTTGAAGGGCTGTGACATATATAAAACCAATCAGATGTGGGGCGGCTGGTGTGCGGCGATCAGTAAAATTATCTTTCGTAAGAAGATGATCGCCCGTTGTGGCTACGAATTATACGTCTTCACAATGAAGCAAGGCCATGGCTTTCTGCGCAGTTTTTTTGTCTCCATGATTAGCTGGTTCACCTATAATACCGCCGATCATATTTGTGTGGGGACGGTTTCCGATGCCAGGGACGTCGTCAAATATTTTAAAATGCCCAAGGCAAAGATTTCTATCCATCCCAACTGGATTGAAACCAGTGTTTTTGTACCTAAAGATGTGCCGAAAAAGGAAAACTCTATTCTTTATGTCGGGCGTCTCAACAAGCAAAAAAACCTGAGGCAGCTTATAAAGGCTGTGGCCGGGACGCCATGGGAACTGGATATTGTTGGAGAAGGTGAATTGAGGGAGGAATTGGAAAAAACGGCGAAAGATCTCGGTGCCAATGTTAATTTTCTTGGCTCGGTGCCCAATGATCAGTTGCCCGACATTTATAATGCCTATCCGGTTTTTGTTTTACCATCGCATTATGAAGGCAATCCCAAAACATTGCTGGAGGCCATGTCTTGCGGCTGCGCGGTTTTGGGATCAAGGGTTTCGGGAATCGAAACTATTATAGAGCCGGGGGTCAGTGGCGCTTTATGCGGGACAAAAGCGGCCTCTATCAGGGAAGGGCTAGAAAACCTGATGGGCAAGCCTGCCCTGAGAGAGAGGCTTGGCGAAGGTGCCAGGCAGCAAATCCTGCAAAAACATACACTGGATAATCTGGTCAGGCGCGAGCTGGCTTTGTATGATTCCCTGATGGAAGGACGATGATGGTTGGGACGTTGAAACATATCTCCAATATGGTAGCGCGCCGGGTGCAGAAATTTTCTGATGGCTGGGCGGCGCATTATTGGCATGATTATCCTTTTGGCCGCACTCCCCGGGCAACGGAAGAACAATACAGGGCGCTGTGGGAAGAGGAGCGGAAGAATGCTTATTTCGAGATCGATGCGTTTGAAAAGGGCAAGGGATATGCAGCCCCAAAAGACTGGCTTGATGATCTGGCTCTGCATACGCAGATTGTGGTGAAAGATTCACCTTTGTGTTACCAGCATGGAAGAGTTCTTTATACGGCGCTGCGGGAATATCTGGCTGGAGTGGGTCAAAGCAAAATCAATATTGTTGAAACAGGAACAGCGCGCGGGTTTTCTTCTGTGGTGATGGCAAAGGCTTTAGTTGATGCGGAGATTGCCGGACAGATCATGACGTTCGATGTTTTGCCCCATCACACAAAGATGTACTGGAACTGTATTGATGATGTGGAAGGGCTCAAGACGCGGGCAGAGTTGCTGGCGCCGTGGCGTGAGTTTGTTGATTCCAGTATTATTTTTATCGAGGGTGACAGCCGCATTATGATGAAAAAAGCCGTTTTGGGCCGTGTTCATTTTGCGTTTTTAGATGGCGCGCATACATATAAAGATGTGATGGCCGAGCTGAAGCGCGTGGTCCCATATCAAAAAAGTGGCGATGTTATTGTTTTCGATGATTATAGTGAAAATGTTTTCCCCGGCCTGGTCCGTGCGGTGGATGAAGGCTGCGAGGGCTTTGGCTACGATAAGAACGTTGTGCGCTCCAATGATCAGCGTGCCTATGTGATTGCGAAGAAGAAGTGATGTCAGAGAACCCAGCTATATCAGTCATCATGTCCGTTTATAATGACGGCGATTGCGTTGGCAAGGCTATAGAAAGTATTCTGAGCCAGAGCTTTTCTGATTTTGAATTTATTATCATTGATGACGGCTCGACGGATTTCACGCCGGATATTTTAAAAGATTTTAGCGAAAAGGATGCGCGCATTCAGGTCCATACGCAGGATAATACAGGACTGACCAAAGCTTTGAACAAGGGCTTGTCGCTGGCCAAGGGAAACTATATCGCGCGCCAGGATGCGGATGATATCTCTTATCCGCAGCGTTTTGAAAAGCAGGTTGTGGTGCTGGAGAACAATCAGGATGTGGTCGTGGTGGGTAGCGGGGCTGATGATCTTTATCCGGACGGGTTTACCGCTCGTTGGGGGCATTACAGTGAAGATGAGTTGCAGAAGGTTGTGTTTTTAAAGACCCCGTTTCCGCATGCGAGCGCTATGATGCGCGCCGATATTTGTAAAAAGCTTTCCGGTTATGATGAAAGTTTTAAAACATCGCAGGATATGGAGCTGTGGATGCGCATGGCCAAAGAAGGAAAGTTGGCGATGATAGAAGAGCCTTTAATGCGCAGATATGTCGGGAACGATTCAATTACAGTCAAAAGACGCTGGCCGCAGTTTTTCGACGCAATGCGGGCGCGGCTCAAGCATAATACAAACCCTTTTCCGGCGCTTTATCATAGCTTTCGTAGCCTTGCTATTGCGCTTGTGCCATATTCTATTCTTAAGAAATGGCGCAGTCATAAGGACAGTAAGAGCCAGGGAGCAAGGCAATTATCATGATCAATCCAGGACGGACATATTCGTTTTTCTTCAAAGAGTATCGTAAGCGCTCTTTGCTGGTCATTGGTCTTTTGATCTTGGCCGGGATTGCGGAGGCTGTCGGGGTAATGGCGTTTTTGCCTTTCCTGCAGATTGTGCTTGAGGGGGATGTGCAGGAGGGGCTTGCTATTGGGCCTCTTAATGGTTTTTTTGCAGCCCTTAATCTTGAGCCTGATTTTTTGACGATAGCTGCTTTTATTGGCGTTGCCATGACGATGAAAGCTCTCATTTTATGGCTGTGCATGCGCTATGTCAGCCAGACCGTTGCTAAAATTGCCGGGGATTTGCGGCTTCGGCTTATGCAGGCGCTTTTGAAAGCGAACTGGAAATTCTTTGCCGGTCATGCCATGGGCAAAAGCCTGAATGCTGTGGTCATGGAAGGTTATCGATCTTCAATGGCATTTATTTCGGCGGCGCGCTGCGTTGCCAGCGGTATTCAGTTTCTGATTTATGCTACCGGGGCGTTTCTGGTTTCGTGGAAGGTTTTTAGCGGCGGTATCATTGTTGGGGTTTTGCTGGCTTCTGCGCTTTGGGTTTTGGTGCATATCGCGCGCAAGGCAGGTCAGCGGCAAACGGAAATGGAAAAGGGTTTGTTGTCCCATATGGCCGATATGTTGCAGGGCATTAAGCCGCTGCGGGCGATGGCGCTTGAGTCAAAATTTCTGGAAACGCTGGGCGGGGATTCATCCGGCTTGCAGAGAGCGCAATATGAGCAGCTGATCACCGGGCAGTCTATGCGCATTTTTCATGAGCCGTTGATGGTGATCACGGCGCTGGCCGGGATTTACATTGCGGTTGTTTACGGAGGCCTGGAGGCGAGCGATCTGGCTTTGGTATGCGTGTTGTTTTTTCGCATGCTCACCGGTATGAGCGGCATGCAATCGGAATATCAGCGCCTGGCGGTGCAGGAAAGTGCACTGTGGTCGTTGCTGGATTCAATTGAAGAGACGGAAGCCGCAGCCGATAACTGGCCGGGAACAGGCGAGGCTCCGGCGCAGATCGAGTCTGTAGAATTTAAGGGCGTATCCTTTTCTCATGCCGAGCATTCTGTTTTGTCCAAAGCCGATTTGAGTTTTGAGCCCAATAAGATGACGGCGCTGGTTGGGCCGTCGGGGTCGGGCAAGACAACCGCGCTGGATTTGCTCAGCGGTTTTTACCAGCCGAAAACCGGGCAGGTTTTAATTAACGGCACATCACTTGATGAAATTGATCTTGAGAAATGGCGTAAGGTTCTCGGTTTTGTGCCGCAGGAGGTTTTTCTGTTTAACGATAATGTGATCGAAAACGTTCTTGTCGGCCGCGGTAATATAAGCGAGGAGCAGGTATGGCAGGCTTTGGAAGCGGCCGGGGCGAAAGAGTTTGTTGAAAAAATGCCCGGCGGTCTGGAAGCGCCCGTCGGCGAAAACGGTCGCAAGCTTTCAGGCGGGCAGCGTCAACGCATAGCCATTGCGCGGGCCATTGTTCACAAGCCGCAATTGTTGTTGCTTGATGAGGCTACCAGTGCGCTTGATCCCGAAACCGAGCAAAACCTGCTGGATACGCTGAAAAAATTATCCAAAGAAATGACGGTGATTTGTATTTCGCACAATCTGACGGTGCTGGATTATGCTGACACCGTATACGAAGTGCGCGCCGGCAAGATTGATAAAAAGAAAATGGCGGCCTGATATGGGTGATGTTCAGGCTATTGTTTTTGACTTTGACGGCGTGTTGGCCGAGTCCGTTCATGTGAAGGGCGAAGCGTTTTATCAGCTCTACGAAGATTCCGGGCAGGACATTCAACAAAAAGTTCTGGAGCATCATTTGGCCCATGGCGGCGTGTCGCGCTTTGATAAAATCCGGCATTACCAAAGTGAGTTTTTGGGCAAGCCGCCGAGCGAGGAAGAAGTGCAGAAAATTGCAGACCGCTTTTCCGATCTGGTGGAAGAAAAGGTTGTGCAATCCGACTGGGTAGCGGGGGCGAAGGAATTTCTGGAAGAGTTTTATCAGCGTCTGCCGCTTTTTGTTGCCTCGGCCACGCCGCAGGAAGAGCTGGAGCGGATAGTTGCGGCGCGCGGCATGAGTGGGTATTTTAAGGCTGTGTTTGGCTCGCCGGTCACCAAAGCGGAGCATCTTAAGTCTATCATGGCGGAATATGGCTATGACCCGCAAAAAATCGTGATGGTCGGTGATACCATCAGTGATTATAACGCCGCGCAGGAGGCGGTAACGCGCTTTATCGGGCGGATCGTGGCTGGTCTGGACCGGCCGTTTCCCGAGGATGTCAAAGCGATTGACGATTTAACCACGCTCGCCGATGTGATCAATGTCTGAGCCGCGTTCATTTTTCTATGACAGGAAGGAAGAGATGGCGGAGTCTCTGGCGGAAAGTATTGCTGAAGATTTAATGGCACCGGAAAATTCTTTTCTGATTTTACCGGGTGGGAGTAGTCCGCAGGGTGTTATTAAAGAATTGGCGCGTCAGGATTTACTCTGGGATCAAATCACAATCACAACAACCGATGAACGCCGCGTGCCGATGGAAGACGCGCAAAGCAATGCCGGGCAGGTAAAGCGCTTGTTTGCGCAAGAAGGTATTGAGGTTGAGCCTCTATGGTTGGGTGAAGCGAAAATAGAAGATTTGTCGTTTCCAGCCAGTGTCACGGTTTTGGGTATGGGTCCGGACGGGCATTTTGCTTCGCTGTTTGCGGACGAAGATATGGGGCCCGGCAAGGATATTATTGAGGCCACAGCAAGCTTTCAGCCCTATGAGCGGCTCAGCCTAACACTGGAAGCCCTTTTGGACTGTAAACGTCTGATTTTACTGGTCCCGGATCAGGAGAAATGGACGTTGTGCCAGAGCGTTTTAGCTGGCGAAAATAGCGATTTACCGATTGCCAGGCTGTTTCAGGCTGCAGGGTCAAAACTTGAGCTCCATATTATCGCTTAATTTATTGACATAAAGAAATATTTCTTTTACAAGATCCTCCATGAAACACTATGAATCTGAAAAGCCCCTTGTTGCTGTGGTTGCCCCGCTTCATGAGCATGTTCATCCTAATACGGGGGAAAGTCTTGTTCTTGGGCCGTTGGAAGAGCTATTTGAAATTTTGCCTGTCGCTATTGATAAGAAAAGATCTCTTCCTGATGCAATTACGCTTAAAGATATTCCAAAAGATAAGCGCGATCAGGTGAGCATCATTATTACTGATGGAGAAAATGGTGTTCAAGGCGAACATATGGATATGTTTCCCAGTGCGGTAGGAATTTCAAATTTTGGAACGGGAACAGATCCCATAGACATTACTGCTGCAAATGAGCGGGGTCTTATCGTCTGTAATACCCCAGAAGTTCTTAATCGTGCGGCGGCTGATATGTGTCTTGGGCTGGTCTTAAATCTGGTTAATAACACAGCACATGATAATCAATGGCTTCGAAAGGGCCGTTGGCAAGAAGGCCGCCCCCCTTTGCATGATGATTTAAGAAATAAAACAGTCGGAATATACGGAATGGGCAGTATTGGTAATGAAGTTGCAAGCAGGCTATGTGACCTTACAGGTCAGGATATTCATTATCACAATCGCAAAGAGATTCCCCCTCAACGTTTATTGCCGGCCTTTAATACAAGAGCAAAGTACCATTCTTCTTTATTAGAACTTGCCAAAGCTAGTGATATATTAATTTGTTCTGCTCGGCTTAATGAAGGTACTAGGAATTCCATTAATACGGAGGTTTTGAAACAACTTGGAGCGAACGGCTGTTTTGTCAATATCGGACGCGGTGAAATTCATGTTGAACAGGATGTTGTTCAGGCTCTCAAAAACGGCACCATTAAAGCCGCTGCTTTGGATGTCCACCATGAGGAAGGAACGGCAAAGGAAAATCTATACGGGCTTATGGATGAATTCAAGTTGATAGCAACTCCTCATGTGGCGAGTGGAACAGTATGGACACGTCGTCAAATGGGTCGTCTGATGATTGCCAATGCTCTGGCCTTATATATTAGCGGGGGTAAGTCTTTTATTCGTAGTGTTAATGCTGAGCAGGCACGGCATGATCACCATAAGCTCGAAGCAAATATACATTCAGACGACTTGGTATCTAGGACACAAGTAAGAAGCCTATAATCAGCGCTCATTTCCTTTACTTTCTTACCATCTTTGCACATTATGTGCGGGCGTTTAATTCAGGAAGATATTTTTATGACAAAATCCCTTAAATCAAAGCTTTCGGCTGGCGACCTCACCGTCGGTGGTTGGGCGATGATCGGTCATCCGGCGAGTGTTGAGATTATGGCGCGCAGCGGTTTTGACTGGGTGGCGATTGACCTTGAGCATACTGCCACTGATATGGCCTGCGCCGAGGATATGATCCGCGCTGCTGATTGTGGCGGCGCGCCTGCGCTGGTGCGGCTGACCAATAACGATGAGAACCTGATCAAGCGGGTGATGGATGCGGGTGCGACCGGCATTATTGTGCCGATGGTTGAAACGCCAGACGATGCAAAAGCAGCTGTTAGCGCTCTGTATTATCCCCCAAAGGGTAAGCGCGGGGTAGGTCTTGCGCGGGCGGCAAAATACGGTGCGCCGGATGGTTTTAAGGATTATCAGGCATGGCTTTCGAGCGAGGCTGTCTGCATCGTGCAGATTGAGCATATCAATGCGGTCAAGAATGCCGAAGCGATTTTGTCTGTCGAAGGGGTCGATGGCTATATGCTGGGGCCCTATGATTTGTCGGCTTCGATGGGGTTGACCGGTGATCTCGATCATCCGGAAGTGCTGGCGGCGATGGATAAGGTGCGTGAAACTGCAAAGACTCTTGGCAAGCCCGGCGGGCTGCATGTGGTTGAGCCGGATGAAAAACGCCTGAAAGAGGCGGCTGAGAGCGGGTTTACCTTTATTGCTTACAGCATTGACACAAGGATTATCGATACGGTATGCAGAGCAGGTATTAAAGCAGTGAAAGGATAAGAAAACCATGAATATTGTAGCAATTATACCGGCCCGGATGGGCTCGACGCGTTTTCCCGGCAAGCCCCTGGAGCCAATCAAAGGCATACCGATGGTGGGCCATGTTTATTTACGCACGGCGATGGCGGAAAGCCTGAGCGATACATGGGTGGCAACCTGTGATGAAGAGATCAAGGAATACGTGGAATCGATTGGCGGCAAGGCGGTGATGACGGCGGATACGCATGAGCGTTGCTCGGATCGTTGCGCTGAAGCGATGCTGAAGATCGAAGAGGAAACCGGCAAGCAGATTGATATTGTCGTGATGGTGCAGGGCGATGAGCCGTTCGTGACACCGAATATGATTGATACCTCTGTTGAAGCAATCAAAAATGCGCCTGAAGTTGGTGTGGCTTGTTTGATGGGGCCGATTGAAACCGAAGAAAATTTTAAGGACCCCAATGAAATAAAAGTTGTGGTCGATAACAACAACCGCGCACTTTATATGTCGCGCGAGCCGATCCCGACTGTGCAGCGTGGTAGTGGCATGGGTGATGTGCCCTGGCTGAAACAGGTTTGTATTATTCCCTATACGCGGAAATATCTTTTGGAGTTTAACGATATGGAACCGACTTCGCTGGAGATCGCAGAGTCTGTTGATTTGAATCGTTGTCTGCAACACGGACATCCTGTGCAGATGGCGTTCAGCCCGGATATTGCAGTGAGCGTTGATACGCCGGAAGATCTGGCCTATGCCGAAACTGTGATGCAGGACGATCAGCTGGTAGAGCGCTATTTGAAGAAGGCGGCGTAAAGGCTGCTCATGTCGAAAGTCCTGATCACAACATCGAGTTTTAACACGGACACGCCGGAGATTCAGGCCATAGAAGCAGCTGGGTATGAGATTGTTCTTAATCCCCATAAGCGCCGTCTTACTGAAGAAGAAATCAAGGAGCTTTTGACGTCAGATATAACCGGTTTGATTGCCGGGCTCGAGCCTTTGAATCGTTCGGTCCTTGAGGGGGCGGAAAGCCTGAAGGTCATTTCACGTTGTGGCACCGGCATGGATAGCGTCGATATGGGCGCGGCGGGCGATCTTGGGATCAAGGTGTTTAACACACCCAACGGCCCGACCGAAGCGGTGGCGGAGCTGGCGATTGGTTTAATGTTATCTGTTTTGCGCGGTATTGCGTTGCAGGACCGGGCGATGCGTGAAGGTGGCTGGGAGCGGCCAATGGGCGGATTGCTCGGGGCCAGGACGCTCGGCCTGATCGGGCTGGGGCGGATTGGTAGCGCTGTGGCACGTTATGCTGCCGGGTTTGGCACGAAAATTATTGCTTATGATCCGGCCAGCACGTCTTCGGATGTGGCCGAGATTATGGCGCTGGATGAGGTATTGAAAGCCGCCGATATTATTAGCCTGCATATTCCCTATAATGAAGACAATCACCATTTTATAAATGTCGAGCGTTTGGCTATGATGAAGCCGGGCGCTGTGCTTGTGAATACGGCCCGTGGCGGTTTGGTGGATGAACAGGCTGCGCTGGAAGCGCTGCAATCGGGCGCTTTATCAGGCGCGGCATTTGATGTTTTCGAGCAGGAGCCTTATAAAGGGCCTTTGAAGGACGCGGATAATGCGGTTTTAACCGCGCATGTTGGCTCTTATGCGAAAGAAGCGCGGCAAAAACAGGAAGCGCAGGCGGCGGAGAACTTACTGGCCGGTTTGAATTCGGATGCGGAAGGAATAAAGGCTTATGGGTAAAGATAAGGGAACAGCTTTGGTTACGGGTGGTAGCGGCTTTTTGGGCAGCCATACCGCCAATGCGCTTAGCCGTTCCGGTTATAATGTGCGCGTCTTTGACATTGAAAAATCTCCATTTTTGCTTGATGGGCAGGAAATGGTCACGGGTGATGTGACCGATCCGGATGCGCTTAAGAAGGCGGCAAAGGGCTGCGATGCTATTTATCATTTTGCCGGGATTGCTGATATTGAAGCGGCGAATAAAAGACCGCGCGATACGGCGCAGTATAATATTCTGGGCACATTGGGCGCACTGGAAGCTGCCAAGGAAGCCGGAGTTAAAAGATTTGTATTTGCCAGCACCGTCTATGTGTATTCCGATTCCGGCGGCTTTTACCGGGCCAGCAAGCAGGCTTGCGAAAATTTCATTGAAGAATATCAAAGGGCCTATGGGCTGCCGTATACGATTTTGCGCTATGGCTCTCTCTATGGCCGCCGGGCCGGGGCGAATAACGGAATTTACCGTCTGATTAAGTCAGCTATTGAATCCGGTGAAATTACCTATAACGGTGATCCGGATGCTATGCGTGAGTACATCCATGTCGCTGACGCAGCGCGGCTTTCCGTTGATATTCTTGATGACAAATTTGCCAATCGCCATATTGTCTTGACCGGACAAGAGCGCATGAAAGTCGCTGATCTGATGCGAATGGTAGCCGAGATGCTGCCCAACAAGCCGGAGCTGAAATTTGGCGAAAAAACCCTCGAAGCGCATTACGTGATGACGCCTTATAATTACTCCCCGCGCCTTGGCCATAAGCTGACGATTAATGATCATATCGATCTGGGGCAGGGCTTGCTGGATTGTATTGCCGATATCCATGACGAGCTGGGCCTTAACCTTGATGCGGCGGAGTAGGGATCGGATATGAAAGCTGCTGTTAAAACCGCCACCGCTATCAAAGAAGAAGAAATTCGTCCCGATGATCTTTTCACGAAGTTCATGGATTTAAGCGCTGATGATGCGCAGAATTTTTTCGATCGTTCACAATTTGTAGAGGTTGATTGTCCGGCCTGTGGTTGTAAAAAGTCAGAAGACGCCTTTAACAAATATTCCTTTCAATATGTGCAGTGTAATGATTGCGGCACGCTTTATACCTCGCCCCGGCCCAATCCGGAAGAGCTTTTGCGTTATTATGCACAATCGGAATCGCAAAAGTTCTGGGCGGAAACGATCCTGAAACAGACGGGGGAGAAGCGTAAAGAGTCGATTATGCTCCCCAATATCGAGCGCATTGAAGGGTTTTTGAAGGAACTTGATAAAACGCCGAAAAGCGTCCTCGATGTAGGCGCTGCCAATGGTTCTTTTTTGACCGAATGGAAAAAGCGCCATACGGATGCCGCATTAATCGCAATTGAGCCGGGCGAAGAAGCGGCGGAAAAATGTCGTGCTGCTGGGATCAAAGTGTTTGAGGGTTTTGTTGAGAAGGAGGCGGAAAATCCGGACGCTGAAGGCGATCTGGTGACTTGTTTTGAAGTGCTGGAGCATGTGCAGGAGCCCGAAAGTTTTGCTCGCGCTTTGTGTGAGGCGACAGCAAAAGGCGGGACGGCGATTATCACCTGTCTTGGTGCGGATGGATTTGATATTCAGTTGCTTTGGGAAAAATCGCGCAGCCTCATGCCGCCTTATCATCTTAATTTCCTTTCCAAGCAGGGCATGGAAACCATGTTTTCTAAGGCTGGGTTTGACAAGGTAGATGTCTATACGCCGGGGCGCCTGGATGTACAGATTGTCGAGCGTTCGATAGAAAGGGGATTGGACGTTGATCTTAGCCGCTTTGAAAAACTTTTGCTCTCACGCGGTGAAGAGACGCTGAAGGCGTTTCAGGCGTTTTTGGCTGAACACGGCCTCAGCTCTCATGTCTGGATAATCTGTCAGCGCAATGATTAGGTGCGCTGTTTCCGGCGGTAGCGGAGCATATCCATCAGATAACGCAGCCAGGAAAGAATTTGCGCGGGCAGATTGCTGGCCATAGCCCCTGTTTCTGCTAGTTTCGAAAGATATTTCAGGGTTTTCGGTTGAAGATAACTGACGCTATCGTCAAAGCGCTTGAAGGCAAAATCATAGTCCAAAGTTTTGCCGTATAGGTCATATTTTTCTTTGCGCAGGTTCATTTCAGGGATAGGAACATTGAGAGTAGAGGCTGTTTTTTCTGCTAGCGCTTCAATAGGCGTATCAAACATTTCATCAAACTGCACATGCAGGCCGGGCATGGCATTCACAGAGTCTTCATAAAGTGCGTAATCGGCATAACGCATATGAGGAAAAAATTTAACGCGGTGAAGCAGATCTGGATGCGTAAAGGCCTGTGAGGACAGGGCATTGATCCAGCCAGAGAAATCGCGATGTAGATGGATCATGTGAACCTCGTCAAAATTGTCCTGGTAGGCCTGGTATAGTTTGTCAGGATCAAAGCGGTGAATATCGACGGTCATTTCGATATGACAGTCCGGCGTGGTTTCAATTTTCTTATAGATAACGGCATCGTTATAGATCTGCCTGCAGCCATCATAGAGCGCCTGTATATTGTCGAATTTTTTGTTTTTAAAATCTGCGAGAGCGCCTTCGACCCGTTTGATGTCGGTAAGCGATTTCGGCGCCTGATTATTTCTGTCCAGAACACTGACCCCCCCAACCAAAGCCGGTTTGCTATGCTCGGTTAAAATGTTCTCCAGCCTGCCCTGCATCACGCCGCTATCAAGGGATAAGTCTCCCATCAGGTAATCATGTAGCCTGAGCTTGCGCAAAGGCACATTGGTAAAGCCCAGCTTTTCAACCAGTGAAGCCAGTAATGTGCTGCCCATCGGGCCGAATGAATTGATAACCGTGAGTTTAGACATTATGATACGTTATTTCCGAAAATATGAGGCCATGATGGACAATACTGTAATTTACAAAGCCGGGCGATACAATCTGAAAGCATCTGTGAGATGAAAACGATTTTGTTCGTGCGCGGCCGCTGTGCCTATCTTCCCGAGATTGCGGCTTATAAGCGCTTTCTTGAAAAGGCGCATCCGGATATCAAGGCCTTTGATTCTGCAGATACCCCAGATTTCAATGCGATGGACTTCGATGTTATCTGGCGGTTTATGGGGACCGATATCAGTGGGAAGGGGCGCTATCGCGTTCATGAATATAACTCCTTATCGGCGGGGGCGTTTCCGCAGGCTAAAAATACCATTAAGCGCAGGATTAACAAACGGCCGGATAGACGGGTCTTTTTGAATGATATGGTGCGCCGGGAATTTGGTTTTCACGATGATGTTCCCTCGGGGCTGCGCGATATGGGTGTGGCACCGGGCTTTTTTGAGGCCGAGCCGCAACCCGAATATGATTTTGTTTATGCCGGTAGCATGCATCGCGGCGGGGAGGTTCTAAGGATGCTGGAGCATTTTACCACAAGGCTTCGGGAAAGCTCGATCTTGGTTATAGGGGCGGCCAATTCTGATGTTCTGGAGCGGTATAAAAATCACAGCAATATCGTTTTTTCAGGTCCGGTAGCCTATGAAGATGTACCGGGTTTGATGACGAAAGGGCGCTACGGTCTGAATGTTCTTCCCGATCGCTATCCCTTTAATCTGCAACCGGCGACCAAGGTTTTGGAATATTGCGCTCTGGGCCTACCGGTGGTTTCGATGCGTTATTCCTGGATAGAAGGTTTTATGAAGGAAAAAGGTGGTCAATGCTTCTGGCTGGAGCCGGATTTTGAGAATTTAACGCCGCAAAATCTTGAGAGCTTTGATTTTAAGACACCGTCTGTAAGCGATCTAAGCTGGGATGATGTTATCGCGGATTCAAAGATATTTGATTTCCTTTCAACCCTCTAATTGTGATATACAGCATTGAAATCATTGAAAGGATTGGCGTTGAACAAAGAAGGCTTTGCACAGGAGATATTGAGCAGATTGCAGGAGGTTTTGCCCCAGGGGCGGGACTTTATTGCTCTGCATGAGCCTTCCTTTGAAGGGAGCGAATGGGAAAAGGTTAAGACCTGCCTTGATTCCGGCTGGGTGTCCTATGCCGGAGAATATGTGAAAGAGTTTGACGGCGCGCTGGCTGCTTATTGTGGCGTTAAGCATGCCATATGCGTGAACAGCGGTACATCTGCCCTGCATATTGCTTTAATGCTGGCGGGGGTGCGCGATGGCGATGAGGTTTTAGTTCCGGCGCTGACCTTTGTTGCAAGCGCCAATGCGATTTCGTATCTGGGGGCTGTCCCGCATTTTATTGACAGCGATGAAAAAACGCTGGGTATTAGCCCTGAAAAGCTGGAAAGCTATTTGGGTGACATAGCGGACAGCAATGAAAAGGGTGAGTGCGTTAATAAAAATACAGGAAGGCGAATTGCAACAATTGTTCCTGTGCATGTCTTTGGTCACCCTTGCGATATGGATAAGATTGGCAGGGTTGCGGGGGATTACAATATTGATGTTGTAACGGATTCTGCGGAATCGCTGGGCTCTTTATATAAAGGCAAACAGGCCGGCTCTTTTGGTAAGCTTGCGATTCTTAGCTTTAACGGCAATAAGACGATAACGACCGGCGGCGGTGGTGCAATTTTAACCGATGATGATGAGTTGGCAGAGCAGGCCAGGCATATTACGACAGTGGCCAAAACCAAACATCCCTGGAAATTTATGCATGACAGGGTCGGCTATAATTACCGGATGCCAAATTTGAATGCGGCGTTGGGCTGTGCACAGTTGGAAAGAATGGATCATTTTGTGGCGCAAAAACGCACCCTAGCAGACAAATATGAAGAAAAATTTGTCGATATGGAAGGTCTATCTTTTTTCAAAGAACCTGAGTTTGCAAAGAGCAATTACTGGCTGAATGCGCTTTTGCTGGATGAGGGAAATGAGGATGCGCTGGAGAATATACTTGAAACCACCAATGAAAACGGCATTATGACACGTCCGGCATGGGATTTGATGAACACATTGCCTATGTATGCTGATTGTCCTTCGATGGATTTGGAAAGATCTGAAGCTCTGGCAAAGCGTTTGCTTAATATCCCGTCCAGTGCTTTTTTGGCTAAAACTGAATAAGGAAAAACGTGAAACTAAAGAATAAAAAAATTCTGGTCACCGGCGCAGACGGATTTATCGGTTCGCATTTGACCGAGTATCTGGCGCGCGAAGGATATGATGTGAAGGCTTTTGTTTTATACAATTCCTTTAGCTCATGGGGCTGGCTGGATTCTCTCGAGCCGGAATTGCTGAACAAGATTGAGGTCTTCCCGGGTGATGTCCGTGATCCCAACGGGGTGCGCGAGGCCATGAAGGGCTGTGATGTGGTTTTGCATCTGGCGGCGCTGGTGGCTATTCCTTATTCCTATCATTCCCCGGATACCTATGTGGATACGAATATAAAGGGTACGCTTAATATTCTGCAGGCTGCGAAGGATTTGGGTGTGGAGCGCGTGGTTCATACTTCGACTAGCGAGGTTTACGGCAGCGCGCAAAGCGTTCCTATTAACGAAGATCATCCTATGATCGGGCAATCGCCGTATTCAGCCAGCAAGATTGGAGCCGACCAGATGGCGTTGGCTTTTCACTGCTCCTTTGACACGCCGGTGACGATTTTACGCCCGTTTAATACCTATGGGCCACGGCAATCGGCCAGGGCGGTTATTCCCACGATCATCACGCAGATTGCAAGCGGGCAGAGCGAGATTACTCTGGGTAATGTGACCCCGACCCGGGATTTTAGCTTTGTCGGTGATACGGTGAAGGGCTTTGTTGATGCGGTAGAATGTGATGCGGCCGTTGGTGATGTCGTAAATATAGGCAGCGGATTTGAAATTTCTATTGAAGAAACGGCGCGCTCAATTGCCAAAGCCATGGGTAAGGAGATTACCATCGTGAGTGATGAAGAGCGTATAAGGCCGGAAAAAAGTGAAGTCGAGCGCTTGTTTGCGTCCACGGATAAGGCGAAGGAATTGTTTGGCTGGAGCCCGGAATATGGCGGGGCAGACGGCTTTGTCAAAGGTTTGCAGATCACGGCTGAGTGGTTTACAAATCCTGATAACCTCAAAACCTATAAGCCGCATTTATACAATATATAAGGTAAGGAAAAACATCTCATGAGCAAAACCTATGTCGTAGCAGGCGCCGGATTTCGTGGATTTTGTGATGCTATGGAGTTGCTAAAAGTTCCTGGCAACAAAGTCCATATCGTTGAGCCTGCCCCGTTTTTTGGCGGTATTGCCTATTCTCGCGAGGTGAAGGGATTTGCTGTCGATAAGGGCGTGCATGTGTTTGACTCTATTCCGGTGGATCTGGCCGATATCGTCAACGAGATTATGGACGGCCATACCAAGACGATTGAGTTTGTTTCGGCCAGCGCCTTTAACGGCGTGGTTACAGATGGTTTTTCATTGCCTGATCTGGCATCTTTGGATGAAGGAACGAAGGCCAAAATTAAAGACGAATTGCTGGCACTGGCCAAGCTTGATCATTCCAGTGACAACCCGGCCAATCTGGGAGAATTATTCAGACAGCGTTTTGGGGAGACGGCGGGTGGTGTCTTTGGCCGCATCTTCGAAAAAGTATACAGCATTCATCCGGATCGCGTTGAGGCCAGTGGCTTGTCGGTGACATCTCTGCACCGCCTGAAATTCCTTGGTGACCCCGAGATGGTGGAGCTAAAAAAAGATCCATGGCTGGATACGGTGCTGGCGGCGCGTAGAAAAGCGGTTGGTAAGGTCGATGATTTTGTCTCGATCTATCCCGATACCGGGGAGGCGATGAAAGGCTGGTGCGATCGGGCGGCAAAATGGCTGGAGGCCAAGGGCGCGGTGATCAGCTATGGAGAAAAAATTACAGCGATTAAAGACACGGCCAGCGGTGTTAGCGTTACCACCGATAAGCAGGTCATTGAGGCCGACAAGGTGATATGGGCCAATGACAATGTGGCTGCCCTTGCCGGTGCCCTTGGTTTTGAGGCTGATCTCAAAGGATTACAGCATGGTACGCCGATGGTGTTTGCGACGCTGATAACGCAGGCTAAGCAAATCAAGGACTTCACTTATTTGCAGAATTTTGAGCCCGATGCTTTTACCTACCGCACGGCGGCAGCTGGCCTGTTTAGTAATCAGATCAAGGAAGACGGCACATCGTTTATTACTTGTGAGTGTCCGGCGGCGATCGGTAGCGATACCTGGGAGCGGTCCGATGAAATCGCGCCGGAGATCTGGGCGGAGTGTCAGGCTCTGGGCATTGTGCAGGAGGATGCCGAGTTGCTTGATCATGAGGTGATCCGTATTCCTTCCACTTTCAAACCGGCTCTGGTTGGTTTTACGGATAAGATTGCCGAAATATACGCTGAAATTCCCAAGCATAGTGAGCGCGTGCATCTGCATAATGTAGAGCCGTTCTTCCGCCGCGATATTTATCTGGATTCTTTAGGACTTAATGAAAAGGTAGCATGATGAGCGCAGCAGCAAAAAAAGAGCACTTACAACACTGGGATGAAAAGTTCCGCAAGAAAGGTGGCTGGGGCCGGTATCCGCCTGAGGATCTGGTGCGCTATGCCGGACGGACTTATCTTGATGCAGACAAAACGGATATCTCTGTGCTGGAAGTAGGTTGCGGGCCCGGTGCCAATTTATGGTTTTTGCACCGCGAAGGGTACAAAATTTCCGGTATTGACGGCTCTCAAACGGCGATTGATGCGGCCGGGAAGCGCCTGGCAACAGAAAACGTGGGGCTTAATCCAAACGAGCCGGATTTACACGTTGGTGATTTTTCAACGCTGCCCTGGGATGATGAGAGCTTTGATCTGGTGGTCGATATTTTTGCGATCTATGCCAATACGCTGGAGACGATCAACCAAACAGCAGCCGAAATCCACCGTGTATTAAAACCCGGAGGGCGGTTTTACGCCAAGATGTGGGGACGCAAAACCACTGGCTACGGTCAGGGAACGGAAATTGAGCCCGGCACCTATCAAGAGATCCCTACAGGGCCTTGTGCCGGTATGGGTGTTTCGCATTTCTTCGACCGTGCGGAAATTGAACGCATATTTTCAAACTTTGAAATTGATGCAATTGATGTGCTTACGCGCACAGATATCTTGCGCGATTATAAAGCTGAAGAATATATGTGTCAGTTTACAAAAAGGTAATGCATGAAACGCATTCATTTCGTCACGCTCAGCCGGTCTGATTATGCCAGTGTCCGCCCGGTTGCTCTGGCGGCGGAGCGGGGTAGCTATTTCGATGTGAAATTAATTGCCGGTGGCAGCCATCTTCTTGAGCGCTTTGGCAAAACGATTGAGGGCATTCAGGAAGACGGGTTTTCCTCTCTTGAAGTTGCTGATTTCCTGCGTGAGGAAGATGATAGCGATGCTGATATAGCGGCTTCTTATGCCCGTGCGGTTGAGGTTTTTGTTAAAATTTTTAGCGCCGATCCGCCGGATTGCGTGTTTATTCTGGGCGATCGCTGGGAAATGATGGCGGTGGCGAGTGCGGCCTCTATGCTCCGTATTCCAATTGCGCATCATTCCGGCGGTGATATCACGCAAGGCTCCAGCGATAACCAGACCCGCTATGTGCTGAGTGAGCTTGCCCATCTTCATTTTACCGCGCTTGAAGATCACAGGCTTCGCCTGATAAAACGTGGAGAAGAGGAGTGGCGTGTAACAGTAACCGGGGAGCCGGCGCTAACGGAGCTAAAGAATATTGCACAAGACGCGCCGGATGTGCGCAGTGCGTTGGGCCTGGGTGGTGATGAAGATTTTGTGCTCGCGACCTTTCATCCGACGTCTTATGATTCCAGCGCGCCGGAAGAACAAATCGCCGGATTTATCAAGGTGCTGGATTTAATTGAAAATACGATTGTCCTGACCGCGCCCAACCCGGATCCGGGCAGCGGTTCTTTCTTTGAGGTTCTAAGAAGCTATGCCAATGCGCATCCGCGCGTTCATCTTTTTGAATCGCTGGGCAAGAATTACTATGCCGCGATGGCGGCAGCAAAATTTATGATCGGCAATTCCTCCAGCGGGCTTTGGGAAGCACCGAGTTTTGGCCTGCCGGTGGTTAATATTGGCCCGCGCCAGGACGGCAGGGAGCGCGGGGGTAATGTGATTGATGCGCCGCTGGATATCGATGAAATCGGTAAGGCCATTGCAAAAGCGAGTGACCCGGCCTTTCGCAAGAGTCTTCAGGGTGGCACTAATCCTTATGTGATGGACAATACGATTGAGCGCATTTTGTCCGTTCTCAAACAAGACAAACCAAAAGCCGAATTGCTGGCGAAAAAACTGGTTGATCCCCTTAAAGTCTAGAGTTCCACTCCTCTGGGTGCTTCATTTGTGCCCGGCGGTGTCGGCATTGCATGCGTAGCGGCCTGTATACGTAGGTGGTTGTCGAGAGCAAAGCCGCCATGTCTTTTTATTGAGCTTAGGCCATAGTCTTGGTCGCCTTCCTGATAAAATGAAAATGCAAAAGTTGCTGCTTTCAGGCCTCCCGTGTTTAGGTTTGCAATTAATTCTTCCGGTCGCATCGGTATTTCGGCGTATTGGTTATAGGCTTTTAGAAATGTTTCTATGGCCCATCTATCTGTACCCGGCGTTGGATTCGGCATTTTCTGGAGTATGGCTCTATACAGTGCGACACCTGCGTCATAAGTGCGCGGAGCCAATGTAGCAGCCGTATTTTCATTATCGACAACGTGAAGACCGCCATTTGGTTTAATCAGAATGTTGCCCTCATTCAGCCAGCCATGGCAGGGCACTACTTCTCCGTTATTATTGGCAGAAAACTGTTCTAAAAGCTCCAGTAGCAAGGTACTTTTCTCAGGGCCATGGCATTCTACGGCTAATTGGCGAGCCAGTTGAGATTCATTTTTAATGAAATCCAGGCCGTTTTGTGTTCTTTGATTGAATAGGCGGTGGTTTTTTTCTATTCGAGGCAAAAATTCTTCTGGTAACTTGTCGTAGGCATTTCTTAGCAAGGCAACGCCCCGGGCAAGCGTTTCTATATCAGCCTGGGTTGGGCTTATAATATGACGACCTTCTTGGTAGTAGGTAAAATTAGCGTGGTATCCGTCAATTTCTAGTACATGATTCCTATTCTCAAGTATCATGTCCATTGTGAATGTAAGTGCTTCATACTGATCCTTTTCCAATATTTTTAAAGCAGCAAAACGGAAAATGTCATCACTTAATCTGATGAGAGGCTCTCCGGTAAATTTTCTGAGGCGAAGAACTATTTTATCGTAGTTGTGATAAGGTTTGCCTCTGAAGCCAATGAGGTAGGTGCCTTGTAAATCCTGCGCATCAGGCCGACATATATCATAATCCATAAGCCCCTTTATTGTGGACACAGAAGCGTTTTCAGGTGTTATTTCCTGCGTAATTCTTTCTACCAATTCACGGCGGGGTTCTGTTACTTCAGTTTTGAAAATATGGGCCTCATTGCCTTTGCCTATTCCTTCATGCGAGGGGGTGTTCGTATTCAAAAGCCTAGGGTCATTTTCCTGCATTTTGTCCATAATTCACCTTTTTCATAAAGGTTAAAAATCTAACATATGATTTTTTATAACGCAAGGCTTTTGCGCGGCTTGTAAGTCCTTTATGATGGCGGGCATGAAAACGGCGCTTATCAAGGCTGCAGAGACAAAGGCATGGCGGGACGCACTGGGAGCCTTCGCGCGGGTCGATGTTTGCCAGGTGCCGGAATATCATGTCGCCTATAGCGGGCGGATTGAGGGCTCTGAACCCCTGATGTGGCGCTATGAAGAGGGCGGGGAGCGCTTTTGCTATCCGTTTTTGCTGACATCCGTGGTTTTGGGCGAGGAAAAGACAGATTATAGCGATATCAGCAGCATTTACGGCTATTCCGGTCCGTTATCGAGCACAAATGATGCTGCATTCCTGCAAAAAGCATGGGCGGCCTTTGATATCTGGGCGGCCGAGAAGAAGGTAATTGCCGAATTCACTCGTTTCAGCCTGTATGCCGATAATAGGGCGTTGGCCCATCCGGGCGCGCAGGTCGAATTTAACCGCCCCTCCGCAATATCGCATTTGCCGCAGACGGAGGAAGAGTTGCTGGCCGCTTTGGGCAAGAAAACCCGCAATATGATCCGCAAGGCGGAAAAAGCCGGGCTGGAAGCGCGGGAGCTGGAGCCGAAGGCGGGCATGGCGGTTTTTCGTGCGCTTTACGAGGAAACGATGGATCGCAACGAAGCGCCGGACTTCTTTTTATATGACGATACGTATTACGACCTTCTTCTGTCTCTTCCTGAAGGAGAGCTGCGGCTGTTCGGGGTTTTTGACGGAGATGATATGGTGGGCACGGCTATGGCGCTGGTTCACGGCAAGGGGGCGCTTTATCATCTTGGCGCCAGTCTGAGCGATTATGCCAGGCTTGGCGCGGGCAATTTATCGATGTTTGGGATGAGCAAGGGGCTTATGAGCGCCGGTGTGGAGTTTGTTACCGTGGGTGGCGGGCGGACCACAGCGGAGGATGATCCGCTGTTTCGCTTTAAAAAGAGCAATGCCATGGATGTCAGTGAATTCCATATCGGAAAAAGGATCGTTGATTCAGAAGGTTATAATGATGTTGTCAAGCGCTGGCAGGACCTTTACAAGACAGAGGTCAATTCAAATATGCTGATATTCTACAGGTAGAACATAATGGATTTTGTTTCGAAAAGCTTTGATTTTAAGCCCGGTGAGCGCTGCATCGTTATTGGTGAGGTTGGCGTTAATCACAATTGCGATGAAGGGATTTTATTCAAGCTGATTGATGAGGGTATCGGCGCCGGGCTGGATATCATTAAGCTGCAGCGTTTTAATTCCGCACTTGAGATTTCAGAGCATGCGGCGCTGGCTGATTATCAGGCCAAAGCAGGTATGCAGGAAAGCCAGCTGAAAATGGCGCAGGAGCTGGAGCTGCCCGATGAATTGCTGGTCAAGGCGTTTGAATATTGTAAGGAACGCGGCGTTGGGTTTCTCTGCACCGCTTTTGAGCATGAAAGCGTTGATTTCATGATCGAGAAGATGGGGGTTAAGACGGTCAAGGTCGCCTCGCCGGAGCTGAGCAACAAGCCGCTTTTGGATTATATGGCGCGCAAATTTGACGGGCTGTTGATTTCGAGCGGGGCGAGTTATCTGGAGGAAGTGGAAACGGCCCTTGGCTGGATCAAGGAAGCAGGCGGTGGCAGAAATGAAATTGCCCTTATGCATTGCACCTCGCAATATCCGGCCTCACTGGATCAGGCGAATTTAAAGGCGATTGTCACGATGCGTGAGGCGTTTGGCGTTCCGGTTGGGTATTCCGATCATACGCAGGGCCATAGCGCGGCCGTGGTATCGACCGGTCTGGGCGGTGCAATGATTGAAAAACATTACACGCTGGATAAGACTTTGCCGGGACCGGATCATCAGGCCTCCGTTGATATTAAGGAGTTGGCCGCGTTGGTGAAAGCCGTGCGCGCGGCGTCTGACATTCGTGATCAGGAAACAGGGATGGCGGCTATCGAGGCGCTTGCTCATCTTGTTGATGACGTGGATATGGCACGATCCAGTCTGGGCGATGGTGTCAAGCAACCGGCGGCGGAAGAAGAAGAAACTCGTCCCAAAATTCGCAAAAGCTTGTATATCCATGCGGCAAATATTGATGCGGGGACTGTGATTACGCCGGATATGGTTGAGAGCCATATTATCGGCGTTAAAAGACCTTATGATGAATTGGCCTATGGCCCGGCTGATTTCGATGCGTTAATCGGGCGCAAGCTGAACGTTGCCAAAGCGCATGACGAGCCGATCCTAAGGAGCGATGTTGATGGCAGCTAAGGATTTTACAGCCTTCATCTTTGCCCGTGGCGGCTCGAAAGGCGTTAAAAATAAGAATATCCGGCTGGTAGGCGGTAAACCGCTTATTGCCCATTCGATTGCCAGTGCACTGGAAAGCAGCCATATCGGGCGGGTGATTGTTTCAACCGATAGTGAGGATATTGCCGCCGCTGCCAAAGCGCATGGAGCAGATGTTTTGATGCGCCCCGATGAGATGGCCTCCGATACTGCGCCGGAAATCCTGGCTTGGCGCCATGCGATTGAATCTTCAAAGGATGTTTTTAAGGAAGGCGGACAGGAGATTTTTCTGTCCTGTCCTGCGACTTCTCCGTTTCGCGCGCCGCAAGATATTGATGCGGGCATTGAAAGATTCCAGAAAGGCGATTGTGATATTGTTTTTGGTATTACACCTTCTGATAGCAACCCCTATCTTACCATGGTGACTATTGGCGATGATGATCTGGTCCATATTTGTATCGAAGGATCAAAAGCCGTGCGGCGTCAAGACGTGCCGTCCGTCTATGACATTACCAGCTGCGTTTACGTGACAAGCCCTGACTATGTAAGAAATTGCGAGCGGCTGATTGACGGCCGTGTCGGCTATGTTGAGATTCCCAATGAGCGCGCGATCGATATTGATACCGAATATGATCTTTATCTGGCTGATCTGATGCTAACCCATCCTTTTGAGGGGAAGGCGTAGAGCGATGAATAATGACATCACATTGGCGGCTTACGATGCAATCGCGCCGGTCTATGCCGAATATTCTAGCAACAAGCAGGCTTATCTGGATGCCGTTGATGATTTGGTTATGAGTCGTCTCAGTGCTGATATGCGCCTTCTGGATATCGGAGCCGGGGATGGACGGCGTCTGGCGAAGATAAAGCAAGGCGTGGGCCTTACAGATTGCGTGGCGGTTGAGCCTAGTGCGAAGATGGCTAAAATTTGCAAAGAACAGGCACAGGTTCCCGTACATGAAGTGTTTGCTGAAAAACTGGACGAATTGGATATCGGACAGTTTGATGCGGTGAGCGCTCTTTGGAATGTCTTCGGTCATGTCCCTTCGTCTGAGGCGCGTCTGACAGCCTTGCGTCATATTGCGGCAAAGTTAAAGCCGGGCGGAATTTTCATGATGGATGTTAATAATCGCCATAATGCGATTGCCTATGGACCTTTTAATGTTTTACAGCGCGTGATCATTGATACAGTCAATTTTGATGAGCGTCGCGGCGACGCATCCTATGAATGGCAGATTGGTGATCAGACATTCCAGGGATCGGGGCATTTGTTTACGCCGGGCGAGATTGAAAACCTGCTTAAGAAAGCGGGGCTAAAAATTGTCAAACGGCTTTCATTAAACTATGCTACGGGGGCTGTTTCGAACTCCCCGTATCGCGGGCAATTATTCTATATCCTGACAACATCCGGCAATTGATCTGAAACGGTAAAAATACATATGCAACAAGCAGAAAAATATCTCTACCTTCCTTTGGAAATTGTAATCCGGGAGCATGACGGCAAGACAACACTGGCACATGAAGCGGTCAGTGCTGGCTGGAATGTAGTGTTAGGACCAAAAATACCGCTTTATGCGGTTTCCGAGCAATTGCCGGAAGGAGTTTTCCTGATTAAAAGTGCCACGCCGAATGAGCTGGGCCAGATACGGACCCTAAAGGCGCAGGGGCACAAGGTGTGTTCGCTTGATGAAGAAGGCGTGGTGACTTTTAGAGAGTTTTTACAAAACAATGTGCGTTATAGTGGAGATACGATTTCTGAAATCGACCGGATATTTTTCTGGGGCGATGTGCAGCGTGACATATATAATGAAGTCTTCCCCGATTTTGCTGAAAAAGGCCATGTAACGGGTAGCCCCAGGCTTGAATTCTGGAGAGATTTTGCGGGTGAAGCTTATCAGGATATCGCTGCAGGTTTTCGCGAGAAGTACGGAAATTATATTCTTCTACCCTCCAGCTTTGGCATCGGCAATAATGTTTTGGGTGCAGGCAAAGGCTTGCAACTGACCAAGGATCATAGCCGTGGGCTGTCAAAAGAGCTCAGTGCTTTCATGACCGGACAGGCCGAGCAAAATTTAATCGCGTTCCGGGAATATATAGACTTTTTACCTGATATTGCGCGGCACTTCCCGGATACAAATTTTGTGATCCGCCCGCATCCTTCGGAATCGCATGAAGCCTGGGAAGAGCTAACGGCTGGTTTTGAGAATCTGCATCTGGTTTATGAAGGTTCGGTGACACCCTGGATTTTGGGTGCGGCGGCCATATTTCATTTCAAGAGCACGACAAGCATTGAGGCGCATATTATGGGACGGCGGGTTGTGACCTATGTTCCGGCTTTACCGCCTTACATGAAAAAATATGAGCTTGATGTGCCTTTGGCCGTATCGAAGATTGCCAGTTCACGGGAGGAGTTGCTGTCTTATTTTGAAGAGATATTGGGTGCTGACAATCATGAGGTGCCGCCAGGGCCTATTGAAGGTGTGTTGACACAATGGATATCTACGCAGCCTGATCAGTCCTCAGCCGCGCGCCTTATGGCGCAATTTGAAGCTTTGGCACCCAAGCCGACCCGGCAGATGAAAGAGCCGCAGCTCTCCGGATACAAGGCTTTTCGTGCCAAAGTAGAAGGGGGGCTGACTCGTGCCAGTGATGTACCGGCGATTAATTCCCTTCTTCCCCGGCGCGTGAAAGCACGTATTGACGGTCTTAATTACGGGGCCAGGAAATATCTCGGGCTGGATATAGAGCACACCAGAAAGATCGTTAGCGCCATTGAAAAAAAATCAGGATCATCTGATGGTAAGATCAATGTGTCGCCATTGACCGACAATCTTTTCCTGCTTCAAAGGGGTGGCTAGAGATGAGCAATACTCCAAAGGATGTTTTCTTTTTTATCCGTGCCTATAACGATCTGGATATACAGTTTCCACTGATCACGGAGTTTGCAAAGGATTCACGGTTTAAAACACGCGTTATTTTTTACCCCTGCGATGGTTATATAGCTCATTCGGGGGCGCATGAGGCGATTGAGCATGTGGCCAAAGAGTTTGATGTTACTTTTGAATCTGCTCTGGATATGGAAGGATGCCCGCTCTGGCTGCGCCTTTCCTATAAGGCACAACAGGTTTTTCGCCATTGGCGGCTGTATGACTGGCCGGGTGATATAGCGCTGCTCGCTTTTGTTTTAAAAGTTCTCGATGTCGGGCTTGGAAAATTAATGCGGCCGGCTTTGCTAAAAAAGGAACTTCCCTGGCTTGAAAGAATTGCTGCGAAATGGAATCCGGCTCTGGTGTTTTCCGATGAGGTTCTTTTTCAACCCGGGCGCTCTGCTCTCATTGATAATATTGTCCCGCGGTTGATTGAAAGGGGCGCGGCGGTCTATACCATTTTAACCGGCCACCGTGTTTATACGGATGTCAATCCGACAGGCACCGAGACGCCCAGTGTTTACCGCCCATCACAGGCAAAACGTTATTTTGTCCCCAGCGCGCACAACAAGCGCATATATACGGTCCTTTTTCCCAAGGAAAATATTACGGTGGCCGGGAATTTGCGTATGGATAGCAACTGGGTTCAGTATCTGCATGACAGGATTTTTCATGAGCCGGCCCCTTTGCCGCAAAAACCTGTAAAAATCGTTATGATGCTTTCCAAGATGAATTACGGCGTCGAAGCGGAGCAAATCAAGGAAACCATTCGCAGGCTTGGAAATATGGAAGGTGTGGCTCTGGCGATCAAGCCGCATACGCGCGGTATGCGCTTTGATTTTATGAAAAAAGAAGAGATTGGGCATGCCATTATCGTTGATAAAATACCCTCGGCAGCGCTTATCGAATGGGGTGATATTATCTTAATGACCGGTTCCAGCATCGTTTTCCACGCTATGCTGCGCGGTAAAGTGGCCGGGTTTTTGAAATATTGCCAAAATCTGGAGACAATTTTTGATGACGGCAAGTCCTGCAAACGCTTTGACGGCCTGGATGAGCTTGTTTCTTATGCGCAAGAGGCGCTACACTCCGGGGGCGTGAAACCGGCAGGTGCCCAGCAGGGCAGCCTTCAGGGCTTTATTAACCATGAGATTCATGGCGAAATAAAGGGTGGGCTGGTAGCACAACACTATAAAGAAGTGATTTTGACAGATATGGGGCTTGAGGAAGAAGCTCTACAAAATAAGAAAGAGGTGAAAGCTTCATGACGTCGCGTGTCAAAGATTATACAGATACTTTTGTTTTAGTCGACAAGACCATTTTCGATGCACTGCAAAGCATCGACAATACGGCGCTGCAGATTGCTCTGGTGGTTGATGAGGATGGCAAACTGGTTGGAACTGTCACGGATGGTGATATCAGGCGCGCTATATTGGCGGGCACCTCTTTGGAAAATCCCATAACCGAAGTCATGAATAAAAATCCAACAACTGTGACACCGACGACCGATCTCAAAGAGATACTTGATGTTATGACGGAGAAAAAGATTTACCAGGTGCCGATGGTAGATGAAAATGGCCATGTGACCGGGCTTGAGCGCATGAGAGATCTTTTAAAACGTAAGGCCGATGTTAAAGTTTCACCATCTCATGAAGGCTCAATGGAAGATGTCTGGACCGTCTTGATGCTCGGCGGCGAAGGAAAGCGCCTCCAGCCCCTGACACAAGATATGCCAAAGCCCATGGTTTCCATCGGTGGAAGGCCGCTGTTGGAAACCATTCTTCAGAGTTTTGTAGAGCAGAATTTCAAGCGGTTCTTTTTTTCAGTGAACTACAAAGCTGATATGATCCGTGATTATTTCGGTGACGGTTCCGGGTTCGGCGCTGAAATTTCTTATCTTCTTGAGGGCGATCAAATGGGTACGGCTGGCTCGTTAAGCTTGCTGCCCGAGCGCCCGCAAGGGCCGCTGGTTGTCATGAATGGAGATTTGTTGACCAATGTGAATTTTGACAATTTGGTAGATTTTCATCGTCAGAACAAAGCAATGGCTACAATGTGTGTGCGCGAATATAATCATGAAGTGCCTTACGGCATTGTTCAAAATAATGGCGCCAAGCTGGATTCTATCATTGAAAAGCCTTCACAAAGCTATTTTGTCAATGCAGGGATTTATGTTCTCGATCCGGCGGCCATTGATCTTATTCCGAAAGACACATTTTTCGATATGCCGCAGCTATTCGATAAAATAAGGGAAACCGGTGGGGAATCCACGGTCTTTCCTATCCATGAGTATTGGCTTGATATAGGGCGCTTCGAGGATTTGGAGCGCGCCCGTGCCGAGTATGACAAGGTTTTTAACTGTTAGAGTCAAATTCATGGAACCAGCCATCTTATTCAAAAAAATTAACAGGAAGATTCATGGTGGAATTACCAGGAATGTCCGGCTGCTTTTAACCGGGTCAAAAGAAAAGCAATCAAAGTTCGACCCTGTGCATGCGCGTCTCTTTCGTGACAAAAAGGAAGAAGAACTCGTTATTTTTGATGTGGGCGCCCATGTCGGTGAAAGCGCCCGCCGGTTTCGCGGCGTCTTTCCAAAAAGCTACATCCATTGTTTTGAAGCCGATAAAGGAAATTACCAAAAGCTGTGTGAAAACCTGAGCGGGCAAAGTGATTTGCATTTAAACAATTTTGGTGTTGGCAGCGCTGCAGCAACGCAAAAATTCTATAAAAACATGAAAACGGATACGTCCAGCTTTAATCAGGTTAACCCTGAATCCGAATGGGCAGAGATAAGAAGCAAGCAATATGGCGTAGAAAAGAGTGCGTTCACGCAGGAATCTTATGATGTTGAGATTAAGGCGCTCGACACCTATATGGATGAGAGCGGGATTGAGCATGTTGATTTGTTAAAGATAGACACGCAAGGGTACGAAGACGAGGTTTTAAAAGGCGCTTCTGAGGCTTTAAAAGCCAATAAAATTGATGTTATTGAGACAGAAATTATCATGGGCGACCTTTATAATAAATCGCTGAGCTTCAATGATCTGGAGAATATTTTGCTTCCTCTGGGGTATAAGTTTTTCGCCATAGACCGTGCCGGAGACTTTATTTCCTGCCCGACTTTGTCTTTTAATCTTATTTACGTCAGCAAAGAGTTTTTGAAAAAAGTGCTGTAAGAATGCTCATTAATGTCAGCGACAATAATCTTAAAAAAATAGAAGAAATTATCCAGCAGCATAATTTCGAGAATATATTTTTGCTTGATTATGCGGCCTCTATCGAACCGTTTCTGGAATATATGCTCAAAGTTAACCCGGGCGTGAAGCGGATATTCTGTCTTACTGAAAAAAGCCCCAAAAAAAGAAAAGATGTTTTGGAGTTTGAAGAGCAGCCCTGGGCTATCAAAGACTATATTCAGTTCTTTACCGCCAAAAAGCGTATTAATTTTGACGATCATGTGCCGGTTTGTGAAGGCGATGAATCGCGGATCTCGAAATGGCGCAGGCAGCACGCTATGGGGCCATTTCTAAGGGTTTCAGAAAAAATAAAGTCCATTATAGGCAATAATTTGATTGCAAGAATAACCGATTATTTGTTGTGCATTCCTGGCATTGTCACTTTGGCGTTTTTCCCGCGTTTGCGAAAAAAAAGGGGGCGTGCGCGCTTTCGCCGGGGGAGTACGGATATCCAGATCATTTTTGATGGCGGGCCGGAGAAGGATCATTACGGGGAAAGCCCTTTGTTGGAAGCCAGGTTCCGGGCGCTGGAAGAATGGGTGCTGGATGTAGCGAAGAATCAAAACAGCAAGACCGGTTTTTTTATTATCACCGGGCCGCGACACGAATATATTGAAAAAATCCTTAGCTTTAAAAAGGACAGCAAGATAAAAAACTTTGCTATCTTCGCCTGCGCTTTATTTAGAACAAAGCCTTATGAAGCGGTAGAAAAAATTGGCGTAGGCTCATTTTTTGCCGGTAGCAACGTATCCATTCAAAAAAACCCGGTATATTCTGATCATTGCCTTTCTATTGGTGCAGGCGAAAAAGAGCTTTGGTGTTATTTGGATATGGATGCTTAAAGCCTGTCTGGATATTGGCAGACTTTACGTTTTTAAATCAACAAAGATACGGAAGTTTGGATTGGCACCGGGTTTCAGGGCCATTTGCTCCAATATTTCAGTTGGTTTTTTCAGGTGCAGAATAATGCGGCTGCCTTGCCCGTTATTCATACTTTCAACCGTGTAAGAACTCAGCAGAGAAGAGTTAATGCTCTTTTGTGTGGGCTTTGTCCAGACGGCTGTGTGAAGCTCAATCACCAGTAAATTCTCATTATTATCAAGGTCAATTGTGTGAGGTGTTTCCTTGCTGATGTCGAGAACAATCCTGGCTTTGTGAGCGTAATGTCCGACGCGCAAATCTTTGATCATTGCGCCGCCTGCTGAAGATACAGGAGGGGTTATAGAGGCAGGTTCGGGTGAAGACGTGGGTGTTATATTGGTTGGTGGCAGAGAAGAGGGCGGCACCTGGGGTATGATCTGTTGCGGCGGATGAGCGCTGTCTTCCTGTAGCAAAACATCCAGTTGAGTGATTAAATCCTGGATATCATTTTCAACGGCTACAAGCCGAATGATCGAAGGTTTAAGAGATTCAAATTCTTTTGCCAAATCCACAACGGCATTTTCAACGCGGTCAAAGCGCTTTGCCGGGTCTTTCAGTTTTTCGGAGAAAAGCGTATCGACATTAACGCCCTTTAATGGCTGGAGGTTCTGCAGGGCGTTTTCTTCCGCTGGGCGTTCATTAAAGCTGGGCGGCAGGGCAATGGCGGTCTGTTCAGTGTCAGCGCTGCCAGAAGGTTGCGCAGTATCCTTGTCCGGCGAAGCGGCGCAACTGACAAGCATCAGGCAACTTAAAAATACAGCAATATTTTTGTTCATTGCATTGAGAACCCAACCAACGGATAGATGCAGGCGATCCGGAACGGACAACCAAAAATGCAGGGTAAATAAACATTACCCCAAGACTAGCCTAGATACGGGCGGGCCCGGGATCAAGAAAACAGGTGTTTTACGTCCAATCAAACTGTTGAGAAGACTTGCATTAATGCCGATTTGTGGTTTCATTACGGTGTTTTTTAACAGGATATCAATAATGATCCGTCTTATACGCATATGTCTGTTTCTGATAGCCTTGGGGGCCGTAAGCCCGGCACTGGCTGCGGTGGCTGTGGTGCAGGCATTGCAATTTGGAGAATTTATTGTCCGGAACAATGATGCGATGCATACGATAACGATTAATACCGATGGCAGTTTTAATTTTTCGCCCGGCTTTGTTGAAATTGTATCGCCGCAGGAAGGTATATATGACATAAGCGGCCTGCCGCCGAGTATGGCGATTGCCAGCATTGTTGTCACTCAGTTGCAGCCGCTAACAGGGGCGGGTAACATCTTTAATATGAATGCATTTCAGACCGCTTTTACAGGCACCGATGCTTTTGGTGTCGCAAGGGTAACGCTGGGCGCCACGGTCGAGACAACGGGAACGGGTGTGCCCTATTCAAACCAGACATATAGCGGACAGTTACAGCTACAGATTAACTTTTAACAACTTAGAACTTAGAGGTATCGATGAAAACGTTTTTTAGAGTTTTGGTTTTTGGCCTGGTGTTCATGCCCGGGCTGGCTAAAGCTGATTTGACGATTACACCCACGCATATTGTCTTTGATGGCCGGGAGCGCTTTGCCGCTATCACGCTTATCAATACCGGTGATGAGCAGATGACTTATCAGATGGGCTGGCGTTACTTTCGGATGCAGGAGACGGGGCCGGCTTACAAGTCATCCGAAACCTCTGTGACTGAATTTGACCTTTCCAAGCATATTGTTTTAACGCCGCGCCGCGTAACATTGCTTCCGGGTGCTAAGCAGCGCATTCGTCTGGCGTTACGCCGCCCGGAAGAGGTGCCCGATGGTGACTACCACGCCCATCTTGCATTTTCTCCGGTTGTAGAGGTGCCTGACTCTCTGGAGCAGGAAAAGCCTACGGCAGGCATCAAGATCAATGTGGGCTATACGATACCCGTTGTTCTGCGCGCCGGTGACATTGATGTTAATTTTGATATTGCTGATGTCGGGGTTATCGTCAATGAGAAAACCGGCAAGTTCAAAGCGCTGATTAATGTTAATCGTAGCGGCGGCCCTTATGGTGCTATGGCGCATTTGTATGTGTATCACAAAGGGCATTCGGGAGGAGAGGAAGAGCTGGTGGGAGAGCTTCACAATGCCCATATCTTTCCGGAAGTGAACCACCGGGTTTTTGATGTCTTCTTAACCAAAGATATCAGGGCTGGCGGGTCGTTGCGGGTTGTTCTCGAGCATTCCGATAAGGACGAGGACAAAAAGTTTGTCTACGCAGAAAAAACATTTCCTCTGCAATAGCTCACTCTCTGGAGTGGGATAACAAAAAGGCAGCTCTTAAAGCTGCCTTTTTCATTGGATATTTAATAAATGAAAAGCCTAGAACGACAACGTCACATCGAATTGTGCGGTATGCGTCGCATTGGCAGGCCGCGCGGTGATGGTAATTTCTGAGCCAAACAGGATCTGTTCTGCGACACCGGCGGCAACAGCCGTTACAGTACCATTTGCAGCATCAGCGTTAATCGCATTGCCGGCCCCTTCTGTGGCCGTTGCATATTCTGCAGCCGTCAAAGACAGCCCGGGATCAGCAAAGTCAGTCGTATTGGTTCTGGTTAGTGTTAGTGCAATGGGCCCTATCGGCGCTGTAACGTTGATTTCACCGCGCGTCGTCGGAGCTACAATCGGTGTGACGTTGGTACCGGGGTCGACGACACCGGCAACAACCACGGCAACAGCACCGTTATCCTGAATGGTAAGGGTTGGCGTATCACCACCGGCAATCAGTATGAAGAATTCACCGAAATCAAAGTCGCTGACGTCCACCGTGGTTAAGGCACCCGATGTTATCAACGTCGCGCCAACTGTTTCGGTTTGTGCTTGAGCCTGTCCTGATGAACTTATGCCTATAATGAAGGCACTGAGGAAGGCAATGGTCTTAAGGGTGTGTAATTTCATTAGGTTTCTCCTTTAAATCCCTAGATTACTTTTAGGGGCAATCATTTTATGACCGCAATTTAGGAAGTTTAATTCCAACCTCTTAAATATCACATTAAAACGATTAAATCATTATTAAAGTTCACAAAGAATCTTTGCGGGGGGATAAAAAACGCTTATTTCACCTATAATTATTGAATTGTTGCGATCTCTTGAGTGTGTTTTACTTAATAGGTATAAAAGGTCCACTCTTAACCCCACTTCTTTTATAAAATGCGTTTACATATTTTGACTGCGATAATAGCCGTATTCGCGGCTTGTGTTCTGGTATCGCCTGCACAAAGTTTTGCGCAGGATGGGGTGGGTGCGCCTGAAGCGCAGCAAATTAATAATGTGCAGCGCCTGTCTCTGGCGCGTGAGTTTTTAGCGCGAATGAAGCGTGGCTTTGCATCCGTTCAACAGGATGCTGCTCCTGTGCAAGCCCAAGGCGCCCAGACCAATATTTTACCGGAAGGAGAGGTTTTGTTGTTCCAGGCTTTTTTGTCCCGGCGCCTGGAGCTGGACGGGCTGATAACGGGTCGTATTCAAAATGGTGAGATTCTGCTTTCCTTTAAGGATTTTATTGAAGTGCTGGAGCTCCCCATTGCCTTTAACGCGGAGGCGAGTATTGCGGAAGGCTGGTATATCCGCGAGCACAAAAATTTCAAAATGGATATGGCAGCGGGGAGTGTTGAAACAGATCGCGGCTCGTTCCAACTTCCGCTTAATATCTCGGCAGAAGATGGTGATATATTGCTGCCGCTTAAAGAGCTCGGGCCGTGGTTTGACATGGAGATTTCACTTGATGTTTCCAGTTTGGAAATTGTTATTAATTCCGCGCAGCCTTTGCCGGTTCAGGAGTTTTTAGAGCGCCGCAAACGTGATCTTTCCAAAAGAAAAAAACAGCCACCGGTCTTGCCAAGGGGTGGGGAGGATTACCAGATTGCCGATGTCCCTTTTGTCGATATTCTTACCAACTCCAGATATGACAGGCAGGGTAGCAGCGGTTCTCAGGGAAATACCCAAAGACATGATGTGAATATCCGCACCGTCGGTGATTTGGCCTATGGGACGTTTACGACCCAAACGCAGTATAACAATGAAGATAAAATCACCAATATCCGCACAAATTATAAACAGGAATCGCTGGAGCCCGATCTGCTGGGCCCGTTAAATGCCAAGCATTTTGAGGTGGGCGATGTTGTCACAACGCGCCTGCCTTTGGGCGGCGGCGTAGGGCAGGAGCTTGGTGCGAGGATTTCAAATGTCGATCCTTTAAGAACTTTTACCAATCCGACCACGGCAATTTCGGGAACAACCTTTCCTGGCTGGGATGTTGAGCTTTACCGCGAAAATCAGATTGTCGGTTTTCAAACCGTAGGTGATGACGGGTTTTATATTTTTAACAATGTTAATTTATTTAACAGGGACAATAATTTCCGTGTTGTTTTTTACGGCCCGCAAGGGGAGGTTCGTGAAGAAGATGTTTTTGTTCCGGTTGATCGGGGGCGCTTGTCGGAAGTTGGTAGCGTCTATGATGTCTCTCTCACTTTTGAAGGCAAGCAGAGTTTTAGGAAAGACACCGGTTTTAAAGACGAAGACGAGGGAAGCCCCAATCTGGTGGCGCTTTATGAGCAACCAATTATGGATGGCACGGCGGTATCTGCCGGTTTTAGCAGCAGCCAGCAGGAAGGCGTTAGGAACAATGTGCTTCATACTGGTGCCTCGACGACTATTTTTGAGACATTAATCAATGCCAATGCAGCGATTGATGATGAGGGCGAAGCGGCGGCAGAATTTGTGGCAAGGCGCGATTTTGGCGCGCATGAGCTCAGCAATAAAATCAGCTGGGAGGCCGAGAATTTTGATTCCGGCGGCGGCGCCCTGCAAAACAGCGTCGGTGATTTTCAGGAAAACTTTAACGCCGTTGGTCCGCTGCCTATCGGGATTGGGAACCGCCCGCGATATTCGCTCAATCTCAATTACATGAAGAACACGAATGGGGTTTCAAGCCTTGCATCCACGACCGGGTTTAATACGGCCTGGCGGAATTTTAACTTTAATGAACAGGTCAGCTATTTCACCAACAGCAATGTGCAGGATGATCAAATATCCAGCCTCACCAGCCTGACCGGTACATTTGGCCGCAACCGTTTGCGGGTTTTGTCAGACTATGCCGTTCAGCCCGATAGCAATTTGCGCCGCGTTGTTGCCACTTATGAGCGCGATTTTACCACGGACATAGATATTGATCTTGAGGTGGAGCGCCGCATTGATCCGGCCCTGACTGAGGCTTCGGCGCAGCTCAACTGGCAGGCCGGGTTCGTTCGTATTTCCCCAAGCGTGCGCTATAACTCCGAAAATGATTTTTTCGCCGGGCTTAGTACCCGTTTTGGTCTGGCCTATGACAGGCAAAGCGGCAGGGTTAAATCTTTTGATAAGACTTTGACGGCCAATGGCGGTTTAAGCGCTTTTGTCTTTCTGGATGAAAACGGTGATGGCGAATTTAATCCGAATGAAGAGCCTTTAGAGGGTGTGATCGTTCGGGCGTTGCAAAATGGCGGCCAGGTTAAAACCGATGAAAACGGCATTGCCCTTTTCACAGGTTTGCGAGAGCTGCAGCTGACCGATGTTGTGGTTGATGAAGAAGCGCTGGAAGGTCCGTTCTGGATTTCGGGCTTTGAAGGCGTTTCAATTTTGCCGCGTGAAGGTTATGTCGCGCAAGTGCAATTCCCCATTCATATCGCCGGGGAACTGGATGGAACCTTGTATGCACGAAAGACGGACGGGTCTTCCTTTGCGCTGCGTAATATCCCGATCCATCTGTATAGCGATAAGGGCGAGGCCGAGCAGAGCGCAATGACCGATATCACCGGTTTTTATCTTTTCACCCGCGTACCGCCGGGGCGTTATCTTTTGCTGGTGGGAGAAAAGGCCAGCAGAGACGGCAAGTTTGCAAGGCCCGGGCCGCAGCCGATTGAGATCGGCTATGACGGTACGGTCATCTACGGCAATGATATTTTTGTGGAAGCCGGGCCTCAGGATATTCCCAGCGCTATCAAGGCCAATCTGGAAGACTATAAGGCGGCGCACCCTCATGTTGATTTCAGCCAGGCGGATTATGATTTGGTGCTTAATCTTGGTGAATACAATTCAAAACTTCTGATGACCCTGGTGTGGTACAGGCTACAAAGCCGCTATAAGGCTGTGCTGGCTGGGGCGGAGCTTATGGTGTCGCCTGGCGAAAGCATAGCCGATTCCAGAACCGGTAAATACACACTGCGCGCCGGATTGCGCAACCAAAACGTTGACGGGGCCTATCATCGTTGCCGCGCGTTGGCAGCAAGAAATCTGCCGTGCAAGGTTGAAATTTTCCCCGCCTTTATGGTGCAACAAGTCAGCAGCCGGAACTAAATAGAAATGGTGGGCGGTACGCAAAAACGCTTGCGATTTGCTCTGAACTCCACAATAATCTTTAAAACCTAACCTGATATCTTGAACTGCCATGGACCCATTAAATCTTAATTTACCGACAAAAATTGAAACCGATCGCCTGGTTATGCGTCGCTGGGTCGCAGATGACGCGCAGCCACTGTATGAGTTCCAGCACGAAAGCTGGGAAAGCTTTCACAAATGGAGCGGTGGTATTCTAGCCAAAAAGGATGTCACACAAGATGATATGAAGGCCTATATCGATTGGGCACTTTCCGGATGGGACAAGCGCAGTTGGCTTGAATTTCCGGTTTTTGAGAAGAGTGCAGGAAAGATGATCGGTACTGCATCTTTTCATCATCTTGATTGGACCGTGCCCAAGGGCCGCATAGGATGTAATGTTTGCCAGAGCGAAGAAGGCAAAGGCTATGCCACAGAAATTGCCAATGTGCTGACGCGTTATGGCTTTGAGGTTTTACAATTCAAGCGCCTGGAAATTCGCTGCGCACTTGGTAATCCAGCCAGCGTAAAGATACCGCGTAAACTTGGTTATCAATTTCTCACCGTATTCGAAAAAAACAAGGTTAGTGCTGCCGGTGATCTTTGGGACCTGGAAATTCACGTGCGCTTTGATGCTGACGGACTGCCCAATTTAAATGTTAACTTAGAGGAAAATGGTGTGGTACTGGGGTTGAACCAGTGACCCCTTGCGTTTTGTTGAAAATAAAAAAGGGCAAAGCCTATTAAAGCTTTGCCCTTTGTGGAGTGATTACAAGTCTTTCGGATTTTTATCTTTGATGCTTGTCCAGTGGGTGTTGGCTTTGCTGATATTGCCGGGAATATCTTTTTTCCAAGCGCTCTGTACTTTCTTGTCAAGGTTCAGATAGAGACGCCCGTCAACTACTTTCCAGACCAGTGGATCGCCAACAAATTTTTTGCCGACTGAAACGCCGAAGGCACACCATCCACCGTAAACCGGGAGATATTTACCGGGATTGGCTTCAAATGTCTTCACGTTCTTTGCAGACGTGAAGAGATAGGTGATGCCGTTATGAACGGTGAGGTGGTTGCCGTTGCCTTTTGCAGGCCCTCCTTGTGTCTGATAGGCCACCAGGTCATAGCCCTGTACACCGACCGTGCTGACGCTGGTATCATTACCGGCGAAAGCCAGGGTTGGAAATAGCATGGCAGTCAGGACCATAGCGGTTAAAAGTACTTGTTTTACGTGAGTCATCGTTTTTCTCCTTTCAGGGAGGTTAGGGTTGGTTAAAAGTTTTGTTTACGCGTGTTGAGTGATTTGATGCCTTCGATGCGCAGGATTTCGCATGTTAGTTTTTGCATGTCTGTCCGTGCATAAAGTGCGGCATCATAAATGTCAGGTATGTTGCGGTACATAATTTCCTCCTTTCTACAAATTTTCTAAAAAACGTCTGATGTGTGAAGCAATGACATCGCCATCTTCTTCGAGTGCGAAGTGCCCGGTATCAAGAATGTTGAAGTCAATGTTACGAAGATCCCGCTTGTAAGGGTAAGCGCCGTCATCCGGGAATATTTCGTCGTTCTTGCCCCAGACGATCAGTGTTGGCGGCTGATGCTTGCGCATATAGGCCTGCCATTCAGGATAAAGCGGTGGGTTCGTGCCGTAGCTATAGAAGAGTTCAAGCTGGATATCATTGTTGCCGGGCCGATCCAAAAGTGGCTGAACATGATCCCATGTATCAGGGCTGATCTTGCTCTCATCGCGCACGCCGGTGAGGTATTGCCATTTGGTGGCATCGAGCTTGAACAGGCCTTTCAGGGGATCTGCGTTTTTATCACTCTTCTCGGCCCAATAGGCTTTTATGGGCTCCCAGAAAGCATTGTCCAGGCCCTCGTCGTAAGCATTGCCGTTCTGGATGATCAGCGAATCTACCCGCTGTGGGTTTTTGGTGGCAATCCGAAAGCCAATGGGGGCACCGTAATCCATCAAATAAAGGCTGTAGCTTTTCAGGCCGAGCCGATTGATGAATTTTTCCATGATCATCGCCAGATTGTCGAAGCTATATTCAAATTCATCGACAGAAGGCATAGAGCTGTAGCCGTACCCAGGATAATCCGGTGCAACCAGGTGGTAGCGATCGGCCAGGGCCGGGATCAGGTTGCGGAACATATGCGAGGATGTCGGAAATCCGTGGAGCAACAGAAGCGTTGGCTTGTTCGGGTTTCCAGCTTCACGATAGAAAATATCCAGCCCGTCAATGTTAACAGTGTTGTGACGGACAGCATTGATGGTTTGGTTTTCTTCTTTGGTTGTTTGTGTTTGAGCAGTCATGGTCTTTTCCTTTCAAAAGTATACCGTTCGGTTTCCTTGTGGTGATATAATTATACCGATCAGTTTCCCTTGTCAACGCCTTTTTAAAAATAAAGCGGTTTTTTTATTAATCATTAAAAATCATATATTTAGTATGATATATTTCGGATGTATCAGGAAAAGGTTACAAAAATATTTTTTAATTCTGGACTTTATTAGATAAATATAGTATACATATCGGTGTACTATGAATGACTGGAGATTTAAGAACTATGGCCAAACCATCCAAGCGAGAACAAATTGTCTATGCAGCGATGGACCTTTTCTATCAGGAGGGGTTTCATGCCACAGGCATTGAAAAAATTAGAGAGAAGGCGGGTGTCTCAAAAAAGACGCTGTACAATCATTTCAGATCCAAGGACGAGTTGATGCTCGCTACCTTGCGCAAACGTGAAGAACTTTTTATGTCTGGCTTTACACGTAAAGTAGAACAGCCAGATACATCCTCGCGAGAACGTTTAGCAATGGTGTTTGATGCGCTTGATGAATGGTTCCAAGAAAAAGGGTTTTATGGCTGCATGTTTATCAATGCCTCAGCCGAATTTTCCGATCTGGATGACCCTTGCTACAAGCTCTGCGCTGAGCATAAACAGCTGGTCCATGATTATATAAAGGATTTGGCCGAACAAGCCGGTGTCGGTGACCCTGATGAGCTATCCACGCAGCTTAACCTGCTGATAGAAGGCGCCATCGTGCAAGCTCATACCTGTAATGATAAAACCGCGGCCATGAGAGCCAAAAAAATGGGCAAGGTTTTTATTGAGCAGGCTCTGCCATAATTTATATGGCGGCAAAAATGGCTGTGTGTGTAGTCAGGCAATAACTTTTCTCAGGTCTTTTTTACAGATTATGGACGCTGGTTCAATTCCCACCCTGGCAACACGGGTTAGAGTTCTGTGCAATTTCACCTTGTTCTGCCACCTGGATTTGGCTGGCTTGGCCTATAGGGTACGGACCGTTGCCTTTCTATGGCAGTATTGTCGGCATTCACGCCGCGCTCAATAGAGCTACGATTTTGACTTTGGTGGTTGTAGCTGCGGAAAAAGAAAAGAGCCAAGCCAAGAACCAGAAAAGCGATCACTAATTTTACTATATTTGATTTCATCTCTTCTTTCGTATTTCTCTGCATTTAGAGCGACATAGAGGAGCAAAAGACACGTGACAACAATAGTTTAATAGTATTAAATGAGCTCATCCAACCTATAGAAGAAGGAGAGTGCCATGATACGGGCATTGCTATTGTTTATACTTTTAGGCGTTTTGACGTCGGGACCACTAGTGGTCACAGCGCAAGCACAAGACGACCCGTGGGGTAACCTCCAGAATGAGCCTGACCCTTACGCGGTAATGAAAAAACAGATAAAAACACAGCAGGAGCAAGAGGCACAAAGACGCGCGGTGCAGGATGCGGAGCAGCAGCGTTATCAAGACAATTTAATTGGACGCGGCCACCAGCAAGGTGGTGAAGTATTAATCGACTCAGGAGCTGGTACGCTCGCACCAAGAGGCCGGAGCAATTCAGGGCAAAAAACTCCTGGATTTAATATGGACGCGCTGCAAGAAACTTATGAGAATAATTCAGATGGATCGGGCACACCCCCTAATCGTTCACAAAGTACAAGCGCGCAGGATCTGAGGGCCGGAGATGTCCACGATACGCAGCCGCAGCCGCAGCCGCAACAGCAGCAATCTGGAGCTATACGCCAACCCTGCCTTTGCGATGATGGCACTCCCACAATCTATGGTATTTGTCCCGGAACGTCATATGTCATACCGAATTGCTAGTATTAATTTTGGAGATGAACTATGAAGAGATTTTGGATTGTACGTAACTATACAGCTCGGCTATCAATTTTAGCCATCTTCGTTGTATTTTCCTTTTCGAGTGGTCTAGCGCACGCGCAAAGTGGCGAAGATTATTACAGTCAACGCCTCAAAATACTCGAAACCTGTAAGGGGGATGAGGACTGTCTTCGCCGTTCTGAAAAGCAAACGCGTAAAAAAGCGCAATCAGGCGCCAAAACACAAAAATCCCCGAGTGAAAAAACCAGTGAGGAAAATAGTAGCAGTGAAGAGAGTGATGAATTGGACTTTTCTGATCTCAGCGATGGTTATTACGATGAGATGAGTGATGACGAGCTTATCAAAGAGATCGAAGAAGCCAAGCTATTTCGTGATCTGAATCGGTCCAAGATCTCGCTGGAGAGCAGTTCAAAATGTGGGGCCCACCGGGAAAAAGCCACAGAAACGCGTGATGCTCTGGATGAGCTCAACAGCAGGGTGCAGAACAAGACTTCGGACAATTATGGCCGCCAGGCGCTGGAGTTTAAAAATGATAACACGCGCGCGGTTGATGATTATGAGAGATGTTACGCGACCCACCTGCCGCGCTATGAGATGTTAAAGCTTGAAAATATTCTTACGCATGCGGCCCATACTGCCAAATACAATGAGATGGTAAATTTTTATAGTGAAACTTCTGATCTGAGTGCTCATATTGCAATGCTAGAAAGAGAGCTTCGTTTTCGTGCGAATCGCGCCAGCGGCTCCGCGGGCGATGTAATAGCTAAGTTGGCAAAGACGCATAGAACAGTAGAGATTCTTCCCGCTGGCAGGGGTAACCGGTGGAAAAGAGCGATCAAGGGGCAAACCCTCCGTCTTAAGGATCATTTGCGTACGGGACCAAAAGGGCGGGCACGTATTGTTTTTGCCGATCGTTACGAGCAAGGAACTTCCGGGCCGACTGTTGTGAATATGGGATCAAGAAGCCATGTCAGGATGGAAAGCTTTGCAGTTGAACTTTCTAAAAAGCGCACAACTGTCATCGGATTGATCCGAGGAAGCCTTCGGGCCTTTACAAACCTTTTTGGCGGCCCTGGAGGCGCATTCACAGTGCGCACAGGCACAAGCCTGTGTGGTATTCGGGGCACGGAAGTTGCTATCAGTTATAACCCCGACGCAAATACAGCCGATTATCATCTTGACCACGGCGATGCCTATGTTGAAACGGGTGGGAAACAAACCACGCTGACCCCGAAAACATCACGCACCATATCAAACGGCATTTTGAGCGCAGAGCGTCCCCTGACAAAATCCGATTGGAGCCAGATCTTGACCTCGACAGGCAACGGCATGGCAGAAACTATGACGACAGCCAATCAGTCTTATAGTGAATTGCTGATGGGTGAAAATAGCTCAAATGCAAGTTCTCTGACAGGAGGCAATACCTCTCATAATGATGCGGGATCTACAGCGGGAATAAAAAGTGCGGAAGATCTCGTTGAACAGTTCTATCACGCGTTAAAATATAACGATGAAGCCCTTCTGGGTCAGACTATCGGCGGTCGGCAAAAAGACATGATGGATAAAGGCAGGAAAAATAAATCTTTAAAGGCGTGGCTTGATGAAAACAAAGAACGGCCAACACGCTTCGATATTAAATGTACCTTGTGTGAAGAGGGTCTGTGCCAGACCGTTGCCTATGTAGAGAGCGAAGCTAACTTTCCGGGTGCTGGGAAAGATATACTCTTTGAAGTAACAAATACGGGTTATGTGCCTAATCCGCAGCGCGTGACGGCTTCGTATATAGAGAAAGAAAAGATTGCGGCGTTCAGATTAAAATCTCCAGTTTGTAGACAATAAAAACCGGCTAGTAAAAATCCCATCGCACTTGGCCGGGCCGCTTTTCAGCGTATAGCGGAATGATATAGGGTTGTTCCCCGCGCATCATCTCCAGCACTACACGGGCACTCTCACCTGTTTTATAAAGCTCGCCCCACATAACCTCCTGTGTGTCCGTATTCTGGCCGTTAACGCGCCGAATAACATCACCCGACAAAATCATGTGTGACTTCATGGCCGGGCTATCCTGTGCGATATCCTTGATGATATTAAAATCATCACTCTCCGTCTGAATACCAAGCCAACCTGTCGGCGCGGCGAGTTCTGTTACCGCAACGCCCGCCGGTTTATTGATTTTCGGCGGGTCTGCAAAAACTGGTGTGACCAGAAGGAAAAGGGCTAAATAAAGTAAAACAATATTTTTCATGGAATTTGGAGTGTAGAGAATTCTTACTATACCTCCAAGAGTATAAAAATAAGTGGTCTTCTGATTACAAATTAACTTCTCTTTTGTTTTAAGGTAGAGGTTAGGGTGCAAGCCTTACATCGCCCCAACACATCCCAGTAATTCCAATGAGATACGACTTCAACTCGGTTGCAGTCCTAGTAACCGAAACTAAACTTTGTACGCAGATAATTCGATCCGGGTTTTCACTGCCAGGGTAAGTCCGCCGTACAATAAGAAGGCACATGCCAGAACACCTGCGTAATCTTGGCGTTGATAAACATCTGTCGAATATAGGGCTATTCCGAAGAGAACGCCAAACACGGCATGTTTGTTAATTTTATTGAGGGCCAGTTGGTTTGCACTGTTAATAAGGCGCGCCAATCGAATGGGAATCTGTGAGCTTAACTGCATGCGCGTAGGAATTTCGCAAAGACCAACCGGCAGGTATTGGATAAATTTTAATGTCATTGCCAAAGCCGCTAAACCAAAGGCAGTGGCTTCAAAGATTGTGCTAGAGAAAAGAAAAGCCGGCCAATTCATGCATGCGGCAAAGAACATACCGGGTAGGCCAGCGGCGGGTTCAGAAAAGTTGTTTTTTGTTAAAGCTTTCCGGGATAGTTCAGAAACAAAGCCTCGCAGAGCTATCATAACGCCGGTTAAGGCGCGGCCTAAATTTGGATCCACATAGATCCCAGAAGCAATAAGAAAACAGCCGCCAATGGTCGTGCAAATAAAGCTATGTGAGAGACCATAAGTATCAATATAACTTCTGATGCTTTGTCGCACTGAGCTCATCTACGTTATTTTATCTGTTAGAAGATTTTCCAACACCTCTCCTAGATCAGCAGCAAATTTCTCAAGTTTAGGGAACTTTGCCAAAACCTCAGTTTTCGTAAGTCTCAATGTTAGGCCGTAATAGCCCATAAAGAGAAAACCCTTAAAAATTTCGGCATCGGTATACCCTTGAGCCTGCAGATTTTTCGAGGTGTCCCAAAGTTTTGTTTCCAACTCTTCTTGCCGAATAGACGGAACTAAATCAGATGTTTGTATACTCATAATAAATTTACCCAATTTTTATAGTGACATTATTTCTGTGTATACACTCCCAAATTGAGAAACTCAACTTCTCATTGAGCGACACAACTTCTAGTATTTTTATGAATCGACTTAAAAACCCATATACTAGGAGAAGAAAATGCAAGTAGTTGAGCAACTCCGTTCGAACGTTCAAACCATTAAAAAAAAACTTCAAAAAGCCACGTTAGTCTAAGTTTTACCAAGGATAAGCATGATATTGAGGCTTATTATAAGATAAGGGAGATCTGTTATAGGCAAGTTCCAGATGGCCCCAAAGATTTTGATGGCAGTGAAGATGATTACGATAGGCTCTCAGATATTCTTGTCGTAAAAAGTAATGATCTTGTTATTGGAGGTGCTCGTATTTTCGGGAAAGACCCCAAAAACTCTATGAAATTGCCGCTTGAAGAAAGCTTTTTTCAATTAAAAGCCCTGTTTCCTGAATATGAACTCAACAAAAATAGCTATTGTGAATTCGGCAGGCTTGCAATCCTCAATCCGCACAGAAGCAAGGATTTGCTCAAAAACATCGTTAAAGCACTTTGTAAAAAGTCAGTTGAAAGAGGCTATAGATACCTATTTTCAATGTCTCCGGAACAGCAAGCCAGATGCTACAGAATGATCATACAGGCAATAAATTTCCCCCACCCATACATAATACATAACAACATTGAGCTCCCCCAAAAAATGCAGAGTGAGTGCGGTATACTAAAGATGAAGCTCTCAAGTTTAAGGTTTCCAAACACTCTGGAAAATGATAGTAGTCTCCACCAATCAAAAGTTGCAACGCCAGGTAAGTATTATGGCAATTTTATGGAGACAAAACATGCCAATAGGAAAAGCTTTTAGATCATTCGCTATATCCGCTTGTTTCATCGCAGCGTGCTTTTTTTGTACACAAGCTGCCAAAGCAGAAGAAGGTAATATGGGCAGCTTAGTGCATCTATCACTTGAAGAACTTCAGAACGTGAAGGTTACTTCTGTTTCTAGAGCCCCTGAAAGCGCTTTCAAAGCCGCGGCGGCCATTACCGTTCTGACCAACGAAGATATTAAACGTTCTGGTGCAACAAATATCGCTGAGGCGTTAAGATTAGTGCCGGGCCTTAATGTTGCAAGAATTGATTCAAACAAATGGGCAATATCCGCGCGGGGCTTTAATCGTCAGTTTTCAAACAAACTCCTTGTTCAGATAGACGGACGAAGTGTCTACACCCCTCTGTTTTCCGGTGTCTTGTGGGATGCCCAAGACCTCATTTTAGAAGATATAAACCGTATAGAAGTCATTAGAGGACCCGGCGCAACTATGTGGGGGGCTAACGCTGTAAACGGTATTATCAATATCATTACGAAAAGCTCAGAGTTTACTCAGGGAAAATACGTATCCAGTCTTTACGGCAATCAAGAAAGGGGAACTGTTTCAGCGCGCTATGGTCAAAAATTGGATGATGAGCGTTTTTACCGTGTCTATGCCAAGCATTCCAGAAAGGAAGAAAGCCAAGTCGCAAGTTCTGGTTTAGGAAATGATGATACTTGGCATCAGTCGCGAACAGGCTTTCGGTACGATTGGAATAAATCATTAGTAGAGAAAATAAAAATTCAGGGTGAGGCTTATACAGGACGTGAAAATCAAGCTTATGTTTTGCCTGGCCTAACCACGCCAGGAGTGAGCGACACTGTGAATGGTGACGAAAGGGTTGCTGGTGCAAATATATTAGCGAGTTGGACAAAAATGACTGACAGTGACTCAGAAAATACCTTTCAGGGCTATTTTGATTACATCCAAAGGGACATGAACAACCTTTTAGGCCAAAGAAGATTTACGTTGGATTTAGATTTTCAACGCGTAAGCCAACTTGATAAAAAAAACCAGCTGATTTGGGGGGCGGGTTATCGTTTTTTTAGGGACCATATTAACGACAAGACACTTGGCAATGGTCAGCAATATTTGGATTACGAACCTGAAAAAAGCAATAATCATCTCTTAAGCACATTTATACAAAACAAACACGCCTTAATCGACGATGAGCTTTTCCTAACATTAGGGTCAAAGTTCTCTCATAATTATTTTTCAGGTTTTGAGATACAGCCCAATGCTCGTTTTTCCTGGCGTCCACAGGACAGGCAAACCTTTTGGGGGGCTGTATCAAGAGCTATCAGAATTCCAACGAAGGGCGAAAGAGGGCTCAGTTCGATAGCTGTTAGTACACCTGGAGGGTTTGTCAGACAATCGGCCAACACAAATCGTAACTACGATTCAGAAGAAGTTATTTCATACGAATTGGGGCATCGGATTCAACTCGCTCAATGGGCCTCCCTTGATACGACTATTTTTTACAATGAGTATGATCGGCTTAGAACGTTTGAAACGGGCGTTTCAGGTTTCAACATTCCTGGCACTTTATTTGAACTTGTTGCCTCGAATTCTGGATCTGCTGAAAGCCATGGGATTGAGATTTCGGCAAGTATTAGCCCTGCAAAAAATTGGAAGGTCGGCGCAAGTTATAGTTATCTAGAGCTACAAATGCATACCGCAAAAGATAGTAATGACTTCCTCATTGCGGCTAAAGAGGGGCAATCGCCAGAACAACAAGCTACACTCACATCCCGCTATAATATGACTCAGAATATAGAGCTGGATAACAGCATTTACTATGTTGATGAACTCCCTGCCTACAACATCCAAGACTATATTCGCGTTGATGCCCGGATTGGCTGGAGACCTGCAGAAGGTGTTGATCTCAGCATAGTGGGACAAAATCTTTTTAATAAATACCATCAAGAGGTTAGGCCCTCATTATATTCGCGCCCGGCAGATATTGGTAGGAGCATATATGCAAAAGTAGCCCTTGAATTTTAAGGGCTACAGGGTGAAGAAAGCTATGTTGAGTATTAATTTTGGAAATTTACAGATGGATAAAAAGAGTATCCTCATCCTCACTTTCATATCCCTATTTTTTTGCCTCTCAGCAGCGGCGGAAATTTTGGTGCAAAAAGACAAAACGGAGGACCTCTCCTACACGGATGCCTATGTTAAGGCACTTTATCTGATTAAAATCAGAGAGTTTATCTCATGGCCAGAGGGCCAAAATATCCAAAAAATTTGCGTCATGGGCAACGACCTGACAGGGTCCTCTCTTGCACAAATTACAAGAGAAATGCCTGCATACAAAAGCCTTAAAATTGAAAAGAAGATGCTGACATCAGATTTTAATGATTGTCATATCCTTTACATTGCACAAGCTTCTGAGGGTATTGTTGGCCAGGTTTTATTCTCAGTTCAAAGCTTGCCAATTTTAACCGTAAGTGACATAACAAATTTTGTGGTACGTGGAGGTATGATTGGTTTCGCTCAAGAAAATCAACAAGTTAAACTTGAAGTAAATCTGACACCCGCTCACGAAAGCAGGATCGAGATTAGCTCCAAGCTTCTTCAGATATCAAAGAGGGTGATTAAGAAGCCCCAAACAATCTTAGAGAATAAACCTCTTCGAGGCAGCTTAAAGAACAGATAAAGCGTATGAGTATCAAAAATAAACTACTGGTTATTATCTTATCCACTAGCGGACTTTGTATCGCTTTGGTAGCTATTCTTCTGAGCGTAATCAGCATTCAGAATGTTAAGTCGCAGTTAATTAGCGAACTCAATCTAACTGCTGAAGTGATTGCTGATAACGTAACAGGGGCCTTAGCATTTGATGACTATGAACGTTCAAAAGAAATTCTTGGATCGCTTGGCAACAATGCCAACATGCTGTTGGGATGTCTGTATGACCGCAACGACAATCTCGTCGCGAACTATGAGAGTGCAACTGTTCCTAACGAGACTTGTCCGGTGAAGCTCTTCGATGAAGCGCAAAACATGGACAACAAGAGCTTAGGCATTGCACTACCGATTCAGCAGGGAAATTTAACGTTTGGCACAATTTATCTGCGCTCGGATATGCAATCCTTTGCAGGCTTTATTCAAAAACAATTCATAGCTGTATTGGCATCGCTTTCTATTGTCTTATTAGTCGTGGCTGTTCCCCTTGCCAATATCCTGCAAAAAATCATCTCCAAACCTATACATGAACTCGCGGATGCCAGCGCATTAATCCATTACGGCTCCGAAAATAAAAACAGCTTTGCTAGCCAAACCCCACAAAATGAAATTGAGCAAATTAGGGGTGCTCTTGGACTATTAAGGTCATACATCAATAAAGGCGAAATACAGCTGGAAAAGAAATCGAAAGATTTTCTGACGGTCAGTCGCAACAACATGCTGTCAATGAAATATATAATTCATGAGGCCAATACAGTGCATGGCTCCTCCGAGCTAATCAGCGAATATTTTAAAGACAATAAAGATACAGGTTTTCTGGAAGGGCACCTCCAGATACTAGATATTAATTCAGAATTTTCCAAACAACTTAAAGAGAGCGCCTCAGAAATTTATGACTTGGCAACATTTGAGAACGCGATATTGACGGGCGGAAAGCAGAATGTTGATTTAGAAAATTCTATCAGCAAAGCTTATGGCGCCATATTTCTAAAAGATGATCCTCACACACGATTGAATATTCTCTATAAGGATCATGTGCCCAGAGAGGTTATGGTTTACGAAAGTGCTTTAGATAGAATGATGGAAAACATATTCTCATTGTTCGATTGTATGAGGGCGTTTGAGTATCAACATACCATAAATGTTACTGTTGAGCCCTTAGATCAAAGAATTGTGTTAATTTTTGATTTGAAAAGTGAGGAGGCAGGAAATAACAACCCCTCCTATTTAGAGAATATGGGGGCATCTTTGGAAAAAAGAGTTTTTCTCGCCAAGTATTTCCATACAATGCTATCCCCAGACGCAGAACCACAATCGTTTTCAATGGATATAGACATAGACGGTCTTCGTGTCACATGCGTGTTACACGCTTAAAACTTGACTTACGTTTCAAATAGTAAGTAAAACACCACTTAAAGTAGAAAACGGAGTTTTTATTAATGAGTACAAAAAAGACATCAGCTATGGATGTTTATGTAGGGGCTCGGCTAAAAGAAGCCAGAGTTATAGGCGGTTTGAGCCAGGACAAGCTCGGCGGAGCTGTGGGGCTTACATTTCAGCAAATTCAAAAATATGAACGAGGCCTCAATAGGATATCTGCTGTGCGTTTGTATGAGTTTGCTAAAATTTTAGACCTTGAGATTACTTATTTTTATGATGGAATTGAAATTGCCACTGAATCTTCATCTTCTCAACGTGCAAACACAGAGAGTTTGAAGGCCGAGTCAGAGACGCTTCTTAAGGCCTACTCTAAGATTGAAGACCCTTCAGTACGGAAGACAGTTTTATCGATGATTAGATCTTTGCGTGAAAGCACCTGAAGAAACTGTATCTACATGTCTTGATTTATCAATGAGAATCGTGCTTGGGTTGTGTTACTCAACTTTTACAAGATAAATGCAACTTTTGGAGGTGCGGCATGTCTCAGTCCGACTTAACGACAGATAACCTTCTATATAAGCAACAAGATATAGAAAAAGCTTTTTCTAACGGACTATCTGACATAATCAGAAAAGGTTTTCCTCAAATTGAAAGACGAGCCAATTTGAGCGTCGAGGATTTTCGGAAAGAATATGTAGAACAAAATAAGCCCGTCGTCTTGACTGGTTTGACGGATCCTCGGACATTCAGCCTTGAGTATTTCTCTGAAAAGACAGGTGAAACAAAAGTTTTTATAGATCTCTACGACACTCAGAGAACAGAAAGTGCAAATATCACGACACTTACTGAGAAGATTAAATCTAGCACACCTGATAAGCCAGTATACCTACAGGAATGGTGGTTTGAGAAAGACTTTCCTGAATTTTTTGAGGACTTTAAGCCTGCTGACCATTTTGCTGATGACTGGGGAAGAAAAGTTCTGGGCTGCACACCCTACACTTTATGGATCGGATCAAAGGGATCTTTAACTCCCATTCATGAAGATACCTGGCATTTTAATGTGTATACGAGCCAACTGTTTGGAAAAAAAGAATGGTTTTTGTTTTCTAAGGAAGCCTTTTTATATGAGAAGAAAGACGGCACACCTGATTTTGAAAGGCTTCTGGCTGATCCTACCAGCCTACCCCAGAGCTGTGTCTTGGAAGCAGGGGAGATCTTGTTCATGCCTCATAAATGGTGGCACAGAACGGAAACTTTAGAGCATTCCGCCAGCTTTAATATGCCTTATATCACAGAAGATATCATTCAACCTTACATCAAGGGCGTTCTAACTCTTCCGATGCTGCTGGCCTTAAAGCCCGATGAGTTGAAAGCCCTTAACCCTATGCGTTACAATGTAACTATGCAGAGAGTAGAGATGTTTGCTCATCATATAGGTTTTGATCCTGACTATGTTATTCACGCCATCAAGAATGCACACGAAGCAGAGAAAGATAAGGAATACAAAAAGGCTGCTTAAGGTGGCTATCCTAACTCTAAAATCGAGTATTTCTAGTGGATTGTTTTTTTAGGGTACAGGACGGGGTGCAGGGAAGTCCTTGAAAAGGGAAGTCTCAATCAAAACAATTAGTTGTTTAAAGTATTCTGTTACTACTCCCGTAACTGGCTTCGCAGTGTTTTAATATTAAAACCCAACTTCACGCACTATAAGTGCGGCGATATGTGTGAAAGCCCGTAGTGCAAAGCTTTTTCGTTCGCCCTTTAATTTAACTTCACCCGAGAGGAGGTGCGGGGGCACTGTTGTTTTCTCGGGGTTGGTTGGCTCCATGAGAACTGCATAGAGCGTATCGTGCGGGACAAGGGCGTTGCTGTCATGACCGGCAGCAGGTTCTATGGCGACTGGACCGCCGTAAGTGGAAGCGAGATCGGGGCGCTCCAATGTGGCCGTATTTGTTTGGCTGATCTCCAGAACCGTTACCTTGATTGTGCCGTGAATACCGGTATCCGGGTAAAAACGTCCCTGTGCGCCGGTTTGTATACGGTGTACATCCTCTTCGCGGACATAGCCATGCAAAATGGGGCGATCGAATTTTACCAGATGAAGGAGTGACTGCGCTTCATTAACCCAACGCCCAATGTGAAGGTTGGAGGTTTTTTCTGCTACAATCCCATCAAAGGGTGCGCGCATGGTGAGTTTATCTTTTTGGACTAGCAGACCATTGAGCTTGGCTTGTGCCTCTGCCACCTGTTGCACACGCACGCGGGCGCGGCGGATAAGTCCTTTGTCAGTGGCTTCGCGCAGGCTTTGCGCCTTAAGGGTTTCAAGGGCCTTTTGTGCCTGAATGACGCGGTGACCGAGGTTCGGGGATTCCAATTTTAAAAGAACATCGCCTTCTTTGACGGGCTGGCCTGCTTCTACGGATATTTCAACAAGACGCGCTGGCGCAGGAGGATGCAGGCGCACATAGTCCCTGGCCTGAACAAAGGTTGGGACAGTGACGCTACCTTGCCAGGGGATGGTGGTCAAAATGACCAGGAAGGCCAAAACACCGGCGGTGCGTATTGTTGCAGGATTCCATGACATTTTCTCAAATCCTTTTTTCCAAATGAGGAGCTCTCTATAGATTGGTAGCCCGATGAACCAGAGAAGCTCTACAATCATTAAGGCCAGCCCCAGGGGCTGGAAAAATAAAGTATAGACCAAAAAGGCGATCCCCAGAAACAAGAAGAAACGATAAATCCATGTGCCGTAGGCGTAAACATAGAGAAGTCGGCGCAAAGGCGTTTCAAACTGTTCGAGCGGTGGATCGGCCCAGCCAAACAAAGCACGTCGCATGTTCCATTTGGCAAGATCAAAGGCGCGGCCCTGTAGGTTATCAATACCGAGGCCGTCAGAGAGCAGATAATAGCCGTCAAAGCGCATAAAAGGGTTTAGGTTGATGAGGAATGATCCAGCCAAGGAGACCGTGGCGACAAAAAAGGCGACGCTACGCCCAGAGCCGTCAGGAAGAATATGCCAGAGGAGCAGGGCCACCGCAGCAATACAAATTTCAGCCATGACGCCGCCGGCACCGATGAGCAGCCTACGGCGTCTGTCTGGAAGTTTCCATGCGCCTGTTGTTTCGGTAAAGAGCACGGGGTAGAGCACAATAAAGGCTACACCCATAGAGGATACACGCACACCAGCTTTCGTAGCTATGAAGGCGTGGCCGAGCTCGTGCAGGATTTTGACGCATCCGATTGTAATCATATAAAACGCCATGCCTTCCCAGGAGAAAAAATGAATGAAGGTGTTGAAGAATTCATCCCAGCGTTTGGCGGTGAGATAAAGACCGTAGCCGAGGAGCAAAAGTATGACGGTAAAAAATTTCTGCGTTAGGAGTGGACGGACGTACGGTAAAGATTTTTGTAAAAACCGGTCCGGCTTGATGAGCGGTACGATAAAAAACAGATAGCCGTGCAAAAATTTGTTCCACCAGTTTTTCTGCCTGAGCTCGTGGATCTTGGTAAAGCGCTGGGTGGCTTGTGATGTTGGTGTGACGATCAATTCGCTTGAGGACAGAAATTGCACAATATCTATGACATCGTCATCTGTAATATTGAGCACGGTTTCTTTATTAACGATCTGTACAAGATCACTGATATTTTGTGCACGGGAAAATCTGGCAAGGCATTCAAATTCCAGCATGCCGATGCGATAAAATCGGTTTGAGGCTGGATCATAAAGCGTCCAGCTTGGCGCGCCGTCACGCTCCGCTGGGCCGCGGTGAAGGTTAATATCTTTGCGTAAATGGGGAAGGGAGGTATCAGCGCTAAGTCCGGTCATGGACTACACCCCGAGCATGCTGCGCAGGGTTACAAGAGGACGGCGTAGTATTTGGTAGATAAGAATGCTGCGACCTCCGTAAATTTTGGCTGTGCCTTTCAAGCCTATACGCGGCTTGCTATCTTCATCTCGTAAGGCGGCTTTAATTTTATACGTCAGCAAACCATCTGGGTCCGGCGTGGCTTCATAACTTACAGTTGTGACGGTGGCTTTTATGCTGCTGAGCGGTGCAACATTGAGAAAGATACGTGCCGGTTTTTCTTTGTTCACCAGAAGCATGGCTTTGGCCGGGACGCGCACCAGAATTTCTGTATCGCTTGGCTCGGCAATGATCATCACTCGTGTGCCGGTTTGTACGGGCATACCGCGTAAGGAATTAGGGTCTGTGAAAACTGCAACGCCGTCACGACTGGCCAGTATATCGGTCTTTTTGAGCAAGTCTTGCGCATAGTCCAGATCTGCTTTTTTAGCTTCGGACTCGGCTTTAAGAACGGCGAGCTCTGTCTTGCTACCCTGATCACTGAAGGCTTCGCGCGATACTTTGGAATAGGTGGCGCGCGCGATATCAAAAGCTTTGCGTGAGATTTCAACCTGATTTTTGAGCGCTGTATCATCCATGGTGAAGAGGATATCGCCTTTTTTTACGAGCGCATTGGGTCGAACGGCTACATCCTTGATTGCACCATCCAAAGGGGCGCTGACAATAAAGGGGTCACGCGCAACGACCTCCATTGGCGCATTGACGGACAGGCGAACCGGGAAAAGAAGCGCAGCAAACATAACGCCCAGTACAATCAATCGAGACTTTTTCATCCGTAGCAAAGCGCGCAGTTTTTCAGTCCATGGTAGGTGTTCACGTGTCAACCGATCCCAGGCATGAGCATACGCATCAGCGAGTTGTTCAAGCAGCTTGATTTCTGCGGGGGTAAAGGGCGTATCCCGATCCATCCAAAGACCGCCGAGAACCTGCCCTTCCGGCTTTCGCAGTTTTATAACCGCGACATGGGCTGAGACCCATTCGCTCCAGTCTTTATGTTCGTCTTTATCTAGATCATTCGCTGTGATCACCTGAATAGTTTCTTCGGAGGGCGGTAGGTTTTTGATCGTCCGTTTTAACCAGATGAGGTAGGGAGAGTCGGTATCTATGGTTGAAAGCCCGGAGGCGGCCTTAATGGTTATGTTTTGTGTATCACCGCCATGCCAGAAGATGCATTGCCGATAAGGCAACAATCTGTGCGTTTCATTGACCATCATGAAGCCAAGCTCAGGCTTGCTGAGCCGCTGTCTTGCGTCTTGTTCAAGAAGGAGAAGGGTGCTGAGCGTGACAAGTTTGCCGCTTGGTGGCGCATTTGTCTTAGCTGCGGCGGGTTTACTCATGCTTGTCCTTTGTCGGCGCTTGTTCCGACGCGTTGAAATGCGCTGTGCCGCTCATCCCGGGCAGCGTGTCGTCTTCGCGTTTATCAAACTCTGCGACCAGCGCAATAGACTGACTGACCGGGTCAACCTCACCACCAATACGGACAATATGCGCCGGGTATGTTTTGTCATTTTCATCGATTGTGATTTTGAGTGGCGTCCCGGTTTTAACCCAACTCAGCCAGTTCGAAGGCACAAGCAATTGTGCCTGTAGTTTATCCAGAGAAGCAATTTTAAGAAGCGGCTGGCCGGGCTCAACGGTTTCGTGCAGATTGGTATCTCTGCGGGTAATACGGCCATCATAGGGAGCTTTAATCTTACATAGCTCCTTTTGAACCTTGCGCTCACTTGTTTCGGCAGCAGCTTGTTTGGCTTCGGATACGGCAATCGCGTAGTCAAGATTGGAGACGGATTTTAATTCTTTGAGCTTTTTGCGGGCCTTTAAAGTTGCTCGCGCAGCCTCCAGGCGCGCTGCTGTGCTGGCATATTGCGCTTCGACGATTCGGCAATCAAAACCGACCAGAACATTGCCTTCAGAGAAGTGATCGCCATTGTAAAAATCGAACTGAATGATTTGCCCACCCATGGTGCTGGCGAGCGTGGCCTCTTGCTTTGCAACCAGGACGGTCTGTATGCTTTGAGCCACAGAAGGCGCGGGCCATAGCCCAATGAGTAAAACGAATACAAAAATAAGGCGCATACGGTAGTCTACCATCATTCGTCCAATGAGAGAATTAATTCAGATTTGAAGGTTGAGTTTGTGCTGAACGCTGTATTCAAGCGAAGGGTTTTACCAACGCTTTCCTTAGAACAGCCTTGCCCGGTTTCGTGAATGATTGTTGAGTAATCCTGAAGCGTGCTTTCGTGTAACGTGGCAAAGCGTTTTTCTATCATCCGGGCAAGATCCGGCGTGCTGATATTTTCAACGGTTTCGGGCAACGGGTCTATGCCCAGCGTGTTAACGAGGCGGCCATAAGCATTTTGTAGCTCAGCATAGGACAAATGCATGCGGATGGTCGTGAGGAGATGATCCATTTCCGCCTCAACGAGCTCGGCTTCATTGAGTGTTTCAGCAATTTTTTCCGAGTGGGCAAGATCAACCATGCGCTTATTCACGGCGTGGAGTTCCTGCATAACGCCGTAGCGCTCTTCTGCTAGATCATAGCGAATTTTGGCGACATGAACCTGAGTCATAATCGCCGCTGCCAGGGCCTGACGTTTCAGGGTTGAAAGCTTTTGCCTGTTCTCTGCCTGATGAAAGCGCGCGGGTAGGGTAAAGACCTTGATCAGGTTTTGGGTGAAGCTGAGGGAAAAGCTGTTCCATTTTCCTTCTTCCAGGAATTTGTTGCTGTCATGGTTGCGGCCCACGAGCAGCTCAAGCCCCGGGAAAGTTTCAAACACGGTTTCGCGGATGTGGTTGGCGGCAAAACGGGCCATAACAACTTCTTCACGCATTTCCGGGCGGATAATCAGGGCAATGCGCTCGAGCTCTTTATCTGTGCTTTCTATCTCCGGGATTTGTGTCTCATCGATCCAGCTGTCTTTGTTGATATCCAGCGTGTACTCGGCTGATTGCGGCAGGTTGAGAAGGCTGGTGAGCTCGGTTTTAGCAAAGGACAGCTGAGAGCGAAGAACCATAAGCTCGTGCATAGCTTCAAGCAGTCTTGATTGTGAGCGCAGGGCCGTTCCTGGAGCTTCTAATCCTTCTGTTTCCGCTGTTTTGATACGCTCTACCGCCTCAGCGCCGCTGGTCAGCAACCGGTCAATTTCACTGGAGAGCATTTGAGCGCTGGCGGCCTGCCAATAGGCAAAACGGACATCCTGAATGATGTTGTGAATGACCTTGCGCCGGCGCTCTATAGCAATCTGCGCTTCGTCGCTGCTTTGTTTGGTGCGGATAAAAGCCAGTCCTGCATCAAGGGTATTCCAGCTGGCATCAAGAGATGCGGTTCTGCGGTGTGTCTCTGTTGAGATGGATGGCTCGAGCGATTGTGTGCCGGACAGAACCGAGCGGCTGGATGAAGCACTTTCACGGTTGCGGCCGACATAGCGTCCTTCGGCCGTTAAGGAGGGTAGTATCCCGGTTGCCGTTAAGGCGATTTCATCAGAGGCGATTACCTCTTCCATCGCGACCAGGCGGTGATCAAGGTTATATTTAATCCCGCGGGCCATGGCTTCGTAGAGGGTCAGTGGTTTATCAATTTGATTTTCACCGCTGAAAAGGGCTTTGATGTCCTCCTGCAGCAATTTAAACTGCTCGTCAAAGGTTACAGGACCCCCACCCCAGTTGGAACAACCAGAGAGAAATAGAATAATAACAAGCCCGGAAACCGCGGCTATGGATTTAAAACGTAGAATAAACAATGGTTTACAGATAGATAATATGAATGGGGCAGGAATAAAATTCCCCATTGATAAGAATACCTGAGTATTTTGGAAAGTTAAAGTGTTAGCTGTTTTAGAGCGCGTCCATTAAATCCTGTAGATTCTGATCGAAAGTGCCTAGATTTTGTAGAATTTGATCTTCCAGATCCACGGCCATGGCTTCAGAGTCCGGAATAACTTCGCCTTCAGTAGGGACATCCAGACCAAAGTCCATAGAATTGGGGCTATTCAGGGCTACCAGCCAAGCTGGTTCTTCCTCATTGCGCTCATCTTCATTTAGGCCGCGCTCAACAATATTTTGTACAGTTTGGTCCTGATTATTGTGAGAGCGATCAATATCTTCGAGAATGTGACTGATCTCAAACGTGCTGTTTTCGCGGACAATTTCCGGCAGGCCGCCGCCATAGAAGGCTGATGAGCCTGACTCTGTCAGGAAAGAACGGATAATCTCGCCTGTTGCCACGCCGCCGCTATCCCGGCCAAATCCTGTGCGCGCTCTATCGTTACTGGCGCTATTCGTGCTGGAATTGCTGCTGTTTTCGCCTCCGCTTTCGCTACCATCAGAAGAGTCCGGTGTATTAACGACAGGCGCATCATTGACCGGCGTGACATTGAACGTGAATGTCCGGTCAGAGGGCATAGAATTACCAAGAGAGCTGCTCAGCATGAAATCAAAACTATCTGCAATGGTATCGCTGTCATCATGATCATAGCTCACGAACCCCGCATCGATATCATTCTGCGTGAATGTATCGTTGAGGTTTAAATTAACGCCGCTCAACTTCAACACACCAAAATCCGGTATATCGGTCAGCGTATAAGTTAGTGTTGTTGGAAGGGCCTCAGTAATACCAAGAGAGTAGAATGCTGCGGGTGTGTTTTGCATGGCATATTCAGCTGCAATCCAGTCCGCAGAACGCTCCGTTGTATCGAACGTGTATTCATCATAAAACGCATCGGCCGGCTGATTGCTGTCTGTACGTTGGCCCGCCATGAAGTTAGCTGGTGTCGACGACCAGTTATAGACAATAGAATTCACCAGCCCGCCATCTTTGTACATATCCAGATTGGCGCCGTCATAGGCAAAGGTGTATTTGTGCCAGCCGACATAATCGGCTTGCATACCTAAAGCAACACCCGTACCACCTGTTTTTGTCCAAAGTGTAAATTGCTCAGTCGCCGCATTAATCGTCAGCAACTCATTCCAGGCAGTTGTACCATCATTCTGAAAATATACCGTCTGCCATGTGCCGGTTGCAGTATAATCGGCCCAAAAATCTATCGTGAAAGTGTTGGATGTATCCAGGGCCTGATTAACAGTAAGATTGCGCCCAGCCTGAAAAGAAGCACCATCACCTATTTGCCCAGCACCACCGTAAGATCCTGCTGTTACCGTGCCATCAAGACCATTGGCTGTGCTGTCTGTTGCCGTGCCTGTAGTTTCCTCAAAATGCTGCACCATTTGCGTATTGGCATCCCATGTTGCGGCGCTATTGCTTTCTGTCGTCGAGCTACCAAAATAAAGATAAAGATCCGTATCCACCGTTGAGGAGATTGTTGGAACCTTGATATGTAGCTCCATAGTTTGGCCAACCCCGTCAAAGCTCACCAGTTCCCGGTTTAACTTGGTCACACCATCCGCCAGCGTCACATAAATATCCGAACCGTCGGCGTTCACATTGGCCCAGAAATTGGCCGACATATTGGCCTCAGTCAGAAGCAATGTGAAATCAGTTAAATCAGATGCAGTCAAAGAAGAGTCAATTGTGAGCGTCTCACGCATGCCTAGAGAACCGTTATCGGTATAAGCCAGATCAGTATTGATGATATTGCTGCTGGCACCTTCGTTAAGCGTTACCGGATTATTTGTTGTTTCAGTTGCGGCAATATCAAAATTAAAAGTTTGCGCGGCTGTAGTTGCCAGGCGGTCTGTGACTGTAAATTGGAAGCTATCTGTACCAGTGATGCTGGTCGCGTAATCATAAGTTACATTGCCACTGATGATATCCTGCTGCGTGAAGGTGTCGTTCACATTCATGGCAGCACCACTCAGCTTCAAAACTCCTGGACCTGCCAATGTCGTAACTTCATAGCTCAGCAAAGAATCTGTGTTATCCGTATCGGTATAAGACAACATTGAAGTGTCCAGTGTGATAGTCCCGGTGTTGTTGAAAAAAACTTCACTATTTGTGACTTCCGTCGGCGCTGCATTGGCAACGCCAATGCCCCATTTATTGGCCAGGTAATTCTCAACATCGTGATATTCATCTGCTGTGAGTTCACGGTTGAATAGAATAACTTCGGCCATGTCACCGGAGAAAAAGCTTCCAGTTGGCGCAGCATTACCGCGGCCACCGACTGAAAATACGTTGTTTGTGGGCACAATATTGCCGACTTCACCGGCTGCGGGTGCAATTTCCTGGGTTAAATTCCCATCTTCGTGAAAGCGCCATGTTGTATCGGCATGTTCAAACCCTGTGACGTGCCAATTGGCTGTTGTGTTTATTGTGCCACCCCAGGCCCAGTTTCCGCCATTTGTTGTGTTAATGGCGGCCTGTACTTTTCCGCCATTAATGCCAATTTCGTAGGAGCCTTCTTTGTTGATAATAATGCGATTGCCACCTAATGTTGCAGGGTCAATCACGGCAAACATTGTGAATCCGTTTGTAGCAAGATCGAGTGTTGGAACGTTCGCATCTGTTGCAAAGAGTCCATCCCCGCCATCAAATGTAATCGTACCATTGCCGTTTTGTGCGCCGGCATTGTAGCTGGGTTGTCTTGAGGGCGTTGCGTGAGAGAGGTGGTTGTTATTGCCGGATTTATCCTGCCATGTTCCAACCACACCGCTAAACGCGCCGCCGGAATTGGCATCATCGCCTTCTGCATCTAACACTGTTGATTGATCGGCTCCATCAAGCCACAGGACGTTCCCGCCGATAGCGGTAATTGATGCATCTAACATCAGACGCTTTTCCAGCGACCTCATGAGTTTCTTCATCCCACATCCCTCTTTTCGCAAAATGCGCCTTTTAGCACACCTATGTATTCATTTTACCGCGAAAGCCCTAAAGCAAAGGTTAATAGAATCAGGGTATTATTATTGAAAGCCAAAGGGATTCTTGTAATTTCTTAGTGATAAGTGTTTAGGGTACAGAACGAGGTACAAACCGGAGCTTAAAATAAGAAGTTGCAATTAAAACAGACTGTTACAGACAACATTCGGTTACTTATAGCGCTTTTGCCATAGCGATTTGGGTGCATGGATCCGGTAGTATTCAAAACGCATCTGAGCAAAACAATATTTATTGTGTGCCTGTATTTCCGTACTGCGTATTATTACGCAACAAATACGACCCCCTCATAGCCAAAGCTATCTTCGATATGTATCAGGACGTGCGTACAAACAGGGGAAGAAAGCAGGCTGTTAAAGAGACTAAATATCCTTACCTATTCCGAGGACTGATTAAATGCGCCACCTCTGGCAGACAAGTGACCCGCGACATCAAGAAGGGGAAGTATGTTTACCTGATTTGCCGTGATCCTCAGTCTCCAAATCGCAAGCTATGGATCAAAGAGCGTGATATTTTGGAACAGGTAGAAGCTGTGTTTTCCTCTACCCAACTTCCCCCTGCATTCTTGCCTAGGATCATTGACCATATCAACAAACTGCATGAGGCTGAAAAGCAATATCACCATGATAGTGCCAACGCTCTTAACGCAGAAATGGAGCAAGTTAATGCTCAGCTAGATAGGCTTACAGACCTTTTGATTGGTGAAACCATAGACAAAAATGCCTATGATCGTAAATTCTCTCAGCTACAAGCCAGACGGAAAGAGATTTCAACGCGGCAGGAAGAACATCAGGGGGGGGATGAGGAGTTCAAGAGTGCCCTCACAGCGTTGGTTTCTTTAGCTTCTAAAGCCCCTAAGATATTCGAGAGTTCGAAAACCCCAGTAAAACGCTCCCTTATAGCTTTCGTGTTTTCGAACTTAGAGTTAAATGGTGGAAAGCTAGAGTACACCTTGCATGAACCCTTCCGGAGCTTCCAAAATGTGGGTGAATACAAAAAGTGGCTGTGTGCGTAGTCTGGCGATAAAATTTCTCTATATTCTGATGCGAAGTAAAATGTCTGTTGTGCCTTAGATGATTGAGGAAAGAGCAAGGACCAGGGATTTTTTAGCCCTTAGCCCTTGCTCATTGCCTTTAGGCCACTTGACGCTGATCCACTCTCCAGCCAGCCCACAGATCTGGCCCCTAGTGAGACCTGTTGTGGGAAGCGTCCTTCCTCAATCCACAGGTATATAGAGCCTTCGGGCCATGCCTGTACGCTTAAGCACTTCAGGAAGCCGCAAAATACGGCCATAGGTGTATTGTTGGGTCATAATAGACTCCTTTTCTTTATTAAGGTTTGAAAGCCTCAGCTTAACAAAGAAATTGGCTCTATAAACGGCTTGTGGCGTGTGGGATTCGAACTGGAGCGGTAAACCTTTGAAATCATAATCAAAGAAAGTTTTGGATAAATAAAAAGCCCCAAAATGGGCTGTAAATGGCGTCCCGTACGGGATTCGAACCCGTGTTGCCGCCGTGAAAGGGCGGTGTCCTAGGCCTCTAGACGAACGGGACGCACTAGAAATTGTCGAAAAGACAGTGTTTTATAATGGTTTAAGCTCGTATAAATCAAGCATTTCTTTCATGACTGTTCAATGTAGCAGTATGAAGCGTAAATTCAGGATTTTTTCATACTACGTGTTATTTTTTCGTACGGCGTATTATTACACAATTTTATGGGTAATTCAGGATAGCTTCTTTATTAAAGAGGTAAGGCTTAAATCAACCTTGCCTGATATCTCGATAAGCTCTATCAAGTCGAGCCTTCTCTCTCTCCGCCCTCATATTTCGCTATGAATGATTGATGCTTGCCAATTTTCTTGGCTAGCTCTTGTTGGGTAAGACCGGCCCTTTTATGCCCTTCGGTAAGAAGTTCGCATAGTTTGGTGTGTTTATCGCTATATATCGATTTTTTCAATGAATTACGCACTCAGCCCTTAAATATATTCTCTCTATGAAAGTGAAGGTATTTTTTGTGCGGCAAAAAAGCTGAGGTGTCTGGCAAAATTATATGACCATCAGGGTTTAATAATTGGTCAACTGATTCAGGAATCTTCCCCTTAGCTTTAAGGATAGAATAGTCATCATCTACCGAAATTAATCCTCGATCAAATATCCAGTGCATAGTACGCGATAACGCTAGTCCGTTTCTGATCGTATCGGGTCCATTTTCTGCAACTGGCATGATATGCGCCGCTTCAACTTCCGACCGGCCGCCACCGTTTATAACTTTGAGTCCGGTTAAAGCACAAGTTTGCTGATAAACTCCTTTTACGAGTTTAGAAAAGGAAGCTTCTCTAAAGGGCTTTCTTATAATTTGCTCAATAATTGGGCGTGTAAATTCTTCTTGTTCTTGATCTGAAAAAGCATATTCAGGAACCTTTAGCATAGTATTTTCTTTGATGTCGTTAATAACAGGAGCAAAGCCCGCTTTAATAATTAGTTCAAATTCGTCATCTGGTATAAGACGCACCGCTCGACCAAATGCACCCTTATTTGTGCTTCCATCTTCTTTTTGCAAAGCAGATTCATAATAGAAAGTGTCCTCCTTAAAAGGAACAGGATAAAACAACTCCCGGTAAGTTTCAGGAGCAACATAGGCATAGTAGTGATCTGGTAGATTAGAATCTGTTACAACTTCACGAACTTGTGCCATCGCAAAGTAGACCTGGCGCCCACCAGAACCACCTAAATCTCCGCTGGGGCGTCGCGGTTCATAATAAACAATCCAGTCGCCGATTGTCTGTTGATCTTGATTCAAATACGTTTTAGGAAAATGATACCTGTCTTCCGGCAAATCGTCATAAGTCGGATCAACTTTTGTAATAAAAACTGCTTTGGCCATAGCTTTACCGCAATCTCCGGCAGCGCAAAATAGAGAATGGCTGTGTGTGTAGTCAGGCAATAACTTTTCTCAGGTCTTTTTTACAGATTATGGGCGCTGGTTCAATTCCCATCCTGGCAAACGTCAATAATTATTAGTTTTTTGTTACAGTAACCTATTGTATTGTTATATGGGGTGGATAATGAGCGAATGCTTTCCAGATTTCAAAAATAAGCATTGTGCTACAGATTACAAACCCAGCCAAGGGCAGCACAAAGGGAACCGTAAACAAGCCGTCCGATTTTTCTTCATCTGCCCATTTTATTTTTAAAAGTGAGGCGTTTACCGATGCAAAAACAAACAGGATAATTGTGCTTGCCACTTTCGCCAGTGTTGTTAGATCAAACAACGCTGCCAAAATAAGAACAGCAGCCATAACCGTTCCCGTAGCCAGCAAAGGCGTTTGGGTCTTTGGATTGACATGACCAAACAGTTTGGGCGCTTCCCCGCCTTTTGCCATGCCGTATAAAACCCTGGTCCCCATGATCATCTGCACCAAAACACCGTTTACCGTCGCCAGCATGCTAATCAAGCCCATCAGATAAGGTGGTACATTTGTGCCGTTATGATCCATTATGCTGGCCATGGGCGTATTGCTTTGTGCCAGTTCCTCCGGCGATACGGTCAGCACGGCCACCAGTGACACCAGCACGTAAATAACCAGCGTGGCGATAATGCAGATGATAATCGCCAGCGGCATGGTGCGGTGGGCATCTTTAACTTCTTCAGCGACATTGACCATGTCTTCAAAGCCGATAAAGGCATAGAACGCAAGAAAGGCCCCGCTGAAAATGCTGCTCCATAGTGCAAGATCATACAGCTCAGCCTGCGGCACAAGCTCAGGCCAGCGGGTTCCGAGTGTTGCCAGATCATGCCGTCCCATAAAGACAACAAGAAGAAGGCCGCCAATCTCTATCAAGGTGATAAGTGTTATCAGGGCCACCGATTCCGATATGCCCCAGGCCGCGATAACACCCAGAGCCAACACAATCGCCACTATGAGGGGTGCTGTTGGCAGGTCTATAAAATCCTGAATGAATCCTGCTGTTGCATTTGCCAGTGCGGCCGAGGAAACTACGCCCGTGAAAACAACTAGCCACCCGATCAGGGACGCAAAAGTTTTGCGGGAAAAGGCAGCATTAACATAGCGGACTTCACCGGCGCTCAAAGGAAAACGCGCAGCGAGCTCGGCATAGGAAAAAGCCGTTATAAGGGCCAGAAACGCCGAAAGTACAAAAGCAATGGGCATATACATACCGGCAATTCCAGCCACCTTGCCAGTCAGAGCGTAAACACCACCGCCGATCATTGTGCCAAGACCATAAAAAATTAAAAATGGTAGGGAGATGCTGCGTTTAAGGTGTCCCTCCTGCTGGGTTTTTTCGATCACGACGACCTTTCCTTGCCCAGCGGCTTGAATAAAACCATGAGCAGTGGCAACAGGGCCAGGTTAGCCATGAGGGCCATAAGCATCGAAAAACCGATCAGCAAGCCGAAATAGATGGTGGGCACAAAATTTGAAAAGGCCAGAATGGAAAAGCCGAGAATAACGGTAATGCCGGTATAATAGACAGCGCGTCCAATCGTAGTGTGAGCGTTCTCAATGGCTTGCCAGTAATGTCCGTGGGTTTTGAATTCCTTGATCATACGGTGTACGTAGTGAATGGTATTGTCATCGGCAGTGCCAAAGCAGATGGCCGCAATTGTGATAGTCATGATATCTAGCGGGATATTCATCCACCCCATGGCACCAAGCACCATGAGGGTGATGGTGATGTTGGGAATAATCGCCACAGCGGCGACCTTGAGATTACGAAATAAGAACAAAAAGATTGTAAACATCGTTATGAACACGACCCACAGTGTTAAAATCTGAGAACGGAAAAGGGTCTGCAGAACATTGTTATACAAAACCAGCATGCCCGTCATATGGACTTGCTCCTCGGCAAGACCTAATTCGGCGGTCAGATGGTCGTGAATTTTGTCCAGCAAGACTTGGCGATCAAGTTCTCCTATAGACTCGAACACACGAATACTGAAACGTAGCTGATTGCCGTCAGCCGCAATATAGGGCGCAAACAAAAAGTCTTTCACATCATCAGGAATCTTGTTGTAGAGAACCCCTAGATAAAAGCGGTCTATGGGTCTAGCGTCTTTCAAATTTTGCAAAAGCTGCACTGTCGTATAAAAGGACAAAACTTTTCCCGTTTCGGGCAGGGTGTCGAGATAATTGTGGATCGCTGCGGTATCTTCCATCACAATGTCGGAAAACCAGTAGCCTTCAAGGATCGGCGGGCCTTCTGGCATGCCAAACCCTTCTTCTGCCATAAACTCTGCTTCTTCTCTCTGAAACTCTATAAAGTCCAGCGGCGCATCAATAATGATATCCAGCGGGGTGGTGCCGCCGAGCTTTCGGTCGATGACTTCCATGCCCTGATAAATAGCTGTATCCTGCTTGTAATAATCGATGAAACGGTTTTGCACGTATAGAAAGCTCATTCCCCAAACGCTCAGAATGAGGAGAATAAAAAACCCTGCAAGGATGATCTTCCCGCGCCTTTGAATAAGGTGAGCGAAAAACAAGGTGATTTTCCCAGTCATATCATGGCCCGTGCGCGGCGGTTCCGGTTTTAAAAACATCAGCAGCGCCGGAAACAGGGTAAATGAAATCACGAATGCTATAGCCAGTCCGATTGCCATCATCCAGCCGAAATCAATAATCGGTCGAATGTTGCTTACAACCAGAGAGCCAAACGCCACGATGGTGGTTAACACCATGTAAAAACAGGGCACACTGATTGTGCGTACCATCTCATGCACCAGAGTGCGTTGGTCTGCACCAGGATTTTCGAACACACATTCGCGGTAACGCTCGATCTGGTGAACACAAAAAGACAGCGTGAAAATCAGCAGTAGAGATATGAAGTTGGATGAAACAATCGTGACCGGCCAGTTTACCAGCCCAAGAAACCCGATCACACAGACGCCAACGCAAAAACACACGGCCATCGGCAACCACACCCACTGAACTCTGCGAAAGATCAGAGCGAGAAGTATGGTAAGAAAAATCAGAATGCCCACGCCGAATATTCGCAAATCACGAGCGATAAAGGCGATGGAATCGGCAACAATCATCGGCACACCACCCAAATATATGTCGGCTTTATCCTTGTGCTGTTCAAGGATGGTGCGAACATCCGCAATATCACGTTGCCACTGGTCCTGAAAGCGGGCGTTATAATCTGTGTAAGATTTTTCCGTTTCTTTTAGCCTCCCTTTTTTCTGGTCACTCAGGCCGTTTTCCAGCCCCTTTTCCCGTAGCTTGTCGCGCGTGTCAAGCAATGCCTCCAGGGTTTCATCCACGTGAAAAATAACAAAAAGTGCTGTCGTTTTGCCATCCCGGCTCATCAGAAGATCGCTATATAAAGGGCTGGAAATTAATTCCTGCCTAGCCAGATCCCGGTCTGTATCAGGGTTGTCCAAAGTGGGAACATGATTGCTTAGCTCTTCGAGCGTCACGGGTGGGCTACTGACAAGCGGCACATCAAGAATAGATGTTACAGATTGTATACGCTCCAGCGCGGTGAGCTTATCCCGAAGGTCTTGTAGATCGGCTAAAATTTTAGGGCTGAAAGGATCTTCTGTTTTCGGCGTATAGGTGATCACCAGATAATCATCAGACCCATAGTGTGCACTAATGGAGCGGTAATATTTAACAGCCCTGTCATTTTCCAGCGCCAGAGTTTCCGAGGACGCATCAAGGCGAAAATTTTGGGCATGATAGCCAAAAAAGGCAGTCACTGAAAAAATCAACAAAAGCGCAATGACCGGACGATCAAAAATCAACTTTTCATACGTTTTTTGGAAGATATTCATAGCGCAATCTTATACGGAATAGTGTTTAGAGCCTATACAGAAAATCCTCTGAAAAATGGCCTCCTTCAATCCAATGTTTCCCGGCATTTGTTATTATCGAATTGGCTATACAAAAAACTAATGTTTTCATACTGGTTGTCATCACACAATTTTATGGCTAATATTAGCCGCCCACAATAACAAACTGTTCGCATCATTATCTCAATTTTTTATTGATAATCTTAAGTCTTCTATGTTACAAAAACGCCTGTTAAGTTATGGAATATTCATTAGGTGGGTGTTTTTTGGTCGAAGCCATACAAACCCCCATTTTACGTACAGAAATTGATACTTTGGATAACAAAGCCAATGTTTAAAATAGATCTTAAAGAGATTTTGCTTAAAACTGCCGAAGGAATTCTAGGGCTAGATTCCAAGGAACATGTTGCGGGGCAGCAAAATTTTGAAAAAAATTATCAGGATCTAACTCTATTAAAGAAGATTGATGGAATTATGCGCGAACGTGAGAAACCTCGCTATCGTCTTACAGATCCTTTGCCCTACAGGATCGAGAACCGGCAACTGGTCGCCAACCCCGAAGAGGTAAAAACGGCGCAGCATATCTTTGATCGCTATCTCGCCCTCGGAAGCGTCAGAGCTTTAAAAGAGGAACTGGAGCACGATGAGATAAAAAGCCCGGTCCGCATATCACAAAAAGGCAAAACTTATGGCGGGGTTAATTTCTCTCGCGGTGCGCTCTATGCGATTTTGAAAAACCCGGCCTATATCGGGAAGATCTCGCACAAGGGTAAAATTCATGACGGGTTGCATGAAGGCATCATCCCCCCTGATACCTGGGAATATGCGCAAGCAAAACTCAAGGAGCAAGCCGTTATCAGGACGGAACAAACCAAGCGACGGCATATGCTGCAGGGTTTGTTGTATGATATGGACGGTATTGTTTACAGCCCGACATTCACGAAGCGCCATGGCAGGCAGTATTGCTATTATATCTCGCAGAACTTGTTGCAGGACCGGGATCATCCGAACGGGGTAATGGCGCGGCTGCCGGCGCATGAGATTGAAGCCCTGATTGAGAAATCTGTCCGGAGTGAAATCAGGAGACTTTGCGGGGAAGAAGATGGGCCGGTTCTGGATCACGTGCTAAAAAACCAGGAGGACATTCCGACCTATGATTTGATCCGGAAATGTGTCGATAAAATTACGATTAGTCTTGATCATTTGATCATCCGGCTAAAACCAGCAGGGTTTCAAAAACTGGTTGAAAAGCATCTGAACGTAAGCGTTACTGGATATGATGAAGAGTTCGAGATTTCGGTGCCCTATAAAACCGGATCGACCAGGCGCGGCGCCATCGTCATCGAGCCAAAGGATGCGGCAGATATTTTCGATCTTCCCACAAGCAAGTTGAAGAAGCTGGTCCAGGGCATGGTGTGGCGTGATGAACATTTTGCCGGAATGACCCTAACTGAAATTGCCTGGCGTGAAGGGTGCTCCGATGCGCATGTCGGAAAATGCATCATATATAGTTTCGACGTTCTCCAGGCCGCCTGATCTTTCCCTGTAAATTCCCTGTTATTTTTGCCGCTGGTCATAGTAAAGGCCCGGTTTTCTCTGTTTTTCTCTTTGTTAGATGTCCGTGAAATCAAAAAATTCCCTGTTAATTCCCTGATAAGCAGGGAATTCGACGGCTCCTCAAACGGGAAAAAGGACCGCAGAGAAAACGGGCCATGTTCAGGTCGGAATCCCGTTCTCTGCTGTTTGACAAAAATGAGCCTACGCCGAAAGCCCGCCAGTTGCGGGCCTGAAGCGCATATATTCTCTGTGTTTGGAAAAACGTGGACTAAATGGCTGGGGTACCTGGATTCGAACCAGGGATGCCGATACCAAAAACCGGTGCCTTACCACTTGGCTATACCCCAACAAAGATATTTCAACGGCCAAAAGCTACACCAAAGCCCTGATAAAGAGCAAGTCCTTTTGGTCTGGGTCCTCTCACCCTAAGGCTTGTGGAGCGATAGTTGGAATTTTCTTGGCGGGATTTTCCAAAATCTATATAATCCGATTCCATACACATTAACTCGAGTAAATGGGGCATTTAGGCTATGGGGTTCAAACGAACAGCCGAAGGCCGGGTTTTTTTTGATAATCCGGACGATCAGGAAGAAAACAAAGATCTGCAAATCGTTGGTTTGTTAAGGGCGCTGAATGAGCGTCTGAAAACCGCTCAATCCGAGCGTGGCAAGCTGCTGAAGGAGATGGATCGCTATCGTGACACGATCGGTGAGCTGGAAGAGCGCGCCGCGCGCAGCGAGCAGGCTTATATCCATCTCGAGCAGAAAATTTCTACCCGCCAGAATGAAAGCGCCAAAAAGGTCGGGCGCACGGAAGAAGTCACCAGGGAAGCGCTTGAAGAGGTGCTGGAAACTCGTGAGATGCTGACACAGCTCCAGGGCAAAACCCTGCTCGACCAAAAGAGCTATGAAGAGCTTAAAGCCGAGCTGGAACAACGCAAAAAGACGGAAGCCGTTCTGCGCAGGCATCAACTGGCGCTGGAAAAGCTCCACAAGGATCAGAACGAAAAGATCGTCGGCAGCGTTGCAGCTTATGTATCGCTGACCAAACGCGTCAATGAAAACGAAACCAAATTCGATACGCTCGATAATAAGATAGAGGAGGCTATCAGCGAACATAGCCAGCTGGCGCGCAAAATCGAAAAAGCGGCGCAGGATCGAAGCCGTATGCTGCGCAAGGTCGACCGGATCGAGGAAACCGTTATTCAAACCCGCGATGCGCTGAACGCCAAAGCGATGGTGGTTCTGGCGGATCAGGGCACGGGCGGCGTTGTCGCGCAAAAGGCGGACGAGCCTGCACTTCTTGAGGATGGTAAAGCGGCCGCCGGGCTGTGGTGGCAGAAGTTTGTTAATTTACAAACCACGGGTGTGACGACGGTTCTTATTGCGGGCCTGCTGGCCGGGTTGCTCCTGAGTGAAATTCAGGGCTCCAGAGAGGCGCAGCTTCCGATGTTTGAAAAGGAGCTGTCTGAAACCAAGGTGGCGGTTCCGTCTTTGGAAGAACTGACATGGCAGCCTGTCTTCGATAAAGAAGAGGAGGCCGTTCAGGCGGTCGCGATTGAGCCGGAGCCTGATGAAATAGAGCCTGTGCCTTTTGAAACCGAGCCCTTTGAAACAGACCCCCTTGCAACAGATAGGGGACGCGATATCCGCGACGATATAGGAGCGCTTGACCTCAACAATGAAGACCAGCTTCTGGCCGCGCTTGAAAGCAATCCGGACGCTGTGGCAGCGCGTTTAAACGAGATCGAGCCGGGGGCACTGGATGAAGCTGCGCCGGTTGAGGTGGCAAGTATTGAGCCAGCCGTTATGGAGCCGGAGCTCCCTGCACCCGCGCCAGCGCAAGACGATCTCAGGGCACGGATTAAAGCGGATCGCAACCTGCCCGCCAAGATAAAGGAAATTGAAAGACAGGCCTTTGACGGTGTGCCGGAGGCGCAGCACGATCTGGCCGCGATTTATACAGCCGGTCATGGCGGCGTCACCCAAAGCTATAAGAAGGCGGCGGTTTGGTTCCGCGAAGCCGCCGATGCCGGAATTGCCAATGCACGCTACAATCTTGGCGTTTTGTATCATCAGGGCCTGGGCGTTTACAAAGACATCGAGCAGGCGATTGCCTGGTATGAAACCGCCGCGACGCTGGGTCATCCGGAGGCGCAATACAACCTCGGCATTGCCTATATCGAAGGGGTCGGCGTCGAGTATGACCCGCAAAAGGCGGCGGTGTATTTTGAGAACGCCGCGGGAAAAGGCATTACCGAAGCGGCTTATAATCTCGGGTTGATCCATGAAAATGCGCTGCTCGGTACCGCCAAGCCGGATGAGGCCTTAAAGTGGTACAAGACCGCCGCCGATGCCGGAAGCCCCGAAGCCAAAGCGGCGCTGGAGCAACTGGCGAAAACGCTGAATATCAAGCTGTCCGATGTCAACAGGATTGCCGATGAAATGGGTGGCGGCAATCCGGTGAATATCGTGCCCGAAGCAGCGGCGGTGAAAAAGGTGCCGGTGAAGCGTGCTGCAAAGCCGGTCGCCAGCGAGAGCGAAAATGTCGTCACAACAAGCGTCGTGGAGGAGGCTCCACCCGCGCCATCAGCGGCGATGCTGAAAAGGAATTCGGACCGTATTGTGACCGCGCAGGTCCAGCAATACCTGATGCAGCTTGGCCTGTATCCCGGTCCGGCTGACGGGCTGATCGGGCCGCTGACCCAGGACGCCATTCGCTCTTATCAGCTGTTCAATGATATGGATGCCGATGGTCTGGCGAGTGAGGGACTTTTAGGCTTTATGCAAGACGATCCGCAGATAAATGAGGTCGGTTCCAGGGAGCAGTAAAAAACTGCCTAAAACCACTGTAACCTATTGATATAGCAAGGGAAAGAAGGTTTTATCCATTTCGTTTTCCCAGATTTTTTTAAAAACCCCTAAGGCCTTGTTTTTAAGGCGTATAGTCATTTGCGTTAAGAATAAGACGGAAGGCAGCGTTTCGTCATTACACGCCTTGCTTCTACCTTCATTTTTATATTTTACATAATTCAAAAGCTGGGAATAGAGTGATGGTGTTTTCATGCACCATGATAGGCTAAAACTTGTGCAAATGTAAAGAAAAAATTCCTATTTCTACCGCGACCGACCTTAGTAAGTTTGACATAAGATATAACGTAATGTAGGTTGTCTCCCTATTTTACAAGAGTTAGAATAATTTTCGGCGGTATAAAAATGGAAAAAAACAGGGAAGATCTATACCAAAGCCTGTTTGCGCAGGTTTCTAACACGGCTTTGGTCCCTTATGAGGGGGCTGTACCCAATGGCAATAGGATTGTTATTAAAAGGGAGTGCGATCTTCCCTATGGCAGTCATTATGATCGGGTATTTTTATACCTCTATTATCATTACGAGCAAGCGGGTTTAATAAAACCAGGATGTAAAGTTCTTGAAACAACATCCGGATCAGCAGGTGTTTCATTTGCAGGTCTGGGAAAAGATTTGGGGTATGAATGTTTTGTCGCTATCCCAGAAGGTGGCGAAAAAGCGCGCGAGAACGCAATCCTTGAACATCTTCCAGACAAATCACATTTATTATTTACATCCGCACCAAAGTATATCAGTGGATTTCCCGGGTTTGTAAAACGCTACTTAGTAACCAATCGAGATGTGTTTTATTTGAACCATTCCATGGGTGCTTTGATCGAAGGTTCCAGAGAGTATTCAAACAACGACATCACCCTTGAGGCTCTGGGACATATTGGCACGGAAGTTTCAGGAGAAGGAATCGATTGCTTTGTTCCGGCGGTCGGTAACGGATCAAATATTTTAGGAATAGGACGCGTATTAAAACCGAGTGTCCAGATTGTCGCTTATGAAACCTTTCAGGCGGCCGTGGCTTATGACCTAAAGTATCCGGGTCGGTATAAGGAGCTGTTTGGAATTAATCCCGGGACCTTATCAAGGCATAAGCTTCCAGGAACTAGCTTTAATGATATTGATTTTCCGCATATTAGAAATGCGGTTAAAGAAGGTATGATTGATGAGGTGGTGCTTGTGAGCGACAGGGAAACAGATGAAGAATATAAAGAATTGGTTGAGAATAATGACACCCCTTCACCTTTGCCACACTGGGATACAGATTTAGAAGAGATAAGTGATCTGGGGCGCACAACAAAAGCAGGTTTGGCGGTGGCTTTGCAACTTGCGGAAAACGTAAGGGATCAAAAGATTCTTGTGATCGGTTACGATAAGGCCGAGCGTTATGACCCGGTTGCTTTAGATTAATCTTCATATTGCTCATAAAGACAGGGAGCTTTTGGCTGTGGTTTTGATTGCCTCCAGGTCGCTTCAAATTGCTTGCGAAAGATGTCGGCTACCAATGGGTTTATAATATTGATCACCCGGTTAACCTCGCCGAATGTAAAAATGCTGTAGGTGTCGCCGTAAACGGAATAACCGTTCTGGCTGAACAAATCCTTCGGCATCCACCGATAGGACGTTGTCTCATACGGAGCGTAGCGCGTCATATCACCTTCGCGAACCAGGACACGCTCGCGAACACCAAAACGCGAAAGGTCTTTGAAATATTGGTGGTAGATTTTCTGGTAGCCTTGCTGAATGGCGAGCGCATCATCAACATTAAAGTGCACGGGCTCGATACCAGTTCCTTTGACGGTATCAACAATATCCTGCAAGTACCGGGGAAAGCTGTCGTGTCCTTCGTAAGTAGTGACGTTGAAGATATCTTTTTTGAGGTCAACGCCAAACTCGCCGAGAAATTCCACGCCTTGATCGGTAAACTTTTTGCGTATGACCTCGAGGGTCCGAGTGCGCGGCTTGACCAGTTGCCGCTCCACATTATTGACGACGGTTTTGGAAAGCCGGCAGTTTTTTGCCAAATCCAGCTGGGTCCAGCCTAATAACCCCCTTGCCGCGCGAATTTGTTCCGGTGAAATCATACCTTTATTCTAGCTAAAAAAGGTAAATAATACAATTTATATTGTATTTAATAACATAAAAATGGACAAAAATGTGGGTTTCGCTTATAGGTTTTCATATTAAAAAAGGAGACCGCAATGAACGAAGAGCAAAAAGAAAACCGTATTATTACAGGTATCGCCCCGACTTTTAGAGAGGCTGCGGGCGCTATTGGAATTGCAATCACGCCGATGGTTGTTGGTATGGGGCTTATCTTTGGCGGAAGTTTTTATCTTCCAGATGATCTCAGGGGTTCGCCAGGCGATTGGTTTCTAACAGGTGGCGGGCTTGGTTTTGCAACGACGATGCTTACAACGGTCAGTTGTATTAATTTTTATCGTAAGTTTATTATAAATCCTCTGCGTGAGGAGCGTGATTGTTTAAAAGCTGAGCTTAAAGATATGAAGGTAGAGCTTGAAGCTTTAGAAGCGGCAAATCCTTCTAACTCAAATATACAAACATGCTCTAGATATGCAGATGTGCCAAAAGCGGAGCCTGGTAATTAGGCTCCACCATGTGAATCTATTTGGTGTCATTCCCTGAATTTTTATCTTTAAAAATTCTAAGGGAATCCACCTGCAATACATGGATCGCCTTAGAATTCACCGTGTGGATTCAGGCGATGACAGCAAAGGAAGAATCTAATACCGCTCCGGTCTATTCAGCCAGCCGGGTTTAACCCACCAGTCGGGGTTTTCAAACGCGATTGTACCGGCGGCGTCGCGCGCCTGTTTTTCCGACTCGAACAATCCGAAACAGGTGGCGCCGGAGCCGGACATGCGCGCCAGGCGGCACCCTCCTTGCGCATCAATCACGCGCTGTGCATTTTCAATGTCGGGTACAATCTTGCGGGCGGCATCATAAAGGTCGTTGTCTTTTTGCTGCAAAAACGCGGCGAGCTCCGCAACATTATCGAGCGTTTCCGGCAGCGGTCCCGGATCATGAAAGTCGCCGCTATAGCGGGAAAATACCTGCGCCGTCGGGCAGGCTTTGCCGGGATGAACCAGCACAACGGGAATTTCGGGCATGGGCGGTACGGGGTCAAAAATGTCACCAATGCCGCGCAGGCGTGCAGGCTCGCAATTCAGACACACCGGCACATCAGCGCCGAGCGTGGCCATGAGCGCGGGCAGATAGGCAGACTGGCGCGAGATGCCCCAATATTCGCACAGGCCCCAGAGCACTGCCGCCGCGTCACTGGAGCCGCCACCCATGCCGGAGGCCAGCGGCAGGTTTTTGGTCAGAGTGACTTTGACTTTTGGCACTTTCTGCGCTGCCTGTGATAAGGCCCAGACCGCACGCACCACAAGGTTGGAGGAATTGGGGCTGGCGTCGATTTCCTTGGGTGAAAACCCGCCGCCATAAGGGCCCTGGACGTTAAAGGTAAAATCCATCAGTGCCGGTTCGATGCGCACCTCGTCCCCCACGTCGCTAAAGGCAACCATGGAATCCAAAGAGTGATAGCCATTGTCCAGCCGCCCGGTGACATGCAGATACAGATTGATCTTGGCCGGAGCGAATATTGTCAGGACTTTATTGGTTTGCGTTGAGGTCATGGGGTTTTAGGGGCTGAGAACGCCCTTGTCGCCTTCGATGGTGTTGGACGCGCGCACCACGGGTGGATCGGTCAGGCCGCGAGCCAGTTTTTGCGCGATTTGTGTCACCAGTTTTTCATCGCCATCTTCGGCATAATTGCGGGCGCGGTTCCACTGGAATTTGGCCTCTAATTTACGTGTGACGCGCCAATAGGCATCGCCAAGATGGTCGTTCACAACCGGGTCGTAAGGAAGGAGCTCAACCGCTTTTTCAAGATGCGGCACGGCTTCTTCGTAATGGCCCATGCGGTACAAAACCCAGCCCAGCGAGTCGGTGATATAACCATCCGAGGGGCGCAAGGCGGACGCTTTGCGGATCATGGATAAAGATTCCTCAAGATTGGTGCCCTGATCCGCCCAGGCATAGCCCAAATAATTGAGTACAAAAGGATGGTTGGGCTGGAAGGACAGGGCGGCCTTTAAGTCGGCTTCGGCCTGCTTCCATTTGCCGAGGCGCTCGTAGGACATGCCGCGCACATAATGCAGGTGCCAGTAATCGGCCGGGATTGTTTTGCCGAATTTCTTTGCGGATTTGTTGTAGTATTCCAGCGCCTTTCCGAAGTCTTCGTCATGGCGGTAAAGATCGCCGATCTGGATCAGGGATTCCAGGTCATTGTGATTGTCGACCAGGCTTTGCAATTCGACCAGCGCTTCTTCTTTGCGCTTGGTTTCCTCCAGCAGGCTGGCGGCGCGGCGGCGCGCATCGAGATAATTTTCGTTAGTGGGTGAGATGCTTTTGTAATGCTCGATCGCCTGGCCGTAGCGCTCATGCCGCGAGGCGATATGGGCGAGCAGCATTTTGGCTTCGTCCTGATCGGCTTCGGTGAACAAAGACATGTGGCCAAAAACCCGCGCCGAGTCATCGCTGTATTCATGGAACAGGGTCTGCGCCGTATCGAGCAGCGCCAGCGAAACCCCTTTTTCCGGTGTGTTGACGGTTTTAAACGCGTCTGTTTTTTTGCCGGATTCGAGTGTTTTAATTTTATCCGTGACGCCGGTGTAATCGGGTACGGTTTGTAAGACTCTTTGATAGAGGTCGATCGCGGCTTTGTCCTTGCCAATATGGACAAAGACATCGGCGATACGTTCAACACTGCGCGCCGAGAGATTTTCAATTTTCAAAGCTTCCTGTAAAAGCGGCGCGATCATGTCCTTCTTACCGAGATAATCGGCGATCAAAATGGCGTGATAGATATGAATGGAATTGTCTTGCAGATTGGCCGTCTCAAATTTCCCGTTCGCAGCTTCACTCCAGCTTTTAAGCAGTGGCATAATAAAGTCGGACAATCCGCTTTCCGGGACCTGGGCAATAAATTTCGCGGCGCCGTCATAATCTTTGCGCTTGAAGGCATCGGTGGCGAGGAAAAGCAAAGCAAGAGAGCTGTCCGGTTCTTCCTTTAAAACATTTGCGGCCATGGCAACGGCGTTGTCTGCATCGCCCGAGCCCATGGCCAGTACCATGGATTTTTTCATCAAATCGGCGTCATTCGGGTCGATTTTTAACACCCGGCTCATAAAGACGTTGGCGCTGGCCCAGTCGTGATGCTGCTGGGCGAAGCGGCCAGAGAGATAATGCCCGGCAATGCTGGTGCCGTTAAAGGGGTTGAACTTTGTTTGAGAGGCTGCACTGCCCGCGGTGGTTTCAACACTGGCCAGGGTTTCTACTCTGATTTCCTTTGGCGTTTCCACGTCGCCAGCGGCCAGAGAAACGCCGGTGCCTATGCCAATCAGGCAGGTCGCCACCAATGCGGTTATAGCTTTCGTTTTTGTTATTGTATTCATCTTAGACAATATAGAGCCTTTCTACATATTTGGGTAGTTCGGTCCGTCTCCCCCCTGCGGTGTGACCCAATCTATATTTTGTGACGGGTCCTTTATGTCACAGGTCTTGCAGTGCACGCAATTTTGCGAGTTTATCTGCAACTTTAATTGTCCCGCATCATCGTTAATAATTTCGTAAACACCGGCCGGACAATAACGCTGCGCCGGTTCGTCATATTCCTTTAAATTGACGTCTACAGGGATATTCGGGTCTTTTAGCACCAAATGGCAAGGCTGGTTTTCCGCATGATTGGTGCTGGAGAGCGAGACCGAGGTTAATTTGTCGAATGTAACGACACCATCGGGCTTGGGGTAGGTTATCTTGTTGCAATCACTGGCTTTTTTGAGTGTATCATGGTCGGCGTGGTTTTTCAGCGTCCAGGGGGAAAGGCCCATGGTAAGGGTTTCCCAGGCCGCATTAATGAGGCCAAACCACAGCCCTTTGTGGAAGCCGGGGCGGATATTGCGGGTTTTTTTGAGCTCGGCATAGACCCATGATTTTTTGAGGTTTTCTTCGTATTTTATGCATTCTCCACCCCAATCCTGGGTTTCAGAGAGGAATTGATGAATGGCCTCGGCCGCCACCATGCCGGATTTCATGGCCGTATGATTGCCTTTGATTTTGGGTACATTGAGAAAACCGGCGGTATCGCCGATCAGCAGACCGCCGGGGAAGGTCAGTTTAGGCAGGGATTGAAACCCGCCTTCAACCAGCGCCCGCGCGCCGTAAGAAATGCGTCGTCCGCCTTCAAACAATGGTTTGATTTTCGGATGGAGCTTGAAGCGCTGCATTTCATCATAAGGGGATAGATGCGGGTTTTGGTAATCAAGTCCAATGACAAAACCGACCGCCACCTGATTGTCTTCGAGGTGATAAATAAAAGAGCCGCCATAGGTTTTGGAATCCATCGGCCAGCCGATACTGTGCATGGTTAAACCCTGCTGGTGTTTATCGGGTGCGACTTCCCAAAGCTCTTTAATACCGATGCCGTAGGTTTGCGGATCGCTGTTTGCACGCAGATCATATTTTTCGATCAGCCTCTTGGTCAGCGAGCCGTGACAGCCCTCGGCGAAAATGGTTTGCCGCGCGTGCAGCTCCATGCCGGGCTCGAATTGTTCGGTCTTGCCGCCTTGCGCGTCCAGCCCCATATCGCCGGTGGCAACACCTATAACCGCGCCTTCATCATTATAAAGCACTTCGGCAGCGGCAAAGCCGGGGAATATTTCCACGCCGAGCTCTTCGGCTTGTGCGCCTAACCAGCGCGCCAGCATGCCGAGCGAAATAATGTAATTGCCCTTGTTGTGCATTTGCGGCGGGGTCGGCAGAGCAATGGCGCTGCTTTTTGTCAGCAGCATAAATTTGTCTTTTGTCACCGGGGTATTTAAGGGCGCGCCTTTTTCCTTCCAGTCGGGAATAAGTTCGTTCAGGGCATGCGGTTCAAACACTGCACCAGAAAGAAGATGCGCCCCGACCTCGGAACCTTTTTCAAGGATACAGACATTGATTTCCGGATTGAGTTGTTTCAGGCGAATGCCACAGGCCAGCCCGGATGGTCCGGCGCCGACTACAACAGCATCATATTCCATGTTTTCGCGGTCTGATCGGACGGACTCTGGCATATGCATTAACCCTGAACAGAATTGAAAGATCACTCGACAACGCGCAGGAGAGCGCTAAACTCTGAGTATACAGGTAAATCGCCGGGTTTTTTAGGGTAAAATGAACAATATGTCGCAAACAGCATATAGAGCCGCGCTTGAGTGGTATGCCGATAACGGGGTGGATGAAGCTCTGGCGAAAGAGCCGGTCGATCGGACGAAGATTGCTACCCTTTCCGGTGGCCAAAGTAGCCAAAATGTTGCCTCTCCCATTTCTATTTTACATAATTCAATCCCAAGAGGAGATGAGGTGGCTTCTGGCTCCGATCTGGGGGGCGGCGGTGTTTCCGCTGCGCTTGAGGCGTTGCGAGGACCGCAGGGGGTGAAAAGCGCATCAGCAGCGACGCAAGATCATACCCCTTTGGGCGCATCGGACGCACGGGCGGCGGCGCTCAAGCTGGCGCAGGCGGCGGGGAGCCTTGAGGAATTACGCGAGGCGATTGCCGAATTTGAAGGCATTGCGTTGAAGCAAACCGCGACCAATCTGGTGTTTTGCGATGGCAACCCAGAGGCGCCGGTGATGCTGGTCGGTGAGGCGCCGGGCGCGGATGAGGATCGGCTGGGCAAGCCCTTCGTCGGGGTCAGCGGGCAGCTTTTGGATAAAATCTTTGCCTGCATTGGGATGGATCGCGCCGAAGAGGACCCGGCCAAATCAGTCTATATTTCGAATATTCTCAATTGGCGGCCGCCGGGCAACAGAACGCCCGCGCCGGGTGAGATTGAAGCCAGCCTGCCGTTTATCGAGCGCCATATCCAACTGGCCAAGCCGAAAGTTTTGATTTTCTGTGGCGGGGTGGCGGCCAAGGCTTTGCTGGGCCGGGCGGACAGTATTTCCCGCATGCGCAAGACCTGGCACGGCTATGAGCCGCAAACACAGGAGTTGCGCGGTGAAGCCGAGATGATCCCGGCTATTGCCACCTATCACCCTGATTATCTGTTGCGTACGCCCGGCCAGAAAAAAGCCGTCTGGGCTGATATGCTGATGGTGCAGCAGAAGCGCGAAGAGTTGGGGCTTCTCTAAACTAGCGCTGTTTATAGCTTTTGCTGCTTTTATAGACTCTGTGCATGGGCTGGTGTATGTCTTTAGGTATTATGCGTATAAATTTATTCGGAAAAGGACCCGCCATTGTGGCGGGGCTGGTGTTTTTGTCGACTGCTGTTGCCAGCGGTCCGGCATATACAGCTGACATGATTCCCGTCCCTTCCAAAAAACCGGACTTCGTTGTTGCCAGCGTGCCGCAAACCGAAGCCGCTGAAGCCCAGCCTACAACAGAAGAAGAAGGTGTGGCGGCGGTGGATGCGCTGGCGCTTTTGGAGTTTGGCCAGCCTGTCATTCCACCTGTGCCGAAGCGCAGGCCGATGCCGCGGGGTTTAGAGCCGCTATCCACATCGGATGCAGAAATTTACCAGCGTATTTTTGCGTATCAGGCCCAGGGCAATATAAGCCGGGCCAATACCGAGATAGAGCGTTTAAAAGATTTTCGTCTGCGCGGTCATGTTTTGTATCAGCGTTATATGCATCCCATAGCCTATACGGCGAGCTATGAGGAGTTGCGCAACTGGCTGGATCTTTATGCCGACCATCCTGGAGCGGAGAAGATTCAGAAAATGGTTTTCAAGCGCCAGCCCAGAGGCTCGACAGACTGGGTGAACAAGCCGGAGTTTTTAAAAGGCATTGCGCGCGTACATGAGCCGACCATCACCAAGGGTGAGACTTACCGTTCACCGCGCAAAAGAAGCGCCGCGCAAAAAGGGCAGATCAAAAAACTATCACGCACGATAAAGCGCGATATTTCTAAGGGCGCGCCAACCCAGGCGCTGCACCGTCTGAAAGAAAATGATGCGGCCAAACTGCTTGATCCAGTTGAGCGTGATTTGCTGCAGGCCGGTATTGCCGCCGGTTATCTCTATGCCGGCAAGCCGGAAAAAGCGTATCAACTGGCGTCACAAAGCGCAGGGCGCTCCGGCGTGCATGTGCCGATGGCGGGCTGGATTGCCGGGCTGGTGGCCTGGCGCGGCGAGGATTACGAGGGCGCGGCCCGGCATTTTGAAATTACAGGGCGCTCGCCTTACACGTCCGGATGGATGGCGGCTTCGGGTGCGTATTGGGCGGCAAGATCACACATGAGAACTGGCAATGTCCGTGCGGTGAGCTCATGGCTTAAGCGCGCTTCGGAGCACCCACATACATTTTACGGTTTGATTGCCACGCGGGCGCTGGGGCGTGATTTTGCATTTAACTGGAAGATCCCGACCTATACCAAGGAAAATCGTCAAATGCTGATTAGGGTGCCTGCGGGGTATCGCGCCGCGGCTCTGGTGGCGGCGGGACAGATCAATCTGGCCGAGGCCGAACTGGTAAGGATTGATGCCAGAGATAACCCGCAATTGCGCGAGGCGTTATTATCCTATGCCGGTTATGCAGGGCTTCCGGCTCTGGCGATGCGGGTGGGCAACACCATGGCCAACGCAGAGGGCGGATTTTATGATGCTGCGCTGTATCCGACAGGGCCGTGGAAGCCGGAAAAAGGTTATAAGGTCGACCCGGCTTTGATCCATGCAATTATGCGCCAGGAATCGCGTTTCGATCCCAATGCCAAAAGCCGCAGTGGCGCGCGGGGCCTCATGCAGGTGATGCCGAACACCGCCAATCATGTTGCAGGGCGCAGGCAATACAAAGACCGCCACGGCAAGCAGGAATTGATGGACCCGCACGTCAATCTCGATATCGGCCAGCGCTATCTTGAAGAGTTGATGACGCATAACAATGTCAGTGGCGATTTGTTTTCGTTGCTGATTGCCTATAATGCCGGGCCGGGCAATCTGGCGCGCTGGAAGCGCGAGATGGTGGGTATTGACGATCCGCTGTTGTTTATCGAGAGCATCCCGTCGGGCCAGACACGCGAATATATTGAGCGCGTGCTGTCCAATTATTGGATTTACCGCCTGCGTGAAGATTTGCCGACCCCAACGCTGGATTCTGTGGCCGCGGGTAAAAACGCGCAATATGCCGCGATGGCAACAGACGAACCTTTCCGCGTTGCTGCGGGCCGTTAGGTTATTTCAGAAGTTTTGAAGCCTCGTCCCAAAGCGCGGGATCGCCCAGCGCAATGACGCGGCCGTCGGATTTGAGGGTAAGCGGTTTGCCGTCCCAGTCACAGATTTTGCCGCCTGCTCCCTCGACCACCGGTATCAGCGCGGCGAAGTCGTAAGGCGACAGGGCCGCTTCGACCACGATGTCGAGATGGCCGGAGGCGAGCAGGCCATAGGCGTAACAATCCGCCCCCCAAACCATCATTTTCGCATCTTTTTCAAAGTTTTCGTATACCGGAGGCAGGCCGTCAAACATCGCCGGAGTGGTGCTGGACGCGCAGGCGCGGGAAAGGGACGGGCAATTCCGCGTTTTAACAAGGCGGTCATTGAAACGGGTTCGTTTGTCTTTGATGCCGACCCATCTTTCGTTGGTGATCGGCTGGTTGATGATGCCAAGCAGGGGGGTGTCTCCCTCCCAAAGGGCAATCAGGGTGCCGAATGTCGGGCGGCCGATGACAAAGGATTTAGTGCCGTCAATGGGGTCCAGCACCCAGGTCAGGCCATTTTGGCTGTCTTTGGTGCCGAATTCCTCGCCGATAATACCGTCTTCCGGCCGTTGCTTTTCTATCATTTCACGCAGGCGCTGCTCAATCTCACGGTCAGCTATGGTGACAGGGCTTTTGTCGTCTTTGCTTTGGACGTCAAAATTCTTCCTGTAATAGCCTCTGGCTATTGCACCGGAGGTATTGGCTAAAGTATTGGCAAGTACGCTAAATTCCTGCATAAATGTCCTTATAAACTTTTGCTTTTCCTGCGAAAGCAGGAATCTTTTTAAGATCCCCGCTTTCGCGGGGAAGGCAGGGTGAATAATAGGTATAAGCTATGAAAACAGTCAACGACATTAGAGCAGAATTTTTGAATTTCTTTGCCGGGCACGGTCACAGCATCGTGGATTCTTCGCCGCTTGTGCCGCAAAACGACCCGACTTTGATGTTTGTCAATTCCGGTATGGTGCAGTTTAAAAACGTTTTTACCGGGGCCGAGAAACGCGATTATAGCCGCGCGACGACGGCGCAAAAATGCGTGCGCGCCGGCGGCAAGCATAACGATCTCGATAATGTCGGCTATACCGCGCGCCACCATACATTTTTCGAGATGATGGGGAATTTTTCTTTCGGTGATTATTTCAAGGAAGAGGCGATTTCTTATGCCTGGGAATTGGTCAGCAAGAATTTTGGTATATCTCAGGATAAGTTACTCGTGACGGTGCACTCGTCTGATGAAGAGGCGGCCGAGCTGTGGAAAAAGATTGCCGGATTTGAAGATTCTAAAATCATCCGCATCCCGACCGATGATAATTTCTGGCGCATGGGCGATACCGGGCCGTGCGGGCCGTGTAGTGAAATTTTTTACGATCAGGGTGAAGCGCTGGAGGGCGGACCGCCGGGCAGTGAAAACGAAGACGGGGACCGGTTTTTAGAGTTTTGGAACCTTGTCTTCATGCAATTCGAGCAGGTCGATGCCGACACGCAGATCAATTTGCCCAAGCCCTCGATTGATACCGGTCTGGGGTTGGAGCGCATGGCGGCGCTGATGCAGGGCAAGACGTCGAATTATGATATTGATCTGCTGCGCTCGATCATTGAACACAGCGCCGATTTAACGAGCGTTGATGCCGATGGAGAGCAGGCGGCCAGCCACCGGGTCATTGCCGATCACTTGCGCTGCGCTGCGTTTTTGCTGGCTGACGGGGTGATGCCGAGCAATGAAGGGCGCGGCTATGTGCTGCGCCGGATTATGCGCCGCGGGATGCGGCATGCGCATTTGCTGGGGGCGAAAGAGCCGTTGATGTATCAGTTGTTGCCAACTCTGACGGGAAGTATGGGTGAGGCTTATCCGGAATTAAAACGCGCCGAGGCGCTGATTTCCGAGACGCTGAAATCGGAAGAGGAGCGCTTTAAGGTGACGCTGGAGCGTGGTCTTAAAATGCTGGATGAAGAATCCGGTAAGGTCAAAAATAAAATCTTTCCCGGCGATGTGGCGTTCAAGCTTTATGATACGTACGGGTTTCCGCTCGACCTGACGCAGGATGCGCTGCGCGGGCAGGGCGTTGAGGTTGATACGGGCGAATTTGATAAATGCATGGCAGAGCAGAAAAAACTTGCGCGCGCCGCCTGGTCCGGCTCCGGTGATGCTGCGGATGAAAAAATATGGTTTGAATTGCTGGAGGAATTCGGCCCAACCGAGTTTTTAGGGTATGAGGTTGAAAGAGCCGAAGGGCAGGTGCTGGCGATTGTGAAAGACGGCAAGCGGGTGGATGCGCTTAGTGAAGGCGATGAGGGTATTATCATTACTAACCAGACCCCGTTCTATGGTGAGTCCGGCGGGCAGGTGGGTGATAATGGGCAGTTGTCTAGCGATGACTGTCAGCTGACTGTCACAGACACGCAAAAGGCCCTCGCCTCCCTCTATTTGCATTATGTGGAATGTAATAAGGGGAGTGTCAATGTTTCCGACAGTGTTGAAATGCGCGTCGATCATGATCGTCGCAGCGCGATCCGTGCCAATCACTCGGTCACGCATTTAATGCATGAGGCGTTGCGCCAGGTTCTGGGCGAGCACGTGTCACAGAAAGGCTCGCTGCAGGATGAGGCGCGCACGCGGTTTGATGTTTCGCATCCCAAGGGGATCACGCCTGAAGAAATTCAAAAGGTTGAAGAGATTGTGAATGAAGAAATTGGTGCCGACACCAAAGTGGAAACGCGGCTGATGGGTATTGATGAAGCGCGCGAAACCGGCGCGATGGCATTGTTTGGTGAAAAATATGACGATGAGGTGCGCGTCGTTGCTATGGGTACGAAGAAGGGCAACCGGCAGTTTTCGATTGAGCTTTGCGGTGGTACGCATGTCGAAAATACGGGCGCGATTGAGAGTTTTAAGATTGTTTCAGAAGGTGCGCTTTCATCCGGGGTGCGCCGGGTTGAGGCGATGACAGGTGTGCGGGCGCAGGCCTATGAGAAGAATAAGGCGCAAGGGCAGCAGGAAGTTCACGACAAGCTGGCGGGCGAAAACAAAAAACTTAGGGAAGAACTGGTCTCTCTTGGCGGTGATGCGTCCGTGGACGTGTCAACGGAAAGCGCCGCGCTGGAAAAAGAAAACAAAAAACTGGCCAAGGAAATTTCCGATCTGCGCCGTAGACAGGCAACCGAAGGCATGACGGCTTCCGAAGATGATATCAAGGATATTGGTGGTTATAAATTCACAGGCAAGGTGCTGGAAGGATTTCCGCCAAAGGATTTGAAGCCCATGGCCGATGATCTGAAGAAAAAGCTAGGCTCTGGTGTGATTGTTCTGGTGGCTACGGGTGAAGGCAAGGCCTCGATTGTTGTCGGGGTGACCGATGATTTAACCGACCGGGTCAATGCGGTGGAGCTGGTGAAAATTGGCGCCGAGGCGCTGGGTGGTAAAGGCGGTGGCGGACGGCCCGATATGGCGCAGGCCGGCGGACCCGATGTTGACGCAGCCAATGATGCGGTGAGTGCGATTGAAAGCGCGTTGGCGGGTTAGAGTTGAACCAAGGTAAGCTCTTCCTGATGATGGTGTAAGACCCCGGCGGCAGGCCTACTTTTGGCAGTAACATAGCCTTCCCTTAGTTTATCAAGACCTAAACTAAGAGAATCTGCTTCATACGTAGTCATGTTACTTTCTATGTAAAGTTGGATGGCTCTTTGCTGATTTTCTGACAAAGTTCCATTTGACCCTTCAGGGTTTTCCTTGATGCGTCTGATTTCTTCATACTTTCCATGTGTTTCTTTGTCAGTGCCTTGCATGCGTTCGTGCATAAATTGTATTTCGCATGTGTGATGATCACCATTCCTTAATTTTACTTTCAACGACATATGAAGACCAATATAACCATGCTCTTTGGGACGTAAAAAATTATCCTCCACTTGTATGCTTTCAACACCTCTGTCTTTCCATGTTTTGTTGAGCGCCGCGCTATTATGCCCAGGCATAAGAATCTCTCTTAATCGTATGATTTGTTTAGGGTTATTAAATAAAATTCGAAAACGGCAGACGTCGCAAACTTTATTAATATGACCATGTCTTGCTGCTTTGCCGTAGATTGCCTGAAGATCTTTGATAGGGCCAGCAATTACAGATGTATGGTGGTTCAGCCCTAACTCTTTTGCGAGAGCATCAGCGTATTTCCGTACTTTAGACTGGGCTTCCTGCCCCTTTCTTTGAAGGGTGACAGGGTCTGCTGTTAGTTGTTCTGGTTTTTCCCATTGTGCGAGATGCTTACTCATTAACTTTTTACCTTACAATATCTATATTTACATAACGATGAATAGACTATAACAAAAACTACGCTTTTAATGCAAATATAATATGAGTCGCAAGATTAAAATATTAGTTTTTTATTACTTATCCACAGGGAGCCTTTGAAATTAAAGGGTTTTTTAGGGGCTTGCTCTTGTGGCTCACTCCCGATATAAAGCCTGCACGAATTTCATGAGATCCTTCAGCGCAAGCGCTTCAGGATGACAATTAGAAGAAAAAAGAGGAAAAAATGGCCATAGAGCGTACATTTTCGATTATAAAACCTGATGCCACACGGCGTAATCTGACCGGGGCGGTCAATGCCAAGCTGGAAGAAGCGGGTCTGCGGATTATCGCGCAAAAGCGCATTCATATGAGCCTGGAGCAGGCCCAGGGGTTTTATGAGGTTCACAAAGAACGCCCGTTCTTTGGTGAGCTGACCGAATTTATGAGCTCTGAACCGGTTGTCGTGCAGGTTCTGGAAGGCGAGGATGCTGTTGCCAAAAACCGCGAGGTCATGGGCGCCACCAATCCGGAAGAGGCTGATGCCGGTACAATCCGCAAGGAATACGCGCTGAATATTGGTGAGAATTCCGTGCACGGTTCTGACAGTGCTGAGAACGCAGCGATCGAAATTGCGTATTTCTTCAATGATGACGAAATCGTCGGTTAGTTTTCCTCGAGCCAGGCGGCTAAAGATTTTTTGGATCTTTGATTGGCTTCATCAAGTTTGGCAACAGCGAGAGACGCATCTTCGACATTGCCGAGCTTGGCTTCTTTTTCTGCAATGGCGGCAATCTCGCTAACCTCTTTCATACCGAAATTTCCGGCCATGCCTTTAAGCTCATGCGCGCGCGCGCCCATTGCGGGTGCCTCGTTTTGTAAGGCGGCTTCATTAATGGCATCGACGAGCTCATCAGCCTTTGCAAGAAAACCTTCTATCAAGCCGTTTAGCTGATCTTTGCCAAGGTTTTCCAGCAGGCTTTCCAGCATTTCCATGTCGAGGCAATCCATGTCGACTTTAGCACCAGACCCGGTTTCTTTGTCTTCGGGTTTCTCTTCAGGGTTTTCTTCAGGGGCAAGGGGGTCTTCTTGTTGAGACGGCTCAGGCTCTTCAGCGTCCTCAGATGTTTCGGCAGGAATTTTTCTGACGATGGGTTTTGCCTGTGGTAATTCCTCTTGCTGTTCCGGGGCAGATTCTTTTTCTTCAATATCCTCTTCGTCAGAGCTTTCTTCATCATCGGAAGACTGAAGTTTAAGGCCCGTCTTTGCTTTGAGGATGGGTGATAAGTCGCCTTCTGTCTTTTCTCTCTCATTTTTAAGGAATTCTTGTGCAGGGGTAGCCTCATCGCTAATGCCCGCATCCCCATCAGAGTCTTCTTCAAAGTCCAGCCCGGTCTCGCGTGCCACCAGCGGATCAAGGACATCGTCGCCGACATTGCCTGATACATAATGCTCCCGATCGTCGAGCTCGAAATTGGTTGGCAGCTCCATGAGGGCCGATTGCTCCCCTTCTTCGGGGAGTGCCACAGGGTTTTTAAGGTTGTCCTTATGAACCCTGCGGATGGCATCCAGTAAAAGCTCCGGCTGGATCGGTTTGGCCAGGTGGCCGTTCATATTGGCATCAAAATAGCGTTTAACATCTTCCTCCCTCACATTGCCGGTCAGGGCGATTACCGGCATGGCGGCCTTTGTTTTATCCGGCATGGTCCTCAAGTTTCTTGTGGTTTCTTCGCCGTTCATGCCTGATAGCTGGATGTCCATAAAAATAAGATCGAAGAGATCGTCTTCCTTGATTTTTTCCAGCGCTTCTTCTCCGCTTTGTACAAGAATGACTTCGTGCCCGTATTTTTCGAGGAGTCCTTCCAATACTCTGCGGTTCATTTCGTTGTCTTCAACAACCAGGATACGTTTGGGAGGAATGCCCTTGCCCGAGGAGAGTCCCGTTTGGTCTTCGGTTTCAGCCGCCTTATCGGCATGACCTTCTTCCATCAGGATGGTGAAATAAAAGGTTGATCCGATGCCTTCTTCACTGTTCACACTGACCGTTCCCCCCATGGCACCGATCAGCCTTTTACAAATGGCCAGCCCTAGCCCGGTTCCGCCATATTTTCGTGATACGCTGGAATCGGCCTGGGTGAAGGCAACAAAAAGATTTTCCTGCGCTTCTTCGGGAATGCCGATACCGGTATCCTCAACGCCGATATAAATCTCGTAATCGCCGCGTATGCCTTCGTGTTTCTCTTCGAGCTTTGTTGCGCGAAGACGGATACTGACGCCGCCGTCCTGGGTAAATTTAATTGCGTTGGTGGTCAGGTTTAGCAAGACCTGGCGCAAGCGGGTGGGGTCACCCATAACAAAGCGCGGTATATTATCGGCGATATCGGCTTTTAAGAATATTTCTTTTTCCTGCGCTTTACCGGACATGAGCATAACGACATCCTGGACCAGACGCGGCAGATCAAAATCGACGCTCTCCAGTTCCATCTTGCCGCCCTCGCTTTTTTCGAAGTCGAGAATGTCATTTAAAAGCGCCATCATGGTGTCACCTGATTGATGAATGGCCAGCGCATATTCCTGTTGATTGCTGTTGAGCTTCGTATCCTGGAGGAGCTTGACCATGCCCATAATGCCGGTCATCGGCGTACGGATTTCATGGCTGACTACGGCCAGGAAAGCGGATTTGGCGCGGTTGGCTTCATCGGCGATTTCCTTGGCCTGGCGCATTTCCTCTGTGCGCTTCATTTCGCGCTCTCTCAGTTCAGACATTAATTCGCGCTCGCGTTCAATCACGCGCAGGAGCCTGGCTTGGTCGGCAGATTCTTTGGATTGTTTTAATCTGGACAGCGAGCGTTCTTCCCGTTCCTCGCGTGAGCGAAGTTGCTTGGCCTGTACGTCGGCGGTTTGAAGTTTTTTGGTTGTACCAACAACAAAAAAGAAGGCTTGCGGGATTAGAAAGAGCCAGTAAGCATCCAGGGTAAATGTCGTGGGCGCAATGATTTCAAAGGACGCCATAGATGTTACAAAAGCCCCTATGAAATGGAGTAACCATGCGATCGCAAAATACAGCCCCTCGGGTTTTCCGTCCTGCCCCTGTACAAAGGACAGGCCAGAGATAGCGAGTGCACAGAGCATGGTGGGAACAAATAAAAGGATGTGGCCGATGACAGAGTTATCAGGGAAGAGAACAAAATTTAATAAAGCGGTGATTAAGAGATATCCCCCAAATCCATAGAGTGCATAGGTTTGCGATGTATTCTCCGCTGTAACATCAAGAAATACTTTGGTCATAAACAGGCCTGCTATAATGGTCAGTATATAAAGCAAAGCCAGGAATTCCCCGGTTAAGCTCAGGCTGGCAAAGAAGCTGTTGCCGATCAGGAAGAACAGACAGGTCTGGAGGAGATAATATATGATGAAAGCCAGATAGGCGGGCCGCTGCCTCATATAAACGACAGCAATAAAGAATCCCATTATGCTGATGAAAAATGTTCCGGCTATGATGGATGATATATCGCCATAGCGCAGAAGATTGATATAGGCTTTTTCTGTCATCAGGCGCGGCATGATTGTGGCTGGCAGCTTTCCTTCGGATTCAAAATAAAGAACAAGAAGGTTTGTCTGACCCTTTTCAATGTTTACAGAAACGGCAGGCCCCATTAAATTTTTGCCAAAGCCCCCTGGCTTATTTTTGTCCCGCAAGGCCAGCGCATAGAATTGTTCGGTGGTTGCGTTTTGAACCATTATTTTTTTGACGTTGGCATAGCGGCCATCCAAAGCCTTGCCGAAATGAAGGACCCAGTCTTCTGTGCCGGAATTGTTTGCAACGGTAAAAATCATCCAGACGGGTTTGGAGGCCGGCCCCAGATTGAGGATGCGCCGGTCCTGTCTTGTTCCCATCAGGTTGTTTCGGTGCCTGGTAACAAGGGCTTTTTCATTGAGTTTGCCTTCCGGGTCCGGGGTGACATAGAGATAGGGCCCCAAAAGTACTGAAGGCTGCTCTTCGGAAAGCACAAGAGTGGAGGTCGCGGAAAGTTGGGCGTGGGAAGAAGAAACGGGTAGCAACAGGCACGCCGCTGCACCATATATAAGTGTGCAGAAAAGAAAAAAGCGCAGAATTTTAGACTTTGATATCAATTATAGCCCTGACGTCAATGAACCCCTTACCAACTCTTATTATAAGGCAGAATGAGGGGAAAAGTCAGGCTTTCTCTTTCACGGCCAGAGCGATGGCCTCGGGATAAGCGATATGCTCTTGTTCCAGGACCCTTGCAGCCAGAGCATCCGGGGTGTCGCCCTCCAGAACCGGGACACGTTTTTGTACAATAATGGCGCCGCTATCAACATCCGGGACGACATAATGAACGGTGCAACCGGTTTCCGTTTTGCCATCTGCCAGGACGCGCTCATGGGTGTTCGTGCCCTTATAATCGGGTAGCAGGGACGGATGAATGTTAATAATTTGGCCCGGCCACTGGTTAACAAAATGCGGCGTCAGGATGCGCATAAACCCGGCCAGACAGATAAGATCTATTTCGTAATCTTTGAGTGCTGCCAGCATCGCGTTTTCAAAATCCTCGCGGGTGTTATGATCTTTGTGATGAACCGTGATGGCCGGAATGTTTGCGTCGCTGGCTTTTTGCAGGCCGGGGACATCCGGCTTGTTGGAAAGAACAACAGAAATTTTTGCGGGGTAACCCTCGTCCCGGCAGGCATCGATCAGCGATTGCAGATTGCTGCCGCGACCGGAAATAAAAACAGCGAGATTCAGTTTTTTGTCGTCCATTTTACAGACCTAAGACCAGGATTTTTCAGTGTTATCAATGATAACAGATAAATCCGATACGTCTCGTTTTGTAATTGATCCGATGGTGTAAACGCTCTCCCCTTCGCCTGACAGAATGCTGCTTAAACTGTCCGCGTGATCGGGATGACAGATCACGATCATGCCGATTCCACAATTGAGTGTGCTGGTCATATCTTCCACCGAGAGCTTGCCGATTTCCTTCAGCCATTTGAAAACAGGAGGAAGCGGCCAGCTTGCCGCATCGATTTGCGCGGCGACGCCATCGGGCAATACACGGGGTATATTTTCAACAAAGCCGCCGCCGGTGATATGGGCCATGCCTTTGATGGTTGAGCGCCCTTGCTCATCTTTTTCTTTAAGCGCCGCCAGAATTGATTTCACATAAATTTTAGTCGGGGTGAGGAGTTCTTCTTTAAGGCTTTGCGTCGTTGATGAGAACGGAGCCGGGCTGTCGTAATCGAACCCTTGCGTGGTTTCGACCAGTCTGCGCACCAGAGAAAATCCATTAGAGTGAAGCCCGCTGGCGGCAAGGCCGAGAATGATGTCGCCATCTTCTATGGTTTCGCCGGTGATCATCTGATCGCGCTCGACCGCGCCAACGCTGAAACCGGCCAGGTCATAATCGCCCGGCGCATACAGCCCCGGCATTTCGGCAGTTTCCCCGCCGATCAGGGCGCAGCCCGCCTGGCGGCAGCCTTCGGCAACACTGGCGATCACGCTTTCCGCCACATCGTTGTCGAGTTTGCCGGTGGCAAAATAATCAAGGAAGAACAAAGGCTCTGCGCCCTGGACGATGATATCGTTGACGCACATGGCCACGGCGTCGATACCGATTGTGTCGTGCTTGCCGGTATCAATGGCAATTTTGATTTTGGTGCCGACACCGTCGGTGCCGGAGACCAGAACCGGGTCTTTATAGCCGGTTTCCTTGAGGTCGAACAAAGCGCCGAAGCCGCCCAGCCCGTCCATTACGCCGCTGCGCTTTGTGGTTTTGACATGGGGTTTGATCCGCTCCACCAGATCGGCGGCGGCATCTATGTCTACTCCGGCTTGTTTATAGGCGGTTTCTTTCATTTTGCATCTTGCCCTTTTCGGGGTTATAACCTTCGTTATGGCGACAGTTTATAAGCATTTTATGTCTTTCCGTACAGTCTTTTACGCATTTTTTGTGTGTTTTTGTCTCTGCGCTGCTTTTGAAGCAAAAGCGCAAGGCGCCCTGTTTACGATTACCGATGTCAAAGTGGATGTCACAGCCGATAATTCGGCAGCAGCACAGGAGCAGGCATTTGCCAAGGCACAGAGCGATGCTTTTGCTATGCTGGCTGGCCGTATGATGTCGGAGGGCGAGATCGGGCAGTTTACACAACCTGATCTGCCGGTCATTTCGACGCTTATTAAAGACTTTGAAGTGACCGAAGAGCAGCTTTCCAGCGTGCGCTATGTTGGCACTTATACATTTCGCTTTAAAGATAAGGATGTGCGCAACTTTTTTGCCACACGAGGGGTGCGTTTTACCGATGTTGGCTCCAAGCCGGTTCTGGTGCTTCCATTTTATGAGCACAAGGCGGGCACGGTGTTGTGGTCGCATCACAATGAATGGATCAGGGCCTGGAGCCGGGCGGACAATCTGGGCGGCCTTGTGCCGATTGTTGTGCCGATCGGTGATTTACAGGACGTATCCGATATCGGCGATGATCAGGCGTTTGGCTATGATCAGCGCAAGCTGGAGGCGATATTGAAGCGCTATGGCGCAGGCGAAGCGGCGCTTTTGGTGGCCGCGCCTGATGATGCTTTTGCCGGTGTTGCCGGCGAGCATAATCCGGCGGCGGGAGTGCTGCGGGTCGGTATTTACCGCACCGACCGTGCCGGGCCGGAGGCTGTAAAAAATATCACGTTGCGTGCATTGCCGGGTGAAACCAAGCAGCAGATGCTGGGCCGTGCGACCAAAAAAGTGCATCAGGCTTTGCAGCAGAACTGGAAGGCAAAGACGGTTGTTGGTCCGGCCAGCGGCAATCGGTTGCAGGTGCGTATTCGCTTTTCGGGTCTTGAACAATGGGCAGAAACACAAAGGGCGCTGGAGCAGGTTTATGGGGTGAATGAGATTATTCTTGAGTCCCTGTCGCCGGGCGAGGCGCGGCTTAATCTGGTCTTTCAGGGCACAGAGCGTCGCCTGCGTCTTGCGCTGGCCCAGGCCGATATGACCCTGACCACGCCACGGCTGAATGTGGCTGATTTTGGCGCTCCGGCAGGCGGAAGCGGGCTTGTCTATGAGCTTTATTTGAACCGTTTTAGGCCGAGGTAATAATATGACAGCGCGCAGCCATTTGATTTTCTGGAGTATAACCTTTGCCGCTTTTCTGCTGGTGGTGTGGTTGTTGAAAGGTATGTTACTTCCTTTTGTTTTGGGCGTTGCGTTGGCCTATCTGCTCAATCCCATTGTGGGCAGGCTGGGCGGGGTTGGTCTGGCGCGTGGCCCGGCGGCGCTGGCGATCATGTTCGCGTTCTTCCTGTTTATTGGCGGTTTGATCGCTGCGATCGCGCCGATTGCCTATAACGAGCTGGTCCAGCTTTCCAAAGATATTCCCGGCTATGCCGATAAGATCGGCGTGCTGATTGAGCCGTTTTCCAGCCGGGTGCAGGATTTGATCGGCAAAAGCAACGGTGAGGAGCTGCAGGCGCTGGTCAGCAAGCATGCCGGTTCGGCCCTCAATGTGGCTAGTGGTATTCTGGACGGGTTGGCGGCTGGCGGGCAGGCGGTGATCGATATGATTTCTCTTGTGGTCATCATGCCGGTTGTGGCTTATTTCATGATGAAGGAATGGCCGAAGATGACGGCCTGGGTCAATGATTTAATCCCGCGCCATTCGAAAAAGACGATCATGGAACTGCTGAAGGAAATTGACAAAAAAATCTCGGGCTTTGTGCGCGGCCAGATCACAGTGGCGTTTATACTGGCGGTGATTTATGCGGTGGCTCTGTCGCTGGCGGGGCTAAAATACGGGTTTTTGATCGGGCTTAGCGCCGGGTTTTTATCGATTATTCCCATGGTCGGCTCGGCGATCGGGCTGGTGGTCAGCCTTGGAGTTGCCTGCTTTCAATGGCTTCCTGATGGCGAGTGGCTGCGGATTTTAATTGTTGGTATCATTTTCATTGTCGGGCAGGCTGTCGAGGGCAATTTCCTGACACCGAAGCTGGTGGGCGATAGTGTCGGTTTGCATCCTTTATGGGTGTTCTTTGCGCTGTTGGCCGGTGGCTCGTTGTTTGGCATTTTGGGAATGTTTCTGGCGGTGCCGGTGGCGGCTGTGATTGGCGTGCTGCTGGCGTTCGGCATTGCCCAGTATAAGGCCAGCGCCTATTACAAAAAGAAAAAACCGCAAAGCAAATAGATAAGATGACAAACCCGGCAGAGCAAATACCGCTTGATCTTCAGCATAGAAGCGCCTTGGAGCGCAGCGATTATCTGGTAGCAAAAAGCAATGAATCTGCCGTGCAGTGGATTGATCGCTGGCCGAACTGGCCGGCACCGCTTTTGGTGATTAACGGTCCTGCCGCCAGCGGCAAGACGCATCTGGCCGCGGTGTGGTGCGAAAAAACCGAGGCCGAGGCGATCAGGCCGGAAATGCTTTTGTCCCGAACCGCCGAGCAGATCGCACAGGCTGGCGAACATATTATGATTGACGGTGTCGATCCCTGGTTGGGCGAGCGCGACGCCGAAACCACCTTGTTTCATCTTTATAATATTTTGAAAGAAGAGCAACGCAGCTTGTTGGTGACCATGCGTATGGCGCCATCCCATGCCGATTTTGCCATTGCCGATTTGGCTTCGCGCTGGCGGGCGGCGCCGGTGGCCACGATTGATCCGCCCGATGATATCTTGCTGGCCTCGATCCTTATTAAGCAGTTCAGCGACCGGCAATTAACGGTGGGCAATGAGGTGATTCAATATGTTTTGCCGCGTATGGAGCGCTCTTTCACTGCTGCGCGCGACATTGCTTCTCTGGCAGACCGGCTGGCGCTGGCGGAAAAACGTGGGATTTCCGTGCCCCTGCTGCGCCGGGTGCTGGTTGAGTTGCAGAGCAGTTAATCTTTATTATGTTGTAAGTTCTGGAATTTCGTCCGGTGTTTGGGGGGGTTGAGTGGATGGTGAAGTGTTAGGTTCTGGCCTCGGGTATTTAAATAAGTCCAATGTTCGTTCGAACATGCCTTCATCAATAAAAAAGAAGTAATGGTTGCTGAGATCAAACCAACCTTTGGCCTTGGTTAATTCCTCTCCTGATGTCAAAGCAGTACGAAAGAAAATTTGTTCCCCCCCAAGCCCGGACGTTCCTTTTGCTTCAGCTTGTATAAAGGCAGTTATATCCTCCATAAAAGCTGTGGGACCAAAAATATAAACGGTTTGTGTTTGCCCTTGTTGATCTGGAATATCAACCTCAATAGTACCGATAGAAAAATCATTTTTTTGACCTATATCCTGTAGTTCTCTAAATGCTGTTGGCAGCTTACCGCATTCAAAGCCATCCGAGCATCCCATATGCTTGAAAGTAAAAGCTTTAGAGGTTCGTTCGAGAGCCTGAGGCTTAAATCCAAGGTTTTGGTCCGTTATATTAACGCCTCCAGGAGGCTTTAGCACTTGGATACGAAAAGGTTTTTTAAATTCTAGCTCTGACATGATAATTCCAAAGTTATTTATACATAACAGTTATATATATGTAAAGTAACTTTGGAGGTGTGTCAAACTTTTTTTAAGTCCAGCGTGCCGGGGTGGCGGGGGCGTTGTAATCAATAGATTCCTGGAAATCTATGAGCTCGTTTTCGGCGGGCTGGATGTCGGCCCAGCTTTCGCACGGGCAGGATAAAACGCTTAAAGTCCCGGGTTTGTAGCCTTGCGAGAGTTTTGACAGCAGCGAGGTGGCTCCGGTTCCGGCCAGCAGCGCGGTCAGTTCATAAACGCCAGGAACATGGCCAACCAGCAGGATGTTTTGAGGTTCTGTGTCTTGCTGCTGAAGGATATGGAGAAGATCACCCGCGCCGCCATTATATATGTCGTCCGGAAATTCAGTTGGCGTATCGTCGAAAGATTCCAAAACACCCGTCAGGGTTTCGCGTGTGCGTGTCGCGGGAGAGCAAAGAACGAAATCAGGTTTATAATTTTTATGTGTCATCATTTTCCCCAGCGCTTTGGCATCAGCCAGGCCATTGGGTGTTAGTTTGCGCGCTTTATCATCGCCACCTTCGGCGGGTAATGTCTGGGCGTGGCGGATGATGTATAATTGTTTCATGCTAAATACTATTCGTGCAAACCGGTGTCGCCGGTTACTTCAAATTTTGTGATATTGGTATCTTTCAGCCCGATCGCCAGTTTGCCTTTTTTTAAAGCCAGGGCTTCCTTGCCAAAGACCTCGTAGCGCCAGCCTTTGAGCGCCGGAACGTCGGCGTTATCATCCATGGCGATGGCCTCGAGGTCTTCTTTCGAAGCAACTAGTTTTGAGGCCACCTCGCTCTCGGTGCACTGGACCTTTAAAAGCATGCGCAGGACATCGACAGTGGCAGCAGCCTGGGGCGCCAGCGGTTTCTTTTTTATGGGTTGCGGCATTTTGTCTTTGGGTGTGGCAAGGCCCTTTTGGATGCATTCAAGTAGAGCTTTTCCGGCGGGGCGATCGGCCATGTCGCCCGGCATGTTGCGGATTTTCTTGAGCTGTCCGGCATCTTTTGGCGCTTGTGCCGCCATATCAGCGAGTGTCTCGTCGCGTAGCACCCATGGCCTTGGGATGTTTTTTTCCTGTGCCCGTATTTCGCGCCAGGCGGCGATTTCACGCAGCACAGCCAGCATTTTCGGTTTTGGCGTTTTTACTTTGATGCGCCTCCAGGCTTCTTCCGGGTTGTTCTCGTAGATGGCGGGGTCTTCTAAAATGGCTTCTTCCTCGAACACCCAGGAGGTGCGACCGCGTTCCTCCAGTTTGGCGGCAAGGTGGCGGTATACTTTACACAAATGCGTGACGTCGCCGAGGGCGTAATCAATTTGCTTTTTGCTTAAGGGTCTGCGCGACCAGTCGGTGAACTGCACGCTTTTGTCGATCTGTGTGCCTGTGATGTTGCGCACCAGCGCTTCATAGCCGACAGAATCGCCATAGCCGCAGACCATGGCCGCGATCTGGGTATCGAAGAAGGGCCGGGGAACCTCATTCATCAGGGCGTAGAAAATTTCCAGATCCTGCCGCGCGGCATGCAGGACTTTCAGGATTTTCTGGTTTGCGAGCAGATCAAGCAATGGAGCAAGGTCGAGATTGCCTTCAATCGGATCAATGGCGTGGGCCTCGCCCTCCGGGCTGCTGACCTGAATCAGGCACAGCTTGGGATAATAGGTCTTTTCGCGCAGGAATTCGGTGTCGATGGTAATAAAGTCGTGGCGGGAGAGATTCTCGCAGACTTCATTCAAACGTTGATTATCGGTAATGACTGGCATATTGTCTTTCTGGCCTTTGCTTTAAGGGCGTAAGCGAATGATAATACAAGGGAATTAAAGAGAATGCACGCCTATAGAACACATAATTGCGGGGAATTGCGCAAAGACCATGTCGGGGAGACGATCCGCCTGTCCGGCTGGATCCACCGTATGCGCGACCATGGTGGGGTTTTGTTCATTGATCTGCGCGATAGCTTTGGCTTGACGCAATGCGTGGTCGATGAGGGCTCACCGCTAATCAATACAGTGGATAAATGGCGCGTCGAATCTGTGATTACGATTAATGGCCAGGTGCGCGAGCGCCCCGGCGATACGCTGAATACGAAAATGCCCACCGGTGAGATTGAGGTTTATATTGAGACTGCGGATCTGCAATCCGCCGCCGATGTTATTCCGTTTCAGGTGGCCGAGGATGACGGAGCGGGGGAAGATATTCGTTTGCGTTATCGTTATCTCGATTTGCGCCGTGAAAAGATGCAAAACAATATCCGCCTGCGCAATGATGTTACGGCTTCGATCCGCAAGCGCATGTGGGAAAAAGAGTTCCAGGAATTCCAGACACCAATTTTAACGGCGAGCAGCCCCGAAGGTGCGCGCGATTACCTTGTGCCTTCGCGTTTGCATCCGGGCAAGTTTTACGCTTTGCCACAGGCGCCGCAACAATTCAAACAGCTTTTGATGATGAGCGGTTTTGATCGTTACTTCCAGATTGCGCCGTGTTTTCGTGATGAAGATGGGCGTGCGGATCGCCTTGCCGAGTTTTACCAGCTTGATGTTGAGATGAGCTTCGTCACGCAGGAGGAGGTGTTTTCCACCATTCAACCGGTGATCGAAGGTGTGTTTGAGGAATTCGTCGGTTTCAAAGGTGATAAACGTAAGGTCGAATGGCTGCCCAATCTTCGCTACGAAGATGCCATGCTCAAATACGGCACGGATAAGCCGGATTTGCGCAACCCGCTGGAAGTCGTCGATGTGACGGACGTGTTTGCCCGTGATGATGTCGAATTTAACGCCTTCAAAGGTGTGATTAAAAAGGGCGGCGTTGTCCGTGCGCTTCGCGCTCCGGCCGTTAGCGATCAGCCGCGCAGTTTCTTTGACAAGCTCAATAGCTGGGCGCAGGGCGAAGGCGCGCCGGGTCTGGGCTATGTGCTGTTTAAGGATGGTGAAGGTCAGGGCCCAATCGCCAAATTTATTCCTGAAGCGGCGCAGACCGCTCTGAGGGAAGCCGCAGGCCTTGAAGACGGCGATGCTGTGTTCTTTGTCTGCAATCAGGAAAAAGAAGCCGCCAAATTTGCCGGCGCGGCGCGCGATGCAATATGTGATGCTCTTCCTGAATCCCACCCCGCCGCTCGTGAGCAGGGCGTATTCAAGTTTTGCTGGATTGTTGATTTCCCGATGTATGAGTTTGATGAGGCGCAGCAAAAAATTGATTTCTCTCACAACCCGTTTTCGATGCCGCAAGGCGGCATGGATGATCTGGAGAATAAAGAGCCGCAGGATATTTACGCGTGGCAATATGATTGCGTGTGCAACGGTTTTGAGCTCGCATCGGGTGCGATCCGCAATCACAAACCGGAGATCATGGAAAAGGCTTTTGGCATTGCCGGATACGATAAAGCCGTGCTGGAAGCCGAGTTTGGCGGCATGCTAAACGCCATGCGTTATGGCGCGCCGCCCCATGGCGGGCTGGCCTTTGGGCTGGACCGGATGATCATGCTGCTGGCCGATGAGCCGAATTTGCGTGAGGTTTATGCCTTCGTGATGAACGGCCAGTATGAAGACCAGATGATGCAGGCTCCGTCACAGGTGGATGAAGCGCAGCTTAAAGATCTTCATATCAAAGTGAATTTACCGAAGGCAAAGGCTGATGAGGAAGCGGCTTAGTTGAAAGGTTTCCACGTATCGACTTTTAATGCCTCGGTTGTTTCCGTTTCCGGGGCTTGGTGAAGTTCCCTTGCGGAATCAGCGTAGACTTCTGGGACATGGCCTATGCCCATCAAGTTCACATCATTTTCATCAAGCACTATTTGCTTTCCAAACCTTGTTCCCACACCTCCCAAGGACCCGCCCATAGTATCAAGGCGAAGTGCAAGGCCAACAACATTTTCGTTTAAGTTTGTTTTGAACTCTCCGTGTGCTCCGGGGAAAAGCCCATGGGCACAGACATTAAAATTTTCAGATGTTGGTTCAGCATCAAATTCTGAGCCGGGCACGCCCAGGTCAGCAATATTTGTAACCTTTGCATCATAGACTGAGGCAAGATAGTTGGCAGGAATTGATCCAATCGAATAACCAATAACTTCAATGCTTTTTACGTCAGGGCTTTGAAGAAGTTCCAGATATGCTTTTTCGCCATCAAGAACTTGTCCTGTCACACATCCTTCATCTTCAGCACTACCTTGTTGGTCTAAATCTTCAATAACTCCTGCTATTCTTCCGGCTCCTTCGTCTCTGCCCACTAAGTCCATGCCTTTTCCTATAAGAATGTGATGGCCGGTTTCAGTGTTTTTGATGACTTTGAAATGAGAGCTGGTCTCGGGATTGTTGATGTTTTCTACTAGCTCATAGTTTTGTGATTCGTTGGTTTGAGGGTCTGTTATGGTCACGCGCTTTGCTGCGTTATCATAGAGTTCAAAATAAAGATCGGGAGCTGCTAACGGATTGAGGATACGGACATTTTTGTCAGCAAGGCCATCAGAAAGAACAACAGGTTCTTCTGAACGGGCTTCGCTCCATGGTTTTATTTTATCACTCATAACACCCTCTGATTTTTTATAAATATATCAGAGAGTTATGAATAAAGGCTTAATTTACCGGGGTGGAAAGCGGTGGATTTAGGGGGTTAGCTCTTGGGTTCGGGCTTTTCTTCGTCCTCTTCGTCGTCGTCATTATCAGCGGAATTGGTTACGCTGCCGCCGCTGCCCATATCCGGACCATCATCAGTATCCTGATCATTCACAATATCGTCGTGAATCGTCGGTATGCTCCATTGCGGTTCCGGATAAAAGTCCTCTGGGTCTTCGACTCTGCGCGGTCTTTTGAAACTGTTGAACTTAGAGAGCAGCTTTGTTCCTATATTGAGAAAATAATTTTTTGCCCGTGTGGGCATCCGGTTCTCAATATCATGGCTCACTTCTTCCAGCTTCTCTGTATTCGGGGGCGGCATATCTGAAAGCATGTCTTCAGCTGGATCAAGAACGTCCCTTTCATAAGCATCCAGTTCTTTCTTGTCTTCCTTCAGGTCGCTTTCGTAGCTGCGCATAATGTCCCTGACGACCAATAGCTCTGTGTTTTTTGATTTGCTGATCGTTTCGTTTATGGTTTTTTGTCCGGCCTGCACCTTTTTTATTTCTGTTGTCAGGTCTTCTTTTGCAACGCGGACAGATTTTCTGGCTATGTCAATTTTGACGGACACCAGCTCATAAAGCCTTTTATAGTACTGCATGGCCCAGATAAGCTGCCTGAACGCCTCGGCTTCCTTGGTCTCTCTTTTTAATCGTTGCTTTTCAGTTTCCGGTCCCAGGGAGCCATCACGCTCTTCGTCCTGAAAGCTGTCCATACCACCCCGGCCGACATCGCGTCCGGCTATCCGGTTTTGCAGTTCGATGAATTTCCTCACGGAGGATGGCAGGCTGTCCATATCAACATGGCGCGAGCGGCCCAGCGTTTCTTCAATAACCTCAAGGGGCTCGTTTGAAAGCTCTTTGTGTTTTTCTACAAAAGCCGCTATTTCCTGTACGAATTCCTGCCCCGAAGAGGCGGTTTTGATCTGTTCCAGCGTTGCCGGCATCTTAAAATCCTTCTTTGTCTGTATGGCTCAGCGCCATTGCATTCTGTCCATATCCTAAAGCTTTTTTGCTGTCCAGAAAATAAAGAGAAGCCCGGATCGCAGATTGGAGGGGGTGCGATCCGGGCCTTGGGGGTTCGCCTGTCTTTTGGGTTCACGGTTAGGGAGGGGGCCGACAGGCGGAAAAACCGTTAAAATCTTTTTGCTTTGTGTGTACACATCGTTATTCTTCGGTCTTGGCGTGCTCACTTAGGTAAGACTAAGTTCCGCGCGCCTCGCCTCGAATGCCTTGTGTACACACAAAGCAAAAAGATTTTTTAAAATTTGCTCATGTTTCTTTTCCCTTCTTATCCAGATAACGCTCTTTATCGGCTTTTTGAAAAATGTTGTAGACCGTGTCTCCGGGGCCATAGCTTTTGAGGCCGAGGGAAACGCTGACGCGGATTTCCGTGCCGCCGCGGATAAAGGATAAATTGTTCAATCGCAGGGCGAGTTTTTGCGCCCGCTCCAGCGCCTGATCTTTGTTTGTGTTGGAAAACAGCAGGACGAATTCGTCTGTATCGATGCGCGCACCGATATCCATGTCGCGGATTTCATTCTTTAGGGCATTGGCAACCAGACGCAGACAGGTGTCGCTCGCCTTTGCCCCGTGCAGGTGGTTGATGGCTTTGAAGTTGTCGACACCAATCAAAACAAGAAGGCCGCCTTCGTTGTGGCCTCTATCGGTGCGTCCCAATTCGCGGGCAAAGGCCTGGAAGAATCCCTGGCGGTTTAAAAGCCCGGTCAGTTTATCCGTTGTCGCCTGTTCTTCCAGCTCTTTAATATGCCGGTTTTGCCGGGCGATTTTACGCTCCGCGTTTTCAATCATGCGCCGGGCGTTGCCAAGGATTGTTATGGCCGTGCCAATGGTTCGTTTTAGCCCGTCTTTTTCCAGCCTGTTTTGATCCAGCAGGTCAAAGATGTCCTGGGCGCCGCTAACAAAATTTTCCTGGCGCGTAAGCTCTAACCCGCCTTTATGAATGCGTGGTCTATCCAGCCCGTTTTTGCCTTTTCTCAGAGCTTTCGGTAGCAGAGAGAATCTGGCCTTTAAGCCGGCCTCTTTTTGCTGGATATAATTGGTTGTCATTACCACCCCCTGGGTTTTTAAAAACTTTATTACCTATATTACGTATTGCGAGAGGCGTGCCAGTTTATAAAACTAAAATTTATGATTATAAAACAATAGATTAGGAGAGGTTTGTAAAAAGACCCGCGCGCCGCGATTGTAAAAATTATGGTAATGTAGGCTAAAATTTCCGCTTTGATTTGGCAGATTTTTCCGCTTTCTACGCCTTGGCCTATCCGGTATGATAAGTTCCGGCCCTGAAACCCTATCTATCCAAGAAGAAAAACGCTCTATGAATGAATTTCACAGGACAACACACAGGTGGTATTCGGGATACTGTCTCAAAGCCGCCTTCTGTTTTTCATTCATGGCATCAGGTGTTTTGACACTTTATCCTGCACAGGCAACGGAATGGGTTGATAAACATCCGGTTGATGTTGCGAGTGAGGCTGGTTTTGCGCCGCATAAAGCCCTATATGATATCGATCTGATTTCAACGCGCAGCGGCTCACAGATTATCAATATTGATGGCCAGATGTTCTATGACTGGCAGCCCGGATGTGATGCATGGAACTCCAAACACCGTTTTAACCTGTTCTATGAATATGCGGACAGCCCGCCCATCCGTATTACCAGTGATTTTTCGACGTTTGAAACATTTGACGGCAAGAGCATGAGCTTTACCTCGCAGCGCAAGCGCGATGGCCAGGTTTTTGAGGAGTTACGGGGGCATGCCAGCATAGAGGGTGGAGATGGCGGCGAGGCTGTCTATAGCATTCCCAAAGGGCTGGTTTTTGATTTGCCACAGGGCTCGCTTTTCCCTATGGGGCACACGCTGGGTGTGCTTTCAAAAATAAAATCAGGTAAAAAACTTTTTAATGAGGCTATTTTTGACGGTAGCGATGAAGAAGGTCCGGTCGCTGTGAATGCTTTTGTCGGCAAAGTGGTTGATGTGAAGGATGTCTTTAAGGCCTCTCAGGATTTTGATGTCAGTCTTGTCGAAAATAAGGCCTGGCGGGTGCGTTTGGCCTTTTTCCCCCTGAACAAGCCTTCGGAAACATCCGACTATGAAATGGCGATTACATTTCATGAAAACGGGGTTATCAGCGATATGATTATCGAATATGATGATTTTACAATTTCTCAAAAGCTTGTCGCCATCGAAGCGCTGGAAGGCACTTGTGATGATGGCAAAGCCGGTGGAGTAAAAGATCATGAGTAAAAAAGTTCTTATTGTCGAGGACAACCATCTGAATATGAAGCTCTTCCATGACCTTTTGGAAGCGCATGGCATTGATACGGTGGAAACCAGTGATGGAAGAGAGGTCATGGATTTAGCCCGCGAGCATAAGCCGGATCTGATTTTGATGGATATTCAGCTTCCTGAAGTCTCGGGCCTTGAGGTGACGGGGTGGCTTAAGGATGATGACGAACTGAAAGCCATTCCGGTTATAGCCGTGACGGCTTTTGCCATGAAGGGCGATGAGCAGAAAATTCGCGAAGGTGGGTGTGAGGATTATATCTCCAAGCCAATATCCGTTTCACGCTTCATGGAAGTCATTGATAATTATTTGGGTACAAAGAGTTAGAGGGAGTTAGATTTATGTCGGCACGTGTGCTGGTCGTAGATGATATTTTGCCGAATGTGAAGCTTTTGGAAGCAAAGCTGAGCAGCGAGTATTATGACGTTTTGACCGCCACCAGCGGTGAAGAGGCTCTGGAAAAAGTGCTTAATGAAAGCCCGGACATCGTGCTTCTTGATGTAATGATGCCCGGTATGGATGGTTTTGAGGTTTGTAAAACCATCAAGGATAACCCGGATGTTGCGCATATTCCCGTCGTGATGGTCACGGCTTTGACGGATGCTGAGGACAAGGTGCGCGGTCTTGTATCCGGAGCCGATGATTTCCTCAGCAAGCCGATCAATGATGTTGCGCTGATGGCGCGGGTGCGCTCGCTGGTGCGTTTGAAGATGGCGATGGATGAATGGCGCATACGTGAGAATACAGCCAATCAGCTTGGGGTGGTTGGTGAGGCTTCAAACGTTATGACCGAGCCGGTGGAGGGCGCACGGGTTCTGGTGGTTGAGGACAAGGATTTTGAAAAGAAGAAGGTCGAGGAAACGTTGGCCCAGGACCATGATATCGTCATGAGTGCGGAAAGTGGTGCCAAAGCGATGGAGATGGCATCCAAGCAGGATTTTGATCTCATAATTGTCAGTCTTGATCTGGAAGAAGAGGATGGTTTGCGTCTTTGTTCGCACCTTAAATCGAATGAACGTACGCGGGCGCTACCGATTCTGATGATCGGCGAGGATGGCGATATGTCGCGTATTGCCCACGGGCTTGAGATAGGCGCGCATGATTATATTATTCGTCCGGTTGACCGCAATGAGTTGATCGCGCGGGTGCGCACGCAAATAAGGCGCAAACGGTTTCAGGAGCGTTTGCGTTCGACCTATGAGATTAGCTTGTCGATGGCACTGACTGATCCTTTGACCGGGCTTTATAATCGCCGTTATCTCGAAGTTCACATGCAAAAACTGTTGCAGAAAAATCAGGACAGCAAGAAAAACCTTGGGGTTTTGATGATTGATATTGATCATTTCAAACAGGTGAATGACACGCACGGTCATAATGTCGGCGATGAGGTTTTAAAGATTTTTTCCGAAAGGCTGACGACAAATTTGCGGAGCTTTGATCTTGTGGCCCGGATTGGCGGTGAGGAATTTGTGGTTATCCTGCCCGATGTCAGTGAGAAGCGGGCTTATATGGTGGCCGAGCGTCTGCGGCGCTCCATCTCAGAAGAGCCAATTCCGTGTGGGGTGCCGGAAGGGAGTCTGGATATCACCACTTCCGTGGGTGGTACGATTATTGAGCATGGCGAGCACACGACCGAGGACGTGCTGGGCCGGGCGGATAAATGCCTGTATGAGGCCAAGGAAGGCGGCCGCAATTGTGCCGTGTTCGAAGGTGTTGGCAAGCTGGATCCGGAAAAGTATCAATCGGAGGAGCGTCAGACTTTTGAATAAAAAAAGCGCTCATAAGGTGCTTTTTTCTAATTCTTCTTGGCGGGAGGCATTTTCTTCTCTTCAAACAGGACATGTGCGCCTTTTTTGCCCGTTTCAGGGTTATCGGCCCAGGGGTCGTATTTCTTCTTGTTGACCTTGTATTCAGCCTTGGTGCTGCGCTTGGCATAGTAGCGGTAGCCCGTACCTGCCGTGCTTTCCAGTCTAACCTTAACGCTTGAGCTCTTCTTAGCCATTTTTATTGTGTTCCTGTTTCAAAAGACGAGGCTTTATGCCGGGTTTTAGGGGGTTTGTCAAGTATTCAGGGTTAACCGGCCTTTTTCTTGGTTGCGGCCTTCTTCTTTGTGGTTTTCTTTTTGGTCTTGGCTTTCTTTTTTGCCGGGGCTTTTTTCTTGGTCGTAGCCTCTTTCTTGCCTTTTCCGCTCCCTTTGCCTGAGGCTTCACGCGCGGCTTTGCGCTCGGCAGCATCGGCGATCAGGACCACAGCGCGGTTGATACCAACGCTCATCACATCATCGCCATCGGATTTGCGGATCGAGGTATAAACGCTGTCATGGAACAAAAACGGCCCAAAGCGCCCGATGCCGGCCTTGATCATCTTGCCGGTTTCGGGGTGATTGCCAATATCGCGCGGCAGGGCCAGAAGTTTAAGCGCGGATTCCAGCGTGACTTCGTCGATTGCCGTGCCTTTGGGAAGGCCCTGGCGTTTTGGTTTGTCGGGGGCCGGTTTCTTAGGTTTCTTGGGTGCTTTCTCGCCGTCTTTTTTGGCTTGTTTTTTATCTTCTTTCCATTGTTCAATTTCGGCTTCATAGGCGGTTAAATCCGGCTCCACTGTCTCTTCCGGTAGATCGATCTGCACATAGGGGCCGTAAGGGCCGCGGCGCAGGCTAACCGTGCGTCCTGTGGCCGGGTCTTTGCCAAGGGTTTTTGGCGCGTTCGATAAAGCAGCCAGGGCGCTGTCTTCGTCGTCATCGCCGGGAATGGCGAGCGGTTTGGTGAATTTACATTCGGGATAATTCGAGCAGCCGATAAAGGCACCGAATTTACCGAGCTTTAAGCCGAGCCTGCCTTCGCGTTTTGCTTCTTCGCAGGCCAGGCATTTGCGTGGGTCCTTGCCGTCTTCATCTTCATGGAAAAAATGCGGTGCAAGCTCTTCATCGAGATGATCGATAACTTGCGTGATGGTGAGGTCTTTGGCTTCATCGACGGCGGCTTTGAAATCGCCCCAGAACAGGCGCAAGGCCTCTTTCCATTCCATGTCTCCGGTGGAGATGGCATCGAGTTCTTCTTCAAGATTGGCGGTGAAATCATAATCAACATATTTGGCAAAGAATTTACTGAGGAAAGTGGTGACGATGCGGCCGCGATCTTCAGGAATAAAGCGGCGCTTGTCCATGGTCACGTAATTGCGATCGCGCAGAACTTGTAGAACGGAGGCGTAAGTCGAAGGGCGGCCAATGCCGAGCTCTTCCATGCTTTTGACCAGTGTGGCTTCTGAGTAGCGTGGCGGCGGCTGGGTAAAATGCTGGTTGGGGTCAATTTCGACCAGTTTGGTGGTATCGCCTTCATTCATTGGCGGCAGGCGGCGATCCTTTTCGTCTTCATTCTCTTCGTTGTCGTCGGTGTCTTCATGGTAAAGGGTCAGGAAGCCGTCAAAGGCAACAACCGAGCCATTGGCGCGCAGGATGGCATCGTCGGTGCCGTCGGAAATATCAACTTTCATCTGATCGAGCAAAGCGTTTTCCATCTGGCAGGCGACGGTACGTTTCCAGATTAGATCGTAAAGCCGCCACTGATCATCATCAATTTTGCCTTTCAACTGCGCCGGGGTGCGTGCCATATGGGTGGGGCGGATGGCTTCGTGCGCTTCCTGCGCATTTTTGGCTTTTGACTTATATATACGCGGCGCGCCGGGCAGATATTTGTCGCCGTAATCCTTGCCGATTACATCGCGGGCCTCGGCAATGGCGCCTTCGGATAATGTGATGCCGTCGGTTCTCATATAGGTGATCAGGGCGACATTCTCGCCGTCGATGGAAATTCCTTCGTAAAGCTTCTGGGCGGTGCGCATGGTGTTCTGGGCACTAAATCCGAGCTTGCGGGACGCTTCCATTTGCAGGGTTGAGGTTATGAATGGTGGAGAAGGCTGGCGCTTGACCTGTTTCTTTTCAATTTTCTGAACGGACAGGCTTTTATGTTCGATGCGTTCAACGGCTTTGGTTGCAGCCTCTTCATTGCCGATATCGAATTTGTCGAGTTTGTTGCCCGCCAGATGGGTCAGGCGTGCGGTAAAAGGCTTCCCATCCGGTGTGTGCAGGCGCGTATGGATGCTCCAATATTCCTGCGGCTTGAATTTTTCAATTTCAGATTCGCGCTCACAAATCAGGCGCAGCGCAACCGATTGCACACGCCCGGCGGAACGTGATCCGGGCAGCTTGCGCCAGAGCACAGGAGAGAGGTTAAAGCCAACCAGATAATCCAGTGCGCGGCGCGCGAGATAAGCATCGACCAGCTGATTATCAATTTTGCGCGCATCATCGAAGGCTTCGGTGACGGCTTTTTTTGTAATTTCACTAAAGGAAACACGATGGACGTCTTTGCCTTCGAGTAGTTTTTCCTCGTTCAGCATTTCATGGATGTGCCAGGAAATTGCCTCGCCTTCTCTGTCGGGGTCAGTGGCAAGCCAGAGGGTTTTGGCGCCTTTGACGGCTTTTTTAATGTCCTTGATGTGCTTGTCGGAGCGCTCGCCCGGCTGCCACTTCATGGCAAAGTCCTCATCGGGCAGGACCGAGCCGTCCTTGTTCACCAGGTCGCGTATATGGCCATACGAAGCCAGTATCTCGTAGTCAGGGCCAAGATATTTACCAATCGTTTTGATCTTGGCCGGTGATTCAACGATGACGATGTTGTCTGTCAATTTTAATCTTCCTGCAAGCTTATCCTGTTTCCTGCGTGGCGCTGAATGCGTCCGGCAAGCTCTAAATCGAGCAGGACGGTCTGCACCACTGGAATAGTCAATTGACAGGTTCGGATCAATTCGTCAACAGGCAGCGGGGCAAAAGATAAATGGGAGATGATTTTTTCTTGCGCATTTTCGGGGGGATCAACCGGCTCGAAGGCTTCGGGAATAAAGGCTTGTTCGGCAAATTCGGGTTCGCGCAAAGTGGTGCCGGAAAAATTATTTAAAGCTTCAAGGACGTCTTTTGCGTAACGCACCAAAACGGCGCCGTCACGGATGAGATGATTCGGCCCTTGTGCGCGCGGGTCGAGTGGATGGCCCGGCACGGCATATACATCGCGGCCTTGTTCCCCGGCCAGGCGCGCGGTGATGAGTGAGCCCGAGCGCATGGTGGCCTCAACGACGATGGTGCCTTTGGATAGGCCGGAGACAATGCGGTTGCGGCGTGGAAAGCTTTGCGCAAAGGGTTTTTGACCGAGCCTGCTTTCGGCGATAATCAGGCCTTCGTCTTTGATTTGTTCATACAGCCCGGCGTTTTCTTCCGGATAAATCACATCAATGCCGCCGGCGACAACCGCAATGGTGCCGGTTGCTATAGCGCCCTTATGAGCGGCGGTGTCGATACCGCGCGCCAGACCTGATACCACCACTTGCCCGGCAGCGCCCAGTTCCCGTGCCAGTTTTTCTGCGAATTTCTTGCCGTTGAGCGATGCATTGCGCGCGCCGACCATGGCGATGCAGGAGCGGTGCATAAGGTCGGCATTGCCGAGCACACTTATTATAGGCGGTGCATCAGCGATGGCCGCCAAAGCAAGCGGGTAGTCCTGACAGGCGGCCGTGATGATGCGGCCTTTTAGCTTTGACAGGGCTTTGTATTCTTTTTCGATGTCTCTTTCATGAGCGGGGGTGAGGGGCTTTTTACGCCCGCCGCGCTTGGAAAGCTCGGGTAGGACTTCGAGGGCTTTGGTGGCCGAGCCGTAAGCTTCGACTAGGCGGTAAAACGTTACTGGTCCGACATTGTCTGTGCGCGCCAGCCGCAACCAGGCCAGCTTTTCACTTTCCGAAAGCGGCTCGCTTCCGGAATTTAATGATACTGGAGACTTCCCCAACTCTAGTTGCATTTTACATAATCCAAATCAGTTATATTCAGTTATATTAAGTATCGTTGTCTTTTACTTTTGCGGAGAAACTAATCTTCGGCTCCTCGCCTTTTATAAGGCGCCGAATGTTGTCCTTATGCCGCCACCATATAAGGGCGGTGATGAGAAAGGCAATGGCGGCCGGTGTTTGTCCATAAACAAAGAATGTAACAATGGGCACAGTGAACACGGCAATGAGCGCTGACAGGGATGATGTTTTTGAGATGCAAAATGTTGCAACCCATGCTGCGCAGGCAATGGCTCCGGCTATTGGTATGGCGGCCAGAAAAACACCAAGCGCCGTCGCAACGCCCTTGCCACCTTTAAATTTCAGCCAGATGGGATAGCAATGGCCTATTATTGCACCTAAACCTATAATCAAACCGGCAATAGATGTAACAATTTCGTCTTCATTCCTGTAGTTATCGTAATCTGCAGATACACCCATTGTCGCAGCTTGCGCGTCAAAAAATATAGAAAGTGGAAAAATAACCAAAAACACAGGGAGTGTACCTTTAATAAGCATGTCTGAAACAAGCGTCGAAATGGCAAGCTTTTTATTTCCTGTACGTAAAACATTTGTGGCACCGATATTGCCTGAGCCTATGTTGCGTATGTCATCATAGCCTGCCAATTTTGTGATAATTAGCCCCGAGGGTATAGAGCCAAACAAATAGCCGATTAGAAAAATGACGAGGCAAATTCCAGAGAGGATTAGTGTGTCAGAAGAAACGAGAATGTTGGAATCAACAACATCATCAATGACTATACATGGGGGATTCATGCACATGCTATTTCCCACCAATCAGCATATCAAGAACCGCCATACGTGTCGGGATGCCGTTGGCAACCTGGCGGGCGATCAGGCTACGCTCCGGGTCTTCGGCAAGCTCGTCAGAGATTTCTACCCCGCGGTTCATAGGCCCTGGATGCATAACGAACGCCTTCGGCCCCGCCAGGTTGAGCCGCTCCAGCGTTAAGCCGAACTCATTGTGATAGGCGGCATCATCGGGGATTTGTCCGGCCTCCATGCGCTCTTTTTGAATACGCAGGAGCATCACGACATTGGCGCCGGGCAGGCCGTCTTCGAGCGTGGTAAAAGTCTCCAGCCCTTCGACCGCGAATTTTTCCGGCATCAGGAATTCCGGCGCGACGATGCGCACATTCGCGCCCATTTTTTTGAGCAGGATCGCATTGGAGTTGGCAACGCGGCTATGGGCGACGTCCCCGCAAATGGCCACGGTTAAATCTTCTAGTTTGCCGATCTCGCGCTCCATCGTCAGGGCATCGAGCAGGGCTTGCGTTGGATGTTCGCGCCAGCTATCGCCGCCATTGATCACCGGGCAATCGACATGACCGGCGACAAAATTAGGTGCGCCGAATTCAACATGGCGCATGATGATGGCATCGGGGTTCATCTGGTTCAGCGTCAGGATGGTATCGAGGAAACTTTCATCTTTGCGCATGGCGCTGTTTTCGACCTGCCAGTTGACGACATTGGCACCAAGACGCTTGGCGGCGATATCAAAGGAAATCAAGGTGCGGGTGGAGGGTTCGAAAAACAAGGTGATGATGATTTTGTCATCCAGCTTGTTATGGTCCCATTTGCCGCCCTCAATCGCTTTGGCGTAATAGGCGGCGCGCTCCAGGATATCCCGAATTTCATCGGCGCTTAAATCTTCTATTCCAAGCAAATGTTTCATAATCGGGCCTTTTATATCTTAGACGTTTCGATAATTCCAGTCTTTTCAAGCGCTAAGGTCTCTTCTTCGGATAATCCCAGAAGGTTTTCCAGCACTTCTTTGGTGTCCTGGCCGAGAATCGGCGGGGCGTGGGTGTATTGTGGCGGGGTATCCGAAAGCTTGAGCGGGCTGCCGACCAGCTTCAGGGCCTCCGGTGATAAGGCATGGCTCATGGCTATTTCCATCTCGCGTGCCTGAACTTGTTCCATCTCAAAGACCTTGTCGATGGTGTTGACCGGGCCGCAGGGCACATCAGCCTGCCGCAGTCCGTCGATCCAGTGCGCGGCAGGTTTTTCGGCAATGGTTTTGCTGAGGAGCGGGATTAAATCATCGCGATTGAGGACGCGGGCTTTATTGGTAGAAAATTGTTCATCTTTCGCCCATTCGGGGTGGCCGGCAAAGTCGCAGAATTTTTTAAACTGGCCGTCATTGCCGATGGCAAGAATGATGTATCCGTCAGAGGTTTTAAATGTCTGGTAGGGCACGATGGTCGAATGGGCGTTGCCCATGCGTGGTGCGCTTTGTCCTGAGGTTAGATAGTACTGTGCGACATTGGTGAGAGAAGCCAGCGTGCAATCGAGTAGGGCCAGATCGACCAGCTGTCCCTTGCTGGTTTTTTCGCGGGCATGCAGGGCGGAAAGAATACCGATCGCGGCGTAAAGCCCGGTCATAACATCGCTTAAAGCCACACCGACTTTCATTGGCTGCCCGTCCGGCTCGCCCGTAATAGCCATTAGCCCGCCCATCGCTTGCGCCAGATAATCATAGCCGGGCTCGGATGAAAGAGGGCCGCTTTGGCCGAAGCCGGTGATCGAGCAGTAAACGATATGCGGATGTTTTTGTTTGATCTGTTCATAGCCAAGGCCGTATTTCTCCAGCCCGTCTTTTTTGAAATTCTGGATGAGAACGTCGGATTGGGTCAAGAGCTTGTGGATCAGTTCCTGCCCCTTTTTGGTTTTGATATCGATAGCGACAGATTTCTTGTTGCGGTTGGCAGAAAGATAATAAGCACTTTCAGTTGTGTCGTTACCGTCTTTGTCCTTCAGGAAAGGAGGCCCCCAATGGCGGGTATCGTCCCCCGCCCCAGGTTTTTCAATTTTAATCACATCTGCCCCCAAATCACCGAGAATTTGCGTGCAGACCGGGCCGGCCAACACGCGGGAAAGATCAAGGATTTTGATATCGTTCAGAGCGGATGTCATGGCCAGAGCACCGTTGTTATGGTCCAGAACTTAAGCACTCCCGCTATCGCTATGCCGATGGCAAAGCCTGGTCCTGCGGGTATGGATAACTTGCTCAAATTCACGCTTACTTTCGATTTTATCTTTGTATAAAGGGCGATCCATAACCCATGCAATAATCCGCAAAGCGCGCCGATTGTCATAGCAACCAGCACAGATTGCGGTCCCAGCCATAGTCCTGCGGCGACCAAAAGCTTCACATCACCGAGCCCCAGCGTATCGTCTTTGTAAATGGCGTTGGCGACTGTGCGAATGGCATATAGTATTCCGCCGCCGATAAAGGCCCCCAGAACAATGTTGGTTAGGCTTTCATAGATGAAATATGTGGAAAGGTGGAAGACAATGCCCAGGGTGGCAAAACCCATGACCAGCTCGTTGGGGAGCAGTCTTTCCCTCAAATCAATTACGGACAGGACGTAAAGAATGACAAGAGCGCCGACCAGGCATGAGATGGAAATAATTTCGATCAACGGATTCTGACCCCAGATAACTTGTTTTCCACATAACCTTTATAGGTGAAGCAAACAAACCTATTGCATCCTAACATTTTACGCTAGGATAAAACGAGGGTCCAAACCTATAGTTTTTATACAATTCTGTGGCGTAATAAGAAGAAAGGAGCAAGTTTTGACAATGATGTACATGCCTAAGCATATTCGAATTGGCAAAACGCTGCTAATTTCTTTTTATTACGCCACCCTGCGAAGGAAAGCGAAGCTTTGTTCGCATTTTGTAAATACAAACAAACCCTTTGGGTTTGCTTTATGGGCGCCGCAAATTTTTGTATCTGGATTTTCAAACCGCTTGACCGTAGCTTTGGCTATGGCCGGGCGCGGTTTTCAAGCCCATCTATCAAAAATTTGACTGGCGCAGAATGGATAAAAGCTATGGGTTTGGGCCCTGGCGCCATCCTTTTCGGTTTTGGCGATCTTTTGGCCGTTATGTTTCAGAGGAAATATGGACAATAAAAATAGAATTCTTGTTGTTGAGGATAATGATTTTGTCCGCATGCAGATTGTCCGTTTTTTAGATGAAGCGGATTATGAGACGGTAGAAACGACTGATGGGCAAGAGGCGCTGGAGAAGGTGGGCGATAACATAGATATTGCCATTGTTGATGTCCGCATGGAGCCGATTGACGGGTTTGAATTTATTCGGTCCATCCGGGGCAACGGAATGGAAATGCCGGTTATTCTGGTAACGGGGGATCAGAACCCGGATCTTTTGAATGAGGCGGCAAAATGGGGTGTGGCTGCAGTTTTGATGAAGCCTGTGCAAAAAGACAGGTTGATTAAAACAGTGGCCAAAACAATAGAAATGAAACAACGTGCGTCTTGAGGCAGTCCTTGTCTGTAAATGGAGTGATAGTTAAGCCAGATCGTTTTCTTCCCAAATCTTTTGGGCGGACCCTCTTGGTTCTTTTTTCGTCATTCTCCTTTTTGGCGCTCGCGTCTTGTTCGCAGGTGTCTGTACCTGACGGGAGGACTGTGAATATTCCTTCACCGACCATGGCGGCTGAGCGTCCTGAGGCTGTTAATGAAAAACCCGATAGCGTTCTTTATCTGCCGCTCGGCAGCGATGTTCTGGTGCCTGAAACGCGTGAGGGGGAGTCGCTTCCGAGTGAAATTATCGGGCCTTTTGAGCTTCGTTCTGAGACTCTGGCGGGCGCATTGCAGCTTATTCTGGCTGATTATGAGATTCCTCTGGCCTTTGAGACCGATGAGGGGCTGACGAGAACGGTCACTGTGGCCAATTTGCGCGGCCCATTGGGCAAGGTTGTGGATAAGGTCTGTGGCCTTGCCGACCTGTACTGTTCCTATGAGGATGGGTTGTTGATTATCAAAGAAACGCAAACCTTTACGGTGTCTATACCGCCGATAGGAGGTGATACGAATATCATTGCTTCTCTGGCAACGGGGCTCGAAGCCATTACCGGGATGGCGCCAATAACGGAGACAGCCACCAGGACCATTATCTATGAGGCCACAAACAGGACTGAGGATCTGGCAGAGCGTTATTTTCAGCGTATCCGGGCCAATACCGCTTTGATTGTTTTTGAGATCTATATCTGGGAGGTGGCTCTGAATACCGCTAATGCGACGGGCATTGACTGGGAACAAATTAACGCTATTGGAAAATTTGCAACCGGGATCAGTATTCCAGGTGGTACCGGTGCCGACTTTACACCGATTAGTATTGGTCTGCCGACTCTGGACAATAATGTTTCGTTCGGCTCTGACGATGTTTTGCAGTTTATTTCCACTTACGGCGCTGTGAAAACTATATCCCAGCCGCAAATTACGGTTTTGTCCGGTGCGGAGGCGACTTTGCGGGCGGCTGATACGGTGAACTATGTTTCGTCGCTGAGTCGTTCTGTCGATAATGGCGAGGTGACGGTTGCGACAGAAACGGATTCGGTGGATACGGGTTTTACGCTGACGATTTCCAGTGATTGGGATAACGCTACGATCTACGGCAATATTGATATTGAACTACAGGAATTCAGGCGCTTTCAGGAGTTTGATGCTGATGGGACTACTTTGCAGCTTCCGGAGACAACGGAGAGGGAGCTTTCGACGCAAATTCGAATAAGGCCGGGCGATTCCCTGTTGATCGCCGGGTTAGTGCGTGAGAACGACCAGTTTGACGATTCCGGGCCGGGCTTTGACCAGCCCTTTTTCCCAACCACACGGGAAGCCAGAGTTTCCAATACGGAGCTGGTCTTTCTTATGAAGCCAAGGGTTATCGTTTATACGGGTGAGGGCGGCTCCGGAAACGAATATATGAACGCTCATGCGCCTGTGGCGAAGGGGCAGCCTTTGGAAAAAGAATACCCTACAGGAAGTCTGCCTACGGATCTTCTCAACCCTGGCGGTTCTAACTAGAAACCTTAAAAATATAGCTTTTGAAAACCGGGGGGTTGCTTGTGAATTCCCCTCTTTAGCTGTTTTTGTTTGTATTTTTTGTGATACACTTGAAGGTAGTGCGAATCCCATTTTGGGATGCGCCCCCTTTCAATTGATTACATTTATTATGCGCTCGCATTTCTTTTATGTTTTTATCGTTTTTATTGTCTTTACGCTTTCCGGGTCGGTGGCGATGGCGCAGCGTTCGGGTTTTGATGACCCGGGTACGCGGAGCGCTTCCGGCAGTGGCGGAGGTGATGGTATTGTGCCTGTGGCAACAAGTGTCGATGGCGGGACAATTCCTATCGGTGCCACAGCCCAGGTGGTTGTGCTGTTTCGCAATGAAGGGGCCAAACCTGCCGAAACGGGCGTTATTAATCTTTATCCCTCTTCGAATGTTTCAAGTTCGGTTTCCTTAAACCAGTGTTCCGCCGAGCCATTGCCGACAGGCGCGGAATGCGCGGTTGCTCTTTCGGTGAAGGGGCTTCAGGCCGGCCCGTGGCGCGTGGAGATGTTGATGCGTCATTCCGGTAGGACGCGGCTTGTGACCGCGACTTTATCCGGGTCAGTTGAATCAACGGGGGAGAGCTCCGATAAGCTTACAAGCGATATTGAAACCATACCCGATGAGGTTGATTTTGGCTCGCTGAATGCCAGTCAGACTTTGGTGGAGCCAATTATTCTGCGCAACATTACATCGACTCCTATTGATTTAACCGAGGTCTATATCGATGCCAGTGAGCAGGCCGGTTATACGCTTAAAACGGAATGCGATAAGCTTGAGCCGGGGCAGGCGTGTATGGCTACGGTTACATGGTCGCCGAAGTTGAAAGGCCCTTCAACGGGTGTTTTTGTAATCAAGCATGACGGCCCGACGGCTTTGGCCAGTGTTGTTTTAAAAGGTGAGTACGCGCCCGATACGGTTGATGAGGCGCAAGTATTTCCCGAGGCTGTGCCGGGTAAGGGCTTGCTCGTATCTTCTCAGACCGAAGTGGATTTCGGGGGTAGTGTAGAAAGCGCCTCGACCATTACTGTTTCTCTTGTCAATGCCGGTGATTCTCCTTTGATGATTGAAGATATCAAGATTGCGGGACAGGATAACGGTTTGAATTTTAAAGGGGATGGTTGTGGCGCGGCGACAGTGCTTGAGCCGATTGAGGCGTGTCCTTTGACCCTTTCCTGGTCGCCAACAAGGGTGGGCACTTTGCTTGATGATGTTCAGATCGTTCATAATGGCGCCAGGGGTATCCTGGTCTTGCCGGTCAGGGGGACGGCTGGGCAGGTCGTTAGTCAGGACCAAAAAGCAATTGTTCTCACGTCAGATCCGGCCACTATTCTTGGTGCGCTGGATATTTCTGAAACAGGAACATCCGGTCAGCGGCCGGACCCGCCAAAGCCAAGTTATGCATCAACCGTCATGAACCCAGCCAGTGTTCTGGATGGTCTTAAAATCACTTCTTTTGCCCCAACCAGAGCCATTGTGAATGGTCCGGGCGGTTCTCGTATTATGTTCGATGGGGAGGATGTTTTGCTTGGAGGTATCCCCTGGAGCGTTGATATTCAGAAAAACGGCATTGAGTTTATCCATAACAACCAAAGAGTTTTGCTACTTTTTGACAGATCTTTATCTTCTGTTAACCGAGTTTCGGGACAATCTAGCAATAGTGGTAGTTCTTCGAGTAGCTCTTCGAGCACGCAGGACACTGGACTTTAATTAACCAGGGTTTGGACCCTAGCTAGAAAGCCTATGAGCGACGATTTTACACCAGAGGATGTCCCGCAAGCTGAGAGCGTCAGTGAAGGGGCGGACCAGGAGCGCAGACAGGAGAAAGATATCCTGCCTGGCGGCGTCGAACGGCGTCAGATGAAAGATAGCCGCAAGCTGCGTTCGAGTGAGGGGCGTGAGCGTTATCTGGATATGGTGCAAAGGGAGCGGGCTCTGATGTTAGAGCAGGGGATAGCGCGTTCAACCGAGCAGCTTCTGGATCAGGCCGGCGCTATCTTGCCTTCCGAGGTTGAGGATGAATCCATTAAGGACCGTGCGACCGGAGATCAGCTGCGTGCGGTCTTGCCGGTGCAGTCATGGCTTCCCTTAAGTATTCATTTGATCGGCTTGCGCGATAGCGTTCTGCGGGTTGCACCTTTACACGATCTAAATGATCGACAGGTTAGCTCCTTACTTTCTACAGCGAACCGAAGCGGTTTTCATGTTGAAAAAATTGAAGTTGAAATGTGGGATCGCAAGGAGCTGATCGACACGTTGCGCTCAGTGCATGATTTGTCGGCGGATCGCTGTGAAAAGACTTTGTCTTTGTGGTTGGCTGATACGGATAATGGTTTGCTGCTAAATCAATTTCAGCGCGACATGCTGGCTGAATCTCTCCAGATGAGAGCATCTGATATTCACCTTGTTCAGGATAACAATCCGGAAGCGCCGAACTGGATTCAGTATCGGATTGATGGCGATCTCATTCCGATGCATTTGCTGCCCCATGAGGGGATGGCCCGTTTGACGACATTGTTGAAACGCGATGCCGGCTTGAACTTTGGAGACAGGACAACACCAAAAGATGGACGTTTTGGTTTCCAGTGGCAGGGCCGGGCAATTGATGTTCGTGTTGCGGCCGGGCCCCAGGCCCAGGATGGTGAAAAACTGACTTTGCGTCTTTTGGACCGGGCGGCCCTGAAGGGGTTTGATGAGTTGTTCCGCCGCCATGAGGATGTCGGCGATTATCTGGCAAAACTGCTTTCGCCTGAAATTAAAGGCGGTGGTGGTATGATTTTGCTATCCGGCCCGACAGGTTCCGGTAAGACGACGACGCTTTATGCTTGTGTGCAGCAAATCGACAGGCGCCGCAGGCATGTGCTTACAATTGAAGATCCGATTGAATACGAGCTGCGTTATGCGACGCAGTGGCAGGTGCGTCCGGGGATGCAAGGCGGTGAGTTCGCTGATCTTATCCGCGCCGCCATGCGTCATGATCCCGATTACATTGTTATCGGTGAGATGCGTGATGCGGATACGGTGGAAACATCTTTGCGTGCGGCAGAATCTGGCCACACGGTGATTTCTACTATTCACGCTGATACAGCCCTTCAGACTTTTGAGCGGCTACGCTCTTTGATGCCGCACGAAAGAGAGAGGTCTTCTACTTATACGCTTGCCCAGCAGGTGCGGGCGATATTAAACCAGCGTCTGGTCAGAACTTTGTGCCAGGGCTGTGCTCATAAAGGTAAGCTCGGTGATTATTTAAATGAACATGAAATGGAACAGTTTGGTCTTCCAGCCGATACCAAAGCCCGTACCCACAACACGAGTGGTTGCGATATTTGCAACAGAACAGGAATTTCAGGAAGAACGCTGCTTTTGGACGCTCTTTTGATCACATTGGGCCCTGCCCAGCGTAACGAAATTTACGAAGCCCTAATCGGAAATGTAAACGATGTCATTAACGAGGATGGTGTTGTGATCCATACGCGCCGGGAAGGTCTGGTTGATTTGGTTGTTACAGGTCTTGTGGATCCGAAAGCGGCACTGTCTTACCTCGAAGAGTAACGATAAACGTCATCCCAGCGAAGGCTGGGATCTTGTGCAACCATCAGGAAGATTCCGGCCTGTGCCGGAATGACAGGCATAGAATATGCAGCAATGGATTGCTGAAATAGCATATGAAACTACGTCTGGCCCAAAAAGGGTCACAGAATCTTTTTATCTTCCTTCTATCGATGATGTGCGGGCTGCTGTTAGCAAAAAGGGGGGGTATACTCTTAGCGTACGCCCACATGAACGCTCACCTCTTGAGCGGGTTTTGGCGCGTTCGACCTGGTGGCAGGTTCAGCTTTTGCGCGGTATTCAGTTCCGTTCAACGTCAACCTCACCTGGCGTTGCCCTGTGGAAGATTATTCAGGCGGAAACCAACCCACGGCGGCAGAATATTCTGGCCCCTGCCAGAGAGGCTTTGACAAGAGGGCTTGGCATCATTGATGCGCTCAAAGCGCTCAATATTTTTGATCATGGAACATTGGCTATTTTGGCGGGCTCGGAACGCGCCAACCGGCTGGTGGAAGGGATTCCCCACGCCATACACTCGATCACGCAAAAAAAGAAAAATGCGCGCGCCGTTATGGGGACGATGAGTTGGCTGGGTTTTGATGTGTTCTCCATTGTTTCGTCACTGTGGGCCGGTAAAGATATGGTCCTGGGTTATTTCCGTGATAACCCGCCAACAGAGCCGGAAGCGCTCGAAAAATATACGCGTGTTGTCGGAAATCTTGAACTGTTGTGGGATGTTTTGATTTATTCGTCGGTAGGCATGGGTGTTTTTATGGGCTGGTGCATGTTTTCTTTTTGGATCAACAGAGGCAAGAAAGACTGGCCGACGGCCAAGGTGGTTCGGAAAATCCCTCTGATTGGTGGGTATTTGCGGGATTTGGCTTTTGCTGATTCTATGTCGGCTGCTGCACGGATGCTGCGTGGTCTGGTTCCCATTAATGATACGTTGCATCAGTCTGCCGAGGCCTCTTCAGCGCCGGACGTTGCTGAATATTGGATAGAAGCCTCGGTTAATCTGGGCCGCGGCGTGTCTTTGGGCTCGGCACTGGACCGGGCGCCGCTGAGAAGAAATGAACGTCTGGAGATTGCAAGCTTGTCTGATCTCGGCCAAGTTGCTACAGTTATGGAGTCGATTTCCGAGATGCGTTCTGCAGCGGCAAAAACAAAACATAAATTAATCGTGTGGATTGCCTTTGCTTTGACAGGTGTCTTTCTCGTTATCGCTTTTGGTAGCGCCATTTACGCTTTGTCGGTGATGAATATGAGCATGGATTCAATGATGGGTGGCTTAATGCAAGGAGCAATTTGATTGGCCTTAGGTTCTAGCAAAGATCCGGATGTTTTGGAAAAAGGGAAGCCTAGCTCTGACAGGCGTCAGGAGGGCGGCGTATCGCGCCCGCGTCCTGGGGTGGCCGATGTGCTTGCAGGCGAGCTAAAGGATTTTATTGGTAACCTCTCCCCCTATCTGCCCCAGGACCTTATCGGAGGGTCTGTCCCTCAAATTCCTGGAACCGAGGAAGAGGCTGTATGGAACGCGGCCTCGCAGGCTTGCGGTACAGAGAAAGTTCATTTTTGTTACTCTATTGCGGAAGGGCGTGTTTGGTATCTGGCCTGTCCGTCTGCTTCTACCGCATCCAATCCGGATAGCTGGTGCCCGTTAGCCGCAGCCCTGCCGGGCAATAGCGAGTATTGGGATAAAGAGACTGTTTATCTGTATGAGCAGGAAGGGGTCGCCTCAGCCATGCGCTGGGATCCGGAAACAGGCCGTATGCAGGTATTTCTTGGAGCCTCCAGAACCATTCTGCCACGTGTTCAGAGTATGGATGCCAATTTTGTTACCATTAACCCGGATGTTGCTGATGTTGTTCCCTGGAAAAACCGTAGTTTGAAAACGGAAAAATTGTCGAGGGCGACTGTTCGAATGCTGCTTATGTCCGGACTTGTTGTCAATTTGATGGCCCTTGTTATTCTGATTTTTCACTATGTTTCAATCAATATGGTGGAAAGAAATCTGGCGCAGGTAAAGATGGCTACAGACAAGGCCTCTACAGATTTGATGATTAATGCTTATAACGCCATGCAGAGTGATACCATCAAGCATATGGTCCGTATCCAGGAAATTCTTGATAATTTGGCAAAGGTTGACGGAACGCTTGTACGTTATGAGGTAAAAGGTGGCGCGGTGGAATGGGAAGCTTTGTTACCGCCAGCGTTTGCCAGGGATTATGGTACGCCACAGCAGGGGTTGGAAAAGGATGGTCGGGTAAGGATTAAGGCCAATCGTTAATATGGTAGGTCCTATCGTATATATACTTTTTAACTATATTTATTAGAGTGGCTTTAACATTTGGGTTTTATAATAAAATTATATAGAATTGAATAAAATACAAGAGTCAGTATCGGAGAACATTGTTGGACTTTAAAAAACCTGATATTTCAAGACAGCTGGATTCGCTGAAATCCCTTCAGTCCTTTGACTGGCGGTCTTTGCAGAAATTCACCAGCCCTAAGGCGGCCGAAGACCTCAATCATTTTTTGGAGGCTCTTCCCCAAAATGCAGGTAAAACCATGTTAATAGCGACTGCTGTGGCCTGGGGTGCAGCTGGTTTTCTTGGGCTATACACGACCGTGCAAATTCAAAAATTAACCGAATTACGTGCAGAGCTTGAAGAAGCGCAGGCTTTACAGCCGATTGTCCCCAAGATTAAGGATGTGGCTGTTAATCCTAAAGAGGTTCAGGAATTTGAAAAGAAAATAAAAGACACCTACCAGAATTTAAGTATACGCAGCAACGGGGCATCAATTGCCATAACATCACAGAGCACCGCCCAGTTTGCCCAGTTTCGTGAGGCTGTAGGCCATGTTCAAAATGGGGGGTCCGGCTGGCGGGTGAATATTGATCGATTATGTGTCGGACGTGAATGTGGACAAAATCCTTTGGCAGCGTCTTTAAAAATAAATAAGGTTTCCGTTGATAAGCCGGGATGATATTATATGAGAGTTAAATATGGGGGAAATCTTATGAGAAGTAAGAGAGAGAGTTTATGAATAGAGAACACGAAAAAGGAAATGTGCTGTTTTTGATCTTGATTGCGGTGGCTTTATTTGCTGCCCTTTCATATGCAGTGACACAGTCTTCGCGCTCCGGTGCCGGTACGGCGGATGGGGAAAGCAATTTGATTAATGCGGCGCAGATTACGCAATATCCAGCCTCTGTCCGAACAGCCATTGTCCGTATGATTATCGGCGGCGTTGATGTCACGCAGCTTGAATTTGATCCGCCGGTTGATTTTGGAAGTTTGACAAGCCCGACTTTTGGCGTGTTTCATCCTACAGGCGGAGGCGCCACATCGGTGACAGCTCCTCCTGAAATTATGGCCAGCGGAACGCAAGGGACGTGGATGTTCAACACTCGTTATCAGATTACGAATATCGGAACCTCGGCAGCGAATAACACCGCCAATGACCTAATCGCCTTTCTTCCTGGTGTAGCAACTTCCATTTGCCAGAGAATGAATACAGAGCTGGGTATTGTGACAACAGATGACGACGATGGAAACGGCGTTCCGGATGCGGGTATTCTGATTGCAAACATTCCGGTTGTTGGTATGAACCAGGATGGTGGCGCAACAGGTATCGGTGCTTATGCAGCTACGCACGTCATCGGCACGGACTTTGCCGGCCAGCCTTTCGGTTGTGCTGACTTCGATGATGCAACGGCGCTCACGGCAAACGGTGACCTCGTTTACTACCACGTTCTTGTTGAGCGCTAGGGATAGAATATCTAGGTATGAATAAGAAAACACAGACCAAGCGCAGTGCTGAACGCGGCTCTGCGCTTGTTTATATTTTGATTGCGATTGCGTTGCTGGCGGCTCTGACGGTTACGTTTATGGAGCCTTCCAGTCAACAGACATCATCCCAGAACACATTTAAAACCATTACATCCCTGCAGGGGCAGGTTGATGTTGTTCGGTCCGCAATACAGGAGTGTGTTTTGTCTTATCCGGCCGGCGACGGTGATGTTGCCGGCGGTACTGCTATTAATATTTTGGTTGCTGGAAGTGACCCGAGTGCCCGTACAAATTATCCCATTAGACCAAATTCCACCCATTATGACGGCCCACCAGCTGCGGTGATTGGAAAGACGGCTGGCAGATTGGTCAAAGATATACGTTGCCCCGGGCAACAAGACGGCCCAAATCCGAATGATCACGCTGTGATTTTTTCAGGATCTTCCGGGAAATTTATGCCACCCGCGCCCGATTTGTTTGAGGACTGGCAATATTATAATGGTCTTGATGGCATCTTCTTCTGGACGCGGACGACAAAGACCGATGCATTTTTGGTAACGGCGCTGACCAAGCTGGATGAAAATTATTCCGAATGTGAAGCCGATGTGGTTGATGCCAGAGTTGCCGTGCGGAATTTAGACAGTGTTCCCACAGCCGGGCTGACATGTCCTGCCGGTAATGTTTGTTTTCGGGTTAGACTCATTATTAACCCTTCCGCTAATTATCTCGGTGACACGGATGGGGACGAGGGCGGCTGTTAGGCAGCTTTTAGCTTTTTCACTTCCGATTTTACCCGTTTAAATTCCTGCACAATTTGTTCCACCAGACCGTCAGACGGCTTTCCAGCCTCTGTGTCATCCTGCAATTGTGCCGCCAAATCCCCCAAAACATTACAGCTGGCCGAGCGGGCACCCCCTTTTAAGCTATGGGCGCTTTCCTTTAGATCGTGTCCATCATTACTATCGAGCGCTTTTTGCAGGCGCTCTACAAGAGGCTCGGTCATCTCGATAAACAAGCCAAGCATTTCAATGGCGCTGTCATCAAAGGCGCCCATCTGCTCTATCATGGCGTTTTTGTCTATGGCTGGCGCTGTCTCTCCTGCAGGATCGGAGGCTTCGGGAACGGTTTCTTTTGCGGCTGAACTTTCCTCTGTCAAAAGGCCCCAGCGGAATAAGAGCTGACGAAACTGCCCCAGTGACACGGGCTTCAATAGGCACTCGTCAAAACCATGGCGCAGATAAACTTCGCGTTGTGCCATCTGTACATCGGCCGTTAGAACCATAACCGGGAAGTGGTTATCCGTGCCTTCTTCTTTTTTGCGAATTGTTTCGACGAGTTCATAGCCGTCTACTTCCGGCATATGAAGGTCAGTAATTAAAATTCCGTATTTTCCGGTCTCTAATGCTGCAAGCGCCTCTTTTCCGTTATATACTAAATCAGCATCTACCCCGATTTTTTCGAGTTGTCTTTGTAATACATCGCGCACGCTATCCGTGTCTTCGGCAATGAGAAGGCGTGTTGGTCCGTCTGTGTTGATGCGCACAGATTTCTTTGCTGCATTTTGCACAGCTTCGCCGAGTCCTGCACGGCTGGCTGGTTTGGTGAGGTAAGTGACACCAAGGGATTGTAGGCTGTGCGACAGGCCGACATCGTCGCGCACCGTGTACATGATCAGGCCCATAAAGGGGCGTGCTTCCATAATTTCCTTGATGAGGTCCAGCCCAAGTCCGTCCGGTAACCCCTGGTCTATAACACCGACATCAAAGGGGCGGCGCTTTACCAGCTCAAGACCTTCCTTATAGGTGGGGCAACTTTCAACATTGGCACCCATGGAACGCAAGGACTTGACGATTTCCTTGGCGCCTTGCGGGTGATCTTCAACCGAAAGCACTGAGATGCCGTCAAGGGAGGGAAGGTCCAGCGTAGTGGTGTCCGTGCTCACTTCGACGACTGGGATTTCAAACCAAAAGGTCGATCCTTTTCCTTCTTTACTTTCAACGCCGATCGCGCCACTCATTAATTCCACTAGTTTTTTTGAGATGGATAAGCCCAAGCCAGTGCCGCCATATTGGCGTGCTGTTGAATTATCAGCCTGAACAAAGGATTTAAAGAGTTTATCGCAGACTTCATGGCTCATACCGATACCGGTATCAATGACTTCAAAACGTAAGGCCAGGCCTGTCTCAACAGGTTTTATGGATTTAATTTTTTTTGTAACGCGGACGGTGACAGAGCCTTTTTCAGTGAACTTCATGGCATTGCCGGCCAGGTTCATAATGATTTGGCGTAGGCGTTTGGGATCACCAATAATCACAAATGGCACGTCTTTCTCGATGTCGTCCTTCAGTTCGATATCAACGCCGTGGACCTTGACGGCGAGGGCCTCGAGAATACCGCGCACCAGTGTGCGGACGGGAACTTCAAAGACATCCATCTCCATCTTGTCAGCGTCCATTTTGGCAACATCAAGTATATCATCGAGAATTTCCAAAAGCCCACTCGCCGATTCCTGCGCGGTGGCAACCATGGAAGCAATTTTTTCATCCGGCTTTTCATCGGCAATGAGTTCGAGGAGGCCGTAGATGCTTTGCATGGGGGTGCGGATTTCATGGCTCATTGTGGCCAGGAAATTGGATTTCATACCGGCCATGGCATCGGCTTCGGCGACAGCACGCTGGAGCTTTTCAATGGCTTTCTGGGCGAGATCGTCTTTGTTGTCTTTATCGCTCATTTAATGATGGAAACCCTTGCTTTTAAACGTCATTTTAGCTTATCACAGATAACCTGGAGTTTTTAGGAGGAATTATGGGCTATAAAATCGCGGTGGTCGGCGCGACAGGCAATGTCGGCCATGAAATATTGAATATTTTGCATGAACGGGAGTTTCCTGTTGATGAGGTCGCGGCTGTGGCATCAAGTCGATCAGTGGGCAAGGAAGTTTCATTTGGCGATTCCGATCTCAAGGTTCAGGATCTGGCCAATTTCGATTTCAAAGGCACCGATATTGTGCTCTCGTCCTGTGGCGGCACGGTTTCGGCTGAATATGCGCCGAAAGCGGCCAAGGCAGGCGCTGTGGTAATTGATAACACCAGCCATTTTCGTATGGACCCGGATGTGCCGCTGATTGTGCCCGAGGTTAATCCGGACGCCATCAAGGATCACACAAAGAAAAACATCATCGCCAATCCCAATTGTTCGACCATTCAGATGGTCATGGCGCTCAAGCCCATTCACGATGCAGCCGGGATAAAGCGCGTGGTGGTGAGCACCTATCAATCCGTGTCCGGCTCGGGCAAGGCGGCGATGGATGAGCTGTTTAATCAGACCAAGGGCGTTTACATGAATCAAACGCCTTCGCCGTCCGTATACCCAAAGCAGATCGCCTTTAATGTGATTCCGCAGATTGATGACTTTATGGATGACCACATGACCAAAGAAGAATGGAAGATGGTGGCCGAGACAAAGAAAATTCTCGACCCGGCGATTAAAATTTGTGCGTCTTGTGTGCGCGTGCCGGTTTTTATCGGCCATTCGGAAATGGTTAATCTGGAGCTGGAAAAGGAATTAACGCCGGCCAAGGCTAAAGAGCTGTGGCGCGGCTTTGATGGTGTTACCGTGATTGATCTCGATAACGAGCTGGAATACGTGACCCCGCATGATATCCAGGGCGATGATGATGTCTATATCTCGCGCATCCGCGACGATATTACAGTTGAAAACGGCCTTAACTTCTGGTGCGTGTCCGATAATTTGCGCAAAGGCGCTGCTCTGAACGCTGTGCAGATAGCGGAACTTCTCGTGAGTCAGTCATAGAAAGAAGCCCGGACTTCATGGCAAAATCGACCAAACAAGCCCCAGGGCGTAAAATGGGTTTTCAAACCAAATCCCTGCATTTGGGTCAGGAGCCTGACCCGTTAACCGGTTCTGTTACGCCGCCGATCTATCAAAGTACGGCCTTTGCGCAGCTTGAGGGGCAGCTGGCGACGGACGGCTATACCTACTCTCGTTTTAGCAATCCCACGCGCACCGCGCTTGAAACGGCTTTGGCAGGACTGGAAAACGGCACCAGGGCCTTTGCCTTTGCCAGTGGGATGGGGGCTATTTCTCTGGCGGTTTTAACTTTACTCAAAGCCGGGGATCATATCGTCGTTGGCGATGATGTTTATGGCGGCACCTATAAGTTTTTTGCTGAAATTGTCGGGCGCTACGGGGTTGATGTTACCTTTGCGGATATGCGCGATCTGGAGGTCCTGGAGCAGGCCTTTACAGATAAAACCAAAATGATGTTTATTGAGACGCCGACCAATCCGCTTTTGAGGCTAACCGATTTAGAGGTCGTTGTTGCTCTGGCGCATACGAAAGACATTGTTACGGTTGTTGACAATACATTTGCCTCTCCTTATTTGCAGCAGCCTTTTGATTATGATGTCGACATCATTGTTCACAGCACAACCAAATATATTAGTGGTCATAGTGATGTAATGGGCGGGGCAATTATCCTGCGCGATGACCGTTTCACCGAAGCGCTTAACATGCATAAAAATGCGATGGGGGCAACGCCGGATGCTTTTGCTTCTTGGCTGACTTTGCGCGGTCTGAAAACTTTGGGCGTGCGTATGCGCGAGCATTGTAAAAATGCGCAAGCCCTGGCTGAGTTTCTTGAAGGGCACAATCAGGTCAGGAAGGTTATCTATCCGGGCCTGCCATCGTATTGGCAATATGATCTGGCACAAAAACAGATGAAAGGACCCGGCGGGATGATTTCTTTTTATCTGGATGAGGCCGCGGATCCTGAGGTGTTTCTAAAAAGCCTTTCTTTGTTTAAGCCAGCGGTTAGTCTTGGCGGCGTGGAATCGCTTGTCACACGCCCGGTTGATATTACTCATGCGGCAATCCCAAAAGAATTGCGCGAAGCACAGGGTATTACCGATAGCTTTATCCGCCTGTCTGTTGGGATTGAAGATATCGAAGATCTTATTTCTGATGTTGATTATGCGTTACAGCAAGCCTCTTAGGGGGCAGGACCTATTAATTATAAATCCTGAAATTTGTAACCAATTTTCCTTCAAAACGAATTATACTATAGGTGTATCTGGAGGAGAGAATGAATAGACGATATTTTATATTGGGATTATTAGGGTTTACGGCTCTTGTTTCGATTAGAAAGGTGGGCGCTATGGGATTGTTTGATCAAAAGAAATCATCAAAAGAGTTTGCATTCATGTTGAACGATGCGGAATGGAAGGAAAAGCTTGAGCCCGAGGCGTATCATGTGATGCGCGAAGCGGGAACAGAGCGCTCCGGCACGTCACCGCTCAACAATGAAAAACGTAAAGGCGTGTTTCATTGTAAAGGTTGTGACTGGGAGCTATTTTCATCGGAACATAAATTCGATAGTGGCACCGGCTGGCCTTCTTACTGGCAACCAATCAGCGACAAGGCGATTGGTATCAGCGTTGATCGCAAACTGATTTATGCCCGTACGGAAGAGCACTGCGCCAATTGCGGTTCCCATCTTGGCCATATCTTTGATGACGGGCCAAAACCGACTGGCAAACGCCACTGCATTAATGGCATCGCCATGGTTTTTAAACCGGCAGAGGCTTAATCTACTCGCTGAATGTCGCGCTAAGTGATTTTCCGCCCATTTCAACACTCACCGTTTTAGTGCTTTGTTGTTTTTGATACATATAGCCGCCCACGCCCAGAATAATCACAGCGCCAGCAACCGCTGCCATAATAATCATGTTGTTGTTGTCTTTTGCTTTCTCAGCCATGCTTCACCTCATTTTGTTGCGCAGGTTTTCTCTGTGCACACTATCGAACCCGTTTTATCTGTGCAAGTCGGCATTTTAGGTTTGAAATCAAGTGCTCACAGCCTATGATAGAGAATGGTTTTTTCAAAGGATTTAGAGAGCCTTCATTATGACAGATAAAGCTAAACGTCCACTTTCCCCGCATCTTCAGGTATACAAGCCGCAAATGACATCGGTTGGCTCTATTTTACATCGTGCCACGGGCTATGCTTTGGCTGTGGGCTTGGTTTTGTTTACATGGTGGTTGGTTGCCGCGGCCACTGGGCCGGAGGCTTACGATACATTCAAGACATTTTGTGCGTCCGGTATTGGGCTGATAATGCTCTTCGGCTGGACGCTTGCTTTCTTCTATCACCTGGCCAATGGGCTGCGGCATTTAATCTGGGATAGCGGGTTTTTGTTCAAGATCGAACACGCTTCTGCGGCGGGTTGGTTTGTGTTGTTATTCACGGTTGTTATGACTTATCTAAGCTGGGCGTGTCTGTATGGATGTTAAGGGAAAGCAGTAAGCATGTCACATAAATGGAGTGCGGGCGGTATGAAGAATCCTTTGGCGCGGGCCAGGGGGCTTGGCTCTGCCGGGTCGGGGGTCGAAAACTGGATCCGTTTACGGGTTACGGCCGTGGGCAATGCTATTCTTGCTGTCTGGTTTATCTGGTTCGTTAAGAAAAGCCTGCAGCTAAGTCATGCTGACTTTACAGCGCTGCTGGCACAACCGTTGAACGCCATTCTTATGATCCTGTTTATTATCTCTGTGTTTATCCACGCAACGCTGGGGTGCCGGGAGATTGTGGAGGATTACTTCCATATCGAGTGGATGAAAATTTCTAAGCTGGTCGGGATTTACCTGTTTTTCTTTGCCACCGGTATCGCCTGTATCTTTTCCGTTTTGAAGATTGCTTTGTAATGAAATACACGCATCTTGTTTTCCTGCTTTTTTGTATAGGTGTTGTTTGGAGCACACCCGTTACAGCCAAAAGAAGCATGTTTTACGTTAATCAGGTCTATGATTATCCTCAGAGCAAATTAAAAGAAATTATAGAGAACTATGATAAGGGCGCGTTTTGTGCACCGGCCGCAGCGTCTAATATTTTAAAAACCTTTCATGCCAACCAGGCTCATCAGGGCCAGATGATTAAGCTTTTGGCTTCAAAAGAATATATGGACACGGATCCCGGTAAGGGTACTACGACTCATAATTTCATGAAGGGGCTGGCAAAATATATGGAAGACCATTTGCGTGGCTATAAGGACATACAATACCAGGGGTTGGGACATTATCCTGAATTTCATACCGGGGTTGGTGTGCCTGATCTGGGGTGGATTACAGACGGGCTAGGCATTAAGAAAGGAACGTGGCTTGGGGTCACGATGTTTAAACATGACTCCGAAAAAGACCAATACAACAGTGTGTCTGGGCACCTTGTTACACTTGTTGGTTATGATCTTGGCTACAGGAAGGATATTCTGGTTGTCCATGACTCGGCTGCACCAGCAGATGCGAAGGCTAACAATGAATATCTAGGGGTAGAGCCGATTGAGTCAGGAGAGCTGGTATTCGGAGAGGCTGCAATACCGGCCAAAGGGTTTTTGAAAGTTGTCGATGGACAGAACGTTCGCTACGGCGGTGGAGATTACGATACGATCATCATAACCGGCGTGGTACGTTTAGAAAAGAAGTGATAAGAAATGACTGAAAGCTACGAAATCATAGATCACGAATTTGATGTTGTCGTTGTCGGCGCGGGTGGCGCAGGGCTACGGGCCGGGTTTGGCTGCGCTGAAAAAGGGCTTTCCACTGCCATCATATCAAAAGTATTTCCGACGCGCTCACATACCGTCGCGGCGCAAGGCGGCATTAGCGCGGCGCTGGGCAATATGGGTGAGGATGACTGGCGCTTTCACTTTTACGATACGATTAAGGGCTCGGACTGGCTCGGCGATCAGGACGCAATTGAATATATGTGTAAGGAAGCCGTTCCGGCTGTGATTGAGCTGGAGCATTACGGTGTCCCATTTTCCCGCACGGCGGAAGGCAAGATTTACCAGCGCGCTTTTGGTGGCATGACAACCCATTACGGCAAGGGTACGGCGCAGCGCACCTGCGCGGCGGCTGACCGTACAGGTCACGCAATGTTGCACACGCTTTACACGCAGGCGCTCAAGCACAAGGCTGAGTTTTTTATCGAGTATTTTGCCATTGATCTTATCATGGGTGATGACGGGGAATGCCTTGGCGTGCTGGCCTGGAACCTTGATGATGGTACGTTGCACCGTTTCCGCGGGCACCAGACGATTTTGGCCACGGGCGGCTATGGCCGTGCCTATTTCTCCTGTACCTCGGCTCATACCTGCACGGGTGATGGCGGCGGCATGGTTCTGCGCGCCGGATTGCCGCTACAGGACATGGAGTTTACCCAGTTTCACCCGACCGGCATTTACGGCGCAGGCTGTTTGATTACAGAAGGCGTGCGCGGCGAGGGTGGTTATCTTACGAATTCCGAAGGGGAGCGCTTTATGGAGCGCTATGCTCCATCAGCCAAAGATTTGGCAAGTCGCGATGTGGTGTCACGTTCGATGACTATTGAAATCAACGAAGGGCGTGGTGTCGGTGAAGGCAAGGATCATATCCATCTTCATCTCGAACATCTGGATGCCGATATCATCCATGAGCGTCTGCCGGGCATTGCCGAAAGTGCACGTATTTTCGCCGGGGTTGATGTAACGAAAGAGCCGATTCCGGTTCTGCCGACCGTTCACTATAATATGGGTGGCGTCCCCACCAATTTTAAAACCGAAGTGCTCAACCCGAGCGGTGATGATCCGAATAAAGTTGTGCCGGGGTTGATGGCGATTGGTGAGGCGGCTTGTGTGTCCGTGCACGGCGCGAATCGTCTTGGCTCGAATTCACTGCTCGATCTCGTGGTGTTTGGACGGGCGGCGGCCAATCAATGTGCAGAGACGATTACACCGGGGGCAAAACATAAGCCGTTTGGCGACGATGATGGCACCAAATCAATTGAACGTCTGGACGGGCGCCGTCATTCGAAGGGTAAAACACCAACGGCGAAATTGCGCGACCAAATGCAGAGCGTTATGCAAAGACATGCACCAGTCTTTCGCACAGGTGATAGCTTGAAAGAGGGCGTGAAGGAAATTGATAAAATTTATAAGGCCCGCGATGATTTGGTCGTTTCAGACCGCTCGATGATTTTTAATACTGATTTGGTTGAGACGCTGGAGCTGGATAATCTTTTGCCGCAGGCGGTGACGTCCATGCATGCTGCTGATAACCGTGAGGAATCGCGCGGTGCCCATGCGCGTGAAGATTTCCCAGACCGCGATGATAAAAAATGGATGAAGCATACCGTGATTAAATGCGATGCTAAGGGTAAGGTAAAAATTGATTACCGTCCGGTTATCCTGACGACACTCACTGATGAGGTTGAGGCGGTTCCACCAAAGGCGAGGGTGTATTAATGGCACAATTTACACTTCCGAAGAACTCCAAGGTTACAAAAGGCAAAAGCGTTGATGCCGCAAATGGGGCTGTGCGTAAGCGCAATTTTAAAGTCTATCGCTGGAATCCGGATGATGAGGACAATCCGCGGCTTGATGAATACACGATTGATCTCGATAAATGCGGGCCGATGGTGCTCGATGCGCTCATATACATCAAAGACAATGTTGATGCGGGTCTGACCTTCCGTCGTTCCTGCCGCGAGGGTATTTGTGGCTCCTGCGCGATGAATATTGACGGCACAAACACCTTGGCATGCACCAAGGATATTGATGATTGTAAGGGTGATGTGAAAATCACGCCGCTGCCGCATATGCCGGTGGTCAAAGACCTGGTGCCGGATTTAACCCATGTATACGCGCAATATGAAACCATTGAACCGTGGATGAAAACCGACAGCCCGGCTCCTGATCGTGAGCGATTGCAATCCTCTGAAGATGCGAATCTTTTAAACGGTGATGACGGGAATGGTCCGGCGGGATGCATTCTATGTTTTTGTTGTTCGACGTCCTGCCCGTCTTACTGGTGGAATGGTGATCGTTTCATGGGGCCGGCGATTTTGCTCCAGGCTTATCGCTGGATTGCCGATACACGCGACGAGGCCACCGGGGAGCGTCTTGATAACCTCGAAGATCCGTTCCGGCTATACCGTTGCCACACCATTATGAACTGCACCAATACATGTCCTAAAGGCCTGAATCCGGCCAAGGCGATTGCAGAGATTAAAAAGCTGATGGTTGTACGGCGTTAGGTCGTTCTAATAGGGCGTGAAGGTAATAGTGGTGGTACATTGCGCGCTGAACATCTGGATAACACCTTTTTTGCTAAGCGTTATAATCTGGTTGCAGTTTGAATTGCCTTCTATTGGCACCTCTTCTACCGCACCATCTTCTAAGGTTATGGGCATGAGTGCTTGTTCACGGCTTGCTGTTTGAACGGTTGCCTTTTTGCCGTCTTTGGAAATTTTGACCGACTCGACTTCTACTTGTGTTTCATACTCATCAACAGCCTTTTGGCCTTCATTGACGCTGTCTATAAATTCTTTCTTGTTTAAGCTCATGGAGTTTTTCTGGGCTGGCTGGCCGGGGATAGCGTATATCATTGTGCTTTTGAATCGCGCCCCTTTGTCCAGATGATGGTTCAGATAGGTTTTAATTTTCTCCTGAGACATGCTGCCGTCCTTGCCAGAAGTAATATCCGCCGTCTGGATAATAAAATCTTTTATAGCATCTTCTGTAAGCTTGGTGACTTTTCGCTCAGCATGGCTCGTTCCCGGGAGACAGAGCACCAGAAGAAGAAAAGAGCATATAAGAGGTATAGACAGGACGTTTTTTAGACGCATTGTCATCATCAATAACTTCTCTTAAGTATTTGTTTAACTTATGAAAGCCTCGCCCCTAGCGATGTACTTTCCCCCATAAAATCTATCCTATAATTATGCGGCAGAAAGGTGAATTTAACGCTAATATTATGTATATTATAAAAAATTCAGCTGCTCAGTTGTAATGCCTTGAATTTCAATGGTTTTTAGTCTGTTTTTGGCGCCCCTTATAATGCTTATATGACTCTTTGGAATACCCAGGTGTTTTGCCAAAAGCTCAATCAATGCCTTATTGGCCTTTCCCTTCTCTGGAACGGCTGTGATATTGACTTTAAGGACTGATTCGGCAAGAAGGTTTTTTTCAAGGCCCAAAATGGCGTTTTTTGATGCTTTGGGGGTGAGTTTGACCAGAATTTGTGTAGATTCAGGCATCAATATCCAGGCCGATATCCAGTGCCGGGGCGCTGTGGGTGAGGGCACCGACGGAGATGAAGTCGACACCGGTTTCGGCGATGGCTTTTACAGTCTTCAGCGTCACGCCGCCGGATGCTTCGGTTTTAATCTTGCCTTTGGCCATAGTGACGGCTTTCCTGAGTGTCTCCACATCCATGTTATCGAGTAGAACGATATCGGCCCCACCATGGTCTAAAACTTCCTGAATCTGCGCCAGCGTATCCACCTCGATTTCAATGTTGTCCTGTCCCTTAACGGCATTCAGGGCTTGTTCAATTCCTCCGGCGATGGCGATATGATTGTCCTTGATAAGAACGGCATCATAAAGGCCCATTCTATGATTGGTCCCGCCGCCCATGGTCACAGCATATTTTTGTAGGCTGCGCAGACCGGGAATGGTTTTACGGGTATCAAGAATTTTTGCGCCTGTCCCTTCTATGGCTTCTACATATTGGTGGGTCAGCGTGGCAATGCCGGAAAGATGGGTCAGGAAATTGAGTGCGGTGCGCTCGCCAGTTAAAATTGTCTGAGTCGGGCCTTTGATTGTCAGGATATCCTGTCCCGCGCTAAGTTCATTTCCATCTTCGACATGACGTTCAAAAGAAATTTGGTCGCTTAGAAGCATAAATGCCGTTTCGGCTAGTTCAAGTCCCGCCAACACACCGGGTTCACGGCAGCGCATAACAGCCTTTGTAGCCTGATCATTGGGAATAATATTCTGGCTGGTGATATCATAGCCCCGGCCGATATCTTCCTTCAGCGCGTCACGCACAAGGTTTTCATGCGCACGGGACAGGGGATTCATCAACTCAGCTCCAGCATCCGGTCGACAGCTTTTTTAGCACGGGCGGAGATTTCAGGGTCAACAATGATTTCCGGCTCTTCATCTTGCAAGGTCTTTAAGATTTTCGGCAGGGAAATCATTTTCATGTAAGGGCAAAGCTGGCAGGTGCCGATCATTTCCACATTCGGGTTGGCGGCAGCCACGTTATCGCTCATCGAGCATTCGGTCATAAGCACGGCTTTGGGCGGTTGATGCTCCTTAATATAGTTATCCATCTGCGCGGTTGAGCCGGAAAAATCGGCCTGCGCAATCACTTCCGGCGGGCATTCGGGGTGGGCCAGAACTACGACATTTTCATTGGCGGCACGGATATCCTTTACATCCTTGGCGCTAAAACGCTCGTGAACCACGCAGGTTCCTTCCCAGAACAGGATTTTGATATCTGTCTGCGCGGCAATATTCTGCGCCAGGAATTTATCGGGCGTCATGATGACGGTGTCGTGCCCTTCCTTGCCCAGAGCCTCGACAATCTTCAGGGCGTTGGAAGAGGTGCAGCAGATATCGGATTCTGCTTTGACGTCTGCTGATGTATTCACGTATGTCACAACAGGAATACCGGGATGCTCTTTTTTAAGTGAACGAATATCTTCTGCCGTAATCGATTCTGCCAGAGAACAGCCAGCTCTTAAATCCGGTAGCAGGATTTTCTTTTCCGGGCAGAGGATTTTCGAGGTTTCGGCCATAAAATGCACACCGCACTGAACGATGATATCTGCATCTGACTTGGCGGCTTCCTGCGCCAGCTTTAGGGAATCACCGACAATATCGCCAACGCCGTAGAAAATATCCGGAGTCATATAATTATGTGCCAGAATAACCGCGTTTTTTTCTTTCTTGAGACGGTTAATCTCATGAATATACGGTGCCAGGCTCTGCCAGTGGCTCTCCTTATATTGCTTGGAGAGCTTTTGGTAGACAGATGCCGTGGATTCCGCCACTTCCTGCGTATATTCGAGCTTTTGTGTCTGCATGATTGTTCTTTAAATGTTCGCCCAAAATATCTATAAAGTGTTAATAAGCTAGGTATCTTTCATGTTCGGGAAGTCAAGGTCAAGGCTATGGCTGATTTATTTGCAGTAGACGACATACCGGAGGACGCGCCAAGGCCGCTGCCGGACCGTTTGCGTCCGCAAAGCCTTGGTGAGGTGGTGGGGCAGGACCATATTGTCGGCAAAGATGGGCCGTTGCGTAAAATGGTGGATGGCGGGCATTTATCGTCGTTGATTCTCTGGGGGCCGCCGGGTTGCGGCAAAACGACGCTGGCGCGAATCTTAAGCAAACATACAGATCTTCATTTTGAACAGCTCTCGGCCATTTTTTCTGGCGTGCAGGATTTGCGCAGGGTTTTTGAAGGTGCCAAAATCCGGCGGCAAAAAGGGCAGGGCACGCTGCTGTTTGTCGATGAGATTCACCGTTTCAACAAATCACAGCAGGATGCGTTTTTGCCTGTGATGGAAGACGGCACGATTACGCTGATTGGTGCGACGACGGAAAACCCGTCTTTTGAGCTCAATGCCGCGCTGCTGTCACGTGGCCAGGTTTTTGTTTTAAAACGCCTTGATGATGAGGCGCTGGAGAAATTACTGGCCCGCGCAGAAAAAGAGGCTGGGCGTAAATTACCTCTTGATGAGCAGGCACGCTCTACGATGAAAGCGATGGCTGACGGGGACGGTCGCTATGTGCTTTCGATGGCAGAGCAGGTTCTGGGGCAAGGTGAGAAGCTGGACACAGAAGGGCTTCTAAAGCTTATCCAACGCCGTGCGCCACTCTACGATAAAGGAGATGAAGCGCATTTTAATCTCATCAGTGCCTTTCATAAATCTCTTCGGGCCAGCGATGTTGATGGCGCTTTGTACTGGATGGCGAGAATGTTGGCGGGCGGCGAAGACCCGGCCTATATCCTGCGCCGGATGACCTGCGTGGCCTCTGAGGATATTTCCAATGCAGACCCACAGGCGCTTCCGTTGGTCATCGCCGCATGGCAGGCTTATGAGCGTCTCGGGCTACCCGAAGGAGAGCTGGCGATGGCGCAGGCATGTACTTATCTGGCCTGTGCGCCCAAATCCAATGCCAGCTATATGGCCCTAAAAGCGGCGAAGCGCGCTGCACAGGAAACCGGGTCCCTGATGCCGCCCAGACACGCGATGAACGCACCGACAAAGTTGATGAAAAGCGAGGGCTACGGCAAGGGCTATGAATACGACCATGACGCACCGGATGGTTTTTCCGGGCAGAGTTACTTTCCCGAGGACATGGGACGGCAGGAATTTTATAAACCCGTGGAACGTGGCTTTGAGCGTGAGATCAAAAAACGTCTGGAGTATTGGGCAAAACTTAGGGCCGAGAAATCCTAGAATCCGCTTCTTTCTTTTTCTATCAGGTAGATACCACTGCCGATAATAATAGATGCGCCGAGCAGGGTCCAGATATCAGGAAAATCTCCGAAAATTATGTAGCCGATCAAAATTCCCCAAATCATCTGAGTGTAATGAAACGGGCTGACGATCGATGATTTGGCAATACGAAAGGCTGTGGTTATCCCTATTATCCCTATAATGACCATCGAAGTTGAGAGCGTGAAAATCGGTATATGTACAGGGTTCGGCATAACAAAAAATGGAATCGAAAATGATCCCAGAATGAACATGTTGATACATGCTGGATAGAAGGCCAAAGATAATAATGTTTCTTGGTCATCTAGATATTTGGATAGCAGCCACATACCAGCAATAAAAAATGTTGATAAGAGGGGAAGAAAAAGCCACGGGTTGATGGTTTCGAATCCGGGTCGTAAGACGACAAGAACGCCTATGAACCCGACAATAATAGCAACCCATCCATGCCAGTTGACCTGTTCTTTGAAAACGGGAATAGAGATTAATGTGGTTATAAACGGTGCTACAAAAAGCAGGGTGTAAGCCTCGGCCATGGACAATTTAGAAAATGATCCAACAACCAAAACAGAAATAATCGTATTGCATAGCCCGCGTAATATATGGATTCGCAGCTTTTTGGTTTTTAAGGTTTTTTTCAAACCGCCGAGCTTAGGGGAGAGCACCAGCAATATCACAAGGGCAAAAAATGCGTTTATGGCTATATATTCTATGAGCGGATAATATTGCGTCAGGTACTTGCCACAGGCATCTGAAACGGAAAAGGCGGCAAAACCAATGGTAACCAGTATGATGCCCTTGTAATTATCGCTTAAGTGGCTAAACATGTGCTCAGAGTTGTTAAGACGTTCAGAGCCTTATAAGAGGAAAAGATGATTAGCACAATAGGCGCAGTAGCAGCCGGCGGGGCGATTGGGGCGGTTTTACGTCATGGCGTAAATGTCATGAGTACCCACCTATGGGGCACAGATTTCCCTTGGGCTACGCTCACCGTCAATATTCTTGGGTCGTTTGTCATGGGCCTGCTGATTGCCGTTTTTGCCCATTTCTGGCAGCCGCCGCAGGAGATAAAATTATTCCTTGTGACAGGTTTGCTTGGGGCCTTTACCACCTTTTCAGCCTTTTCTCTTGATGTGTCGGTGCTCTGGGAGCGCGGCGCGTTGCTGGCCACGAGCGGTTATGTGCTGGCTTCGGTTGTTTTGTCTGTTGCAGCCCTGTTTGCGGCTCTGCTCATTGTGCGTAGTTTTGTTTCATGAGCGATGTTCGTCATATAGAAGTATCTGAAGATGATAACGGCCAGCGCCTTGATCGCTGGCTAAAAAAACATGTGCCTGAAATTCCTTATGTGCTGGCGCAAAAACTGATGCGCAAAGGCGCGGTGCGTGTAGACGATAAGAAAGCCAAGCCCGATACCCGCCTTGTCGCAGGCCAGGATATACGCATTCCCCCGGTTGCAGAAGGCACAGGACATAAGCAGGAAGCCAGAAAAGATAAGCCCAAAGACAAACCCGAGCTTTCTAAACAAGATGTCGACTACATAAAATCTCTGGTAATTTTTGAAGATGCCGATGTTATTGCTCTTAATAAACCGCCAGGGCTGGCGACGCAGGGCGGCACCAACATGAAACGCCATGTCGATGGCCTGCTGGACGGTCTTGCAGATAAAAAGGGTGTGCGTCCGCGCCTTGTGCACCGGTTGGATAAGGATACCAGTGGTGTGCTTCTTCTGGCCCGCAGTGCAAATGCGGCCAGAGAGATGGGGGATATTTTTAAAGGCCGTAATATTAAGAAAATATATTTTGCCATTACCGCGGGTGTGCCGGATCCACGAGAGGGCGCTGTTACTGCGCCGCTCGCCAAAGCAGGTGGTGTTGGCAAAGAGAAGATGTGCATTGATGAAAAGGAAGGCAAGAAAGCGGTTACTGAATACAAGGTGTTGGAGCGTGCTCTGGGCAAGGCGGCTTTTGTTGCCTTCTGGCCGCGCACCGGGCGTACCCATCAGATCAGGGCGCATGCTGCTCTTGTGCTTGAGTGTCCTATACTGGGCGATGGGAAATATGGCGGGCAGGAGGCTATGATTGAAGGATTGGAAACCAAAAAGCGTGTGCATCTCCATGCTGCCCGCATCATCTGCCCCCATCCGCTTAAAAAAGGCATATTGGATATTGCTGCGCCGATGCCGCCGGAGCTTAAGAAAAGCTGGAAATCCCTGGGCTTTGAAAGTTCTCATAAAGAAGACCCGTTTGCTGATATCCCGACTTGATAAGGAAAGCCTGCCCTTTATAATCAGGCCCTAGGCAAGGAAAGAGACGCGATGAGTGAAGAGCCCGAAGAGCCGGTAAAAGAAAAACGAAATTGGTTCATGACCATTTTCAAGACGGTTTTCTTTGTGGCGGCTTTCCTTTTGGTCATTTTTACCGTGATGGCCAATATGGGCGGGAACAGCGATACGCTCAAAGGGGCAATTGAGGAATTTCTGGCAGGTTCAACCGGCTATCAGGTGAAGATTTCGACATTAAATCATATGTCCTTTTTCCCCACGATTGGCATTGATATTGAGGACGTACAGATGCGTCCCAATGCCGAAGTCCCCGACCGGCTTATATCGGTGGGCAGCGCGCGCGCCGCTATGAGCTTTTGGGCTGTGACATTTAGCAGCGGTAAATTAAGGGTTCTTGATATTGAGGAATTCCATGCGCTGGCGGGTACTTTAAACCCTCAACCCCTTTATCTGGAACATGTCGGTATTCTTGAAACGGAGGATGAATATGAGAGCCCGGACGGCGCGCTTTTGCGCGGTAGCGGTGCGCTCGGGGATCACAGTATTTCCTTCCAGATCAACATGGAAAAGCAGGGGCGTGAATTTGGCTTTGCGCCGGAACGTGGTTTTGATGTGTCGGTCGGTGATTTTAGTGCGCAGGGCGTGTTACATGGCAATCCGGGTCGTATAAAACTGCAGGATTTAAGGATTGCGGTGCCTGAGGACGTTATAACCGGCCACCTTAATTTTTCCGGCAGGGGAAAGAAGAAGATAAAGGCCGAGGGAAAAATTACAATCGGTGCGTTGAGTGCTATAGAGCCCGATCTTGTGTTTGGAGGCGGCGGAGAAGGGCCTATTCATGTTTCCGGCAAGCTAAAGGCTGAAACTATCCGGGTGGAAGATATCAAGGCATTATTGGCGGCTCATGACAAGCTTATCAATATACTTGCGCTAGATCGGTCGGAAGAAGAGCAAAAAGCCTGGCATGATATTGATCTGGATTTGGTGACCAATAATGGCTGTCTGCACATTACATCCGATAACATCGCTGAGATTTTTACCGGGCTTTCACAGATTTTTCCGACGGAGAGCCAGATAGAGCAATATCCTTGTAAAGGCCCGGTGCCTTAAAGCCAGCTTTTCGGGTTGGAAACGCGGTAGCCTTTCAGCGCGCGGGAAATGCCTCTGGAAAAGCGGAGAATAAAATAAAGCAGGATGGGAAGTGCCGCGATCGCCATCGAAATCATCAACACCTGATTATTAGCAGCTAGAAAATTATCCATGCAGGGGGAAACGAGATTTGCCAGCGCCATGAAGTCATTGCTCATCATCAGAGTCTGGGCATTGGCCAAAATAGACTCTGCGCAGGCAAGCATGGGGTTGTTGTCTATATTTTCTACCATATAAGTGCAGGCAATACTCAGGGTGATGGCGGAAAAGAAGCTGCCAATCCAGATGGTGCGGATGATAAAGGTAGCATGGTTTTCGCAAAGGCTTCCTTTCTCGGCTCCGCTACGAATAATATAGGCGGCGATTAACACGCCAAGAAAAAGCAGCAGGGCGGCAAGTGCCACCATGACCGAAGGCACCAGCATCAAAACCAGCGATGCGCCAAAAGCGCCATAGAGCTGAGTTACTTTATTATGTTCTTGGTTATTTGTTTCGCTCATCGTCTTCCGAACAGTTTTTCAATGTCACTCAATTTTAGCTCGATATAGGTTGGTCGTCCATGATTGCATTGTCCCGATAGCGGGGTTTCCTCCATCTGGCGCAAAAGGGCGTTCATTTCCTCGGCGTTCATGCGCCGCCCGGAGCGTACAGAGCCGTGACAGGCCATGGTTGAGAGAATTTCGTTCAGCCTTTCCTCCAGCTTTTGCGTTTCGCCCTGGTCAAGAATTTCATCGGCTAGATCCTGGACGAGTCTTTGAATATCCGCTTTGTCACTTAAGAGAGCGGGAATGGATTGAACCGCGATCGCCCCGCTGCCGAAGGGTTCGATTTCCAGGCCCAGCTTTGCCAGCTCATCGCGGAATGAAAGAAGGTTTTGCTGCTGGCTTTCTTCCAGTTCAACAATTTCCGGTGTCAGCAGCCCCTGTTTTTCAACGCCGTTTTCGGCCATTTGTGCTTTGAAACGCTCATAGACTAGTCTTTCATGGGCGGCATGTTGGTCCACCACCACCAGCCCGTCTTGTGTCTGGGCAACAATATAATTTTCATGCAGTTGCGCCCGCGCTGAACCGAGCGGGTAATGCTCTGTTTGTGTTTGTGGAATCTCTTCGGCTCTGGCTGATGGAGTAATATCCATCTGTGCCATGTTTTGCGGGGCATAAGACTGGTGCGTGGCCTCGGCCAGATTGCCATAGGCGTATTGCGATGGAACCGCCGGAGACGCACCTCTGTGCAGCGGTAGAGCAGGCCCGCCATTGGCCGGGCGCATAGAGGATAGGGCCTGCGTCGAAACGCTCGAAGAGGCTTTAAAGCCGCCCTCATGCAAAGCATGTTTGAGCGCACTGATAATCAGGCTGCGCACCAGCGCTGCATCGCGAAAACGCACTTCGGCTTTGGCCGGGTGGACATTGACATCGACTTCAGTGGCGGGAAGGTCCAGAAACAGCGCCACCATCGGATGCCGATCGCGGTGCAAAACATCGGCGTAAGCAGCGCGGACGCAGCCGTTTAACAGCCTGTCTTTCACGGGGCGTCCGTTCACAAACAGATATTGGTATTGCATGGTGCCGCGATGCAGCGTTGGCAGCCCAGCATAACCGGAAAGCTGAATGCTCTTCCGCGCGGCGTCAATCTGCATAGAGTTGTCGCCGAACTCACGGCCCAGAATTGCGGCAAGCCGTCCTTGCGTGTTTTTTGCCGCCGGGAGGTTGATCGAGGCTTTATCGTTATGGGTGAGCTGGAAAGATATGTCCGGGAAGGCCATGGCCAGGCGGGTCACCATATCCTTAACGGCCATAAATTCGGCGCGCTCTGTCTTCATGAATTTCAGCCGCGCCGGGGTGGCGTAAAACAAATCACGCACTTCGATTTGTGTGCCCTTGGGATGAGAAGAGGGGGATGGCTCGCCTTTTTTGCCGCCTTCTGCAGTGATTTCCCAGGCATCGCCTTCTTTTTCTCTTGTCTGGATTTTAACCCGCGCCACGGCGGCAATTGAGGCCAAAGCTTCCCCCCGGAAACCGAGATGGGCGATATTCAGCAAATCATCACCGGGAAGTTTGGAAGTGGCATGACGATCGAGCGCGGCGGCGAGCTCCTCCCGGCTCATACCCGAACCGTCATCACTGACGATAATTGCGGTTTTGCCGCCCTCACGGATATGAATCTCAATCTTTGAGGCCCCGGCATCAATGGCGTTTTCAACCAACTCTTTCACCGCGGCGGCCGGGCGCTCAATCACTTCCCCTGCCGCGATCTGGTTAATCAAAGTCTCTGGTAAATAACGTATACGCATAATAGCAAAAATAGCGCGGACAGCCCCAAGAGTCAGCTATAGGGGAGGAATTCTTGGCTGTGGCGGTGGATAACTAAAGCGACTCCAGATCGATAATCGTATCGCCGAGGCGGACATTGTCGAAGATCGCGCCGGTCAGGATTGCGCCGGTCAGGTCAGCACGGCGCAGATCACAGCCCGAGAGAATGGCGCTGGTCAGATCAACGCCCATCAAAATACAATCGCGCAGATCGACATCCCTTAAAACGGCGTAGCGAAGATTGGCACCGCTTAAATCCACGCGTTGCAGGCGTTTGCTGCCGTCCGGGTTGTCGAATTGCAACGGACAAAGCTGGGCGTCACTAAGGTCGGCACGGGTGAATTGTGCGTATTTAAAACTGGAGCCGCGTAAATCTGCATCCAGCATTTTACAATCACGGAAATCGGAGCGATCAAAGGTTCCGCCCTGTAATTCAGCCGATTGCAGGTTTTGATTAAGAAAATTGGCTTCGATGGCTTTAATCGCTGTCAGAGGAAATTTTCTAAGGTCGAGGATATCACGCAAATCATAACCGCTAAGATCAAGCTGGCGGCCTCTGGCCCCGGCGGTGGACACCCATAAGGTGTGTTCCTCGAGAAGCTCCGGCAGGGTTTTGCCAAGATTTTCCAGCTTGTCGCCCATATCCTTTTCGGTGATGCAGCCGGTTATATTCATATTCTGTTTTTCAGCACCGTCCATAATCGTTCCGGCCATCACCGAAGAGGATAAATCGGTGTGGGCCATATTGGCGTCGGTGAAATCGGCATCGGTCAGATTGGCGCCCTTGAAATTCACGCCTTCCATATTGGAATCTTCCAGGATTGTCCCGCTGAGATCGGCATCAGAAAAATCGGCGGACTTTGCCTGAACGCCGCTCATATTGGTTTCTGAGAGCTTTGCTCCGGTAAAGACGGTCTTGGCCCCATCGCCGCCGGAGCGCTTGCGGTCTTCCAGAGCGCCTTGCTGGCCGCGCTTCATGATTTTGCCTTCGCGCATATCGGCGTCGGTCATATCGGCCTGGCTAAGGTCTGCACCGGCGACAAAAGCGCCACGGAAATCGGCGCGCCTAAAGTTGCCACCCTTCATATCGGCATTGCGCATGTCACAGGCAAAAAAGGTTGTGCCGGAAAAATTAGCGTAGGAAAGATTGGACTCTAAAAAGGCGGAGCCGGTAAAGTCAGCCTGCGATACGTCCTGTTCTTTGAAATCAAGATTGGAAAGATTTTTATACTGGACGACGGCCCTTGCACCGCCGTTCTGACCACGTAGAAACATGTTGTGAGCCTCTATAATATCATCCAGCTCTATCTGAGTGAGCGGGATGAGCTCATTGGGGTCAGGGATATTCTCTCTCATGCGCCTTTTCTTTGCCCTTTCAGCGTTTTCCTAACGCCAAGCGTACTATCTGTATATCTCAAAGTTTACGCGGTCAGCCTCTAATATTTTGTAAACTTTACGTCTTTTCATGTGCCTTTATAGATTCAATCAGGCCGCGTGTCGATGAATCCAGGTCTTTTCCGTTATCCTTGCTCAGAATAGATAAAACCTTTTGCGCCAGTGCCTTACCCAGTTCAACGCCCCATTGATCGAAGCTGTTGAGGTTCCAGATAATGCCCTGAACAAATATTTTATGCTCATACAGTGCTAGTAACATTCCCAGATGATAAGGGTCCAGCCGGTCAAGTAAGATGGTGGAACTTGGCCGGTTGCCGTCAAAGGTCTTATGGGGTTCGTTGTCGCTTTGTCCCAGCATAAGCGCCTGAGACTGGCCGATCGCATTGGCCACAAGTTTTTGATGATGATCGCCAATCGGGTTTTGCGTTTCGGCTGCGATAATGAAATCGCAAGGGATAATCTCGCTTCCCTGATGTAGCATCTGATAAAAAGCGTGCTGGCCGATGGTGCCGGGTTCGCCGAATACGACAGGGCTTGTTGCGTAATCTATTTTATGGCCTTCGCGGTCTGTGTTTTTGCCGTTCGATTCCATATCAAGCTGGCGGACATAGACGGGCAGTCGACTTAGATACTGATCATAGGGCAGGATGGCATGCGCATGAGAACTGCAAAAATTAATATGCCAGATCCCGAGCAGAGCCATGATAACGGGAATGTTATGCTCCAGCGGCGCTTCCTGAAAATGCTTGTCCATGCTATGGGCGCCATCCAGCAGCTTTCGAAAGTTATCAAAGCCGATGGAGATACAGATCGGCAGGCCAATGGAGGACCATAAACTATAACGCCCGCCAACCCAGTCCCAGAGCGGAAATATATGGTCCGGCTCAATTCCGAAGGCTTTGGCTTTTTTGTCGTCGGCTGTGATCGCTACAAAATGTTCGTTTACGGCGTTCTCCCCCAGTGAATCAGTAAGCCACTTTTTTGCCATCTCGGCATTGGTCATGGTTTCCTGCGTGGTGAAGGTTTTTGACGCAACAATAAAAAGCGTGGTTTTTGGCTTCAGGTTTCGCAGTGTCTCAGCTATATGAGAGCCGTCAATATTAGAAACAAAATGGATGTTAATATCGCGTTTGGAAAAGGGTTTGAGCGCTTCACACACCATCTCCGGTCCTGTCACCGAGCCGCCAATGCCGATGGTAACAATATCGGTGATCGTGTCGCCGTTTCTGATTTTATCGCTGAAGGCTTTTATCCGCTTCAAAGCGTCATGGATAAGGGCTGTGGTATCTTGCCCATCAACTTCCAACGCGCCTGATTGTGGCTTTCTAAGCGCCGTATGCAGAGCTGCGCGGTTTTCGGTGCTGTTAATTTTTGCGCCGGAAAACATTTGTTCGCGCTTGCCATCAATGTCACAGGCTTTGGTAAGATCAAAAAGAAGGGCCTTGGTTTCTTCTGTAATACAGTGTTTCGAATAATCAAACAGCAGCCCTTCATGGCGAGTGTGAAATGCATCAAAACGTTCCGGATCTTCAGAGAAAAGATCGCGCATATGTAGCCTGCTTACATCCTTGTGATGGGTGTGCAGGGCCTTCCATTCCGGGCTTTGTGCTGGATCATTATTCGACATTGGGAATCGTTTTCACAATTTCTACTGAGTCTATATTTTCGGGCTTGCCGACCAGAATGGTGACAAACTTTTCCGGATCAAGAATTCTTTTGGCCACTTTTTGTATGTCTTCGATGCTCGTTGCCCTGATTTTTGTCTCACGTTGTTCGAGATAGTCCACCGGAAGACCGTCAACCTGAAGGGAGAGCAGCAGGCTTGAAATGGAATTTGTGGAGGTTAGCGACAGGGGCAGGGCACCAATAAGATAAGATTTTGCATTCTCCAGTTCAGCTTGCGTAGCTGGGGTGCCCAACATGCGGCTCCATTCGCCTTTTGTGATTTCCAGCAATTCCTTTGTGTTCTTATTGGCTGTTGAGGTCGATACGGAATAGCCGTTGAAATGTCTGGACAGGTAAAACCCCGTATAAATCCCGTAGGCTAGTCCACGCTTTTCGCGCACCTCTTCCATCAGGCGCGATCCAAAGCCAGAGCCGCCAAGAATGAAATCCATCACCTGCGCGCTTTGATAATCGGGGTCGGTACGGGAAATTCCTGGTTGGATCATTTCAATGATGGTTTGCGGAATGTCTTTTTCATACAGGAAAGTCTTGCTCTGGTTCTGTGTTTCCAGATCGGCAGGCGATTGCAGCGACACTTCGGGCAGGTCGCCAAAAATATAATCAAGGATGGTAGAAAGTTGGGCCGCGGTTATATCACCGGCGGCGCTGACATACAGAATGTTTTTCCCGAGCCTGGTTTTGGTAAAGTTTTTCAGGTCCTCCGTAGTGATTTTTTCAAGGCTCGATAGCGTGCCTCCGCTGTTGAGGGCATAAGGGTGGCCGTGAAAGGCTTTGTCATTAAGAAGGCGCACCGCAATCCATTCCGGGTCGGATAGGGAGCTGCGAATACGCCCCTGATTGGATGCGCGCATGCGCCCCACCGGTTCTTCATCAAAGCGCGGCTCGGTCAGCGCCAGATGCATCAGCTCAAAGGCGCGGGCTTTGTTTCGTGTCAGGGTCTTTAAATTGCCGCTGAAATTATCGCGGCCGCTACCGAAGTTTAAAGAGATGGAAAGGTCGCGCAATTCTTTTTGAAAGGTTTCGCTGTCCAGCTCTCCGGCGCCCTCATCCAGCGTGTTTGATGCCATGCGTGACAAACCCTGTTTATCTTCGGGGTCCAAAGCGGCACCGGCGCCTTTAAAGGAAAATTTTAGAGAGATAACCGGGACGGAATGATCTTCGACCAGCCAGGCCTTGATTCCGCCTTCGCTTGTGATTTCCTGTATATCCAGCACTTTGTCACGGGCTTGAGCCGGTGAGTATAAAAAGAAAATAACGAGAAAAGACAGCAAGGCTATTTTCATTCTTTTGTCTCCTCCTCTTGTACAATGACAGGCAGAAGATAGCCAGTAACCGGGGGATGATCAAACTTTTGGTCTGGATCAAGATAGCGCTGTGCAACGCTTAAAATCTGCTGCGCGGATACTTTTTCGATCTGATCGGGCCAGTATTCGATATCATCGACGCTGGCACCTGTTGCTAGACCATACCCAAAAATCATCGCCGGGCCGCTCAGGCTGTCGCGGGCGTAAATGGCCGCATCCTGCAGGCTCGTTTTGGCATCTCGTAACTCGTCTTCGGTAATGCCGTCCTTTACCAGCTTCCGTAGTTCGCTCTCGATGGCTTGCTCTATTTTTTCAGGGTGAATATCAGGAGCCGGTGCTGCATGAACTATAAGAATTGAATCATCCCAGCTTTCCGCGCGGTAAGACAGGCTGACAGTTGTTGCCAGTTTTTGGTCAACAACCAGTGACTTGTAAAACCGCGAAGTTGGGCCGCCACCAACAATTTCTTCTAATACTTGTAGTGCCAGGGAGTCTTTGGCATTTTGACGATAGCTTGGAACGCGGTAGCTGCGCTGAACAACGGGTTGACGGACAGCCGGGTGATGCAAAATCATTTTGGGTTGCCCATGCAACGGTGGAGAGATGGTCCTTTGCCGTGGTGGCAGGGTGATAGGTTGCAGGGAGCCGTATATACGTTGCGCCATTTCATGGACCTGTTGCCTTGTTACAGCGCCGGACACCACAAGAATGGCGTTGTTCGGTCCGTACCATTTATCGTAGAAGTTTTTGGCATCTTCCCAGGTTAGCTTTTCCATCTCATGAAACCATCCAATGATCGGCGTGCCGTAAGGGTGGTTGACGTAAAGGGCTGCGCCCATCTGTTCGCTAAAGCGTGATTGCGGGTTGTTATCGGTGCGTTGGCGGCGCTCTTCCAATATGACTTTGCGCTCCGACTCTACTTCTTCCAAAGGCGGTGCCATGCCGCGCATGCGCCCGGCCTCCATGGTCATTACTTTTTCAAGGTGCTCTACCGCAATCGATTGATAATAAGCCGTGTAATCCTGAGAGGTAAAAGCGTTGTCATTACCGCCAAGAGAGCGAACGGTTTTAGAGAACTCACCGGGCGCAAGACCGGTGGAGCCCTTGAACATGAGGTGCTCCATGAAATGCGCAATCCCTGATTTGCCTGTCGTTTCATCTGCCGCGCCGACGCGATACCAAACCATATGGGTGACGATGGGTGCGCGGTTATTGGGAATGACAACAATCTCCAACCCGTTATCCAGCTTGAAGGTTTCGGCATTGAAAACTTTTGTGCCTTGCTGCGCATAGGCACTCAGCGGCATTACCGTAAAAACGATGAGGAGAAAAAGTCTGAGCATAGATATAATCTAGAGTCCCTGACGCCCGGGAACAAGGCGTAAATCACGGATATAGTGATATTTTTTATTCGTCGATGGAGGGTGTTTCGCCTTCGGTGACCGGCTTTCCTTCTTCGGCATTTTTACGTAACCGTTCGGCCTCAGCTTCCTGGTCAACCACGGTTGCGGAAGGTTTACCCTTATCGCCAAGGCCCAGCCCTAGGAGTTTTTTGGCGACGGGCTCATTGCGGTCGTGCAACTTCGATGTCTCTTCATCCACCTTGACACGGATGTTGGGATCTATCGTGGTGCTACCCGCTCTTTGCAAAAGGATCGATTCACCATCTGTTGCATAAGGCGATATCTGGTTTTGCTCTTCTTGCTCGCCGAATACGGCTTTCTTTGCCTGTTCCGAGGTTGTTTGTTCCTGTGGTCTCGGCGCGCCAGGACGCGGTGGGCGCAGGGAGTAATCCGGCGGCATGGCAAGTGGAGCGCGCTTTACAACGGCAAATTCATCCGGGACTGTTTTGTTCAGGCCAAGAGAGTCCTTAACGCCGCCACATGCGGAAAGTGACAGGCCCAGCCCCAGTAAAAACAGAATGTTAATTTTATTCATCATGGTCCGGTCAGTATATTGAGTTAGGTGGCTTTTTCAAGAAATATGGAATGAAAGATCAACAGGGCAATGCCGACGACGACACAGCTATCGGCAAGGTTAAAAGCGGGCCAGTGATATCCTGCGATATGAAAATCAAGAAAATCAATGACAGCGCCAAAGCGCAGGCGGTCTATGACATTGCCGATCGCGCCGCCAATGACCAGCGAAATGGCAATGCCCTGCAGCCATGAATTGGTTTTAAACAGCCAGATAAGGAAGATGGCCGTGATGATTAAGGGAAGGATTAGCAAAATCATAGCGCCGATATCGCCATCCTGGTTGAGCAGGCCGAAGCTGATTCCCTGGTTCCAGACCATGACAAGGCTGAAGAACGGTAGAATTTCAATTTGTGTGAACGAGATACGCTCCGGGGCATGAGTGATCCAGTCGATAATGCCTACCGACTCTTCTCCGGTATTGGGCCGCAGCGCCAGCTCGGTGATTCCCCATTTGCTGAGTTGATCGAGGATAACGATATCCAGGGCAATATTCAGCAGTAATATATGGCGGATAAGCGGCTTCAAATTTAATTCCTCTCAATAATAAACCGGGCGCCAGTTATAGCGCCCGGTTCATATTAATGCCAGAACTCAGTAAGAACAATATTAGCTTTTGTCTTTACGGATAAACTTTAGAATAAGGTGATCCAGTGAGATCCTGCCCGGGCCCATGATAAAGGGAACGGCCAGAAGCATCATCCAGAAATAATGGTCCGGATTTTGCATGTCGTATTCAGCCGGAATACCGAACTGAATAACGGCGGTCATGACCAGCAGCCCTGCTGCGCCCACTCGGCCGAATAAGCCAAAGGCCAGGAGAACGGGCAATACAAGTTCGCCCACCGTGCCACCGACAGCAGCAATTTCAGCCGGGATACCGGGAAGGGGATGAATGTCCTGGAACAGGTAAACGGTGGAATCCCATTGCCCGTTTTGAAAGCTTTTGAATTTCAGCAGTCCCGATGTAAAAAATATGTTGGCCATGTAAAGGCGAATGACCAGAGTCAATATCGGCGAAAGAACACAACTTGCCAGCTTGCGCAGGGGTTCAATCAGATCGTCAATTTTTTGTAGATGTGTGATCATTTGTCTATCTCCGTGTTTGATGTGGTTAATTATTCGTGGCTAGGGTTAAAAAGGTTTCAAGTTCGATTTGGCGCTGTAAAAATCCTTGAAAATCAAAGCTCTCGTGAGTGTTTAAAGTGGATTCAACAGCGTCATCCATAGTCATTTTTTCTTTTAGGGCGCTTAGCATGTGATATTCGTCATTCTCCAGCCTGACAATCTTCGTCTCCAGCTGAGGCCTGTAAACCATCAGTTTGACCCCGCCTGTATCGACATTCATGGTTTTTTCCGGATCGTCTTCAATACAAAAATCACGGATGTCATGAACCGGATATTTCGAGGAAACCAGCCGGATGTTCTGTCTTAATTTGAGTTGCAGCTTTTCCGGGGTTGTCGAAGCCAGCTCTTCAGCTTTTAGAGGGTCATCCTCTTTGGCGTAATACGCTTCGTTCATAGCAATTTCCAATCGTGCCATATCCGGTAAATAAGGAAGCGCCTTTGCCAGTTCAAAGTTCTCAATAAATGTATCAAAGCCGCCGCCGTACATATTAAGGCAGCCATGGGTCGGTGGGTTTTCAAGAATAAAACTTCTCGCCATCATCTCCAGAAATTCATGACCAACCAGCTTTTCAAGCAATGGATGAGAGGCAATCATCACATCGGTGAGGCTGCCGATAATATTGTTGCGGTAGACCTTGAGCCGCGCTGGCAATGGGATGTCGCCTTCATTAAACAGCGCGGCAAAATCGGCAGCCGGATCATCCAGAGCTTTTGGATGATCGAGCATGGTATCCTTGAAACGTTTTTGCACTTCACTCAGCTGCATCTGCTATATCCTCGTTCAGAATACGGTTGATAATGTCACGCGCCTTGTGTGCTTCTTCGACCAGCTTGGATAGAGGTGGAAAGTCCTGATCCCATTCAATAAGTGTCGGCACCGCGCCTAGTCGCCGCACAGCATGTTCATATAAATCCCATACATCCTTTTTCACCGGCCGGGAATGTGTGTCGACGAGAATGATGCTATCACCGGCTTCCTGTTCGATATGGCCCGCCAGATGCATCTCACCAACTTTAGCAGCATCAATGCTGTCGATATATTCGTGTGCATCGTAACCATGATTGTGGCATTGGACAAAAATATTATTAATGTCGAGCAGAATACCGCAGCCGGTCATTTCTGAAGCGCGGTTCATAAATTCATATTCGCTCATGTCGTTTTCGGCGAAGGCGACATAGGTCGATGGGTTTTCGACCAAGATGGTTCGTCCGAAATATTCCTGCGTGCGTTCAATGTTACGGCACAAAGTGTCCAGGGTTTCCTGTGTATAGGGTAAAGGTAGAAGGTCGTTTAAATGCGCATTGCCGCTGGCACTCCATGAGGCATGGTCGGAGACATTAAACGGCTGGTAGATATCAATCAGCTCTTTGAACTGGCGCAGATGCTCTTCGCTGACCGGCTCGCTTGAGCCTAAAGATAACCCGACAGCATGCAGGCTGAGTTGATATTTCTCTCTGGCTTTGGAAAGGAAGTGCCGATGAGCGCCGCCGCCAAAATAATTCTCCGGGTGGACTTCAAGCCAGCCGACATCCGGCGGGCTATCCGTGACTTCCTGGTAATAAGGATGCCTCAAACCAATACCCACCGGATCGCTTGGTGGCGAAGCCGGTGGGTATGGATTAGATTTAGGTTCATTGTGTTTCAAATGAACAGACATAACTGATTAATGCGCGTCGTCGGTATGTGTTTCCATGTCATGGTCACCCATATCTGCACTACCTTCGGATGGGGCAGTGGAGCCACTGGCAAGACGGTCGCAAACACCGGCAGGCAGAGCGATAAATTCGCCGCCATCAGCATCAGTGGCGGCTTGACCGGCACAAGAATGTGTTTTGGCTGCATTGGCACAGTCATTGGCACCGGCTTTAACAACGCCGTAACATTTTTCTTTGGCCGCGCCTTCAGCAACAGCAGAGCTTGCAGCTCCGGCAATTGTTAGGGCAACAGCACTTGCAATCAGTGTTTTCAAAGTTTTGTTCGCAATCATTTGTTTCACTCCTCCAAGAGTTTAGATTAAGAGTTTCGTTCAAAAGTTTTGTTGTATTCAGTGTAAGGAGCTTTGCTTAGAGCCCCTTCGACTATTGACCGTTTCGGCCAAAGACGGGGCATAGTTACACAAGAAATTAAAAAAATGGAGTCAAAAGTTGCTTTTGGAGTGGAAAATTCCTACACAAATATGCATGCAAATATTTGAAACATATAAAGATTTTCCGAAACCAGGAAGATCTGCGGTTATCGCAATTGGTAATTTTGACGGCCTGCATCGTGGGCATCAGGTGCTGCTGAATATTGCGAAGGAGAAGGCGGCTGATCTCGGTAAAGAGTTCGGGATTTTAACGTTTGAGCCCCATCCCCGCCATTTGTTCAGGCCGGATGATCCGCCGTTTCGCATTACCCCTTCGGATGTAAAACTGGATCGTTTTGAGGGTTTTGGCGTTGATTTTGTCTGTGCGGTGCCCTTTGACTGGGATTTTGCCAGCCAGAGCGCCGAGCAATTTGTCGAAAATGTTCTAAAAAACGGACTGAACCCCGCCCATATTATCGTCGGTTATGATTTCTGCTTTGGCCAATTGCGCAAAGGCTCGCCGGAAACAATCCGCAAAGTCGGGCTGGATGTCACGGTGGTTGATAAAGTGGCGGAAGGCGAGGATGCCATTTCCTCCAGTCGTATCCGCTCTGCCCTGCGTCATGGTGAAATTACAACAGCCAATGATCTGCTGGGCTGGGAGTGGCAGATATGGGGCGAGATCGTCCATGGCGAGCAGCGCGGGCGCGAGCTTGGCTATCCCACCGCCAATGTACCTTTGGGCGATACGTTGCACCCGGCCTATGGCGTTTATGCGGCATGGGTGAAGATTGAGGGTGAAGAGGAATGGCGCGCTTCGGCGACCAATATCGGTATCCGTCCGATGTTCGAGGTCGAAGAAGGGCTGGTCGAAGCGCATATCCTCGATTTCGACGAAGATATTTACGGCAAGGTTTTAAGGGTGAAACCTGTTAAACGCCTGCGCGGCGAAGCGAAATTTAGCTCAGTCGATGATCTGATCGAGCAAATGGGTAAAGATTGCGAGCAGGCGCGGCAAATCCTTCAAAACTCTTGATTAATCAGGCTTTTCTGGTCATAGTGCGGTCCTTATGAGCTCAGATAACAAAAACGACAAATACCGCGATACCGTTTTCCTGCCGAAAACGGAGTTTCCTATGCGTGGCGGTCTGCCGCAAAAAGAGCCTGAAATTCTGGCCAAATGGCAGGAGATGGATTTATACGCCAAAATCCGTGAAAACTCTGAAGGTCGAGAAAAATGGGTGCTGCATGACGGCCCGCCTTACGCCAACGGCCATATTCATATGGGCCATGCGGTTAATAAAATCCTCAAAGATGTGGTGGTGAAATCCTATTCGATGCTGGGCTATGACACGCCCTATATCCCGGGCTGGGATTGTCACGGTCTGCCGATCGAATGGAAGATCGAGGAAAAATACCGCAAGGACGGTAAGGACAAGGATGAGGTCGAGCCACTTAAATTTCGTGATGAGTGCCGCAAATTTGCCGGTGAGTGGGTTGATATCCAGTCAGAAGAATTTCAGCGCCTGGGCATTTCCGGTGACTGGAAAAATCCGTATCTCACCATGACCAACCGCGCCGAAGGAAAAATCGTGCGCGAGATTCATAAATTCGCGTCAAATGGCGGTCTTTATAAAGGTGTCAAACCGGTGATGTGGTCGACGGTAGAAAAAACCGCGCTCGCCGAAGCGGAAGTGGAATATAAAGAGCACAAATCGATTACGGTGTGGGTGCGGTTTCCGATTGTGAAATGCCCTAATGATTCAGATTTAGAAGGAGCCAGCGTAGTAATCTGGACAACCACGCCTTGGACCTTACCAAGCAATAGGGCTGTTGCTTTTGGGAGTATTAAATATTCTCTTTATAAGGTGACGGAGCTAGAACCCGATAGTCGTGCAAAGGTTGGTGAACGAATATTAGTGGCTGAACAACTAGCTCAAGATTTAAAGGAAAAATCTAAAATTGCAGAGTGGCAAAAAATAAAGGATTGGGGCATAGTTAATCCGGTCGGTAGTGATGAATATGGTGACGGTTTATTTGAGGGTATGATCTGTCATCATCCTCTGCACGGGCAGGGTTATGATTTCGACGTGCCGGCACTGGAAGGTGATTTTGTCACAGAAGAGGCCGGAACCGGTTTCGTGCATATAGCTCCCGGCCATGGACAGGACGACTTTTATCTCGGTCAGGCCAATGACATTGAAATCACCGATAACGTGGCCGATGACGGAAAATTCCGTAACCATGTTCCGCTCTTTGCGGGCCTCGAGGTTTATACGCAAGAGGGTAAAATGGGTGATGGTAATTTTGCTGTTCTCAAAGCACTGGATGAAGCGGGGGCGTTGCTGGCCAAAGGCTCTTTGCGCCACGAATATCCGCATAGCTGGCGCTCCGGCGCGCCGGTGATTTTCCGCACGACGCCGCAATGGTTTATTAAAATGGGGGACTCTATAACAGAAAGAATAGCTAATATTTTAATAGAGAAAGAAGGTTATTCTGACTTTAATAAGTCGCATAGATTGTCAAGTATTGGCCAGGCCGCTTTAAGTTGCCTTTTTCATGAAAACGCCCCAGATATTGAGAATCAAGAAGATGTTCTTAACCTTGTTTTCGGCGTAGTTGATGATTGGAAAGAAACAATCTCATCGGAAACTCAATCTTATATTTATGACCTGTTAGTCGAATGTAAAAAATATCCTACTTTAAGAGATAAATCTTTAGGAGGAATTCAAGCTACTAGGTGGGTGCCACCTAAAGGACAATCTCGAATTCGTGCAATGATCGAGCAGCGTCCCGATTGGTGCATCTCGCGTCAGCGCGCCTGGGGTGTGCCGATTGCTCTTTTTGTGAACAAGGAAAGCGGTGAAACGCTCACGGATGAAAATGTTTTGAACCGCATTGGTGACATCTTCGAAGAGGAAGGGTCCGATAGCTGGTGGTCGCGTCCGGCGCAGGATTTTCTGGGCAATGATTACAAGGCCGAAGATTTTGATCAAGTTTTTGACATTGTTGATGTCTGGTTTGAATCCGGCTCGACCCATGCGTTTGTTGTTGGTGATACAAAAACATGGCCTGTATACGAAGGTGTTGATAAAGCCGATTTATATCTCGAAGGCTCGGATCAGCATCGCGGCTGGTTCCATTCTTCATTGCTTGAAAGCTGCGGCACGCGTGAGCAAGCTCCGTATAAAACCGTGCTGACCCATGGCTTTGTGCTGGATGAGAAGGGTTATAAAATGTCCAAATCGGCGGGCAATGTTGTTGATCCGCTGAAGATGATGGAGCAATACGGTGCCGATATCTTACGTCTGTGGACGATGACATCGGATTTTGCCGAAGACATTCGCATCGGCAAGGACTCGCTGAAGCAAACCGCCGATCTGTATCGCCGCATTCGCAATACGCTGCGTTTTCTTTTGGGTGCGCTGGATGGATTTACCGAATCCGAATCCGTTGACTTGAAAGAGTTGAAAGCGCTCCCCGAACTTGAGCAACTTGTCCTGCACCGCTTGTATGAAATGGATCGGGACGTGCGCGAGCACATAAAAAATTACGAATTTTTAAAACTGGCCAAAGCGCTGCATGATTTTTGTAACGAAGACCTGTCAGCGTTTTATTTCGATATCCGCAAGGACCGTCTTTATTGCGACCGCTCTGATAGTTTTGAGCGTCGTGCCACGCGCACCGTGATGGCGGAAATTTTTAAGGCCCTCAGCACATGGTTGGCACCGATATTGTGTTTCACAGCGGAGGAAGCGTGGGCGCAGCGCCCCGAAGGAGTTTTTGAAGACGCCGAAAGTGTGCATCTGCGCAGCTTCCCGGAGGTGCCAAAGGAATGGCAAAATGATGAGCTGGCAACGAAATGGAATGAAGTTGAAAAAACCCGTAAGAGTGTTTTGGAAGCGATTGAGCCATTGCGGGCAAGCAAGGAACTCGGCTCTTCCCTCGAGGCTCTGCCGGTGGTCACGACAGATAGCGCCTCCGTGAAATCGCTTGCCGGTGACATGGCCGATATCTGCATCACCTCACAAATTGAAATCAAAGACGGCGTACCTTCGGTCACTATTAAAAAAGCCGACGGCGAAAAATGTTTGCGTTGCTGGAAGGTGCTGCCGGAAGTTAGTGAAAAGTCAGGCCATTTGTGCAACCGCTGCACCGAAGCAGTGGCGCATCACAAGAAAGCCGCTTAACGCTTGCTCTGCTGTTTCAGATAAACCCGCATATGCGGTTGGCCGTTTTTCTTTTCGTACTTCTCGTAATATTGCTGGTGGTAGTCCTCGCCGTCCCAGAATGTTTCGGCCGGGACCACTTCCGTTACAATAGGGTTGGAATAGATTTTGTTCATATTCACGTAAGCAACCATCTTTTCGGCGTCATGTTTTTGTTTTTTATCATGATAAAAAATTGCCGAGCGATATTGTGTTCCGGTATCGACACCCTGGCGATCCTTTGTTGTCGGGTCATGCGCCTTGGTCAGGAAAAACTCCAGCAAATCGCGGTAGTTTAGTTTTTTGGGATCGAAGGTGACTTCGATGACTTCGGCATGACCTGTGTTGCCGGTGGATATTTGCTCATAAGAAGGTGTTTCAGACTCACCTCCCATATAGCCAACGCGGGTAAACAGCACACCATCCAGCGCCCGGTATTCGCTTTCTAGGCACCAGAAACAGCCGCCGGCTAATGTAGCAACAGGATATCCTTCAGGTTTTTCATTCATCAAATCATCTCCGTTTATCATAGCCTTAGCAGGAATAGCCCATGCCTGGAAAATAAAAATACTCAAAAGTATTAATAAAAACAGGCTTGCAATGTACCGCATCTTTGATTCCTTGCGCATAAAGGATTAAAATATATATGTAGTTCTGAATTCGCGTTTCTGTCCTCAAATGTTACATCACGGCATAAAATGATTGATGTTACCTCGCCAAATTTTGACCAGCGTATCAATAACGCGAAGCCTTCGATGATCATCCTGCATTACACGGGGATGGGCAGCGCGTTGGAAGCGCTGGAGGTTCTTTGCGATCCGGTGAACAAAGTCAGCGCGCATTATTTTATTGACGAAGACGGGACGGTTCTCGATCTGATTCCGGACGCCAAGCGTGCCTGGCATGCAGGTATTTCATTCTGGAAGGGTGAGACGGATATAAACTCGCATGCAATCGGCGTTGAGCTTGTGAATAAAGGCCATGAATTCGGCTATCATGATTTTGGTGAAGCGCAGATGGCGGCGTTGATAACGCTCTGCCGGGAATTAATCGAGCGTCACAAGATTCTACCCGCCAATATTCTCGGCCACTCCGATGTCGCGCCCGAGCGTAAAACCGACCCGGGTGAATTGTTTGACTGGAAAAGATTGGCCCGGGAAGGGGTCGGTTTGTGGCCGGACCCAATCGAGGAAGATTTCGAAGCGGCGGCGGATCTGGTTAAAAACGAATATTCCACCCAGCACTTATTGGCGGAATATGGTTATAACCCGCTTGCGGCTTATATTGATGTGGTAACGGCGTTTCACCGCCACTTTTACCCCGAAAAATTTACTCAGGATGGTCTGCCGAGTGAGGTGGATGAGACGACTGCAGCGCGGCTCTTGGCGCTGCTTAGAGCGGCCCATCAAGACGAAACTTGATAAAAATCTCAAAAACAGGCAGGTTATGACCATATCAGAAGATCGGATGGCTGCTTGGCTGCATTTATGTGGTTGAGAGGAAAGTCCGGGCTTCACGGAAATACGGTGCCGGGTAACACCCGGGCAGAGTGATCTGACGGATAGTGCAGCAGAAAGTAAACCGCCGATGACTGATGACTCTCGAGAAATCAGAACAGGTAAGGCTGAAAGGGTGCGGTAAGAGCGCACCGCGCCGATGGTAACATCGGTGGCATGGTAAACCCCGCCGGAAGCAAGACCAAATAGGGGCCGCATATGGTGGATTTCCACGCCTGCGGTCCGGGTAGGTTGCTAGAGATATGCGGTAACGTATATCCCAGATGAATGGCTATCTCCTGTTTCGGCAGGAACAAAACCCGGCTTATAGATTTTCTGGTTATGACATAAAACCGCTCCGAGCTTTCGGGGCGGTTTTTTGCACAGATTCGATTTCTGTGATTAACTCTCTTGCGAATCGTGGGATTCGTTGACGATTCCAAGCTTTTCATGCTATTTCAATAAGTATCCAAAGCTTGTCTTTCGATGAGTTTTGAGTCCATCCGCGATTCGCCCTCTTTCTGGTTTATTTACAAGGTCCAAAATCATGAGTCATGCGCCCGTCATGCTGAGCGAGGTTCTCGAGGCTTTGTCGCCTGCGGATAGTGAGGTTTATGTCGATGGCACGTTCGGCGCTGGCGGCTATACGAAAGCTATTCTCGACAGTGCTGATTGTACGGTTGTCGCCATTGATCGTGATGATTCTGCCCGGCAGCGCGCAGATGTTTTGAAAGAGCATTACGGCGACCGGCTGATCTTTATTCATGGATGTTTCGGTGATGTCGGGGATTTGTTGAAAGAAGCTGGGTTTGAAAAGGTTGACGGCTTTGTTCTGGATTTGGGTGTGTCGTCGATGCAGCTGGATGAGGCGGAGCGTGGATTCTCGTTTCGTCATGATGCACCGCTCGACATGCGCATGGGCAGATCGGAAGACACAGAGACGGCCGCCGATATTGTCAACACCTATAGCGAAGAAGACCTTGCGAATGTGATTTATGAATACGGGCAGGAGCGCTTTTCGCGCCATGTAGCTAAAAAGATTATTGAGGTCCGCGCCGAAAAGAAAATTGAAACCACGGGTGCGCTGGCCGATATTGTGCGCTCGGCTGTGCGCAAATCTCCAAACGACCCGATAGATCAGGCGACGCGGACCTTTCAGGCGCTGCGGATCAAGGTTAATGATGAGCTGGGTGAACTTGAAAAAGCGCTGGAAGCGGCAGAGAAAATTTTAAATCCCGGCGGGCGTTTTGTGGTGGTGTCGTTTCATTCGCTGGAAGATGGGCGGGTGAAGGATTATCTGCGTAGCCATTCCGGCTCTTCCCCGCGCGGCTCCCGTCATATGCCCGAGCAGCAAGAAGAGAGCGGGGAGGCTGTGTTTTCTCTAGCTCATCGTAAGGCGCTCAAGCCCGGTGATGAAGAGGTGCGAGGCAATCCGCGTGCGCGCTCGGCGCGGTTGCGCGCGGCTGTTAGGGTGGAGGCGGCTGCATGAAAAAGTTTTTGTCTCGCTATATTGTTGTTCTTTTTATTGCCGGTTTGTCGGGCGGAATGCTTTTGCATACCAGCCATAATGTTGAACTGGCTGAGGAGGATTTGCGAGAGTTGAAAAATGCGTTGCAGCGCGAACAAGATGAAATTCGCGTGCTGCATGCGGAGTGGGCTTATCTCAACCGGCCCGACAGGCTGGAAATTCTGGCAGGGCAATATCTGGATTTGTTGCCGCCGCAGCCCGGTCAAATGTTGGCTGACCCTGCGGCGCTGCCTGACCCTTTCATTCCCGCGCTTCCATCCATAAAGCCCTCTTATCGGGGCGGTATTCAGCCGGTTTCCATGACGTCTCATCTGCCGGAAAGTTCTGTGGTCATGAAGCCGCGCGCCAAGCCCTCCGCGCCACGAAAAAGTTTTGATGACTTACTGGAAAAAGTACAAAGGGGCCACGAATGATTTTCAGCCTTCTGCGGAAAAACCCTGTGAAAATTATCGGTGAGCGCAGTTTTGCTTTGAATCAGGCGCGCGGGCGGCTGGCCTTGTTGAGCGCGGTGTTCGTTCTGGCTTATACGGTGGTTGCGATCCGGGTGGTGGACCTGTCCTTTGTGCAGGGGCATCTGGGTCATCAGCGCTCGGTTTCTGCGCAGAGTGAAGCTGTCCCCGCCGCTGCTATTCGCGCTGATATTGTTGATCGCAACGGGACGTTACTGGCAACGACGCTGAAAATGGCATCTCTTTATGCCGATCCGCAATTGATTGCTGATCCGGCCGATACGGCGCAGGGGCTGGTTAAAATTTTCCCGGATTTGTCTTACGGCGATATCTTGCAAAAGCTGCAAAGCGCCAAGCGCTTTGTCTGGATCAGTCGTGACGTCACGCCGGACGAACAATATGCCGTGCTGGAGCTGGGTCAGCCCGGGTTGGGTTTTCAGCAGGACAGCAAGCGCATCTATCCGCAAGGAAGCCTTATCTCCCATCTCATAGGTTATACCAGTGTTGACAATCAGGGGCTTGCTGGTCTGGAGCGAAGTTTTGGTCGTTTTTTAAACGACGGGAAGCCATTGATGCTGACCGTTGATATTCGTCTGCAGCATGTTTTGCGTCGGGAGATTCAAAAAGCCATCACTGATTTTGATGCCATGGGCGGGGCGGGGGTTATTGTTGATGTGACCAATGGTGAAGTTCTGGCCGGCGTGTCGTTGCCCGATTTTGACCCGCATGGGGCGGGGCAGGCCGGTGATCAGAATTTGTTTAACCGTTTTAGTCTCGGCGTTTATGAGCTCGGCTCTGTTTTTAAAATATTCTCAACGGCCGCTTTGTTAGAGACACAAAATGCACCGATGAGTATGACCTTTGATGCGCGTGAGCCGATTAAAATTGGTCGTTTCACCATCAATGATTATCATGCGCAAAAACGAGTTCTTACTGTTCCTGAAGTCTTTATGCATTCTTCGAATATCGGTTCTGCCCTGATGGGGCAGATGGTGGGCGGAGAGAATCTCAGGGATTTTTACCGCGATCTTGGTCTGCTTGAGTCCATGGAAATTGAGATCGGCGAGGTCGGCAGGCCTATGCAGCCCGAGCCGTGGGGTGAGATTGCTACGATGACAGCCTCTTATGGCCACGGCGTTGCCACCACGCCTTTGCAGCTTGCAGTTGGTGTTTCAACTATCGTCAATGGCGGGTTTCTGGTCAGGCCGAAACTGGTCGTGGGGCCGGACCGCTCTGGTGAGAGCGAAGATGAGGTTCGTATTGTTTCACAAAAGACGGCCACTGCCATGCGTAAGCTTCTTCGTTTGGTTGTGACGGACGGAACCGGGGCCAATGCCGATGTGCCGGGTTATAGTGTCGGCGGAAAAACCGGAACGGCGGAAAAAGTTGGAGGGCGCGGCTATGACACCGACCGCCTTATTTCTTCTTTTGTCGGTGTTTTTCCGATGGAGGCTCCGCGCTATGCTGTGCTGGTCATGGTTGATGAGCCAAAAGGTAATAAGAAAAGTTTTGGTTATGCGACCGGAGGCTGGGTGGCGGCACCGGCAGTGGCGCGGGTGATTTCGTCGATGGGCGCGATATTAGGGATTCCTGCAAAAGGCCGAAATGCCGAACAGGATATAAGTGCATCTCTCAAAAAATATGTGAGCAGTGATGGTGGGTGATGTGAGTTTTGACATACGCAGCCTTAAGGGCCTGACTCAGGACAGCCGAAAGGTGCGGCCAGGTTATCTCTTTGCCGCGTTGCCGGGAACGCAGGCCGATGGTCGCGACTATATAGAGGACGCTATAAATAGCGGTGCGAGCGTCATTCTTGGGCCGGAAGGTGTTGAGGTGTCAGGCGCAACGTTTATCACCGATGACAATCCGCGCCGCCGTTTTTCTTTGGTGGCGGCAGAATTTTATGGAGCTCAGCCGGATTATATCGCAGCTGTTACAGGCACAAACGGCAAAACATCTGTTGTGCATTTTGCGCAGCAGCTCTGGGAGGCGATAGGTGCTAAAGCGGCTAGTTTGGGAACGTTGGGTGTGCACGGCGCAGGCAGGGATCATGATGGATCACTCACCACACCTGATCCGGTGGCGCTGCATGAAGAACTGGCAGCGTTGTCAAAGGCGGGTGTGACCCATGTTGCGATGGAAGCATCCAGCCACGGCCTTGATCAATATCGCCTCGATGGTGTGCGGGTGAAGGCGGCGGGCTTCACCAACCTCTCCCGCGATCATCTCGATTACCATGAGAGCATGGAGGGTTATCTGGCGGCAAAGAGGCGGCTGTTTGCGGATATTTTGGGAAAGAAAGGAGTGGCGGTCTTAAATGCTGATATTGATGAATATGATTCACTTCGTTCTGCCTTAGAAAACAAAAATATCCTTTCTTACGGCTTAAAAGGCGAGGCCCTGAAGATTGTTGCGTTGATTCATCATTCTCATGGTCAGAGCGTTAAGCTTGAAATTATGGGGCAAAATTATGATCTGAACTTTCCCCTGCCGGGCGATTTTCAGTTGATGAATGCTCTGTGCGCGCTCGGGCTTGTGGTTGCGGAAGAGTCCGGCAACAAAGAAAGAACAGAAAAGCTGGTCAAGGCGCTCGAAAACCTTAAATCTGCACCCGGGCGGCTGCAACCCGTCGAAGGGCATCCGCAAGGGGCGGCGATTTATGTCGATTACGCTCATACGCCGGATGCGTTGGATCATGTTTTAAAAGCTTTGCGCCCGCATACGGAAGGCAATCTTGTTTGTCTGTTCGGTTGTGGCGGCGACCGCGACAAGGGCAAGCGCCCCTTGATGGGCAAAGCAGCAGCGGAGTCGGCAGATGTTGTGATTGTTACCGATGACAATCCGCGCTCGGAAGGCCCGGCGCAAATTCGAAAAGACATCATGGAAGGTGTTTCAGAGGCCAAAGAGATCGATGGTCGGCGCGAAGCCATCCATCAGGCGGTTACCGATTTACAGCAAGGTGATGTGCTTGTGGTTGCCGGTAAAGGCCATGAGCAGGGACAAATTTTTAAAGACCGTACGGACCCTTTCGATGATGTGGAAGAAGTTACTGCGGCAATAAGGGAGTTAAGCGTGTAATGGCTGGTCGTTCTGACATTTTGTGGGAATCGGGAGAGGCTGAAATTGTCACCGGGGGCACCAGCACACAAAGCTGGATGGCCACAGGCATCTGTGTGCGGGCGCAGGATATAAAGCCCGGTGATTTGTTTGTGACCTACGAAGGTGAAGATTTGAAAATGGCAATGCGCAAAGGCGCTGTTGCAGCTGTCGTTTCTCATGTGCCCGATGATCTGAAATGCGATATGCCGCTGCTAAAAGTGGCCAGCACCTATGATGCTCTACGTGACCTGGCCCGCGCGGCGCGGTTCAGAAGCCATGCCATGGTGCTGGCGGTGCAGGGGCTTGAGATGCGGCAGATGGTGTCTCAGGCTTTCGGTGCGCTTGGCCATATGCATGACGGCGGGCGCATTTTATCTGTTGGTATGGCCAATATGCCCGAAGATTATGATTTTGGTGTGTTTGCTTTGGCGCCGCCCGTGCGGCCCGACATTGCAATCATTACCGATTCAAAAGGCGGGATCAGCGATCGCCTTTTTGAGAATATGCCGAAAACCGGTGCTGTGATCCTGAGCCGGGACTGTTCGGATTACTGCAACGTTGTGGCCAGGGCCAAGGCCCACGGGATTGAGAACATCTATAGCTTTGGCATTCATACCGGCGCTGATGCGCGGGTGATGGAGCATTTAAGCGCAGCCAACGGTATGCGGCTGTATCTTGATATTCTGGGCGATAAGCTCTCGATGGTGATGGACGGCGATATTCACAAAGCCATGGCCGCTGCCGGGGTTTTGCTGGCGGTTAAGATATGCGGGCGCAATATTCGCCAGGCCGCTCATGTTTGGCAGGAAGGCAATCTTTTGCAGCCCGGCGGCCCGGCGCCGTCCGTTTCTCTTTTTGAGGGTTCTGAATCTGTCAAAAGAGCAAGTACAGGGAAAGCTGTGTTCCGGGTGCAAAACCTGATTGATCTGGGGGCCGGGTGCCAGACGGCTATTCTCGATAATGTTTCATTTCCGGCCGTAAATGCCGCTGCTGTGCAAAAGAACGATTTGGCAATACCGCGCAGAATCGCTAATCTCAATTTTGTTTATACATGCAAAAGCTTTTCGACTGTGACAAACGCACATGCGGCGATCCGGAATACACATGCCAGAGCCAAGCTGGAGGAGATTGTGCCGGAGGTTCTTTCGCCCGGTGATTTTATCGTCTTTGAGCAGCAGGCCAGAGCAGAAAAAGCAACAATCGCTGAAGCGTTGCGTTTAAAGGTTAGACGGAAAGAAAAAAGAGAAGGTTTGTAAGTGTAAGTATGGATTATTTTTATACCACAATGTCAGTTTTAATGGAGTTTCCCTCTCTAGCTTTAATACCAGCGCTCTTTCTGTTTCCTCTGTCAGGTTTTTTAAAAAGTAAAATGCTTGGGATATGTACGGCAACATGGGTTGGGTATTGTCTGTATGAAAGTGGTATGAAATACAGAATTTTATGCTCGGGAGAATGTAACATTCGGGTTGATCTTCTTCTGATTTATCCGGCTTTGGTTGTTTTTACTTTAATTGCAATTTTTTCGCTCTTTAAAAAAAGAAAAGAACCTTTTTATTCGGGGCAGGAAGAAGACAAAGATGCTCTATAATTTTTTATGGCCGCTAGCGGAAGATTTTCAGATATTCAATCTGTTTCGCTATCTGACCTTCCGCACCGGCGGAGCGATTATGACGGCGTTGATCATTTGCTTTGTTATCGCGCCGCCGATGATACGCTGGTTGAAAAAGAAACAAAAAGAAGGTCAGCCTATCCGTGATGACGGGCCGGAAACGCACTTTAAGAAGGCCGGAACGCCGACAATGGGCGGTCTGTTGATTTTAACTTCGGTCAGTGTCTCCACGCTGCTCTGGGCGGATCTGACCAATAAATATATCTGGTATGCGATGTTGGTGATGGGGGGCTACGGTCTGATTGGTTTTGCCGATGATTATCTAAAGCTAACCAAACGCAACACCAAAGGCCTGCCCGGTAAGGTGAAGCTGTTCCTTCAACTTATCATTGGTGTTGTGGCGACTCTCGGCATCATGGAAACGCTTCCCGATAGCGTCAATGCGCATGTAGCCATTCCATTCTTTAAGGATTTCTTTGTTCATTTGTCCTGGTTTTTTATTCCCTGGGCGTTGCTGGTGATGATCGGCTCATCGAATGCAGTTAATCTGACGGACGGCCTGGACGGTCTGGCGATTGTGCCGGTGGCGATTGCGGCGACCTGTTTCGGCCTGATCAGCTATCTGGTGGGCAATGAAGTTTTTTCCGGCTATCTGCAAATCCCTTATGTGCCGGGAACCGGCGAGCTGGCGATTTTATGCGGCGCGCTGATCGGTGGGGCGATGGGATTTCTGTGGTTTAATGCGCCACCAGCGATGATTTTTATGGGCGATACCGGCTCGCTTGCAATGGGCGGGGTGCTCGGAACCATTGCGATTATTACCAAGCACGAACTGGTTCTGGCAATTATCGGTGGGCTGTTCGTACTCGAAACCGTATCTGTGATTGTGCAGGTGGCGTCTTTTAAGCTCACAGGCAAACGGGTTTTTGCCATGGCGCCCTTGCATCACCATTTTGAGAAAAAAGGCTGGTCCGAGCCGACCATTGTGATCCGCTTCTGGATCATAGCGGTTATTCTTGCGCTGATCGGGCTGAGCACGCTGAAATTACGATGATTGATCTCTCCCCTTTTGTTAAAACCCTCGATGGAAAACCGGTTGCGGTTTTTGGTCTGGGGGTGTCGGGCCTGGCTACCGTAAAAGCCCTGCGTGCGCTCAGCGTTAAAGTCACGGCCTGGGATGACAATCCGGACGCGCAGGAAGCCGCGCTTCAGGCGGGGGCGGAGATTTTACCGCTGGCCGAGCAGGACTTGTCCGATTACGCCTGTCTTGTGCTTGCGCCCGGGGTACCGCTGCATCACCCGGAGCCGCATCCGGTTGTGGTTGCCGCGCATCATGCGGGTATTGAAATTATCGGTGATATTGAGGTTTTGCACCGCTGTCATCACGGGCGCACCACAATCGGCATCACCGGCACAAACGGCAAATCAACCACAGCCGCGCTGCTTGATCATGTTTTGAAAACATGTGGTATGAAGGCGGCGCTGGGTGGCAATATCGGCACGCCGGTGCTGGATTTGAAAATGCCGCCGAAAAGCGGGGTGTTTGTGCTCGAGCTTTCCTCGTTCCAGCTTGATTTGTGTCCGACATTTACACCGGACATAGCTGTGCTCCTCAATATTACGCCGGACCATCTCGATCGCCATGGCACGATGGAAGAATATGTAGCCGTGAAGGCTCGCATTTTCGATGGCGCGCAAACGGCCATTATCAGCGCTGATGATGAATATTGCCGCGAGATTTGCGAAAGGGTGCTTGGCCTTTCCCCAACAGAGAGTCAGCAGAGTGCCGTCTCTCTCTCTATTCAATTTTACATAATTCAAAATGAGGGGGGGGAAGGGGTTCAAATTGGCTCTGTGCATGTTGAGGAAGGTGTTCTTTATGAAACGGCTTCGGGCAAAACTACCGAAGTTGGGGATTTGAGCGAACTGAAAATCAAAGGCGCGCATAATCATCAAAACGCTGCTGCCGCTTATGCGGTGGCGCGGCAGTTTGGTTTGGGGCCAACAGAAATTTATGAAGCCATGAAATCTTTTCCTGGGCTGGCGCACCGGCAATTCCTGACACGGGTCATGAATGGAGTGCCCTATATTAATGACTCCAAAGCAACCAATGCGGAATCGACGGCTCAGGCGTTGCAGTGTCATCGTAATATCTACTGGATTGCCGGTGGCCGCACTAAGGAAGGCGGGCTGGAGGGACTCGATCCCTATATGGACAGGGTCAGGCATGTATTTTTAGTTGGCGAGGCGATGGATGATTTCGCCCGGTGGTTTAAGAAACACGGCGTTTCCTATAGCTTGAGCGGTACGCTTGATATGGCCGTTGATGCGGCGCACATGATGGCGCAGGGAGAGAGGGGCCAGCCCGGCGGCGCGGGGACGGTTTTATTGTCGCCCGCTTGTTCGTCTTATGATCAGTTTAAAAATTTTGAACAGCGCGGCGACTATTTCACCTCTCTGGTTGACGCTCTGGAAGAGGAGGAGACGGCATGAAATTATTTTCCCGCACAGACCAATCATTCCTCGGCCGTTGGTGGTGGACGGTAGATCGGCCTATGCTTGGCGCGGCCCTGGTTCTGATCGTCTTTGGTGTGGTTCTGGTTACAACGGCCAGCCCACCTGTGGCCGAACATCTGGGGCTTGGAAATTATCATTTCTTAAAGCGCCATCTGGTGATGCTGGTCCCTGCGCTGGGTCTGATCATCGGAGTTTCGATGCTTGGCCGCCGCGAGATATGGCGGCTATCCAGCCTTTTGTTTGGCGGCTGTATTATCGCTCTGGTGGTGGTGCTTATGATCGGTATGGAGATTAAGGGCGCGCAGCGCTGGATTCATCTGCTCGGTTTTTCGCTCCAGCCCAGCGAATTTATGAAGCCGGCTTTTGCTATTGTTGCCGCCTGGCTGATGTCATTGCAAAAAACCAAAGAGAACTTTCCCGGTAACGCTATTACCGCCGGACTGTATGTTCTGGTTGTTACTTTACTGCTTCTACAGCCCGATCTGGGTATGACTTTTGTCGTTACATGTATCTGGGCGGCGCAAATCTTTCTTGCCGGTTTTCCCTTTCGACTTTTGATTGGTTTTGTGCTGGTGGGAATTGTTGCTCTGCTTGTTTCTTATTTCGCTTTTGACCATGTGCAGAGCCGTGTCGATCGCTTTCTTGATCCTTCCAGCGGCGATAGCTATCAGGTTGAGCGCTCGCTGGAGGCTTTTGAAAGTGGCGGGTTGTTCGGCACCGGACCGGGGCAGGGAACCATAAAACAGCATTTGCCCGACGCCCATGCCGATTTTATTTTTGCTGTGGCCGGGGAAGAGCTCGGCATGTTTTTTGTGCTCATATTAATAGCGGTGTTCGTCTTTATCCTTTTGCGCGGCTTTAACCGTCTGACCGACAGCGACGATATGTTCGTGGTGCTGGCCGTTGGCGGGCTGCTTTCGATGCTGGGGCTGCAGGCCTTGGTGCATATGGGCTCCAGCCTTCATCTTCTGCCTGCCAAAGGCATGACCCTGCCGTTCATCAGCTATGGCGGCTCGTCCATTCTTTCGATGGGGCTTTCGATGGGTGTCATTCTGGCGCTGACCCGCCGTCAGGTGCGATCGGGTATTGCGCGTGGGGGCCTGTCTGTGCGACATTCCCGTAACACGCAGGAAACTCCCAAGAAGGCGGCATAAGAGAAAGCGGCATGAGCGACCAATTAAATGACAAGTCAAAACTGATCTTGCTGAGCAGCGGCGGCACCGGCGGTCATATGACCCCGGCGCGGGCGTTGGGTCATGATTTGATGTCGCGCGGCTTTCGCGTTGAGTTGATTACCGATGATCGCGGTCTTCAATATGAGAAAATGTTCGACGGTATGAAAACTCATGTTGTGAAGGCGGGCACGCTGGGCGCTGGCGTGTTTGGCAAAATTACCGGTATGGCCAGTCTCGGCGTTGGCATAGCCCAGTCTTTATCTCAAGTAGCAGCGCTTCATCCGGCCATTGTCATCGGCTTTGGCGGCTATCCGTCTTTTCCCGGCGTGTATGCGGCGCAGAAATTAAAAATCCCCACCATCATCCATGAGCAAAACGCCATCATCGGCAAAGCCAATGCGATGCTCGCGCCAAAGGCCGAGCGAATTGCCCTGTCTTTGCCGAATGTGATGGGCCTTGATGACACCGATAAGATGCGCGCCGTTGTCACCGGCAATCCGGTGCGTGAGGAAATTGCCGCGCTTTATACCAGGCCCTATCCGATTTTGGAGCAGGACGGCGCCTTGCGGATTTTTGTTTTGGGTGGATCGCAGGGGGCCAAGGTGTTTAACGACTCGCTGCCCGAAGCTTTGGCCGGTCTTCCCGCCGATCACAGAGCGCGTCTTCGTATCATCCAACAATGCAGGGAAGAAGATATCGAAGAAACCAAATCGCTTTATAAGAAAGCGGGCATTGAAGTCACGCTGAAACCGTTTTTTGACAATGTCGCGGCAGAGCTGGAGCGCTGTCATTTGTTTATTGGCCGCTCCGGGGCCAGCACGGTGGCCGAAGTTACAACGGCAGGGCGTCCGGCGATTTTTGTGCCCTATCCGCATCATAAGGACCAGCAGCAAAAGATGAATGCGGACGCCGTGGCTGATGGCGGCGGCGCCTGGGTGATGACCGAGGAAGGTTTTACGAAAGAAGCAATTCTTGCAAGAATTGAAACGTTCCTGCAAAATCCACAAATCCTGTTCCGCGCGGCAGAAAATGCGCGCTCCTGCGCCGTGCCCGATGCGGCCCGCAAGCTCGGAAACCTCGTCACCGCCATTGCAAGTGGGTGGGGAGATAAGTAGAATTGTTTTTTAACTAAGGAGTAAATTATATGCTTTCTGAGGCCTTTTGGAACTTTAGTCACCGGATACAAGCTTCGCTCATGGAATCCGAGCTTGTAAGGAGAGTGATGCAATCAGATGTTTTTAGGGATTTGCCGGACATAGAATCCCTTGTTCCATCACACTCTGTTTTTGAAGTCGAGGACGTAGAAAAATTTCAGACGGCATTCCCTGCTTTATCTGCACATGTCGAACAGGGCTCCCTAGTTTTATGCGACTCCTATGCAAATACTGAAGATCCTGACTTTCATCAACTAGCGTTCTCTTTGTTAGGAGGGCCGGATACTGGTGTTGACAGAGAGCCCATTAGTAAAGGATTTTCCCTTGCAAGCAATGCGCTTGAAGCTAGGGTTTCAGGTGCCAAGGCGTGCAATTTTCCTATGGAAGAGGCCGGTTTATCAGAAGTTCGGAAAATAGAGATTGGGGGGAGGGCAGCCCTTGTGGCTGGTTATTCTTTGCCCTTGCCGGAAAACGTTGCGGCATAACGCCCCTGATTATCACAAAAACGTTGTAACCGCCGTATCCGTTGTGGTTTAACATAGGCATGAACGGATTACCGGACCATATAGGCACATTACATTTCATCGGCATTGGCGGCATCGGCATGAGCGGGATTGCCGAAATCCTGCATGCGCTGGGCTATAGTGTTCAGGGCTCTGACATTTCCGAAAGCGCCAATGTGAAGCGCCTCAGCAATAGCGGCATTGCCATCAAAATCGGCCACAGCGCCGGTAACATCACAAACGACAAGGGCGAAACCTGCGCCGCTGTCGTGATTTCTTCCGCCGTCAAGGACGATAATGTCGAGCTTACGGCTGCACGTGAAGCCAAAATTCCAATTGTACGCCGCGCCGAAATGCTGGCCGAGCTGATGCGGCTGAAAAAAGCCATCGCCATTGGTGGCACCCACGGCAAGACCACCACCACGGCGATGGTTGGTGAAATGCTGGAAGGGGCGGATTTCGATCCCACCGTCATCAATGGCGGTATCGTTAATGCCTACGGCACCAATACCCGCCTCGGGCAAAGCGAATGGATGGTGGTTGAGGCCGATGAAAGCGACGGCACCTTTACCCGCCTGCCGGCCACGGTGGCCGTTGTCACCAATATGGATGCGGAGCATATGGAGCAATACGGCGATTTTGAAAATGTCCGCAAAGCCTATCGCCGTTTCATTACCAATCTTCCTTTTTACGGCTATGCTGTGCTGTGCATTGATCACCCGGAGGTGCAGGCGCTGATCCCCTCGGTGCAGGACCGCCGCCTTATTACGTATGGTTTTGGCTCGCAGGCCGATGTGCGCGCCTCCAATGTCAGAACCGATGGTGACGGCAGTGTCTTTGATGTGAGCTTTGCCGACGGCACAGAGCTAAAAGACGTTCATCTGTCGATGCCAGGCCAGCATAATGTGCAGAACTCTCTGGTCGCGCTGGCGATTGCAAAGGAAATGGGCGTGGCCGCGCCTGTGATGAAAAAAGCTTTGAGCAACTTCACCGGTGTTAAGCGCCGCTTTACCAAAACCGGTGAGAGCCATGGCATTACCGTGATTGACGATTACGCTCACCACCCTGTGGAAATTGAAACGGTTTTGAAAACCGCGCGCGATGTTGCCGGGGAAGGGCGCGTCATTGCGGTGATGCAGCCGCACCGCTACACACGGCTGTCTGATTTATTTGAGGAATTTTGCACCTGCTTTAATGATGCCGACACGGTTGTAGTGGCCGATGTCTATCCGGCGGGGGAAGAGCCGATTGAGGGCGCCGACAGAGACGGCCTTGCAGAAGGTATCCGCTCCCACGGTCACCGTGATGTGGTGGCGTTGGAGTCTCGCGAGGCCCTGGCCTCCGTTATTGCACAGGTCACAAAGCCCGGCGATACTGTGGTCTGTCTCGGCGCCGGCGACATCACCGCCTGGGCTTATGATCTGCCCGGCCAGCTTGATACGGCGATCGACAAAGCCAAGGGCAGCGCGGCGTGAGTGAAATTAAAATTAGAAAAGCTGTGTTCGAAGATGTTGCTTCTATGCAAAAAATAGCATCCGGGAATCAGGTTGCCGTCGAAAACCTTTCTCAATATGCTAATCAAGGCTTTACAATTTGGCCCCGATCAGCGGAAGCCTATAAAGCCAGCATTGAAAGATCACCGCATGTTCTTGTTGCTGAGTGGAATAATGAGGTTATTGGTCATCTTTTGGCCTATACAATCCCCGTCGTTAAAAGTCTTAATAAAGAAATGGGCTGTGAAGATGATGTGATACTTTCCCTTTCTGAAATGTATGGGGACGATACTGTTTTTGTTGATCAGATAACAATCAGTCGCTCCCATCAGAGGGAAGGGATAGGCCAGCTTTTGGATGATTATTTGTGTAAGAGCACTCCGCATAATGGCAAATGGGTTACCGATATAGTGCACAATCCTGTTAAAAACATTGCATCTGTAAAGTTCTTTGAAAAACTGGGTTTTACTGAAAAATGCGAAATCGTTCAGGATGAGTGGACGCTAGGGGTGTATGAACGTTCTTTATAAAACCTTCGTGCCTTTGTGTCTTCGTGGTAAAAAATATGATGAAAAATATAAAGAAGAATTCTGACTTATTCCTTGGAATTCGCGGCAAGCTCACCGAAAATGCGCCGCTGGGTGAAAAGAGCTGGTTCCGTTGTGGCGGTAATGCCGATCTTTTGTTCCAGTCGGCGGATTTTGATGATCTGGGCGACTTCCTTAAGCAATACCCGAAAGACGAACCGCTCATGGTTCTGGGCGGCGTGGCCAATACGATTATCCGTGACGGCGGCGTGCGGGGATGCGTTATTTTACTGGGCAAGGCCTTTGCCGATATTGAAGTTGAGGGTGCAAACATTACCGCCGGGACCGGGGCGCTCAATGGCACGGTGGCGCAGACGGCGGCCAAAGCGGGCATTGGCGGGCTCGAGTTTCTCTCCGGCATTCCGGGCACAATTGGCGGGGCGCTGCGTATGAATGCTGGCGCTTATGGCAGTGAAATGAAAGATGTTCTGATCGAGGCTTCAGCGATTGATCGATCGGGTGATGTTCATGTGCTCCGGCCTGCCGATTTGCAAATGCGCTATCGCTCCACAACCCTTCCGGATGGCTTCATTCTGACCCGTGCCGTTCTTGCAGGTCGTGCCGATGATGAAGAAACTGTGCGTGCGCGTTTAAAAGAATCCAAAGCCCGCCGCCGTGACAGCCAGCCGATCACGGAAAAAACCGGCGGATCGACCTTTGCCAACCCCGATGGCATGAAAGCCTGGGAGCTGATCGACAGGGCCGGTTGCCGTGGCCTTACCATCGGCGGCGCACAGATGAGCGAAAAGCACTGCAACTTCATGATTAATACCGGGGGCGCCACGGCCACCGACCTTGAAAATCTCGGTGAGGAAGTCCGAAGGCGCGTACGCAAGGAAACTGGTATCGAATTACGCTGGGAAATTAAACGGATTGGCGAAAAGGCCTAAATCTTCGGCACATTCTCATACAAATCCGGCAGGTCGTTTTCGATCAGGATAATATCGCCGTCCTGTTTGTTGTCATGTATCCAGGTTTGAGCTTCGGCAAAGGTTTCAACTTCATGGACGGTGTTGCCCTTGGACTCGGCATTGAGCCCGGCCACAAAAGTCGGGATGCGCTTTGGATTCACGACGATCACAACATCGCAGATTTCGGCGGCATAGCGCCCGATTTTTTCATGTACGTCGTCATGGACGCTGCCCAGCTCCACCATGCCCGGCGTGATCAGAACCTTGCGCTTCTTGGGGTCCATAATGGCCAGCAAATCGAGCGCCGAGCGAAAGCCCAGAGGATTGGCATTATAGGCATCATCGATAATTACGCTGCCATCGGCTTGTTTCTTGAGCTCTAATCGGTGTGGGATTTGCGGTGTGCTTTTCAGCGCGGTGGCAATGACATCGACCGGTATATCAAGGCTTCTCGCAGTCGCAAAAGCCAGTGCGACATTTTGTGCATGGTGCAGGCCGAACAAAGGTACATCGAGCACATATCTGGCTTTGTTGTAGAGTATGGTTAACTCTAGCCCGTGATCCTTTTGCTTGGCGTCCTCAATGACGAGATCGTTTTCTTTCTTCTCACCGCAGACAACGAAGGAGGAGTTGTAGGCGCCCCTTATTTCCGTGGGAAAAGGAAAGATCAGGGTTTTGTCATGGACAATAACCTTGCCGTCATTACTGATGACCGCCTCGGCCAGTTCGTATTTGGTTCGGGCAACAACATCAAGCGATTTAAAGCGCTCAAGATGGGAATGACCAACAGCAGAAATAATGCCGATATTAGGCGGCGTCAGATTACACAGTCTTGCAATCGAGCCAGGGCCATAAGCTCCCATTTCAACAATGAAGTATTTATGGTTCTCCTCCAGCTCCTCGCGAATGATCCGGCTGATACCCATCGGTGTGTTGACGCTGCCCGGTGTAATCATGGTCGGCGCGGCTGTACTCAAAATATGACCAAGGATGTGCTTGATCGAGGTTTTGCCGAAAGATCCGGTGATGCCGATGATTGTTGGGCTCATTTGAGCCAGCTTACGACTGGCCTCGCCCCAGTATTTCTTCTGTAAGGCGTTTTCTATCGGCGACATGGTCATATTGCCAAGCACCAGAATGAACGGCATAAGCTGCACCGGGATGAGCCACAAGCCCGGCTCGAGTATAAAAAACACCCAGACACCCGACAGCGCCGCATAGGCAAGCGCTGTGGAATAGATACGGCTTGCCCGCGTCGTCATCACCAGCTTTTTCTTGGCTATGCTGCGCGGGTCTTTTTCTTTGGAGAAGGTAACAGCAAAGCCTAAGACCACAAAAAACGAAGGAATGAAGTGTGGGATAAAAACCCATCTTTCTGCAACAGCCAGAGCCCCGGCCAGAATCAAAATAAGCGAAAGGCGCTTGTCAAAGACCTTGTTGGCAAACACCCATTTCAAAAACCGGTTTTCGTCATATTCTTCCTGCTGAAAGGCATGCAGATAGGTCAGCAGCCGCCGGGCGGCAAACCCTAGAAAAAAGATGTAAATAAGAACGCTGCTTGCTGTTTCTATCAACATGATCTGTCTTTTATAAATTGATTGAGCATAGAGGCGACCTGGTGCCGCCCACTGTCCAAGATACTATAATGATCCAGCCCTTCAAACTGAATCATTTCTGCATCCGGAATGAGCTGCGCCAGCCTTTCGCCGATTTCCGGCGGCGTTTCAGTATCTTCCGTGCCATAGACTAGCTTGACAGGACATATAATTGTCTCTGCCTCTTTGTTTAAATCCTCATTTACGACCTTCACAAAAATCGAGCGCATCAGGCCGGATGTTTTTTGGTAATCAGAGCTGCCAAATTTTTTCCTGAGTTTTTCCGCATCTACAAATTGCTTAAGCGCCTTAAACAAAACGACCCGGCCTTTCAGATATAGCTGCTTATAGAGCGGTCTTTTGGGTTTTAATCCGGCTGAAGCAATGGAAAACAGCCCGGCGACCAGTTCCGGATGGCGGGCAGCGACCTGGATTCCGACGCGGCAGCCGAAAGAATGCCCGACCCAGATGACAGGGCCAAAGGATTGTTCCTTTAACCATTCTGCTACCGCGTCGGCGTAATCCTCCGTGCCCCAGACTTCTTTTGGTTCTTCAGACTTCCCGAAGCCGGGAAGGTCGATAAGAATATGGTATCCCTCGTTCTCCAGGGAGCTGGCCAGCGGCAGCAGGCTTTTGTGATCAAGGCCCCAGCCATGGGCCCAGACCAGGGCCGGGCCTTCGCGGTTGCCCAGCGTTACATAAGAAAATTCAGTATCTTTTGCCTGAAACTGCTTCAAAAGCCCAAATCCCTTTTCACAAAACCTGTTTCATGATTAAATCGTCAATCCTTGGGGTTTCTTATACGGGCTACGCTCTTATGTCTCAAATCAAAAAACGCATAGCAGTCTTTTTCGGCGGTCGCTCACCCGAGCACGATGTCAGTGTCGTCACCGGTCTGCAGACTATGCAGGCCATTGATCAGAGCCGCTATGAGGCCTTTCCGGTCTATATAACCCCGGATGGGCGCTGGTTGACCGGCGATGTGCTGCGAAAACGCGAAAACTACCTGCTGGATGCAAATAATCTGAAAAAGACGCAAGCGGTGACCTTGGATGTGACCCCAACCGGCAAAGGCGTCCTGCTTCCCCGTAAATCCTCTTTGCTCGGTGGTGGTAGATCCGTCGAATTTGATGTCGCCATTCCCGCTTTTCACGGTTTAATCGGCGAGGATGGTGGTTTTCAGGGGTTGTTTGAAACAGCAGGCGTTCCCTATACCGGCATGCGGACGATGGCCACATCGCTTTTGATGGATAAGGTTGCAACCAAACATCTTTTGAAAAGCCTCGATATTCCTGTTTTGCCTTATGCGGTTTTGCGCCGCCCGGATGAGGGTTATCTGATCCCGAAAGAAGAACTCCAAGCGTTGGTCAAGGATGTTGGTTTTCCCTGCATCGTCAAGCCTTCGCATCTGGGTAGCTCCATCGGCGTGGCCAAAGCCGAGAATATTGATGAAATCAGCGCCAGCCTGCCCAGCGTGTTTGAATATGACGATACGGCCATTGTGGAGCCTTTTGTGCAAAACCTTGTGGAATACAACGTGGCAACTTCAAGTTTTTCACGTGAAACAAAAACGTCAGCAATTGAAAGGCCCAAAGCGGTTGATGAATTGCTTGATTTTAAACAGAAATATCTTTCCGGCGGCGATAACAAAACAGGCAAGTCTGGTGGCACCAAACAGCCAGGGCAAATCAGCGAAGGTATGTTATCTTTAACCCGGGAGCTCAACCCCAAGCTTGATAAAAATATGGAAGACAATATTCGCAACTGGGCAGTTAAGATGTTTGACTCTATCGGCGGCACCGGCGCGCCGCGCATTGATTTTATCGGTGATAGCAAAAGCGGTGAGATCTGGATGAACGAGGTTAATCCCATTCCTGGCTCGTTTGGCTATTTCCTCTGGGAAGCGGCGGAAGAGAAGGTACTGTTTACCGATTTCATGAGCGCATTAATTGAAGAGGCTTTGACCTACGCCCGCGGGCGCAGATTGCCGAAAGACCCGGTGCCGATGGGTGCGCGTCTGCTAAGGAGGCCGTTATAGATGGCTAAAAGAGGAACCAGACGCAGCACACTCAACAAGCGCCGCAAAGGAAAGATGGTTGTTGTTCAGGCCTGGCTGCGGCGCTTTGGCATGGGGCTTGGGGTTATGGTTTTTGTGGGTTGGCTCGGCGCCTGGTTTTTTCTCAGTGATGCCGATATCAAAACCGCCGACTGGACCAAGCAGAGCACTTTAAGCTTGAGTGCCGATATGGGGTTTTCGGTGCGCAATATTCTGGTGGAAGGGCGGGTCAACAGCGATCCCGATGTTCTAAAAGCCATCATCAATATCGAAAAGGGCGATCCGCTGTTTTCTTTTAACCCCAAAGAGGCGCAGCAGCTGATTGAGAAAATCACATGGGTCAAGGCGGCCCATATCGAGCGGCGCTTGCCCGATACCATCTATATTGGTCTGGAGGAGCGCAGACCATTAGCCCTATGGCAAAAGGATAAAAAACTGCGCCTGATTGATTCCGAAGGCGAGGTTCTGACCGATCACAACCTGAAACGCTTTAAGGATTTGATTATTATTGTCGGCACAAGGGCGCCGGAGCATGCGCCGGAGCTTATCAGTTTGCTCAAAGTAGAAAGTGAGCTGGCAAAGCGCGTGCAAAGCGCCAGCCGGGTCGGCAACCGACGCTGGGATTTGAAACTGGAAGATGGCACAGCCGTAAAACTGCCTGAAGATGATATTGGCTTTGCTTTGCGCCGGCTGGCCGTGGCGCAGGAAGAAGACGGCTTGCTCGATAAGGATATTGTCAGCGTTGATTTGCGTAAAACTGACCGTATTGTGGTTCGCACCCGGCCCGGCAAGGTTCAGGAATACAAGGCGGGTCTTAAAACCGGGAATAATATTTAGAAACTATGAAGCAGAAATATAAACCCAGAGGATCTCTTTTGGCGGCGCTGGATATCGGCAGCGCCAAAACCGCCTGTTTCATTGGCCGCGTCGTTGACGACGAAGGCAATTTCGAGGTGGTGGGGGTTGGTCATCAGGCATCACAGGGGGTCAAAAACGGTACGATTGTCGACCTCAGGGAAGCCGAAGCCGCGATCCGCCATACGGTGCACACGGCGGAGAACATGGCCGCCGATGTGATGAAGGGCTACCCCCTGCGCGAAGTGATCGTTAATCTTCCCGGTGTTCATGCCCGCTCTACGGGGGATGCCGCGGAAGTACAGATTATGGGCCAGGAGGTGACCGATAATGATGTACGTCGTGCGCTAGTCAAGGCGCAGGAAAAAGTCATCGGCGCCGATCAGGAACTGATCCACACCATTCCTGTCGGTTATAAAATTGATGGACATAACGGTATTCGTGAGCCGCGCGGCATGTTCGGCCAGAAAATGCAGGTCGATATTCATGTTGTCACCGGCGATATGAACGCTTTGCGCAATCTTGCGACCTGTATTGAGCGTTCGCATCTCGATATCACTGCCTTTTGTCTCTCGCCTTATGCGGCCGGGCTGGCCTCTTTGGTCGAAGATGAGATGGATTTGGGCTGCACCGTCATCGATATCGGCGGTGGCGTGACCTCAGTGGCGGTCTTTCATGGCGGGGTTTTGATCTATAGCGATGCCATCCCCGTTGGCGGTATGCATGTCACCAGCGATATCGCCAAGGGCCTGACCACATCGGTATCGGATGCTGAGCGCCTCAAGGTTCTCTACGGCAGCGCCATGGCCTCGGGCAGCGACGAAAGCGAGCTTATCGATGTGCCGCGTCTGGGCGAAGAAGATCATAATGAGCCAAACCACGTGCCGCGCTCGCTGCTGATCGGTATTATCCAGCCGCGCGCCGAGGAGATTTTTGAAATGGTGCGGGCACGGCTTAGTGACAGCGGTCTCGGGCAAATGCTCGGCCGCCGCGTGGTTCTGACCGGCGGCGCCAGTCAAATCCCTGGTCTGCGTGATCTGGGGCAGCATGTGCTAGATAAACAGGTGCGTCTGGGCCGCCCCATTCGTCTCGGCGGTCTTCCCGATGCAGTCAGCGGCCCCGGCTTTGCTACCACGGCCGGGTTACTCACGTATATTTCCGAGCGCGCACATGAAATGCCCGCCGATATCATGGAGCAGGTTGAGCCCGGCACGATGTGGGAGCGCACCAAGCTCTGGCTGCATGAAAACTGGTAAGTGGGGGGCGTCTAAAAAGACCGTCTAGCGTTTTACACAGAGTCCAGCCCAATTATCCACAATATTTTGTATAAACACTCTTCCACAGCACCATAGATGGTGCTTGAGGTCCAAAACCTGAATCGGAAGAGTCACTTAGCGGGTTCTTTTGCATCCAGCCTTTAGCAAATGTTAGGATGAGATCAGTAAAAATCCACAGTTCTTCTTGGGAACGCTTCTGTTTCCTCTTTTCTACAAGCGAAAACTTACATAGACTCAAAATTGTCCTGCCACTCATGGGGTCCAGTCATGATCAATATCAAAATGCAACCTACCGAAGTTCAGAAGCTCTCACCCAAGATTACCGTTTTGGGGGTCGGGGGTGCCGGTGGAAATGCCGTCAACAATATGATTTCATCCGGCCTTGAGGGCTGCGAGTTCGTCGTGTGCAACACCGACGCACAAGCGCTCCAGGGCTCCTTGTCCGATAGCACCGTGCAGCTTGGCGGCACGGTCACTGGCGGTCTTGGCGCAGGCTCGCGTCCCGAGATAGGCCAGGCCGCAGCCGAAGAAACGCTCGATGACGTGATGCAGTATCTCGAAGGCTCGAATATGGCCTTTGTTACGGCCGGTATGGGCGGTGGCACAGGAACCGGCGCTGCGCCGGTGATTGCCAAAGCCTGCCGCGAAAAAGGAATTCTTACTGTCGGCGTTGTGACCAAGCCTTTTCATTTCGAAGGTGCACACCGTATGGAGCAGGCTGAAAAGGGTATTCAGGAAATGCAGGGCTATGTTGACACCCTCATTGTGATTCCCAATCAAAACCTATTCCGCGTTGCCAATGAAAAAACCACCTTTGCCGAAGCCTTTAAAATGGCCGACAGCGTTTTGCAATCCGGTGTGCGCGGCGTGACCGATCTCATGGTTCGTCCCGGTCTTGTTAATCTCGATTTTGCCGATATCCGCACCGCGATGCTGGAGATGGGCAAGGCGATGATGGGAACCGGTGAGGCGTCCGGCGACAAACGCGCGATCGAGGCCGCCGAGGCCGCGATTAACAATCCGCTGCTCGATGACATCTCGATGAAGGGCGCGCATGGCGTGATCATCAATGTCACTGGCGGTTATGATATGACGTTGTTCGAGGCCGATGAGGCGTGTAACAGGATTCGCGACGAAGTTGATTCCTCGGCTAATATTATTTTCGGTGCCACCTTCGACGAAGAGCTCGATGGGCGGATGCGGGTTTCTATCGTTGCCACGGGCATTGAAAAAGAATCCGAGAAGAAAACAGGCTCCGGCGACGGCAGCGTTAGAATTGACGTTGGCGGCAATAGAACACTGGAGCGCGCCACACCCAATACCGAAATGAAAGTTGAGGTGCGCCCCGCGCGCGCGGTGGCTGAAACCGCAATCTCTGCTCTGACCGGTGCTGACGCTGTACGCAGTATTACCGCGCCGGCCCGTGGAGTAAGTGCGCCGCCGGTTCAACCGCAGGTGCAGGTTGAGGTCGCGCAGGTCGTACAGGCCGAAGTGGTTGTAGGGCAAGAACCTGAATCCGACATGTTTGAGCAGCAGGAATTTGTTGCTGAAGTTGTACAGGGCGGCGGCGAACTCCCGCAGAATACGGCCTTACGAGGCGCGCGGTATAAGGATTCTTTTATCCCGCCCGCTCCGGTCGAGGTCGAAGGTCATGTCGCGGCAGCCGGGGTCGGTCCGCATATTTCGAATTTCCATGGCGCGCATGCGCAACAGCAACAACCGCAGTTTCAGACACAGCCGCAAGTGCAGCCCCAGACACAGGTGCAACCGCAAACGCAGCCTCAAATCCAGAATCAGGCAGCGCCACCTGCTGCGTCCTCTGCGCCGGGTCTACAGCTCAACCCGCCCAAATTGCCAACGGGTCCGAAAACGCGTTCTCCATCCTTGTTTGAGCGTATCACCGGATCGGTGCAGCAACATATCGAGGGCCTAAAAGAAGATTTGGCCGGTGGTGGTCATGCAGCGCCGCAACCTCAGGGACGCGATCAGAATTACGGCGGCCAGGCAGCCCCGGCTGCGCCTTCACAAGGGCGGCTCAATATTGACGCTCCTGCGGGCAAAGCGGTGGAAGGCGAAAGCGAGCTTGATATCCCGGCCTTCTTGCGCAGACAAGCCAATTAACGAATAACCAACCCTCCATTGGTTAAGGGCTCCTTGTTTTAGGAGCCCTTTTATTTGTCATCCCGGCGCAGGCCGGGATCCATTGTGACTACAATACTCTTGCCGATAGGCCCCGGCTTTCGCCGGGGTGACGGGTTAGGGTGGTTTTTCGTGCATTCGTGGCCCAAAAACCTTGACAAAATATGCTTTTTTTCCTATACTGATGCGATGAAAAACGAAGACAGAAATACCGTCATTGCGAGCGAACGCGAAGCAATCCAGTCTTCTAGATTGCCACGTCGGGCAAGTTGCCTCCTCGCAATGACAATGAGGTTGAAAACCATGACTGTGAAACAAACTGAAGGGATGGGCGTAATGCGCGCAGGAGAAAGGAGAGGGGACCCACTCCCTCCAAAAACAAGGACCTGTCGCGCCGAAGCGCAGCGAAGGCGGAACGGACTCGGTAACTCGAATAACGCTTCTAAATCAATGGCTTGTATGGTTTTCAAAAAATCCGGCAAAACGAATTGGATAGTCCGGAGTTTTTCCTTTCAACTCAAGGGTTTATGGGACAAAAACCGGGCCTGTTTTGACCGGATATTTTTTATGCGCTCATGTAACAAAACGCAACAAAGCGTGATTTGTTTGGAAAGGCAGGGTCTTATATATTGAAATCAGGAAAAATACGAATAAGGCTGCGGGATACTATGCAACAGACGTTAACTTCACCGATCACCTGCCAGGGCGTAGGGCTCCATTCCGGTAAGGACATCACCATGACGATCAGGCCTGCTAGGGCCGATCACGGTATTGTCTTTATGAGAGTGGATATTACCGACGGCGATAACGTGATTCCGGCGCTCTGGAGTCATGTGGTTGATACGCAGCTTTGCACCGTGATTGGCAATCAAAACGGCGTTACCATCGGTACGATTGAGCATTTGATGGCGGCTATGCGCGGCTGCGGCATTGATAATGCGGTTGTCGAGCTGGACGGGCCGGAAGTACCGGTGATGGATGGCAGCGCGATGCCATTTGTAAAGCTGATCGAAGAGGTTGGTATTGCTCCTCAGGTCTTGCCGCGCCGTGCGATTAAGGTCCTCAAAGAAGTCACGGTTGAACAAGACGGCAAAACCGTGCGCCTCACGCCTGCCAAGGGCAGCTTTTTTGGCGGCGAGATTGATTTCGACCATCCCGATATTGGTAATCAGCGCTATGAGACGCAGCTTCTGAACGGCAATTTCAAGCACGACATCGCTGATTCCAGAACATTCGGCTTCCTGCATGAAGTGCACTGGATGCGCTCGCAGGGGCTGGCGCTGGGTGGGTCACTGGACAATGCGATCCTGCTCGACCAGGAAAGCGTGCTGAACCCTGATGGTTTGCGTCATTCTGATGAGTTCATTCGTCATAAAATTCTCGATGCCATTGGCGATTTGTATCTGGCCGGTGGGCCGATTCTGGGCACCTATGAAGGCTCCAAAGCCGGTCATGCCATGAACAACGCTATTTTGAAGGCTTTGTTTGCCGATGAGAGCAACTGGGAAATGGTCGATGTCTTTGGTGAAACCGAAGCCGGCGATATTCCCCATGAAGAGCCGGCGGAATCGATGCAGGTTCTGGCCACGGCTTAGCCTAAGCGTTCCGGGCCGCATACTTCCTTGGCATAACTCTTCGTAACATCTTTCTTTATCCGTCCGAACTGTTTATCTATATAAGTAAGCATTCGAAAATATGGAGATGTTTATGCCCTCAAAATTTCTGCTATCTCTGGCCGTCGTTCTCTTGCTCGCCGCTTGCGGCTCGAGCGATGACAAGCAATACAAGGATGCGGAAGATGCCGATGTCCTGTACAACAAGGCTGCGCGCGCGCTGGATGAGAAGAACTATGTTGAGGCAACTCAGTATTTCGAGGAGGTCGAGCGCCAGCATCCGTATTCCCAATGGGCAACGCAATCACAGCTGATGGCGGCTTTTGCCTCTTATCAGGGTCAGCGTTATGATGAGGCCGTTTTGGCTCTCGATCGTTTTGTCGAGCTTCATCCCGGTCATAAGGATGTGGTCTATGCGCATTATCTGCGGGCTCTTAGCTTCTATGAGCAGATATCAGATGTTCGCCGCGACCAGGCCATGACACAGGAAGCGCTAAACTCCATGGAAACGCTGATCCGGCGCTTCCCCGAAAGCCGCTATACGCGCGATGCCAAGCTCAAGCGTGATCTGACACTCGATCATCTTGCCGGCAAAGAAATGGAGGTTGGGCGCTATTATCTGGGTCGCAATAACGTCAATGCTGCTATCAATCGGTTCCGGGTTGTTATCAGGGATTATCAGACGACTACACATACGCCCGAAGCTCTGCACCGCCTTGTCGAGGCCTATCTTGTGATTGGCCTTAAGCAAGAGGCGTTGCGCGTGGCGGCGGTTTTGGGCCACAACTATCCGGGTAACAAGTGGTACAAGCGCAGCTACGGTTTGCTTGATCCGGAGGCAAGAAAGAGCCTGGACGATGATCGCGGCTGGGTAGACAAGACGGTTGAATCACTCTTCGGATCAGGATAGCGAAAAAGAGAATGCTGACCTCTTTGCGTATTCACAATGTTGTTCTTATCGATCAGCTCACCATTGAGTTTGAGAAGGGTTTGTGCGCTCTGACCGGCGAGACGGGAGCAGGCAAATCGATCCTGCTCGATTCCCTGGGACTGGCACTGGGCGCGCGTTCGGAAAGCGCGTTGGTGCGAAAAGGGGCAGATCAGGCGAGCGTGACGGCCACATTTGAGGTAGAGAAAAACCATCCTTCACTTGCTATTTTGCAGGGCGCGGAGTTGGCGGGAGATCGGGAACTCATCCTGCGCCGCTCGGTCAGCAAGGACGGCCGCAGCCGCGCTTTTATCAACGATCAGCCGGTTAGTGTGGCGCTGCTCCGCGAAGTTGGCGATACGCTGGTGGAGGTTCACGGCCAGTTCGAAACGCAGGGGTTGCTCAACCCGTCCACGCACAGGAATTTGCTCGATGAATATGCCGGGATTGATGGCAAGCTTTCTGAAATACATGAAGCCTGGAAAAATGAAGAAACCAAGCTGGAAGAGCTTAAGGCAGAGACGGAAAAATCGCGAACAGAAGAGAATTATCTGCGCCAGTCTCTGGAAGACCTTGATGGGTTGGAGCCAAAACAAGGTGAAGAGGAAGGACTGGCATCTCTACGCGAGCGCCTGATGCACCGTGAGCAGGTGCTGGAAGGGCTGAATACGGCCTATCAGATTTTGAGCGGTGATGACGATCCGGTGCGTAAGGCATGGGCGGCTTTGGATCGTATTGCCGACAAGCTTGGCGAGCAGGCGAAGGAGGTGATTGGGGCGCTGGATCGTGCTTCATCCGAAACCCAGGAGGCGATTGCTTCTATCCAGTCTCTTTCCACCGATCTCGAGCAAAGCGAACATAGTTTAGAGAGTATTGATGACCGCTTGTTTGCGCTGCGGGCGCAGGCGCGCAAGCATGAATGCACAGTCGATGAATTGCCGGCGCTGCGGGACAAGCTGGCGGCGCAGCTGAGCCGGATTGAGCATGCCGATGAAGCTTTGGCCGCGCAAATCAAAAAGGCAGAGCGCGCGCGCAAGACGTATATTCAGGAAGCCGAAAAGCTGAGTGACGTGCGCAAAAAAGCGGCGGCCAAACTCGATAAACTTGTGGCCAAAGAATTGCCGCCGTTAAAGCTGGAGAAAGCGAAATTTGTCACGGACATCACAGCGTTGGAGCAACCTGAATGGGGACCGCAGGGCATGGATCGGGTCCGGTTTCTGGTCGCCACCAATCCGGGCTCTGAGCCCGGAGCGTTGAATAAAATTGCCTCGGGCGGGGAGATGGCGCGTTTTATGCTGGCGCTTAAGGTGGTGATGGCCGAGCTCGGCGCGGCCGGGAGTCTGGTGTTTGATGAGGTTGATAGTGGTATTGGCGGCTCTACGGCTGATGCGGTGGGTGAGCGGCTGGCGCGGTTGGCGCGCGATAAACAGGTTCTTGTGGTCACCCATGCGCCGCAGGTGGCGGCCAGAGCGTCCCATCACTGGATTGTCCTCAAAGATGGTCAAAAGGATATGCGCACCAATGTCATTCCGCTGGGCGAGGTGGCCGAGCGGCGCGAGGAAATCGCCCGCATGCTCGCCGGCGCCACCATCACCAATGAAGCGCGGGCGGCTGCGGATAAATTGCTGGAGACCGGGACGTGAGCCAGCCCGGTTCCCTTTTTGACCTATCTATAGAAGATGCAAAGGCGCGGCATGTGGCGCTGGTTAAGGACATCAGGTGCCATGACGCCGCGTATTACCAAAAGGATGCGCCGGAGGTTTCGGACGCGCAATACGACACGTTGCGCCGGGAGCTGGAGGCGCTGGAGGCGGCGCATCCGGAGCTGGTAACGCCTGACAGCCCGACGCAGACGGTGGGCGCAAAGCCGTCGCAGGGGTTTAAAAAGGTCAAACATGCGCTGCCCATGCTTTCACTCTCCAATGTTTTCAGTGAAGAAGAATTGGAAGATTTTATCGGGCGTGTCCGGCGCTTTTTGGGGCTGTCCGAAAACAAAAAAGTTGAGCTGCTGGCTGAGCCGAAAATTGACGGGTTGTCGTGCTCTTTGCGTTATGAGAACCGCAAGCTGGTTCTTGCGGCGACGCGTGGTGACGGCGCGGAAGGCGAGGACATCACCGAAAATGTCAGAACCATAAAAGATGTACCGCAGGAATTACCCAAAGATGCACCGGACATATTAGAAGTGCGCGGCGAGATTTATATGGGCCGTGGCAATTTTGCAGCTTTGAACAAAAGACAGGAAGAGGCCGAAGATCATGTTTTCGCCAATCCTCGCAATGCGGCGGCGGGGAGTGTGCGCCAGCTTGATTCATCTATTACAAAGTCGCGCCCGTTGCATCTTTTTGCCTATGGTGTCGGCGAGCATGATTGGAATTTAAAAGGCTCCACTCAGTTTGATGTTATCAAAGCGCTGAAGAAATGGGGGTTTCAGGTAACCAAGCAGACCGGGGTGTTTGATGGTTTGGAAGGCCTGATGAAGAATTATCAGGTGTTGTTGGAACAGCGGGTTGATCTGGATTACGAAATTGATGGCATTGTTTACAAGGTGAACCGCCTGGATTGGCAGGAACGGTTGGGCTTTGTTTCCCGTGCGCCGCGCTGGGCCACCGCGCATAAATTCCCGGCCGAGCAGGCTGTTACCATTTTAAAGGGCATCGATATTCAGGTCGGGCGCACCGGGGCTTTGACGCCGGTGGCGCGGCTGGAGCCGATTACGGTCGGCGGCGTGGTGGTGTCCAATGCTACGCTCCACAATGAAGATGAAATTGAGCGTAAAGGCGTTCGTATTGGTGACACGGTCGTTATCCAGCGCGCCGGCGATGTGATTCCGCAGATCGTGAAAGTTCTGGAAGATAAACGCACGGGGAAAGAAAAGAAGTTTACGTTTCCCGATAGCTGTCCGGTTTGCGATTCTTTGGCTATTCGTGAAGACGATGACGTGGTGCGGCGCTGCACTGGTGGATTGATCTGCCCGGCGCAGGCGGTGGAGCGCCTTAAGCATTTTGTCAGCCGTCTGGCCTTTGATATTGAGGGGCTGGGCAGCAAGATTATTGAGCAGTTCTATGAGGAAGGTTTGATTAAATCTCCTGTCGATATTTTCAGGCTTGAAGAGTGTAATGTGGCTCTGGATACTCCGATCCGGGAGCGCGAAGGTTGGGGCGAATTGTCCGAAAAGAACCTGTTTGCCTCGATCAATGAACGCCGTAACATTGCCTTTAACCGTTTCATCTATGCGCTGGGTATAAGGCAGGTTGGAGAGGCAACGGCCAAGAGGATTGCAGCGACTTATGGCTCGCTGGAGAGTTTGAAGCGTGCGATGGAGCAGGCGCAGGACAGAGAGAGCGAATCTTATGCCGATTTGCTAGCCGTTGAGGATATTGGGCCGGGTGTTACGGATGAACTGCTGGGCTTTTTTGCGGAAGATCATAATCAGGAGATTCTAAGCGCGCTTGAGATGCAGCTGAGTATTGAGCCTTATGATGTTCCTGAAGTTGGTGATAGTCCGATAGCCGGAAAGACAATCGTATTCACAGGAGTGATGGAAAAGATGACGCGGTCCGAAGCCAAAGCCAGAGCAGAGAATATGGGTGCGAAGGTTTCAGGCTCCGTTTCCAAGAAGACTGATTATGTTGTCGCTGGCGAAGATGCAGGATCAAAGCTTAAGAAAGCGCAGGAGCTGGGCGTTACAACCCTTACAGAATCGCAGTGGCTTGAGATGATCGGGAGCTCTTAGGCCGGCTTTAAGCGCTTTTGGCTTTGTCCTGAAGCTCATGCAGGCGGGCCATAGCGGCTTCCATTGCCGGGGAATAATCACGGCGCTCAACAAAATCGCCGCCGCCGGCATTGCGGGTCATGGACATATCCAGCGCATTGGTCAGGATTTCCGCTATTTGTATGTCTTCTTGTTCCAAAGCCAATTCCATGGCGGAAAGAATGCGGTCACTCAGGCGGGCGTGTTTATCGTCATTTTCCATGTTTATTACTCTCCTGTGAATCGTCCTTAACCATGCCCTGATCCGGCAAATGTTTCAAGTGGCCTGCGTTATGAAAGCGCTTTTTTAACAAATTCATCAAAAGCCTCAAAAAATGAATTACGAACGTTGTCGGCTTCCATCAAAATCTCGTGCCCGGACTCGGGCAGCTCCAGCAGTGTTGCGTTGGGAAGGTTCTGCGCCAGTTTACGAATGGCGTTGTTATCAACGAGATTCTCTTTTCCTGCCAGGGCAATAAGGCAAGGTGTCTCAATGCTTTGGGTGAATTGAGGGCTCTGTATTGCCCGGCAGGAAGCAAGGGCATGATAGAGCCAGCCAAATGTCACGCCGCCAAGGCGCAAGCTCGGGTCCGCGCTAAGCCAGCTGTCATGCACTTTTGCTCTTACCGGATCGCCTGAAAGCGCGAGGTCTTCAGATTCCCGTTCTTGGGCAACCCAATCATGCTGCCCGAATGCATAGGAATGTCCCATGATCGTATTCAAAAGTTTCAGAAGAGGCATTGAAAGCCAAAAAGGCAGGACACCCAAGTCTTTAATGCCAAACATTGGGGTGCTCAGGATGGCGGTTTTGAAAATGCCGGGATGCTTATGAAGATAACGCAGGCCGATATTGGCACCCATTGATTGCGCCATCATGATAAGGGGTGTTTCTGAAGAGTCCTTTTGGACATACTCGGTTATGAAAGTGTGGAGGTCCGCAACATGGTTTTCAAAGCCCCGTGAATAATCTCTTTCGGAATAATCCGGCAAAAGCCGTCCGGATTTTGCCTGGCCGTGCCAGTCGAGAATCCATACGGCCATGTTTCGCTTTAAAAGATCGCGGGTGGTTTCGAAGTGTTTCTCGACAAATTCCGTTCGGCCCGGGAGAATGACCACAGTGGCAGTCGGATTATCAGGTAATAGGAAACCGAAGCGCAGGTGGCGGTCATTATTTTCAAAATGGCCCCATTGCCAACCTTCCGGTTCCAGGAAACGCTCTTCGATATCAGGAGGCGTAGAAGAATTGGTCATTATTCAAGAGCTTTAATAATATCTTCCGTCATTTTTTTGGCATCGCCGAGCAGCATCATGGTCTGGTCTTCGAAAAACAGCGGGTTGTCGATGCCGGCATAACCGCTGCCCAGAGAGCGTTTGACGAACAGAACGGTTTTGGCTTTTTCAACATCCAGTATTGGCATGCCGTAAATCGGCGAGCTGGAATCATTTTTGGCGGCCGGGTTGGTGATGTCGTTGGCACCGATCACGTAAGCCACATCGGCCTGGGCAAAGTCGCGGTTTATGTCTTCCATCTCGAACACTTCATCATAGGGCACATTCGCTTCGGCCAGCAGCACATTCATATGGCCGGGCATGCGTCCCGCGACCGGGTGAATGGCGTAGGTGACCTCGACGCCTTCGCGTTTGAGGGTGTCGGCCATCTCGCGTAAGGCATGCTGGGCTTGTGCCACCGCCATGCCGTAGCCGGGAATAATAATGACTTTGGAGGCATTTTTCATGATATAGGCAGCGTCTTCTGCGGCGCCGATTTTGGCATTGCGATCGCCGTGTTCATCTTCGGTGTTTGCGGCCTGTTCACCGCCAAAGCCGCCGAGGATGACGCTGATGAAGGAGCGGTTCATGCCCTTGCACATGATGTAAGACAGGATTGCGCCACTGGCACCAACAAGAGCGCCGATGATAATCAGCAGGTTATTATGCAGCGTAAAGCCGAGTGCCGCCGCCGCCCAGCCGGAATAGGAGTTTAGCATCGAAACAATCACCGGCATGTCCGCGCCGCCAATTGGGATGATCATCAATACGCCGAGCGCCAGAGCGAGCAGTACGATCATAAGGAAGAAGAACCCGCTTTCACTGGCACAGAGCAGGAGGATGAAAAGGAGTAAAACAATACCAAGCAGCGCGTTTAACTTATGCTGGCCCGGAAATACAACGGGCTTGCCGGATATTGTCCCCTGAAGTTTGCCCCAGGCGACGAGGGAGCCGGTAAAGGTTACAGCGCCGATGGCTGCGCCCAAAGACATTTCAACCAAAGAGGTGAGGTGAATGTCTTCGCTTGTGCCGATGCCGAACGCTTCCGGGTTGCTAAAGGCCGCGGCCGCAACAAAGACGGCAGCCAGACCGACAAGGGAATGGAATGCGGCCATAAGCTGGGGCAGGGCGGTCATCTCGATCTTGTTGGCAATCGCCGCGCCGATAGAGCCGCCAATGCCGATGCCGAGCAGGATAATGAAGTAGCCCCCGGTCTGTGGTAAAAGTAAGGTCGTAGCCACGGCCAGCGCCATCCCGGCCATGCCGTAAGTTAGTCCCTGTCGCGCGCTTTCGGGGTGTGAAAGTCCACGCAGCGCCAGAATAAAACATACGGCGGCGACCAGATAGGCTATGGCGGCAAGTGGTCCCATTAGTTGTCTCTTTCTATCTTCCACTCTTTAAACGACTCAGGTTTTTGAACTTCGGTGCGCATTTTGTCATTTTTGAACAAAGGGTCGTAACTAAAATCAACATGATTGAATTTTGCTTGCTTAAAGAGGCCGTCATTATTTTTTAGAAAGTACAATATGCTTTCATGTGACTGTCCGGTTGTATAAAGAACAAAAAGCGGGTTGGCATTCAGAATATAGAGCGGTTTGGCAGAGTAGGTATTTTTATAATGGTCGAAAGAACGGCTTTTTTCTTTCCCTGATGCTGCGCCAAACCATGATGTGATGCTTTCCGGATTGGTAAGATGTGCTGCGAAGGCTTCCATTTTACTGTCTTCCAGCGCATTCATCATTGATATATACGTTTCAAGAAGTCTGCTGTAAGGCGATGAAGCTGTAAGGGACAGGTCAGGCAGCTTACTGCTGGTGAACGTAAGAGATGACTGTCGACCGTATTTTTCTTTGATTATACCATCTAGCGGCATTTCATGTGTGTAGGGTCGTGATGGCGAGCAATAACTAGGTGTATCGCTGTTAGGCCCCCAGGGGGAATTGTACCAGCTTTCAAGAAAGTCGATGGGAATGCTCGATCTCTTGAGAAGAAAACCCGGAAGGTTGCCGTCGGTTTGGGCAAAGGCAAATGGGGCGCTAAAGGAATGCGAGTCATACTCTACATTAATGAAGTAGATTACGAGATCGCCAAAATCATAAAAACGTTCAACCGTTCCGAGTTCTACTGTTTCAAATTGTTGGAAAAAGTGGTTGGATTGCTCTTGGATAATGTCTTCGGCAAACGGATACAAAACAGCTCTCAAGGCATTTATATCTTTCTTTTTGACAGCATCAATAAGCTTCACTAGCGATTTGTCATGTACGGATTGTGCATTTTGTACAAAATCATTCCAGGGCAGGTTAATGGTCCGCTCTTTCACCGGGAAGCAGGCGGATGTTTTGATTGGCGGCAAATTTATTTTCTCATTAAAATTGGTTCTGTCATCAAAAATTAAAGGAAATGCTATTTCCTTTATCTCCCCTGCTTGCGCGGACAGGGAGAAAAAGAGAAGAAAAGAAGCAATTATAGTTATAATATTCTTCATAGTTCCTTCTTCTTAAACATGTGCAGCATGCGCCGCGTGATAATAAAGCCACCGAAAATATTGACCGAAGCCAAGGTTACTGCCAGAAACGCCAGCAGCGAAAATTCACCATTCGCGGGGGCGACAGCGAGGATTCCGCCGACAATAATTACGGATGAAATGGCGTTGGTAAGGCCCATCAGCGGCGAATGCAAAGCAGGTGTAACGCGCCAGACGACGTGATAGCCGACAAAACAGGCCAGAACAAAAACTGTGAGGCCGGTAATCAGAAACGGCTCGCCATGCGCGCTTGCTCCTTCGGCCATCATCTCACCGGCTTCAACGGCCAAAGAGGCGACATCTTCCGAAAGCTCCTTCAGCCTGTTGGCAAGGTCGGTTGCATTTTCTGTCACGGTTTGTTCATTTTCTTCCATTGCTTATGCTCTCTTTTTCGCGGCCGCAGGTTTCTTGGCTTCTTTGAAGTCCGGGTGGATGAGTTTGCCTTCTTTGGTCAGAGCGATGCCCTTAATGATTTCATCTTCCCAGTCGATATTCAGTTTGCCGCTTTCCGTATCAATAATGAGGTTTAGCAAGTTTAAAAGATTTTTGGCATATAAATGCGAGGCATCTGTCGCCAGGCGGCTGGGCACGTTATTATGGCCGATGATTTTAACGCCACCAAGTTCGACAACTTTACCGGCCTTCGAAGAAGCGCAGTTACCGCCGCTTTCCACGGCAAGATCAACAATGACAGAGCCGGGCTTCATCGATTTAACCATGGCCTCGGTAATTAGTTTCGGCGCCGGCCGGCCGGGGATGAGCGCGGTGGTAATCACAATATCCTGTTTGGCGATATGCTCTTCCACCAGCGCGGCTTGTTTCTTTTTATAGGCAGCAGACATTTCCTTGGCATAGCCGCCAGCGGTTTCGGCCTGTTTGAATTCTTCATCTTCCACAGCAACAAAAGAGGCCCCGAGGGATTCTACCTGTTCCTTGGCGGCGGGCCGCACATCGGTTGCCGTGACAACAGCCCCGAGACGGCGGGCGGTGGCAATGGCTTGTAATCCGGCGACGCCGGCTCCCATAACAAATACCTTGGCGGGCGCAATCGTTCCGGCTGCGGTCATCATCATCGGAAAGGCACGGGTAAATTCTTCTGCTGCATCCAGAACCGCTTTGTACCCGGCTAGATTTGATTGCGAAGACAAAACATCCATTGATTGTGCACGCGTAATGCGCGGCATCAGTTCCATTGCGAAAGCCGTTATCTTTGATTTTGTATAATTTGAAACGGAAGATGTGCTGCTATGTGGATTGAGAAGCGCAATCAAAAGCGCCTTTTCTTTCATTGAATCTAGCTCTGCGTGGGTAGGGGCCTGGACTTTCAAGATGATGTCGGCGCCTTTATATGTATCTTCAGCAGTTTTTGTAATTTTAGCGCCAGCAGTCTTAAAGATATAATCCGGAATGGACGCGCTTTCGCCTGCACCGGCCTGGATTGTGACCGTACAGCCCATATTCACAAGCTTCTTCACCGTTTCCGGTGAAGCGGCCACGCGGCGTTCATCTTGCGCAGTTTCTTTGGGGATACTGACTTTAAGACTCACAAAATGTCCTTTTTCTTGCTTATGGGTTAAAAACGGTCATGAGACATTGCCTTATCTAACTGTTTTTGTGAAGAGGGCAGAAAAAATTGTTTTTGCCGATTTTACACATAATCATGTTTCGCGCTTGAACAAAGACCTGTTTTCCTTTAGATTCAAAGGTATTAAGGTTGTTTTTCAACCAACGTGCTCATGTCAAAAAACAGGGTTCCCATGCCCCTTCATCTTATGAAGTTTCTATTTTTTATAAGCGCTATTTTTTTTATGGCATTGTTCAACTATTCGGCGAAAGCGGAATCTTTGAATGCTGCCGTACAGGCGGCTCTGCAGCATCATCCTAGCGTTGAAGCGGCCTATTTGGGCGTGGGGATTGCTGATGAAGAAAGAAGGGAAGAGTTCTCAGGATACTTTCCGGAGGTTTCTTTGGGCGCCACTGCCGGTAGAGTGTATGGAGATAATAGTACCAGTCGCGGTCTGAGCGTGACACGTGGCGCGGCCTATTCCTATCTGGGTGAAGCGTCTGTAACCGTTCGACAGATGCTGTTTGACGGGTTGGAAACACCGAGCCGGGTTGAAGCCGCAAAAGTTAGAAAAGAGGTGGCGGGCACTGATTTGGTTGATGTCCGGGAGGCTGTTGCCTTAAGGGCGGCGCAAGCCTATGTGAACGTTTTACGTACATATGCCGGGCTTGAGATGCTGCGTTCTCATCGTAAGCAGGTTGGTGATTATCTTTCCCGCATTGAAACCATGGTGAATGAAGGCGCAGCCGACGAGGCTGAGCTTCAACAGGCCAAAGAGGTGCGTGTTATTTTAGATAGCATTACGCAGGAATATGAAGGCCAGGCAAGGGCAGCGGAGGCTCACTATGCTGAAGCGACCGGTCATATGCCGCAAGGAGATTTGGTTAAACCCACGCCGCGTCTGGACCTTGTGCCCGCCTATGCTGAGGATGCCACGAGTTTTGCCAAGGCTAATCATCCGGCAGTTCTATCTGCTGAATTAAAAACAGCGGCTTCTGGTCATGATATTAATGCGGAACGGGCTGGGCTTTTACCAGGTCTTGATGGCGAGCTTTCTTATCTTAAGAGCGATAAGGATGATGTTATTGGTGGCGAGGCCGTGGATGCAAAGGCAGTTGTCCGTCTTAACTGGGACTTTTCAACGGGTGGTGCTGAACTGGCGCGCATTCGGCAAAAAAAGTTGGAGCATCAGGAGGCTATGGCCGGACTGCAGGAGATTCAAAGGCAGATCGAAAGGGATATTCGTCTGGCCTACTCCGAATTTGAAACGTCGAGGGCGCAATACGGTCTTCTTGGTCAGCGTGAGGAATTGAACGCCAAGCTGTTCGAAACCTATGAGACACAGTTTGAAGGGGCACGAATTACGCAATTACAGCTTATGCAGGCTCATAATCAATTGTTTAATACCAGACTTGAAAAGATGAATGGACAGCACAGGATGCTGGCCGCCGAATTTTCAGTCCTTGCCAGTGTCGGGCGGCTTCAGGAATCACTAAACAACCCGCCGCCGGGGGCAGATGGAAAAAACTGAAACAACGCAACAGGAAACAAAAGACAGTGGATCGCCGCCCGATGCTGCGGCGCTTGATCCCTTGCTGGAATGTCTTGTTTTTCTAACCTCTCATTTTGGCCGGGCGAAATCGGCGGAAGCACTGACAGCCGGGTTGGCCTATGATGACAGGGGGATGGGGCCAAGCCTGTTTTGTGAATCAGCCGAGCGTTTGGGTCTAAGTGCTAAAATTGTCAAACGGGATTCTTTGGGCAAAGTACCCTCCGCGGTTTTGCCTGCGGTTTTAATCTTAAAAGACGAGCATGTCTGTGTGCTTTTATCGGTTTCAGGGAATGGAAAAAAGGCTAAGATTTTTTCACCCGAAACCAGTGCGGTCAAAGAAATTGCGAGCAAAGATTTAAAAGCAGATTACGCCGGTTATGCGATCTTCATTCATCCGCGTTCGGAATTTACCAATCCCGAAACTGTGCATCTGGAAGACACGGACCGCCACTGGTTCTGGGGGATAGTGCAGGCCAATAGAGGTGTTTATGGGATGGCCCTGATTGGCGCGGTGTTTATCAATTTGTTCGGCCTAACCTCTCCGCTGTTCATTATGAATGTTTATGACCGGGTGATCCCCAATAACGCGATTGAAACCGGCTGGGCTCTCGGGATTGGGGCGCTCGCCATATTTGTTTTTGATCTGATTATGCGCACGTTGCGTTCTTATCTAATTGATCTTTCGGGGCGGAGGATTGATGTGATTGCTGCGCGGCGGATTTATGATCAGGTTCTCAATATGAAGCTTTCAGGGCGGCCAAAGTCGAGTGGAGCTTTTGCAAATATGCTCCGCGATTTTGATTCCGTACGCGAATTTTTTACCTCGGCCACGATTACGGGACTGGTCGATTTGCCCTTTACCCTGATTTTTCTGTTTGTGATTTATCAGCTTGGCGGCGGGATTGCCTATATTTTGCTCGGGCTGATTCTGGTGGTCATGATTATTGGTTATATCCTGCAGTTTCCGCTTAAGTCTTATGTGCGTAAATCAACGCAGGCTTCTGAGGCCAAGCACGGGTTGCTGGTTGAAACCATTCACGGGCTGGAGACAATTAAGGCGGTGGGCGCCGATGGCCGCTTCCGGGCACGTTATGGCGATCATGTTGGCGAAAGCGCGCTCTATGCGCAAGGCTCGCGTTTTGTGTCCGGGCTGGGCGTGAATATAGCGACATTCCTGCAACAGATTGCGTCAATCATTATTGTTTTAACGGGTATGTATATGGTGCGCGATGCCGAGCTTACGGTCGGTGGTTTGATTGCCTGCGTGATTTTGGGCGGGCGGGCGATTGCGCCGATCGGCCAGATTGCCAATCTGATGACTCGTTATCATCAGGCAGGTAGTTCTTTGAAGACGCTTAATAAGATTATGAGCGCTCCTGTCGAGCGGCCGCCGCATCAACAGTTTTTACACAGGCCTGATCTCAAGGGGAAGGTTGCTTTTGAGAAAGTGTCGTTTTCGTATCCGGGCGTTGAAAGAAATGTGCTGGAAGATGTTTCTTTTGCTATCGAGGCTGGTGAAAAAGTTGGGATTATCGGTCGGATTGGCTCCGGGAAAAGCACGGTGGCACGGCTTATCATGGGGCTTTATGACCCAAGCAGTGGAACGATTTTAGCTGATGATACCGATTACCGTCAGATAGATCCTGCGGATTTGCGTCGCAATATCGCTTATATTGCGCAGGATGTTGTGCTGTTTAACGGCTCGGTCCGCGACAATATTTCCGCCAGTATGCCGCATGCTTCGGAAGAAGCGATTTTAGAGGCGGCAAAAAAGGCCGGCGTTCATGAATTCGTTTCGCGCCATCCGATGGGCTATGACGCTCCGGTCGGTGAACATGGCGGAGGGTTATCGGGCGGGCAGAGACAGGCCGTTGCTTTGGCAAGGGCAATGTTGTTAAACCCGCGTGTGCTGGTTTGTGATGAGCCGACCAACGCCATGGATATGCAGGCGGAGGAGGCTTTCGCCGGGTATGTTCGTGATGAGGTAAAAGACCAGACGCTGATTTTAATAACTCATAAAACCAACATGTTACCGCTGGTGGACAGGCTAATTTTGATGGATCAGGGACGGGTGATCATGGATGGCCCGCGCGATAAGGTGATTGAAGCGCTTAATGCCGGTAAGATCGAGGCGCACTCATGAAGGATACGGATTTTATGTCAGAGTTGGAGGCGGCGACAAGTCTGAAGCCCGCTTTGTCATCGACGCTCATGTTGTTCAGCATTATTGGCCTGGTCGTTTTCGGTTTTATCTGGGCGGCTTTTTCCGAAGTGGAGGAAATGACCCGTGGGCAGGGACAGGTTGTCCCCTCGCAGGAAATTCAGGTGGTGCAAAGCTTAGAGGGTGGGGTTTTAGAGCAAATTTTGGTGAAAGAGGGCGAGCTGGTGAAAAAGGATCAAATCCTTTTGCGCATCAGCGACGTTCAGTTTTCGTCGGAAGAGCGGGGAACGGAGGCGAAGTTTTTAAGCCTCGGCGCAAAAAAAGCGCGGCTTGAATCTGAGGCCAGTGGCAATGAATTTGTTCTTCCGGCTGAGGTTGAAGAAAAGGCACCGCAAATCGCAGCCAATGAAAAGGCGCTTTATGTGTCACGCCAAAAAGAGCTGGAAAACGCCTATGCAATTTTGGATGACAGGATCAGCAAGGCAACGGCAGACCTGGCTGAAGTGAAGGCTCAGATTAACCGCTTGTATCAGAACCGAAAATCTCTACAGCAGGAGTTGGATATTACCAAAGAGATGGTCAAAAAGCGCGCGGTTCCCAAGCTTGAGGAAATAAGGCTGCAACGGGAACTGGATGATGTTAGCGGCCAGATTAATGCGCAGAGTCAGAAGAAAACCGGGCTGGAGGCTGATCTGCGCGGGACGCAGAAAGAGCGCGCAAGCCAGGATGATAAGTTCAAATCACAGGCTTTGGGTGAGCTCAATCAGGTTGAAACAGAGATCGCGGGTTTACAGGAAGCGCTGACATCGATTGGTGATCGCGTTTACCGCGCGGAATTGCGCGCTCCAGTTGACGGCATTGTCAATAATATTGCCCTGAGCACAATTGGCGGCGTTGTCGAGCCGGCACAAAAGCTTGTGGAAATTGTGCCCGTCGATGATGAGCTGAAAATTATCGCCCGCGTTATTCCTAGTGAGATTGCGTTTATTCGCCCCGGGCAGGATGTGAAGGTCAAGATTACATCCTATGACCCGCAGCGCTATGGTAGCCTGGACGGAAAATTGATGCGCATCGGTGCCAATAGTGTCACCGACAGGGAAGGGAATGTGTCTTTTGAAATAGAGGTTCGCACGGATAGGAATTATATGGGGGATGCAGAGAATCCTTTGCCTATTACGCCCGGTATGATAGCGGAAACGGAAGTGATTACTGGCAAGCGAACCATTCTTGAATATTTGATGAAACCTATTCTACGTGCCCGTAACAGGGCGTTTACGGAGAGATAGAGCCGTTATGATCCGTTTTTTAACGAACAGATGGGTTCACTTTTTTCTTTTGTTGGCCTTGGTGGGGGCTGCTGTTTTTTACAGCCCGTCGGAACATCGTTGGCGTAAAGAAATGCAATTTCTGGTTTTCGATAGTCTAAACAGAGTATTCCCACGTGAAAAAACCGACCAAATTATCATTGTTGATATCGATGACGATTCCCTGAAGGAGATTGGGCAATGGCCATGGCCGCGCACGGAGATTGCAAAACTTGTTGCAAATTTAACGGCGCTTGGGGCTAAGGTTATTGCTTTTGACGGTTTGCTGGCGGAGCCGGACCGGTCTTCTCCACGGTTCATTCTTGATCGTCTGCCCGAAGGTGAACGCTACGCGGCTATGCGTGGAGAAATAGAGGCGCTGGAAGATCATGATGAGGTTTTGGCGCGTGCGATAAAGGACTCCGGTATTTTTGTGTCGGCGTTTACGTTTTCAACCTATACGCAAACGCCTACAAAGCCGCGCATTGTTAAACAGTTTCTTATGAAGAAGGCGGATAAGCAGGGTTTTTTAGATTATTCTTCGCCGTTTAAAAAAGCGGCTGTTTTTTTGCCTGGTCTTGAAAAGGCGGCTGCCGGCAATGGGAGTTTTATGGCTCATCCCGATGCGGATGGAGTGCTGCGGCAAACGGGTGTGGTTTTCTCCGATGGTAAAAATTTGTACCCTTCTTTGGGGCTGGAGGCGTTGAGGGTTTCAACCGGCAATAAAAAGATTTTTCCAAAGATTCGTAAGCTCTCTTTTGATGAGTCAAAAAACATTGATACGAAATACCGCATCGGTGTAGGGGCGTATGATGTTCCGGTTGAAAGAGACGGCTTGGTGTGGATGCATTACCGGGTTTTTGATGAGCTTGGGGATGATTATCTTTCCGCCTATAAAGTCATTGATGCAGCACATCATGAGGGGGTTGGTGCGCGTATAAAAGACAAGGTTGTTCTGATCGGCTCCAGCGCGGAAGGGTTGAAGGACTTGCGGTCAACGGCTTTGGAGCCGTTCCAGCCTGGCGTAGAAATTCATGCCAATGCTATTGAACAGTTTTTACAGGGAAAATATTTGTTAAGGCCGCAGGTTATTGATGGGGTTGAGGTCTTGTTTATTCTGGTTTCCGGCCTGTTGATGGTGGTTTTGGTGCCGTTTGTTCATGTGATGGTTATGGCGCTTCTTTGTGTGGCGCTTATTGGTCTGGCGTTTATGGGCTCCATTTTGGCTTATGTTGATTATAGTATTTTGCTTGATCCGTTTTATGCCAGCCTGTGTGTGTTTAGCATTTTTGTGACCTCGACATTGTTAACGTATTTACGTGTTGAGAGTGAGCGCAGTCAGGTCCGCGGGGCTTTTGGTCTTTATATATCACCGGATTTTATGAAGGAGCTAACCAAAAACCCGGACAAGTTAAAGCTTGGCGGGGAAACGCGAGAGCTAACCGTTATGTTTTCGGACATCAGACGGTTCACGTCCATCTGTGAGGGGCTCAGTCCTGAAGAGATCATTCAGCTGATGAACGACTTTCTAACCCCGATGTCTGATCTTGTGATGCAAAACAGAGGGACGATCGACAAATATATGGGTGATGCGATGATGGCATTCTGGAATGCTCCTCTTGATGATGAAGACCATGCTCGTAATGCTTGTGTGACGGCCCTTGGCATGCAAGCAGCGCTTGCTCCGATTAATGAGCGGGTTAAAGAAAGGGCAGAAAAAGAGGGAAAAGATCCTGTTTTGTTAAAGGCAGGGATTGGTATCAATACGGGACCTTGCGCCGTCGGTAACATGGGTTCGCGCCAGCGTTTCGCTTACTCTACGCTTGGTGATGCGGTTAACCTGGCTTCACGTCTGGAGAGTCAGACCAAAAATTACAGTGTTGATATTTTACTGGGCGAGGCCACAAAGGGGCAGGTTGAAGATTTTGCTGCTCTAGAGCTTGATCTTATTCAGGTGATGGGAAAATCAAAGCCGGTTCGTATCTATACGCTTATTGGCGACGATGGTTATGCCTCTACAGAAGAATTTAAAAAATGGGAAAGTAAGCATGAATCTATGATCAAAAATTATAGAGAGCAGAATTTTGATGAAGTGTTTAAGCTTGTCGGGGAATGCAAAAAGCTTTCAGGCGGACGTTTAAAAACAACTTACGAGATGTATGGGGGGCGGATAAATGAGCTTATAAAATCTCCTCCCGGCGAAGGTTGGGACGGTGTTTATATAGCTAAGGAGAAGTAGTTAGAACTCAACGGTTTCCCAATCTCTCATCGTCTGTATAAGGTCCTTTTCTGCCATGGGTTTGGCATAGAAATAGCCTTGTGCAAGGTCACAGCCAAGCTCACGCAAGAGTTTGGCTTCCTCTTTTTCTTCTACCCCTTCTGCGACAATCGCCATCTTCAGGTTCTTCCCAAGGGCAATAATGGATTTAACCAGTTCCATAGAGCCTTCATCTTTGTGCATATTCATAATAAAACTTCGGTCGATTTTAAGAGTATCGATAGGGAAATAATGAAGGTAGCTCAAAGAAGAATACCCTGTCCCAAAATCGTCAATCGATATCCCTAGGCCGGCTTTTTGGCACATAAGAAGCGTTTCCCTGGCGTTATCGGGTTGCTGCATCAACAGGCGCTCTGTGATTTCGAGATGGATTTGATTGGGCGAAACATCACTTTCGCTAATAATGTTGTAAACAGTTTCCACAAAGTTTTCGGATGAGAAGTCAGTGCTTGAGAAATTTACGCTCATGTGTAGCTCTCGGTCATGTCCGGTCTGACTTTCAATGCGCTTCAGGCTATTGCATGCTTCACGTAAAGCCCACTTGCTTGCCTCAACGATCAACCCGGAATCTTCAATGACTGGAATAAAGATATCGGGGCTGACAAAGCCCATCACAGGGTGTTCCCAGCGCATAAGCGCTTCAAATCCTGATATTTTTCCACTCTGAAAGTTTACTATGGGTTGGTAGTGCAGATTGATTTCATTCTTCTCAAGCGAGGTTTTAAATTCATTTGCCATTTTAATGGTTTCAACAGCATCAGTTTCATCTGCATAAACCAGTTCGAGGGTTTCTGCCGGTGGCCAGTTATTGTTGATATTGCTGATATCCGCTCTTGTTAGCATATCGCGATAACGGGTTAAAATAACCTGTGTTGTCATACGTAGAACGGGGTCAGCGGCTTCAAGTCTGCGGGAGAAATCTTCTTTGGTAATTTCGAGTAAAGTGCAATCCCGGACAGCTTTAACAGTTGCCGTTCTGGGGGCGTTATCAACAATAGCCATTTCGCCAATCATTGTGCCCGGTCCGCGTGTGCCGACAGATTGTTCGCTTCCGTCTGACTTTTCAATGATGATTTCTACTGTGCCGTCTTCTATGATATAGGCGCTCTCTCCTTGGTCGCCCTGACTCATAATAACTTCACCGGCTTTAAAAGTTTTTTTTGTTTCAGGGGAAACCATTTAGAGTATCCTTGGATTTTGGTGGTAGTTTAAGTTTGGTCCCTTATGATGGGCGGGTTTGATAATTAAATCAACTAGCGAAAAATATGGGATCAACCCGAAATATTGATTTTCATAAAAATAATATTTCGGGCGCAATTGGTGAAATGAAGTCTTGACAGAACCTTCGTGAAGCCGTTATGTTCCGCGCAACTTTGGTGCTTTTAAAGCAGGAAGAGATAAAATGAAAGTTGTTAGTTCACTGAAAACATTGAAAACAAGAGACCGCAATTGCCGCGTTATCCGCCGCAAAGGCCGTGTCTATGTGATCAACAAGAAGAATCCTCGCTATAAGGCTCGCCAAGGTTAGTCCCCTATTATTTATTCTAAAACTCTTGATGCATTGATTTTGCTAGTCTGCTATAAACCCTGCATTCCAAGGTGTTTACACGGAGTTTAGTCAAAGCATGTTTTCCAGGCTTTTTGGGTTTATGTCCGCCGATATGGCGATTGATCTGGGGACGGCCAATACATTGGTATACGTCAAGGATCAGGGTATTGTGCTGAATGAGCCATCTGTGGTGGCCATAACGATGATTCATGGCAAAAAGCAGATATTGGCAGTGGGAAATGAAGCCAAACAGATGCTGGGACGTACGCCTGGCAGTATTACGGCGACAAGGCCGCTGCGTGATGGTGTCATTGCCGATTTTGAGGTGACGGAGGCCATGATTAAGCACTTTATCCGTAAAGTGCATAATCGCCGCAGCTTTGTTTCTCCTAAAATGGTTATATGTGTGCCTTCCGGCTCCACTGCTGTAGAGCGTCGTGCCATTCAGGAATCTGCCGAAAGTGCCGGAGCCAGTGAAGTGTATCTGATTGAAGAGCCTATGGCCGCCGCTATTGGTGCCGGGTTACCTGTAACAGAGCCGACTGGGTCCATGGTTGTTGATATTGGCGGCGGCACGACGGAAGTGGCTGTTATTTCACTCGGCGGGATTGTTTATGCACGTTCTGTCCGTGTTGGGGGCGACAAGATGGATGAGGCGATTATTGCCTATATCAGGCGCGTTCATAATTTGCTGATCGGGGAAAGTACCTCTGAGCGTATCAAGAAGGAGATTGGCTCTGCCTGTCCGCCCGCAGATGGTGAGGGGCGGACGATGGAAATCCGGGGGCGTGATCTTATGAATGGTGTTCCGAAGGAAATTGTCATTACGGAGCGCCAGGTGGCAGAAGCGCTTGCCGAGCCTGTAGGTCAGATTGTTGAAGGGGTTAAGGTGGCGCTCGAGCATACCGCGCCGGAGCTGGCTGCCGATATTGTGGATAAAGGCATTGTTTTGACCGGTGGTGGGGCGTTGCTGACCAATCTGGATTTTGTGCTGCGTCATGCGACAGGGCTGGCGGTGACATTGGCGGATGACCCGCTATCCTGTGTTGCCATGGGCACAGGTCATGCATTGGAAGAGCATAAGGCGCTCAGGAATGTATTGATTGGGAGTTATTAAGATAGTTGTAGAAGAAGTCTGCATTTGTCTTAACAAAGTTTTTGCTGTAAATTTATGACAGGTCTTGCATCAAAAGGCTTTCTTGCTTAATTCTTAAGAGTTCACGTTTTTCATACTGTTAGAGGGCACATTGAAACGCCGCCTTTGGTCTAAGGGTTTTGCCGGTACAGCTTCCATGCCGTTATGGGGCAGGTCGGGCTCGTCTCTTATTTTATTGCTGATTTCTCTCGGCTTGCTGATGTTTTCAGGATTCCAGCCCGGCGCTTTAAGCGGCCTGCGTACCGGCACGGCCGATTTGTTTTCTCCGTTGCTGGCCACTATAAGCAAACCCATTCAGCAAGCATCTGGCTTTGTTAGGGACGTCACAGGTCTGGCTGAGTTACAGGCTGAAAACCTGCATCTGAAGCAAGAAAATGTTCGTTTGCGAGAGTGGTACCAGGCGGCCCTTTTGCTTGAGGCCGAAAATAAATCCTTACGTGATCTTATGAATGTAAAAGTTGAGCCAAGGCATAGCTTTATTACGAGCCGGGTTATTGCGGATGCAGGAAACGCCTATGTTAAGAGTCTTTTGGTCTCATCCGGGATCAAAGATGGAGTGCAAAAAGGGCAGGCTGTTTTATCTGGAGATGGTTTAATTGGTCGTATTGTCGAAACAGGTAAAAAGAGCTCACGTATTTTGCTCATTACGGATATAAACTCCCGGGTGCCTATACTGGTTGAAGATAGCAGGCAGCATGCGATTTTGGCCGGGACAAATGATAACTTTCCTGTGCTCCAGCATACACAGTTAGACAGCGAAATTATAGAGGGTGCTCGTATCGTAACCTCCGGTCATGGCGGCTTGTTTCCCCCGGGTTTGCCCATAGGCAGGGTTGTTGTTGGGGAAGATTCTAAAAAGCATGTGAAGCTTTATGCTGATTTAAGAAAGACGGCTCATGTTCGTATTATGAACAAGCTTGGAGATCCCAATCTCAAAAGAGGAAAGCCCGGGTCAGTGTTGAACTAGGCCCTGACCCTAGATTGCTAACAAAACCAAATGAGCGCGATACCAGCATTAGTGGAGCGATTTGAGTTGGTGGGGCGCATGGCTGTGCCCTACCTTCTTATGTCTTTGTTGTTTGTATTGAATATCATTTCGCTATCTTATCCACTAAATGGTGGTGTAAAAGTGCCATTGATATTGATGGCAATTTATTACTGGTCAATTTTCAGGCCATCAATAGTGCCGAGTTGGTTTGTTTTTATCGTAGGTATAGCGTTTGACTTTCTTGGTGGCTCGCCGCTTGGGATGAATGCCTCTATTTTTGTTGCTGTACAGTGGATCATCAGCGACCAAAGGCGGTTTTTAATGGGGCAACCCTTTGTGATGGTCTGGTGTGGTTTCTGTGTCGTCGCTGTGCTTGCCACCTTTGTTCAATGGTTCTTTTTTGGTCTAATTCATTTTCAATGGACGTTTTCAGAATCTATATGGATTTCTCTGGTGTTGGGCGTGTCTCTTTTCCCGTTTGTAAGTGTTTTATTGTATCTTACACACAGGATGCTTCCCGGGCAGGAGGGTAAATTTCGCTCGCAAAGATAGCGTTTTCTTATAAAGTAAGCCCATGAAAAAAAAACAGGACAGCGCAAAGCTATTTACGCGCCGTGCTTTCGTAATCGGGGCATTGCAGTTATCCTTTCTGACTATTTTAGGTGGCCGCTTAGCATGGCTGCAGGTTGCGCAAGGGGAGCGCTATAAAACCCTGTCCGATAAAAATCGTATCAATATTAAAATGCTGGCCCCTTCCCGTGGCCAGATCGTAGACCGTTTTGGCGTCCCCCTTGCAGTGAACAACCAGAATTTCAGGGTTTTGATTGTGCCGGAGCAGACAGGCGATCTTGAAAAATCCCTCAGATCTTTGCAAAAATATATCGAGCTTGAGGAAGAAGATATACAGGGCGCTTTAAAGCAGGCTTCTAAAAGCGCCAAATTTGTGCCGATTGAAATTAAAGATGACTTGAGTTGGGAAGATGTAGCGAAAATCGAGGTTAATTTGCCTGAGCTGCCCGGTCTTTCGGTTGGTGTCGGCGAGATCAGAAGCTATCCTTATGGCGTTTCGACGGCTCATATTGTCGGCTATGTTGGCGCTGTCAGCAAGACGGAGGTCGGCGGCGACCCTGTTTTGAGCCTTCCGGGATTCAAAATCGGCAAAACTGGCATTGAAAAGAAATTCGATTTGGAGATGCGTGGAAGGGCTGGCAATTCTCATGTTGAGGTGAATGTCGTCGGTAGGGAAGTCAGAGAGCTTAATCGACAGAATAGTGTGGTTGGGAAGCGGATTACTTTAACTGTAGATGGTGAGCTTCAGCGTTTTGTACAAACGCGTCTGGAAAAAGAAAAAAGTGCTTCGGCGGTTGTTATGGATGCCCATACGGGTGCGGTTTATGCATTATCGTCCAGTCCCGGTTTTGATCCCAATCTTTTTACAAAGGGCTTATCCGCGACGATGTGGGAAGAGCTTTTGGCTGATTCCGGACATCCGTTGACCAATAAGGCTATAGCGGGCCAATACCCTCCCGGATCAACTTTTAAGATGGTTACGGCGTTGGCGGCGCTTGAGGCCGGTCTTCTCACCAGCCAGAAGAGTGTTTTTTGTTCGGGTTATTATGAGTATGGCTCCGACAGGTTTCATTGCTGGAAAAGGGGCGGACATGGAACTGTCAATCTGGTTTCTGCGTTGGCCGAATCCTGTGACACCTATTTTTATGAAATTTCAACAAAGGTAGGTATTGATCGTATTGCTGCGATGGCAAGAAAACTGGGCCTTGGTCAAAAACTGGATTTTGATCTTAAAGAAGAAAGGCCAGGTTTGGTGCCGGATAAAAACTGGAAGCTGGGACATTTCGGTGAGGTTTGGCGGCCAGGAGAGACGATTGTTGCCGGTATAGGCCAAGGTTATCTTCAGACAACGCCTTTGCAGCTTGCTGTTATGACGGCAAGGCTTGTGAATGGAGGTTTTGCAGTCAAGCCATGGATGACAGGATATGTAGGTAACAGACCAGGTGTTGATGTTAGCTGGCCCAAAATGGATATGAACAAATGGCATCTCGAGTTAATAAAAAAAGGAATGAACCGTGTTGTGAATCATGAAAATGGAACGGCTTTTGCGTCCAGAATTAAAGCGCCGAACATGAGTATGGGCGGAAAAACCGGTACGGCTCAGGTCAGGAGAATTACAATGCAGCAGCGTCTTGACGGCGTTGAGAATAAAGATCTTCCCTGGAATCACCGCCACCATGCTCTTTTTGTGGGCTATGCGCCTATTCACAAACCACGCTATATCTGTTCAGTTGTGGTTGAGCATGGCGGAGGCGGATCATCTTCCGCAGCGCCGATCGCCAAGGAGTTGCTTTTGGAGGTGCAGCGCCGCAACCCGGCGGCAACGGTTTTGAAGCCTGAAGACGGAAATAATATTGCTGGTATGAATAAAGCGCCTCCGCGCAAACCGCGTTTAATAAGATAGGAATTGCAAAGATTATGGTCCGTGCCGTTACAATCCAGTCGGAACTTGGCTTCTTGCAAAAGGTTCAGCAGTTGAACTGGGGCTTGGTTGTTTTGCTGAGCATTGTAGCCTCCATTGGGATCGCAGCGCTTTATTCGGCGGCCGGCGGTAATTTTTCTCCCTGGGCTTCGAGACAGCTTGTGCGGTTCGGTGTTGGCGTTGTTGCTATGATCGTGGTTGCGCTGATCGATGTGCGCTGGTGGTACAAATTGAGCTGGCCGTGTTATTTTATCGGACTTTTTATGCTTCTTATTGTTGAGATAATGGGTCATATCGGCATGGGCGCGCAGAGATGGATTGATCTCGGGTTTATACAGTTGCAACCATCGGAGGTCATGAAAATTGCCGTTGTCATGGTTCTGGCGCGTTATTTCCATGCCGCCAATCTGGAAGATATGCGCAGTCTTCGGTTTTTGATCGTGCCGTGTGTGATTATTCTTGCGCCTGTCGGCCTGGTGCTGTTGCAGCCGGATTTGGGAACATCTCTGATGATCGTGATGGCGGGCGGTGCGATGTTTTTTATTGCCGGTGCTTCGCTTTGGTTGTTTTTCGCAGCGTTTACGATTGCCGGAGCCAGTATTCCCGTGGCCTGGCATTTTTTGCATGATTACCAGAAGCAGCGGGTTTTTACTTTTTTCAATCCTGAAAGAGATCCTTTGGGGGCCGGATATCATATTACGCAATCGAAAATCGCTTTGGGTTCGGGCGGAATTGAAGGCAAGGGTTTTTTACAGGGCACCCAAAGCCATTTAAATTTCCTGCCTGAAAAACAGACCGACTTTATTTTAACGCTGTGGGCGGAAGAATGGGGATTGTTCGGCGGTCTGGTTTTGCTCGGCCTGTTCGGGTTGATCTTTCTCTACGGACTCTGGATTGCTTCGCGTTGCCGCCATAATTTCGGGCGGTATCTGGCGCTGGGCCTGAGTGTGAATTTTTCGCTCTATGTCTTTATCAATATCGCTATGGTCATGGGATTGATTCCTGTCGTTGGCGCGCCGTTGCCGCTGGTGTCTTACGGTGGCACCGCGATGCTGGCCGTGCTCATCGGTTTTGGCCTGATCATGTCCTGTAACATCTACCGCGATTCCAAGGTGACCAGAGTTTAGCTTTTGCTTGGCCAATACGGCACGGAGAAAATCTCTCTGTTGCCTAAGAACACGGCGCAGCGCACGCATATCTTCGGCGTAGTAGCCGTGTTTTTCTGCGTTTTGTGCGGATATAGCTTTGCCTTCTTTCGTTTTCGGGCCGGTTGAATGCTCCCACGGCTTTGTTTTTTTGGCCAGTTTGGCGCGTTCGATCCGGTATTTGGGTGGATAAGGCCTTCTTTTCTTTCGCATTTTAGACTTCGTCAGTTCGTTCCCAGTTTTCAGGGGGAGGGGGGATAGGTTTATTCATAAGCGGCACATATGTGTGGCTTTCTTCCTGAGTTCCCCCGATGGTTCGCATATAGTCGATGGCATGGGAGGCCTTGAGAGCGTCCATGCTTTGTTTTTGTATACGCAGCGCCAGATTGATGGAATCCTTGTCGAATTGTCCGTTTTCCCTGTCCTGGCGCAGGTTACGGCGCATCACCGCATAGAGAAGCTGATCCAGTATCTCGGAATGACGGTCCAGCCTCGGCATACAGGGCGAAGGGTCTTCCAGAATAAATTTAAGATAGTCCGTCAGAGCGGAAATCTCGGCTCTTTCTTTTGCCTGTTTTTTAAGCCGTTCTCGGCGGGTTTTGTCGTCATCAGTATACATCCGATGATTGTAGGGTTATTTTCCTAGATTGTCAAGAGATTTGATATTAAAACACAAAGGGCGCAAAGGACACGAAGAAAAATACCGGTATTCGTCATTGCGAGGAGGAGCGGAGCGACGACGCGGCAATCCAAGTGACCCAAGAAAGATTCTGGATTGCTTCCCCCGGATCAAGTCCGGGGTCGCAATGACGATGTTTTTGGGGCGACCTATGCCGCCTGAACGCCTTTATCGGCCAGCAGCTGTTGCAGCTCTCCGGCTTCGTACATTTCACGAATGATATCGCAGCCGCCGACGAATTCGCCTTTGACGTAGAGTTGGGGGATGGTCGGCCAGTCGGCGAAGTCTTTGATGCCCTGCCGGATTTCCTTGTCTTCGAGAACGTTGATATCTTTGAACGGCACGCCGAGCTGTGAGAGCACCTGGACCACCAGAGAGGAAAAACCGCATTGCGGGAAGGCGGCGGTTCCTTTCATGTAAAGTACGACATCATTTTCGCCGATGTCTTTTTTGATGCGATCAAAAACCACGTTTTCCATTTTTGTTATTCCTTTTCTTATTCTGTTGGTAGCGATGTCTGGATGGCGAGGGCGTGAAGCTCTTCGGTCATTTTACCCTCCAGCGCCGCAAAAACCATTTTATGTTGCTCGATCCGGGTTTTGTCCTTGAAGGCGGCGGAGGTGACATAGGCGGCATAGTGATCGCCATCACCGCGCAAATCCTCGATGCGGACCTCACAATCCGGGATGCCCTCGCGTATTAGTTTTTCAATTTCCCCTGCATCCATCGCCATATGATTATCCCTGGTTTTGCTCGGCAATCTGCTTTTTGGCCTCTGCAAAGCACTTTTCCAGCTGGGCATTCATGATGTGATCGGAAATATCGAGGCCCTTTTCATCAAAGTCAGCCCTGACCTTTCGTAAAATATCGTCAAAGCCGGGTTCTTCGAGATTGGCTTCCACAACTTCCATGGCGTAAGTGTCAGCATCTGCGCCGCTCAGACCCAATTGCTCTGCCGCCCATAGCCCGTAAAGCTTGGAAAGCCTTGCCTCAACAGCAAAATCTATTTTTTCATCATGGGCATGTTTTTGTCCAAAAGCCTGCTCGCGGTCTTTAAAACCAGTCATTTTTACCTCATTTGCATTGTTTCGTGACCAAAAAAATCACAGCAATGTGTTGTATCATTTGAATTTATACAAATCCATCGTTATATAAGTGGTCCTTAAAAGTTATATAAAGTTATATGGAGAAAGATACGCCGATGACAAGACGTAATAAAATATATGAAGGCAAGGCCAAAACCCTTTATGAAGGGCCGGAGCCGGGCACAATTATTCAGTATTTCAAAGATGATGCCACGGCGTTTAATGGCGAAAAGCATGCGTCTATTGCCGGCAAGGGTGTCTTGAACAACCGAATTTCAGCGCATCTGATGACCAAGCTTGAGTCTATCGGTGTCCCAACGCATTTTATTAAACAGCTTAATATGCGTGAGCAATTGGTGCGCAAGGTTGAGATTATTCCGATTGAGCTGGTAATGCGCAATATTGCAGCCGGTTCGCTTTGCAAACGGCTGGGTGTGAAGGAAGGGACCGTTCTGTCGCGTCCGCTGGTTGAATATTTTTACAAAGATGATTCTCTGGGTGATCCGTTGGTTGGGGAAGATCACTGTATGGTGATGGGCTGGGCCGATCCGTATGAGCTTGAGGAAATGGTGACGATGGCCTGGCGGATCAATGATTACCTCAATGGTTTGTTTGCCGGTATTGGCCTGCGCCTTGTCGATTTCAAGCTCGAGTTTGGACGGGTCTGGGATGAAGAGGGCAATCTTTATATTCTTCTGGCTGATGAAATTTGTCCTGATACGTGCCGGTTGTGGGATGCCAAGACGGGCGAAAAAATGGACAAAGACCGTTTTCGTTTTGATCTTGGTGACCTGGTGGAAGGCTATCAGTATGTTGCGGAAAAGCTCGGGTTGATCCCGGAAAGCGGTATTATGCAAGACGGCAGCGTTGATGAAAAGCTGACGGAAAAGCTGGGCAATATTGAGAATGAACTGGCCCGTGAGCGGAAATTGCGCAGTATCAATAAGGCGAAGCCAAGAAAAGCCTAACCATACTTGTCATCCCCGCGGCGAGCGTTAGCGAGCTTAGACAGCGGGGATCCAGAAAAGGACAGCCAGCAAGCTGGCTGACATATGGATCCCGTTCGTGCGAGCTTCGGCTTTGCCGAAGCGCCAACGGGATGACGGATGTGGCTTAAGGCGCGAATTGCTCCTGGAAGATACGTTCTTCGAGATGATTGCTAGGATCAAACAGCAATGTGCGTGAAGTGCTGGAGGATTGATGGATATCGACCTGCACGATGTTTCTAATCTCCTTTGAGTCTGCGGTGGCGCTAACGGGGCGCTCGACATGCCTTAAGATTTCAAATGTGATTTTGGTATCATTGCGCAGCAAAGCTCCGGGCCAGCGCCGCGGGCGGAAGGCGCTGATCGGTGTCAGGGGCAGCACATTGGCATCGAGCGGCACAATCGGCCCGCCTGCGGAGGAATTATAAGCGGTCGAGCCCATCGGCGTTGCCACCAGAATGCCATCGCAAACCAGTTTTTCCAGACGTTCCTTGCCATTGACCAATATTTTTATTTTGGCCGAGTTGTGGGTTGCGCGCAGCAAAGACACCTCGTTATATGCCGTTTCTTTATGGGTGTTGCCGTCTTTGTCTTTGGCTTCCATGACAAGGGGGTGGACGATGTATTTATTGGCTTTTTCGATGCGCTCTGGAAGGCTTTCGGTGCTGTATTCATTGAGCAAAAACCCCAGCGTGCCCATATTCATACCAAAGAGCGGGATGTCGAGGTCTTTATAGGTATGGAGCGCGCGCAGCATCGCCCCGTCGCCGCCAATTACAACGAGGGCGTCGGAATCCTCCGGCGCGTTTTGACCGTATTCGCTTTTGAGTTCTTCGAGCGCTTTTTGCGCTCGCGGCTTTTCCGGGGCATGAAAGGCTATTTTCATGAGGTCCAGTTCTCCGGATCATCCAGGAAGGCTTCGACGGATTTTAATGTTGGCTTGTCGAAATATTTATCCTTCTGCGCAACTTCCAACACATCATACCAATCGGCCAGCGCATGGATCTTAACCCCCAGCTTCTTCATATTTTTTTCGCTCTCTTTGAAGATTCCGTAATGGAAGATAACAAAACCATGATCGACTGTGGTTCCGGCTTTGCGCAGGGCATCAATGAATATTTTTTTCGAGCCGCCATCGGTTTGTAAATCCTCCACCAACACGGCACGCTTTTTGCCTTTTTCCGGCAACACCCCTTCGATTTGAGCCAACCGGCCATGGCCTTTAGGCTCCTTGCGTACATAGACCATCGGTTTGCCCAGCCGTTCGGCAATCAGCGCGGCATAGGGGATACCGGCCGTTTCGCCGCCGGCAACGGTGTCGATTTTGGCTTCGCCAATATCATGCGCCAGAACCAAAGCGGAAAAATCCATGAGCTGTTTGCGCTGTTCAGGAAAAGACAGCAGGCGGCGGACGTCGATATAGACGGGCGATTTACGTCCCGACTTTAAAGTAAAGGGCTCTTTTGCATTAAACAGTACCGATTTTGTGTCCAGCAGGATTTCAGCTGTCTCAAGCGCAATCCTCTTCTTGTCATCTTTTGACAGCTTTTTAAGCTTTGTCTTTCCATCATCAATCAGCCTGAAAAAATCAGACATGTTGGAATCGGTAACGGTCAGGACTTTTGAAAGGCTTTCCGTCGAAGGCCATCTCGGTTTTCCGTCCGGGCTGATGCGCTTGCTTTTGTTAAAGGTGGTTGGGTCCAGCCCGGCTTTTTTGGCAAGACCTGACGGAGAATAGCCGTTGGTGGCGGCGAGGCGGTCAATGCCGTGCCAGACTTGTGCATGTGTAAACAATTTATCTCTCCATTTTTTCACGGAATTTATACGTAGGAGAATAGTCCCAGTATTAAGCCGAAAGGTAAAGAGGAAAAAACTCCTAAAAAATACTTGACAGTGCCAGAGAATTGTAGCATAAATAGAACAAATAGAGAACATATAAGAACAAAAAAGGAATATGAAAAAATGGTGCGCTTCGAAAAACTCCCCACTAAAGATCAAACCACAGAAAGCCTGGTTCCGTTCGAATCGGCTGAGGAGGCTTGGCTTTGGTTTATTCAGGCGCAGGAAGCCAGAAACGCGGGGGCACGTTTTGTTAAAGGGATGGCAACTGTTGTTCGTCCTTGTGAGCCTTTGGATATTTTGAAGATATTGGACCGCCTTTATCGGCAGAGATTTTTGCTCCGGGATCATTTGCTGGTTTTGCGTCATTACGGTCGCCGTCTTATGCCGCCGGATAAAAACCGCGTCAAGGAAATGCGCGCTCATAAAATTTGGACCGAAGCGCTGGAGCGCATTGAGCCGGTGCTGATCCGCAAAGGGATTGTTGCACCGCCTGCTGCTCCTGCTACGCGCGCGGACTCTTTCTGGCATGAAAAGGCGGTTCTTGTGGAAGGCGGGCTGGCCCGATGAGTGCGCATATTTTACAGGGTGATCATGATCAAAATGCCTGGGTTGTTTTTAGCGGCCAGACGGATTTATCGTGGTTGAAAATTTTTAAGCCGGGCTTTCGTCATTGTTTTGTATTGCTAAATGACGGCTCGCGCTGGGTGAGTTTTGACCCGCTATCCAATCACACGGAAATATCAGTCCACCATCATGTGCCGCCAGAATTTGATTTGCCTTACTGGATGGAAGGCCGCGGTTACAGTGTTGTTGAGACCAGTATTGAGCGTCACAAAAAACCGGCGCCCTTTATGCCTTTTACGTGCGTTGAGGCCGTGAAACGTGTTCTCGGTCTTCACAAACGATTCATTTTTACACCCTGGCAGCTTTACCGCTTTTTGCAGGGCCAACATTCAAACAAAGGAGAATATTCATGGGAAGTTTAGCATCCCGGCCATCTGTGCCGGCACCCCAGCCGCAGGTGGTTTTTGTGCCTGCGCCAGCGGTAACGACAACGCAAACAACCGGTACCACGAATACATCGGGTAGTACCAGTACCGGCGGGACGGATACAGCACCCTCAGACGAAGCACTCGCATCCGAAGCGCGTACCAGTAATTTACTGCAAAGAAGTCGTGGGCGTTTTGGTACCGTGCAAACCAGCTTTCGCGGGTTATTAAGCGCCGCCAGTAGCGCGGGGCAACGCAAAACACTTTTAGGAGAATAAGAGTATGTCGATTGTTACATTAAATGAAGAAGGTGAAGCCGAAAAGAATCTTGAGGCGCTTATGTTGCGATTTGAATCGGCGCAGCGCCGCCGCAGCAACTGGGAAAAGCTCTGGCAGGATTGTTATGATTTTGCTCTGCCGCAGCGTGGCGGGTTTGTAAATGACCCCCGTCCCGGTGCAGGACGGACCGAAAATATTTATGACGCGACAGCGATGGATGCAGCTGACCAACTGGCAGCCAGTTTGCTTGGCAATTTAACGCCGAGCTGGTCGCAATGGTTTGGTCTTAAGCCGGGCCCTGATTTATCACCGCAGGAGGCTGAATCTCTTGCCCCTTTGCTGGAAAAAGCAGCCCGGACGATACAGGATCATTTTGACCGGTCGAATTTTTCTGTCGAGATTCATCAGTGCTATCTGGATCTTGTCGTTGGTGGTACGGCCAGCCTCTATTTTGAAGAATCTGCACCTGGCAGCACATCTGCTTTCCGCTTTTCTTCTGTGCCGTTGACACAGGTCGTTCTTGAGGAGGGTGAGAGCGGTTTTCTTGATGGCAGCTATAGAATTTTATCATTGACCATCGAGCAGATAAGGGCTCGTTATCCGTTTGCCGACATTCCTTCCGATGTTACCAAGACCGCCAGTCGTGATACGCAAATGCGTTTCAAGATACTGGAAGCAGTTCTGCCCAGCGGTCTGGTTTATGATTTTGTCGCCTGTCTGATAGAGACGGGCGGCAGCCCTGTTGCCTTGCATAGCGGACGATTTGAGCAATCGCCGGTGATCAATTTCCGCTGGATCAAATCACCCGGGGAAATTTACGGCCGCTCACCGATTATGAAGGCTCTGCCCGATATCAAGACGGCGAATAAGGTGGTTGAGCTGATCCTTAAGAATGCCTCGATTGCCGTGACCGGCATCTGGCAGGCCGATGATGACGGCGTTCTCAATCCGGCCAATATTGAGCTGGTGCCCGGCAGCATTATTCCCAAAGCGGTTGGCTCACAAGGGCTGCAGCCGTTGGATATGCCGGGGCGCTTTGATGTCTCGCAGCTTATTCTCGACAGCCTGCAGGCCCGTATTCGCCATGCGTTGCTAACCGATCGGCTTGCGCCTGTTAACGGGCCGCGTATGACCGCGACGGAAGTGCTGGAGCGAACGGCAGAGATGTCGTTGCTGCTTGGTGCGACTTATGGCCGTTTGCAATCGGAATTGCTGACGCCGCTCATTACGCGCGCGTTTTCAATTTTGCGTAGGCGTGGCGAGGTGCCCGATATATCACTCGATGGGCGTCTTGTGTCTGTCGATTACCGTTCGCCGCTGGCGCGTTCACAAGGTCAGCGCAATGTTCAAAACACATTAAGCTGGATCAATTCCGTTCTAGCTATGGGGCCGGAGGCTGCGGTGGCCGTTAACCTGCCGCAGGCAGCGCGTTTCCTCGGCGAGGCTTTAGGCGTTCCCAGCGATCTGATCCGTAATGAATTGCCGACTCTGCCTATTGAGATTACGCAACCCGCTTTAAATGAAGAGCAACCCATTTTAAATGAAGAGGAGATCAATAATGATCAAAACATTGTTGAAGAAAATATTTCGCAAGTTGTTCCGGAATCCGTTCCGCAGGAGCAAAGTTCAATCGACGCCGGGGCAGACAATGCCTGACCCGAATTTGATCTTTGCACTAAAGGATCCAGGAAAAATGGACCAGCGTGATATTGAAAAAACTTTTGCCAGACTTTTTGCCACGGAAGATGGCCAAAAAGTATTGGCGCACTTGCAAGCCACTACGTTCCAAAGGGCATTTGGGCCAAGCACAGCCGACGAGCAGTTGCGCTATGTTGAAGGACAACGTTCGCTGGTGGCAACTATTTTGCGGCTGATTGACCGTGGCCGTAACCCCGCTTAACCAACTTATTTTAATGAAAAGGAGACTAAAACCATGACTGTTAATCTTTTAACCGAAGACCTTGATGAAGCGACAATCCCTGAAAAGTTCAGGGATCCGGAAACCAAATGCGTGCGCGTTCAGGCGATGATTGATTCCTATAATGCGCTGGAGAAAAAAATGTCACAATCACCATCTGCGCCGAAAAGTCCGGATGATTATTGTGTCGATTGTTCACACGGTATGTTTGCACCGGACCCGGACATTAATCGCCGCCTTCATGAAAAAGGATTTACCCATGAACAGGCGCAGGAGGTTTATGACCTGGCTGCGGAAAGAATGGTTCCAATGATCACGGGCATGGCAGCAGAATTTGATGCTGATCGTGAAGTTGAAAAGCTGACCGGGCATTTTGGCGGCCCTGAAAAATGGAAGGAAATGTCACGGCAATTGCTGGCCTTCGGTCAGAAAAACCTGCCAGCTGATGTGCTCGAAAACCTTTCCAGCTCTTTTGAAGGCGTTATGGCGCTGGAGCGGATGATGAAATCCGAAGAGCCAAGCCTGCAGCGCGGTGGTGAGAGTGCTGCTGTTGGGCTTGATGAAAAAGAGCTGAGCACCATGATGCGCGATCCACGCTACTGGCGTGATAAGGATCCGGCTTTCGTTGCGAAGGTCACCGAAGGATTCCAGCATATGTTCGGGAATGGTTAGTATTTGTCATCCTGAAGCGCTTGCGCTGAAGGATCTCCTGGCTTAATGGCACGAGATCCTTCAGACCTTCCGCCTTCGCCAAGGCTTCGGCGGACAAGAAAGGTCTTCAGGATGACCGTTTTATGGGAGATATTACAATGTTCAGACGATCTTTATCCGCCATACAGCGCGATAATTTTGGCCGGATTAACGAGGAAGAAGACAGGAGTTTCCAGCGCATCCGGCAGAACCGGAAAGGCGAGCCGGCGCAATCTTTGGGCAATATTTCCGCCGGGGTTGGCCGCAACCAGCCCAATACCCGCGCCGATGTTGCCCGGGTGGAAACACTTATGGAGCGCAATGATTCCTTTGATCTGTCAGGTACTGAAGGCCCGACGGGGCTGTTCAGTATTGGGCTGGATAGCGCCATCCGGGATTTTCAGGGCGCGCGTGATTTAAAACAGGACGGCCTTATTTTTCCGCGCGGTGAAACTGTGAGCGCGTTGGTGGAAACCGCAAGCCAATTTTCGGATTCAAGTGGCCTGTTTGATTTTTCTTTTGACGATGAAGAGGATCCAGCACCGTCGCAGCGGCAGCCCTTTGCTGAGAACGATGACGACGACGATGATGAGCCGGATTGCGAGGAAGAGGAAGTTGCTTGGGTAAATGCTGAAGCCGCATTGTTTATAGCCAGGCAAAACCTTGAAAGTGCTCAGGAAGAAATTAAAGGCTATGAACAACAAATTCAGAATACAGACAATGAAATTAAAGAAAAAAAGGAAGAGCTTGAAGATACGGAAGGAAAGATAAGAGGGGGTAGTGTAGCGACAGGTACGATTATAGGAGGGTTAATTGGTGGGTTTGCATTTAAAAATCCCGCAGGAATTGCTAAAGGTGCAGAGAAGGGCGGGTCTGCCGGCATGAAAGTTGCTGAAAATCTTATTAGATTGCTTCAGTTACAAATTTCCCTGCTTGAAAAAGAAAAAGATGAATTACTGAAAAAAACAGAGGATCAGAGTGCAAGAGTAGCTAGCTTAAAAGAAGAAGCCTCAAGAGCGCAGGCTGCAGTTGACGAAGCAAAGCAAACTCTGATTAACTGTAGAGAAGGAAATAAATACAAGGGTTTAAAATGAATTATAAATTTATTGCGATACCTCTGGCAGTGCTTTATGCGGAAACCGTTTTTCTTGGTTTCGTAATGGAAGTTATGAATTTGTATGAATATATCGATATGATAGGTATTTTGAGTGCTCTTATGGCGATTGTAGTGTTCTTTGTTATGGGCTGCCTAGCCAAGGAAAAGAGGTTTTTGCATATGTTTTATGTGGCCTTTTTGGGAGGGATTTCCGAGATTTTCGGTGTTTTGTTTTTTGGGTTTTCTTATAAGACATGGCTTTTGCATGCGCTCATTATAATGTCTTGCATGCTGGCTGGCTACGGACTGTCCTCAGTTTTTATTGGCTTTTGCAAAAGACAAAACAAAACGGATAAGACCGATAAAGCTGCATAAGTTGAAAAGAAAAGGAAGAATTAGATAGTGCTCTCTTCACTAAAAGAAAAATTAAAACCTTCCGGGAGAGGCCACCTCGTTTTTCTTGCGTTTCTATGTGCGGCCAGCATCACGATAGGCTTGATAGGGTTTGTTTACTATGTTGTATTAATAGGAGTTTTTCTCGACGGTGGAATTTTTATTGAAGATATATTTATTTCATTTCTTTGCATAGCAATCCCCGGATACTTTCTTATTTTTATAATGAAGCTTATTTCGGTAAGAGAAAGAACAGAACTCTAGCTAAGCCATCTGCGAGTCAGCGAATTTTTGTGCGACGTAGTCGTCGACGACCTGCTGAAAATTTTGACGGACTCTTTGGTTGAGCGGTGCAAATTCAAAAGAGATTTTGTTTCTGGCTTTGCGCACGACATGGGCTTTTTGTGAAACATTCAAAATATCATTGCGCAGTTTAAACTTAACGGTGATATCCATGTTCTGGTCGATACCGAACAGGCGCTCATCGCCTGCTATTTGCAGACCGCCCAGACTCCAGTTTTCGACCGGATAGGTTTTGCCGTCAATGACGCTGACGACGCGGTCGCACTCACGGCGCGAGTAACGGCGGCGGGTAATGATCTGATCATTGTCCGGTTGCTTTTTAAGTGTCGTAAAAAAATTCCCCAACATGGCACTTTCTCCTGGTGGTATTCGCTTTAGTGCCTTGCGGCCCCCGCCGGTTAGACACTATGTTAATACCTTTTATTATAAGACTTGCGCATAATATGCCAGCTTTTTCGCCAAAGTTCAAATTTGGCTGGTTTTGTATGTATTTAAAGGGGTTTATGACAGAGGGTAGAACCTGGAACCACAAGGTCTTTATAAAACTGTTGACGCTTAACATAACGGTAATTATGCTCTCGCTCATATTGATATATAGGAGGGCGCTATGAAGAACCCACAACCATCCAGCTTGCAAACACAGGCCGGTACTAGCTTCGCTACTAAAGAGGCAGAAATAAGAACATTTGATCTTCAAACTGATGGTCCGCTGCTTGGAACATTAGTAGAAGAGGCTATGGTCACCTTTCTGCGCGGAAGTAGAGCCTTTGGTGGAAGAGAGCTTTGTGAGGTAGAGAAACGTGGAAAGGCTTTGAGTATAGCGACGACTTATTGCCAGCAGATTGAACCTGGACCAGCACAACAAGATCATGATGGTTTATTGGCCTTAATGCTGACAATAAGTCAAACTGCCGTTGCAAGAGCAGAGGAACGTTTGAAGCATGAAGATGAATCCTTGGGTCTCGTTACACATAGCTTGGCAGGTCTGAAAGAACCCGCGACTAAATAAGGCTGAGCACTATCCCGGCTTTTTAAAAAAAACTTTCAAATCTTGCAATTTTTACCTTGACAAAACAGGATATATTTCCTATGCTGCTTATTAACAACGCCCGAATTGCGCCTATAGCGCAGCCGGGCGTTTTTTCTTTCTAGCGAAAGAGATTGCACAAGCATGCAGAGAACAGGGGTTTGCCCCTGCCTGCCTTGCTGCTTTTTCCCCGGATTCTTCGGCCCGACCGCCGTTAACAAAGCTCGATAAATGGCCTGCAAACTTTAAATTTCTGCGCTTTTCTCTTTCTTTGTTAACGGCGGTAGATAGCGACAACCAGGACCGGTCATTCAACCATTTTTAACCAACAAAAGAGGTTTGACTATGTCTACAACAATAGACCAGGCATTCATCAAGCAGTTCGAGCGCGAAGTGCATGAGGCCTATCAGCGTCAGGGTTCCAAATTGCGGAACACTGTTCGTACAATCAACAACGTCAACGGCTCGACAGCCGTATTCCAGAAAGTCGGTACAGGTACGGCTTCAACCAAATCAACGCACGGTATGGTGCCGGTCATGAATCTCGACCATTCCAATGTCGAGGTCACGCTGCAGGATTATTATGCGGGTGACTGGGTTGACCGCCTTGATGAGCTCAAAACCAATATCGACGAGCGTCAGGTTATTGCTTCTGCCGGTGCGCAGGCACTTGGCCGCAAGACAGATGAGCTGATTATTAATCAGTTGGCGAGCGCTTCGACCAATGTGATTGCAGACGGCAATGTCGGTATGACCAAGACAAAGGTCCTGGATGCTTTTGAAACCTTCGGCGATAGCGATGTGCCCGATGACGGCCAGCGTTATTGTATTGTCGGCTGGAAACAGTGGAGTGAATTGCTGGCTCTGGATGAGTTCGTCAAATCCGATTATATCGGTCATGAAGAGCTTCCTTTTGCCACGATTACCCAGGCCAAATTCTGGCTGGGCACGATCTGGATTCCGCATTCCGGTCTGCCGATTGACGGCAATGATATCCGCTCTTGCTTCTGGTTCCACAAAAACTCTGTGGGTCATGCTGTGGCATCCGATGTTGAAACCGATGTCACATGGCATGGCGATCGCGCGTCCCACTTCGTCAACAATATGATGAGCCAGGGCGCAGGCCTTATTGACGAGGCTGGAATCATCACCATCGAATCCGATGAAACACCGGATTAATAACGCCAACACCTAGAAAACAAGGAGACTAAATCATGGCTTATACAGCATCCGATCTGAGTGTGTTGGCCTATGCCAACAATTTTACTTTGTGGCATTACACCACGGTCGATCCAACCCTGACTATTGAAGGCGCAGGCTATTTTGACAGCGCCGCCGATATGGTTCGAGTCGGCGATCTTGTGATCATCAACATCGATACGGACGGCACCCCGGCCACGAAATTCTACATCGTGACCGGCAATACAGGCAGCAGCGTCACCGTAGCGGTTTATTCGTAAACCTGCCTCGCGCTTTTGCGTATAGGCGCTGTTAAGGGCTCGAGCGATTTATCGTAAGACTCGCCCGCCATCTTAAGCAGGCCTCGTATCGATAGCGAACAACGCCTTTGGCGTTGCTTCGCGGGATGCAGCTTTCTTTCCCCCCTTAGGAAGCTGCATCCCACCCCCTTTTATAATGGAGAATTTATATGGCACTGAATGATGTCGCCCTGGCGAGCAGGGCATTGATACGGATCGGCGCGGCGCCGATTACGTCTTTTGACGACGGTACCGCCACATCCGAAGTGGCCGGTGCGCTTTTTGCGCCCGTGCGCGATGCGCTGCTCTCGGCTTATGCGTGGAGTTTTGCCACCGGTCAGATTGAGCTGACAAAGCTCGGCACACCGCCGATTGCCGATTATAATAATGCCTACCAGCTTCCGGGCGATTATTTGCGGGCCATGTCCGCAGGTGTGGGCACGCGCGGGAGAGGCCTCAATTACCGCATTTCGCGCGGCGCGCTACACACCAATTCCGATAGCGTGGTTTTGACGTATGTATTCCGGCCCGAGGAAGAGGAATTCCCGCCTTATTTCGATCAGGCGCTGATTGCCCGGTTGTCGGCAGAGTTTGTCATTCCAATTACCGAAAGCACAAGCCGCGCGGAAGTTGGTTTTCGTCTGGCCGAAGCCGAATTTAAACGCGCCCGCCAGATCGACGCACAGCAGGATACGCCGAATAAGATTGAGAATTTTACGCTTGTGGATGTGAGGGGTTAAAGATCTTCGGATAGCCAGCCCAGCAATGCGCCGCTTGCCGCACCGATAGATATGCTCGCCACAAAGTCTTCATCCGTTGTGGCAGAAACGCCGGCGCCTACGCCTATTCCGACGGCTGTGCCGATCATGACGCGTTCGTCACGCGTTGTCTGACATGCGCTTAAGCCAAGCGTGAAAGACGACAGCAAAGCGACAGTTAAGAATTTTCTCAAAATTTTACTCATAAGGAATGTTTTACATGACACGGATACGTGAAATCAAGACAACTTTTACAGCCGGTGAGGTATCGCCCGAGCTTTTGGGCCGCGGAGACCTCCGCGCCTATGATAATGGCGCCTTGACTCTGCAAAATGTATTTATCAAGCCGACGGGCGGGGTAACGCGGCGCTCGGGCCTCAGCTTTATTGATACCGCCGCCGGAGACGGTAAACTGATTGCGTTCGAGTTTAATACCGAGCAGACCTATTTGCTGGTGATTACAGATTCTCAGATCGATATTTATGCAGGGGGCGTGAAAGACGCCACCGTTGCCGCGCCGTGGAGCGCCGCGCAGGTGCCGCAAATTGCCTGGACGCAAAGCGCCGATACGCTGCTTCTCGTCCATCCCGATGTGGTGCCAAAAAAATTAACGCGCAGTAGCGCAGGCACGTGGAGCTTGTCAGATTGGTCGTTTTTTACCGATAGCAATATTGTCAATCAGCCTTACTTTAAGTTTGCCGATGCGGAAGTCACATTAACGCCAAGCGGGACGACGGGCAGCATTACGCTCACCTCTTCTGCCGATGTTTTTGCCGCCGGGCATGAAGGCACAAGAATGCGTGTGGCTGGCAAGGAAGTGGAGGTCACGGATTTTGACTCGGCCACCGTGGTAACGGTCACTGTTATTGAGGATTTACCCAATACTGATCCGACGATTGACTGGTTTGAGCAGGCGTTTAGCGCTGTGCGTGGCTATCCGGTTTCCGTGGCCTTTCACCAGGACAGGCTGGTGCTTGGTGGCAGCCGCGATTTGCCAAACCGTCTATGGTTTTCCAAGTCTGGAGATTTGTTTAATTTTGATCTTGGCACGGGCCTGGATGATGAATCGATCGAATTTGCCATCCTGTCCGATCAGGTCAATGCCATTCGCGGGATTTTTTCCGGACGGCATTTGCAGGTCTTTACCAGCGGCGCGGAATGGATGGTCACCGGCGATCCGCTGACCCCTGCTTCGGTGCAGATTAGGCGGCAGACAAGGATTGGATCGGTGATTGAGCGGCATATTCCGCCGGTAAATGTTGACGGCGCGACATTTTATATTGCGCGCAACAAGCAGGAAATTCATGAATTTCTTTATACCGATATCGAGCAGGCTTACCAGTCGACGGATTTATCGCTGCTCTCGCGGCATGTGATCAGTGCGCCGGTGGACCAGGATTACGATCAGAAAAGAAGACTTCTTTTTGTTGTGCGCGGTGACGGAAAATTTGCGACGCTGACCGTTTTCAGGAGCGAGCAGGTTTCGGCCTGGACGCTGCATGAAACGCAAGGGAGCGTGAAATCAGTGGCGATTGTTGGTGATGATGTGTTTTTGCTGACCGCGCGTGATGGTACTTATATGATTGAACAGTTTGATGACACGCTGAATTTAGACTCGGCTTTGACCGGGGAGGTTGTCACGGCGACGACCAACTGGGTCGGGCTGGACCATCTCGAAGGCAAAATTGTGTCCGTTGTCGCTGATGGTGTGGTGCAGGCGGATAAAACCATTGTTGGTGGCGCGATCACCATTGATGAAGCGGCCAACAAGGTCGAGATCGGGCTTTCCTACACACATATTGTTGAGCCGTTGCCGCCGAGCGAGGTTGGCGCGGCCGGTGGCGGGCGTAAAGTTCGTTTAATCGAAGGCATTTACCGGCTGCAGGATACGGCAGCTTTGCGCCTTGATGTCGGACGGGGTTTATCTGATATCGCGCTGCGTCAATTTGGTGAGGATCCGGTGCTGGATAGCCCGCCGCCCTTGGTGAGTGGTGATATTCATGTGCGTGCGCTGGGCTGGCAGGAAGATACCACCAAGCCACTTTGGCGCATAGAGCAGAGCTCTCCGCTGCCTTTTACGCTGCTGTCGGTCACGACGGAGCTGAAGGTGAATGATTAAAGATGAAGCCGGGACTATGATGAAGAAGTTTAGATTCATATTAAAAAACAAAACCAATGTGTTTATGGTTGTCTGGCTTCGTAACCGTTCTATACTGTCCAAGGGCAATTTATTAACAGGCTGAGGGTTTCATATGCGTCATCTGATTTTTGGTTTGATTATAGGTGGCGCTGTGTTTTTGTCTTTTGCAAGTGCCGCGCATGCTTTTTGCTCTTCGCCACAGCCGCCTTCTGCGCCGCAGCCGCCCGGATCTTATGATCGGCCAAGGGTTCCGGATTGCCTCAAAGATTCTGCTTTAGACCGGGGCGGTGAATGCGACCGCTGGGAGCTTCAATCCTACGACCGGGACAGGGAAGGCTATATCAGGAAACTGGAGCGGTTTGTTGAAGACTCGGCAGGTTTTGCAGAGAAGGCAGAGCGATACAGTCGGGAGGCTAAAAGTTATTCCGATTGTGAAATGCGCGAGCTCCGGCAGCGCTAAAAACCACATATAATTTTCGAATTCTATATCAACAGGCCTTTGCCCTTTTCGGGTAAGGGCCTGAAGGCTTTGTATCAATTTTTAAATATGAAAGGAAAAAAGATGGCAGGACTTGAATCAACATTTCAGTCGATAATTCCGTTTCTCCCGGTTATTCAACAAGGTGTCGGATTGGTAACCAATACAATTTCAAATGAAGTGGCCGCGCGTGAGGCAAATGACGGCCAGGACCTGGCTTTGCGCCAGCTTCAGGAAAGGCAGACGGAGCAACAGCGCCAGAGCAGCGAAAATGCCGCGCTTGATAAAGAGCGTATTGCTTCTTCTGCTGAGGCGGCTGAGCGTCAAAGGCGCGACGCGCTCCGCAGGGCGGTCGCCCGGCAGCGGGCAAATTTCGGCAGTAGTGGCATTAGTTCCGGTGGTGGTAGCGCCGAAGCGGTTTTGCTTGGCTTGTTTGACGAGACAGATGCAGATCGTCAAGAACGTGAAAGACTTGATAGTTTGCGCTTTGGAGCAATCGACCAGAACATTAATCAGCAACGGCGCCTGAATGTTATCCAGCGCACACAGCTACAACAAAGCCAGAATATTAAACGCCTGTCCTCGACAGTTGACCGGGCCTCTAATTTTGTGAATCTCGGTTTGGGTGGTCTGGATGTCTTCGGGCAGGCACAGCAAATTACCAATTCATAAATACTTTTAAACACTCATAAATTTTTTACAGGAGTAAACCATATGACGACCGAGCATATTAAAATGCCGGCTGTGACGCCTGTTGTGCGTTATACGGCCAATGGAGCGCAAACTGTGTTTGCGTACCCTTTCCCAATTTTTGCCAGTGAAGATCTTGCGGTTTTTCTGGATGGCGCAGGGCAGGTGAGCGGCTTTGCGATCACTGGCGCCGGAAATACCGCCGGTGGTAATGTTACTTTTGATGCGGCGCCGGCCAGTGGCGTAACCGTCACATTGGAACGGGTACTGCCGATTGAGCGTGTCACCGATTTTCTTGAGGGCGGCGATTTTTCTGCCCAGTCGATCAATAACGAGCTTGATTATCTGGTCGCAGCGATCCAACAGGTCGAGCGCGATAACGATACGGCACTGCAATACGGCGATCATGAAACACCCGGTATGACACAGTTGCCCGATAAGGCTGTGCGCCTAAATAAGGCGCTGGGCTTTGACGGCAATGGTGATCCGGTTGCGGTTTCTCTGGCGGGCTCGATGGCGCCGCCGGACTTTACGGCCACAGGAACAGGCGCGGCAACGCGCACCAGCAGCGACAAGTTTTCCGACCTGATTTCGGTAAAGGATTTCGGCGCGGTCGGTGACGGCCTGGCCGATGATACGCTGGCGATTCAACAAGCGCTTGCCGCGCATGACACGGTTTTTATTCCAAACGGCACGTATTTAATTACCAATACGATTTCCCTTGCCGCGAAACAGGCTTTGATTGGCGCGGGGCAGAAAGCGGTGATTAAATGTCAGGCTGACACGTTTAATGCGATTGAGCTGCCGGAAGGGTTTTGTACCATACAGAATCTGCGTATCGAAAGTGGTGATATTGCGATTAAGCTTTTCGGCGATACGGCGGAATGTGTACAAAATTCCGTATCTGATGTGCAGATTATTGGCGCTAAAACCGGAATTCAACTGGACGGTTATACCGACACCAATAAGCCGTGTTACTGGAATAATTTCGCCCGCATTTTGATTGAGCAGCCCATTACCCACGGTGTGCACCTGACCAAAAGCGGCGCGGGCGATACGCCCAATGCCAACAGGTTCCACGCGGTTCGTGTTTACTCCAAGGGCGCAGCGACCACCGGGAGCGGCTTTTATATCGAGCATGGTTCGCTGAACAACGCCTTTGTCGATTGCGAGGCCAATGTCAACGGCCCCACGGCGGATAGCTGTTTCAGGCTCGGCGCGGGTAGCAGCAAGACGATGCTGGTGAATCTTTTAACCGAGTCGAGCAATCTGGTGCCGAACGTAAAGCTGGATACAGGCTCGGTGGAAACGTCGATCATCAATCTTTCGGCGCAAAGTGACGGCGCGGCGATTGATGACAGCTCGAGCGGCAATTATGATGCCTATAATGCGGGATCACCGGAAAAAAACACGCTGCGCAAAACCGTTATCAGTGATCTGAAGGCAACTTTAATGCGCTTTGATACCGAGTTTATCGATGTTGCCGGGACAACGGCGATTGATCTGTCGCATTCGGTGCATATCGTCAATGCAACCAACGGCGCGATTACGATTGAATTGCCACTGGCCTCCACGGCGGCGGGCGCCGAGATTACGGTGAAGAAGGTTGATAATACCTCCAACATTGTCACCGTGAGCGAAAACGGAGCGGGTCCGGGACCGGATGGTAAAGATTTGCAGCTTGGTGGCGCCAATGATTACGCGACGATCATTTCCAACGGCTCTGCCTGGTATATTAAATCCTCGAACCGCTTGAGCGGCAATACGAGATTTTTCGACGGCACCGGGACTTATGATATTGATATGGCCGTGGATATCTATCTGGTGTCGAGCTTTGGCGGCGCGTTGACGACACGTTTGCCCCCCGCCAATGCGGTGCAGGCTGTGGGCCGTACGGTGACGATCAAAAAGACCGATAATTCGGTGAATGCCGTAACGGTCAGCGAGCAGGGTGGGTCCGGCCCGGATCAGGCCAACCAGAGTCTGGCCAGCCAGTACAGTGCGATCACCGTCGTTTCCGATGGCGGACAATGGTTTATCGTGAGCAAGAATTTGTAGTTTTTTTGACTAATGCCTATAAATATAGTATGTTTCCATATTTATAAATAAATAGGCTGGATAATGGCTGTTTTACAAGCAAAAATAAGGCGTAAAACTACTATGCCTGATAGGATTGATCTTGGTGATTATTTGCATTCTCACCCTGAAAGTAACAGGGTTTTGGTTACAAACTCTGAAAAGGGACTGTGGTCTGCTTATAGGCCCGGGATCAAAGGCGTAATATGGGAGAATGCTTTTACTCCTGAAGCATATAATGCTGTTGCCTATGAAGCGCTCATCCAAATATTTGATCAGTCAAATACTACAGCTTGTGACGATAGTTTGGCTCAGATATTCCATCGGTCAAAAGTAGCGCATTATGTGTATAGTGCTTATGGGGGTGAAGAGCCTGGTAATTCAAAAGCACAGGCAAAATGGGACCCTGTTTCTATGAGTGCACTTCTTAAGGAGGGGTGGTTTTTTCATAGTTTTACAGAGACGCAAATAAAAAAATTGGGTGCTGCCGCTCAATTGCAAGATGTGTTTATTAAGGTATCAGGTATAAAAGTTCTTCAACGGATAAAATCTCTTATATTGGCTTATTCTAATATCAGCCCGGGTTATACCAACGATACGTTAGAGGCTACTGACCCCATTAGGCCACATATAGACAAAACAGATTTTACAATGTCAATTCCCATCGTGCAGCCTATTTGGTGGCTTGCTGATGATTTAAGGAAGCAAGACTATGTAAGGTTGCGGCACGAATACGAGCATCCACACGAAGTGCAAAGCCAATATAATTTTCAGCCACTCAATCCTGGGAGTGTCATGGTTTATTGGGGCGACCGTAATTCTCAAATCGGAGATGCTCCTATAGAACAAGAGCATAACAGGTGGAGCTATAGATGGTTGATTCATAAAAGCCCTTTTCCTGAGGATGGGATGCCAAAGCTTTCTATGGGTATGGCGGCTGACCTTGTTCGGTAGATGTTAATAAGATTGCCAGTAGAATGGAGTTTGTTATGAGTAGGGCATTGCTAAGCACGTTTGCTTTGGTTGCCGTTTTAGTAGGGGCTGGTTGCCAATCAGCTGTCGAGCCACGTCATCCTGATGCTGTCGTTCTAACAGATGAGTTTCTTCGAGTTATGGGTGAAGATTCAGCTAAGCTAGCTATTTTTGGGACAAAGAGAAAAGAAAGTGGCGCCGGAAAAATGCAAACCACAGATACTGAAATGATAGCGTGTGCAAATCTTAAGCGGTTAGATCCCGTTTTGTCGTCCTTTGCCATTAACCAAGACAATTTTAATAAGGCTGTCCTCATGTGTGGTCTGAAGTAATATATAGGCTAAAATTGAATAGCATGGAAGTAGAGCGCCTCTTTTCGGAGGCGTTTTTTTATGCCCAAAGTTTAGATGGAGAAAGGTAATGAATGACCGGATCAAAAAAAGATTTCAAAAATTTTCTAACGGAATGGAACGGGAGGCAAAACCAGAGCACGCCGGACCTTCATATCAAAATAGCGGAGTGGCTGGAGCGGAGCTGGAGGGGCGGCAAGGCTCGTCTGCTGCTGATGGCGTTTCGATCAAGCGGCAAAAGCACACTGGCCGGGATTTTTTCGGCATGGCTTTTATACATCAATCCGGCTTTGCGTATCCTTGTTTTGGCGGCGGATCTGGCGCTGGCGAAAAAGATGGTGCGCAATGTTAAAAAGATTATCGAGCGTCATCCGCTCACCGCGCATTTAAAGCCGGACAAACCGGATCAGTGGGCGGGCGACCGTTTTACCGTGCGCCGTGATATGGAGCTGCGCGACCCGTCGATGCTGGCGCGCGGGATTACATCGAATATAACCGGAAGTCGCGCCGACATTATTATATGTGACGATGTTGAGGTTCCGGGCACCTGTAACAGTGCCGAAAAGCGGGAAGACTTGCGCGAGCGGCTGATGGAAATTGATTATGTTCTGGTGCCGGGCGGGACGCAGATTTATGTCGGAACACCGCATAACTACCATTCAATTTATGCCGAAATGCCGCGGGAAGAGCTGGGTGAAGAGCAGGCTTTTCTTCAGGATTTTGAACGCCTTGTTATTCCGGTGGTCGATGAAGATGAGCAAAGCGCCTGGCCGGAGCGATTCAGCCTGGAGGAAATCGAACGGATCAAGCTGCGCAGCGGGCCTAATAAATTCGCCTCGCAGATGCTCTTGCGTCCGGTGAATATCGCCGACGGGCGGCTGGATCCATCGGCACTACAATTCTATGGCGGCGATATTTCGTATTGTAAGGAGATAAACCGGTTGGAGATTGACGGCAAGAAAATGATCTCGGCGCATGGCTATTGGGACCCGGCTTTTGGCCGCGGCGGTGATGCCAGTGTTTTTGCTGCTGTGTTCACCGATGAAGACGGCCGGTATTATCTGCACGGTCTAAAATATCTGGAGCTGGACAATCACAGCGATGATACGGAGGTCACACAGCAATGCCGCGATGTCGCGTTTCAGGCGCAATTATTATATCTACCATCGGTGACGGTGGAGGATAACGGTCTTGGCAAAACCTTTCCGGGATTCCTGCGTGAGGCGATTGCCAAGCTTGGCATTCCCTGTTCTGTGGTTCCCAAGACCAATAAGCGAAACAAGAACGAGCGTATTTTAGAGGCGTTCGATGTCGTGCTGTCTGCGCGCATGTTACACGTTCATGAAAGCGTCAAAGACACGCCGTTTTTATCGGAAATGGCGGAATGGAAGCCGGGCAAAAAGCATGGCCGCGATGACGGGCTGGATGCGGTGGCCGGAGCCATTGCGCTTGAGCCGGCTGTGTCCAGGGTCTTTCCCAAACGCGGCAGCCGTATCTGGATGGGTAGCGGCAAGCAGCATAAAGCGAAGACGGAGTTTAAAGTTTAAAAGGAAAATTATATGAATTTAATTTCACAAGATTTGATCTGGTGGATCACGGTGTTTGATCTGCCGGCGATGGCTGGATTGTTCTGGCTGATCTGGCGTACACGCCATGACAGTGAGCGCGCCATCGATCATTTGCAGGATTTGCTCGAGGCCCGTTGCTCTCAGTTAAGAGAGGGCCTGAATGCTTTCAAGCTCGAGGTGGCCAAGAACTATGCCTCGCATAATGATTTGCGTGATCTGGAAGAGCGTTTAACGCAGCATCTGTTGCGCATCGAAGCCAAGCTTGATTCCACGGCGCTTAAGGCCGAAGCGGTACACGCCAATAAAATTTCCAAAGATTAATTACCCCAAAAACGGAGACAGCAATGAAGAAACCAAAGTTAATTGCTTTGGACTCTGGTGACGAGTCCAAAGAAAAAGCGCATGAATTTTACCGCGATGTCGAAGCCGATATACTGGCCCGTACATTATGGGGTGAGGCGCGCGGTGAGGGTAGCGCCGGGATGCAGGCTGTGGCCTGTGTAATCCTGAACCGTGTGGCAGAGGCCGAAAAGCGAGGGCGGTATTGGTGGGGCAATAATATTATTCAGGTGTGTCAGAAGCCATATCAGTTTTCGTGCTGGAATCGCTCGGACCCCAATTACAAAAAACTGCAAAGCGTGGGTGAGAGCGATTTATATTTCGCTACCGCTTTAAGGATGGCGCGGCGGGCGATTACAGGCACGCTGGGTGATCCGACGCAAGGGGCGACGCATTATCATGCCGCAGACATCACGCCCTATTGGGCGCGCGGTGAAAAACCAAGCGCCGTGATCGGCCAACATATTTTTTATCGAATTGTTTGAAAATTTTGAAAGGAGAAAAATCATGATTCCTACATTACTTGCAAAAATAGGATTGCCTATTTTAACCAATGTTGTCGCCGAAGCTTTGGGCAGCATTGACACTTCCGTCACCAAAGGTGCGGCCAAAGCGCTGCGCGATGTCGATGAGGCGATTAAGCGCGGACAGATTACGCCGGAGCAGATGAGCGAAGCCAATCGCCATACCGAAAAAATGAGCGAGATTGAGCTGGAGGAGCGCGCCGCGAATATTGCAGAGATCAACAAATCCCTGCGCGCTGAGATTGCTTCGAAGGATCAATATGTGCGGCGCATGCGCCCGACATTCGGCTATCTGATGGCGCTGACCTGGGCGGCGCAGATGCTCGGCATTGCCTATGTTATTGTTTTTGATACGGAGCGCGCCGGGATTGTTTTAAACGCGATGAGCTCGCTCAGCGCTATCTGGGCCGTTGGGCTGTCGGTTCTCGGTATTTATGTATATAAGCGTTCTGAAGACAAGAAGCTGCGGGGTTAAAAGGAAGTGATTTTCTGGGATAAATGATGCTAAGATACGGCTACTGCGTTTCTTTCATCCTTTGAGGCGGAGGTCCCATGAGCACCAAGACACCAATTACAGTAGCGCGCGGCGACGGCATCGGGCCGGAAATTATGGACGCGACATTGAAAATTCTCGATGCGGCTGGAGCGCAGCTGGACATTGAGGAAATCGAGATCGGCGAAGCCGTTTATAAAAGCGGTGTTGCCAACGGTATTGCCGATAGTTCGTGGGACTCGCTTAACCGCACCAAAATTTTCCTTAAGGCGCCAATTACCACGCCGCAGGGCGGCGGATTTAAATCGCTTAATGTTACGATCCGCAAGCAATGTTCGCTTTTTGCCAATGTCCGCCCTTGCGTGGCCTATGCGCCCTATGTGGAAACGCATCACCCGGAGATGGATCTGGTGATTGTACGCGAAAATGAAGAAGATCTTTATGGCGGGATTGAATACCGCCAGAGCCAGGATGTCACGGCGGCGCTCAAGATTATTACGCGCCCGGGGTGTGAACGCATCGTGCGTTATGCATTTGAATATACGCGGGCCAATGGCCGCAAAAAACTCACCTGCATGACCAAAGACAACATCATGAAAATCACGGACGGGTTGTTCCACAATATTTTTGATGAGATCGGTGCGGAGTATAAGGATATTGAGCAGGAACACATGATTGTCGATATCGGTACCGCTAAGGTGGCCGCGCATCCAGAGATGTTTGACGTGATTGTCACGCTTAATTTGTATGGCGACATTATTTCCGATGTCGCCGCCGAGGTGACTGGTTCTGTCGGGCTTGGTGGCTCTTCCAATATTGGTTCTGACTTTGCGATGTTTGAGGCAGTGCACGGCTCCGCGCCAGATATTGCCGGGCAGGGTATTGCCAATCCTTCGGGGCTGGTTCTTGGGGCGATACAGATGCTGGTGCATATTGGCCAGGGCGACGTAGGGGCAAAGGTGCACAATGCCTGGCTCAAGACAATTGAGGATGGGATTCATACCGGCGATATTTATCGCTCTAAAGAAGATGGGGGCGTGAGCAAGGAAAAAGTCGGCACGGCTGATTTCTCTGCTGCTGTGATTGAACGTCTGGGACAAACGCCTTCGACTTTGAAAACGGTTGATTATTCCTCAGCGCCACCGGGCGGAATCAAATTACCCGAGCTGAAGTCGCAGCCGGAGCGAACCAAAGTTCGTGTCGGTGTAGACATTGGTATTAACTGGGGCGGCACGGCAGATGAGCTGGCAGGCCTCATGAGCGATTGCCTGTTGCCAGAACATAATTTGAAGTTGCAGATGATTTCCAACCGTGGAACGAAGGTCTGGCCTGATGGCAAACCCGGGACATTCTGCGCCGATAATTGGCGGCTGCGGTTTATGGCCGAAAATGACAAGGAAGAGGTAAAAACCTCACAGGTTCTGGCGCTGATGAACAATATGAACGAAGCAGGTTTTAATTTCACCAAATCGGTGATGCTTCATAACTTTGATGGCGAGCCGGGCTTTACGGTCGCGCAAGGGGAGTAATTCTCCATCTTTTCATCCTACGCTTCGTTATCCTGCGGTCTCAATTGAGCTCGTCGTATGTTAAATACGTCTCGTCAATTTCGTCTTCAATTAAATTAAACCCTTATATTAATAACACTTGCTTTTCTTATCATTTACAATCGCATATATATGTGCGAAATTTAGATTGACAATCGCACGTATGTGTGCGATTATGTAATTATAAATAAGGCCTAGAGATGGAAGTGCTGGCTGGGCAGTTTATTAGAAAACTAAGAAAATACGCCCGTAAAAACAACTTTGAATTTGAATATCTTCCGGAAGAAGGGCCAGGCAGTCATGGCACTGTAATCTTGAATGGGAAGTTGTCGGCTATTGTAGGTGAAAGAAAAATGATTCGAGAAGGACTCTTGAAGAAGATTTGTAGCGATTTGGACGTAAAGGCGAAGGACTTTCTGTAACAACCAAACTTTAAGGAGTGATAAGCTATGAAACATGACTTTTATTATGTTGTTAAGATTAAGAAAGATGGGGATGGCTTTATGGCTTATATCCCTGATGTACCTGGCGCGAATACTGGCGCCGATACCAGGGCTGAGGTGATCGAGCTTGTTTGTGATGCCGTTATCACAGCTATTTCCGGCTATATGCATTTGAAAAAGCCCATCCCGCTGCCTGAAACAAAGCTGGGCCCTAAGTCCAGAGATGGCGCTTTGCATGTGCCGGCTATCGTTCAAGCCAAAATTTTGCTGTGGAATGAAATGGTCGCTAAAGGTGTGAGCAAAGTTGAGATGGCTGAGCGCATGGGTAAGGGCGAGAGTTTTATCCGTCGCATTCTTGACCCGCGCGAAAACAGCACCTGGAAAACCATGGAAGACGCTTACGAGGCTCTTGATCGTCGTATGGTGGTGAGTATGAAAAAAGCTGCTTAAAATCGCGTTGCCTTCACCGTATTCTTCAGCAAACAGGCGATGGTCATCGGGCCGACGCCGCCGGGGACGGGGGTGATGGAGCCGGCGACCTCGGCGGCTTCGGCGAACGCGACGTCGCCGACCAGCCTGGTTTTGCCGTCGCCTTTTTCGGGGGCCGGGACGCGGTTGATGCCGACATCGACGACGCAGGCGCCGGGCTTGATCCAGTCGCCCTTGATCATCTCCGGGCGGCCGACGGCGGCGACGAGGACGTCGGCGGTGCGGCAAAGACCGGCGAGGTCCCGGGTGCGGGAATGCGCGACTGTGACCGTGCAGTTCTTCTCCAAAAACAGCAGAGCGGCCGGCTTGCCGACCAGGATCGAACGGCCGACGACCACGACGTGCTGGCCGGTCAGGTCGCCGAGCGCCCGTTCGGCGAGGATGACGCAGCCGGTGGGCGTGCACGGCCGCAGTCCGGGCCGGCCGAGCAGCAAGGCCCCGGCGGAGGCGGCGGTGAGCCCGTCGACGTCCTTGGCCGGGTCGATTTCGGCGATCACGGCGTCGGAATCGATGGGGCCGGGCAGCGGCAGCTGCACCAGAATCCCATCGACGGCGGCGTCGGCGTTGAGCGCCCGCACCGCGGCGATGACCTCCGCCTGGCTCGACTCGGCCGCCATGCGCCGTTCGATCGAGACCATGCCGGCTTCTTCGGTCTGCTTGATCTTGTTGCGGACGTAGACCTGGCTGGCCGGGTCGTCGCCGACCAGAACGACGGCGAGGCCCGGCGCGCGGCCGGCCTGGGCCTTGAAGGCGGCGGCCGCTTCGCCGGCCTGCGCCCGCACGTCGGCCGCCACGGCCTTGCCGTCGATGATCGTTGCGTTCATTCGCGATCCCTCCACAGCGCCGCGGCGCGCGCGAACGCGTCGCCGTCGGCGGTCACATGCACGGTCTTGACGCGCCCGGTCGAGCCCCGGGCGACCGTCACCGCGGTCTTCGGCACCCCGAGCGTCTTGGCGAGCAGCGCCTCCAGCGCGGCGTTGGCCTTGCCTTTTTCCGGCACGGCGCGGACGCGGGCGGCGATGTGCGGGGTTCCCGCCGCGTCCCGCGCCACGCCGTCGACGGCGTCCTTGGCGGCGTTCGGCGTCAGCCGCACCCGCACCGCAAAGCCGCCGCCGGTCTTCTTTACGACGGCGCCGGCCACTAGACCGGGCGGCCTCCGCTGAGTGCCAGCAGAAGCTGGAAGATGACGTAGTCGCGCACGAAAAAGATCCCGAGAATCAGAATGATCGGCGTGATGTCGACGCCCCCGAGAGACGGGATGATCCGGCGCAGCGGACGCAACAGCGGCTCCGTCACCGCGTGGGTGAAGCGGCCGATCATGTTCACGAACTGGTTGCGCGGGTTCACCACGTTGAAGGCGATCAGCCACGACAGGATCGCGTTGGCGATGATCACCCAGACCAGAAGCGTGAGCAGCGGACTGATGAAGTAGCTGTAGAGGGCCCACAAGAACGACATCGACGGTTCCCTTCGCGTGCGGCGCGGTCGGACGGCTTCTAGCCCGCATCGGCGCGGGCCGGCAACCGGCGTCCCTGCGGGCCGCTTGACAGGGGCGGGGCCCCTCCGTACCTACGCCCGTCTGACCTCGGGGCCATAGCTCAGTTGGGAGAGCGCGTCGTTCGCAATGACGAGGTCGGCGGTTCGATTCCGCCTGGCTCCACCAATCCCGCCGAAACCGGACTAGAGCAAGAAAAACGCCGCGCGCGCGAAGGCGGCGGCGTCAGCAGTCTGGAGAGATGAAAACCCGGACCGGCGAACCGGCCCGGGCTCTCGAACGCGTGCCTTAGGCCGCGCGCGACTTCGGCGCGGCGGAGATCGCGGCGGCGCGCTTGGCGCGCTTGGCGGCGATCGCCTTCAACGTGGCGGCGGTTGAAGCCGGCTTCTTCGCAGCCCGCTTCTTGGCGGCCGGCTTGCGGGCCGGCGCCTTCTTTTTCGCCACAGTCCGCTTCGCAGCCGCCTTCTTCGCGGCCGGACGCTTGGCGGCGGTCCGCTTGGCCGGAGCCTTGCGGGCCGTGCGCTTGGCGGCCGGCTTCTTGGCGGCCTTGCGCTAGGCGGGAGCCTAGCGCTTGGCCGGGGCCTTGCGCGCGGCCGTCTTGCGGGCGGGTTTCTTCGCCGCGGTCCGCTTCGCCGCCGTCTTCTTGGCGACCTTGCGCTTGGCCGGAGCCTTGCGCGCGGTGGTCTTGCGGGCGGGCTTCTTCGCCGCCGTCCGCTTCGCCGCCGGCTTCTTGGCGACCTTGCGCTTGGCCGGAGCCTTGCGCGCGGCCGTCTTGCGGGCCGGTTTCTTCGCCGCGGCCTTGCGCGCCGGGGCGCGCTTGGTCGCCGGCTTCCGAACCGCGGCCTTCTTGGCGGCGGGCTTGCGCGTCGCCGTCTTGCGGGCCGGGGCCTTGCGGGCCGTCGACTTCCGCGCTGTGGACTTCCGCGCCGTGGTCTTGCGGGCGGTGGTCTTCCGCGTCGTCTTGCGGGCGGCGGTCTTGCGGGCCGGAGCCTTGCGCGCCGAAGCGCGTTTGGCGGCCGACTTCTTCGCCGCGGCCTTGCGGGCCGGAGCGCGCTTCACAGCGGCCTTGCGGGTCGCCGCGGCCTTGGCGGCCGGCCGGCGCTTGGCGGCGGTCTTCTTCGCCGGCTTGCGCTTCGCGGCGGTCTTCTTCGCCGGGGCCTTGCGGGCGGCGGTCTTCTTGGCCGGAGCCTTCTTCACCGCCGTCTTCTTGGCCTTCAGCTTCTTCGCCGGGGCCTTCTTGGCCGCCGTCTTCTTCGCCGTCGTGCGCTTCACGGCCGGCTTCTTCGCAGCCGCGCGCTTGGCCGGAGCCTTGCGGGCGGTCGTTTTCTTGGTCGCGGTTTTGGCCTTGGCCTTTCCCGCGGACCTCGAGGTCTTCGCTTTCGTAACCATCTCACTCTCCTCGGTGTTGGTCGCGGGCTGCGCCATCATGGCTGCCGCGGCGGTCGTGCGTTCTCCGCGCACGCTCGCTTCGTGCGGCCTGGTCTTGCGACCCAGGCCGAATTCCTTGGCCAGTCTCGAACGAGTTTTGGCGTAGTTGGGGGCTGTCATCGGATAGTTGGCCGGCAATCCCCACTTGGCGCGGTACTCGTCGGGCGTCAGGCCGAAGTGCGTGCGCAGGTAGCGCTTCAGCATCTTCAGCCGCGCACCGTCTTCGAGACAGACGATGTGGTCGGGGCGGACCGACTGCGTGATCGGAACCGCCGGCGTCTGGCCCGTGGCCGGACGCGTGATGTCGCTCACGTCGGACATGTCGGCGAGCGCCTGATGAATGCGCGCGATGAGGTTCGCCAGATCGCCGGACGCGACCGCGTTGCGGCCGACGTAGGACGACACGATGTCGGCCGTCAGGTCGATCAGCTCGAGATTGCTCTTCATCGCTCCGGCGCCTCTGCACGCAATAACAGCATTCATGCAAAGAACGCAGTGATATGGATAATGTAGAGTTAAAACCAACAAGTTTATTGAATAACCAAGTATAAATCTGTGTTGCCGAATAGTTAAAATCAGGGCCGCTCTTCTGCCGCTCTTCTATGCGAATTTTGATGTATGAGCGCCGGGTCAACTTGGCGCCGCGAACCGGGCGCTTTCCGTTGATCTGCTTATGTATTACGACGCTGACCGCGCACGCCGGTTGGCGGGTCGTTTTGCTCTGTACACGGAGGATAGAATGGATCGCCACGGGTTCTACGCGCGGGTTCGAGAGAATCTCGACGAGCTCGAGACACAGGGTCTGACCAAGCCCGAGCGAATCATTTCGTCGAAGCAGGGGGCGGTGATTCGCGTGCGCGAATCAGATGGCGAACGAGAGGTGCTGAACTTCTGCGCGAACAATTATCTGGGCCTCGCTGGCAGTCCTGAACTGATCCAAGCTGGTGAGCGCGCGCTGACGCGATGGGGTTCAGGGTTGGCTTCGGTGCGCTTCATTTGCGGAACGCAAGAACTTCACAAAGAGCTCGAGCACGCGATCGCTGACTATCTAGAGTACGACGACGCGATCCTCTTCGCAGCATGTTTCGACGCCAACGGCGCGATCTTCGAACCTTTGTTCGGTCCGAACGACGCTATCATTTCCGACAGTTTGAATCATGCATCGATCATCGACGGCGTGCGTTTGTCGAAGGCGAAGCGCTATCGATTCTCAAACTCCGACATGGATGACTTGGAGCGGCAGTTGAAAGCGGCGGATGAAGACGGCGCCGACGCGAAAGTGATCGTCACGGATGGCGTTTTCTCAATGGACGGCTACATCGCAAAGCTTCCGGACATTTGCGATCTCGCCGACAAATACGGCGCTTTGGTGATGGTCGACGATTGTCACGCGACCGGCTTCATGGGTCCGCAGGGGCGCGGCACGCCGGCGCTGCACGGCGTCGCGGCGCGCGTCGACATTCTCACCGGGACGCTCGGCAAAGCGCTGGGCGGCGCCATGGGCGGCTATGTCGCCGGGAACCAAGAAGTTGTGGATTGGTTGCGCCAGCGCGCGCGGCCGTACCTGTTCTCGAACACGTTGGCGCCCGCCGTGGCCGGTGCGAGTTTGAAAGCAATCGAGATCGCAAAAGGCGCCGACGCGCTTCGCGCGAAGCTGTTCGACAACGCCAAACGGTTCCGGGAGAAGATGTCGGCCGCCGGATTCGACCTCCTTCCCGGCGAGCACCCGATCGTCCCCGTGATGCTCGGCGAGGCCCGCGTCGCTCAGGAGATGGCCGCGCGGCTGCTGAAGGAGGGGATCTATGTGATCGGGTTTTCATTCCCGGTCGTGCCGATGGGAAAGGCGCGGATCCGCACGCAAATGTCGGCCGCCCACGAGCCGGAGCACATCGATCGCGCGGTCGCGGCGTTCGCCAAAGTCGCCCACGACATGGGAGCCCTCGCATGACCGACCGCAATTCGACCATGAAAGCCCTGGTCAAAGCCAAGCCTGAACCTGGGATTTGGATGTCGGACGAACCGGCGCCGGAGATGGGACCGTCGGACGTTCTTATCCGCGTCAAGCGCACCGCGATCTGCGGCACCGACATCCATATTTTCAATTGGGACGACTGGGCCGCGAAAACGGTGCCGACGCCAATGATCGTCGGTCATGAGTTTATGGGCGAGATCGCCGACATCGGCGCCGCGGCGGGACGCGACGACTTGCGTGTCGGCCGACGGGTGTCCGGCGAAGGCCACATCGTCGGCGCCAAGAGCCGGGCGGTGCGGGCTGGGCGTTTCCACCTTGACCCCGACACCAAAGGCGTCGGCGTCAATCGTCCCGGCGCTTTCGCGGAATACCTATCCATTCCGGCGTTCAACGTCGTGCCGTTGCCGGACGACGTAAGCGACGACGTCGCCGCAATCCTCGACCCGCTCGGCAACGCCGTGCACACGGCGCTTTCATTCAACCTCGTCGGCGAAGACGTGCTGGTCACCGGCGCGGGTCCGATCGGGATCATGGCCGCCGCCGTCGCCCGCCACGTCGGCGCCCGCCATGTCGTGCTGACCGACGTCAACGACTTTCGGCTTGAACTGGCGGCCAAGGTCGCCGACGTGCGCCCCGTCAACGTCGCCAAGGAGAACTTGAACGACGTGATGGCCTCCTTGAAAATGACCGAGGGTTTCGACGTCGGGATGGAAATGAGCGGGGCCCCTCAGGCTTTCGATCAAATGGTCGACGTCATGGTCATGGGCGGGCGCATCGCGATGCTTGGCATTCCGCCCGGAAAATCCGAAACCGATTGGCCGAAAATCATTCTCAAGGCGATTACCGTGAAAGGCGTCTACGGCCGCGAAATGTTCGAGACTTGGTACAAGATGCTGGCGATGCTGCAGTCGGGCCTAGACGTCGACCGCGTGATCACGCATCGGCTGCCGGTGGCTAAGTTCCAGGAAGGCTTCGACGCCATGCGTTCCGGCGCTTCGGGCAAAGTCGTGCTCGACTGGTCGGCGTAGGTCGCGGGCGAGGCGGGGGCGGGATCGGTGAAGCTGACAGCTGTGCAGGGCGTCCCGGACGACGGGGTGATTTCGGCGCGTCTCAACGACGCCCAGGATGACGCTGTCATCGAATGGCCGGGCCGTACGTGCCTTCTGAGCGCCCTCAAGCCGCTCGGATTCGATTTCGCCGACCTTTGGCTTGGCCCGGCTCTGCATGGAAAGACGTCGGTACGTCTGGCGGAGGGGCGCCCGTTGTTCAACGATCTCGCCGACGCCGATCTCTACGGCTTCGCGCTCTTGCAGCTGGAGAAACTGGCGGCGGCGTCCGGCGCGCTGGTGTTCAACCCGCCGGCGGGAGTCCTCAATTCCCGGCGCGACCGGTGTGCGGCGCTTTTGGCGGGAATCGACAGCCTCGACGTCCCGCGCGTGATCCGCTTCGCGCCCGACCGACGTGATGCGGTCGCCGCGGCGATCGACGCCGCCGGACTGACCTACCCGGTGATCGTGCGGGTGGCGGGCGAACATGGCGGCAAGAACGCCGTCAAAATCGACTCGGCGGAGGATTTCGGCGTGCTCGACACGATCCCGTGGGGCGGGCGGACGCTCTACGCCATCGAGTTTCGCGATTTTCGCGACCCGGACGGCCGCTATCGCAAGCACCGCCTTGTCTGGGTCGGCGGCGCCTTGTTCTTGCGACACGTCATCATCGGCGACGCCTGGAACCTGCACGCGCGCGACCGCGGCGGCGA